>NZ_WOYF01000009.1 GCF_009800925.1 Budvicia diplopodorum | reverse complement strand
ACGCTAACCCGCCGGAGAGTCAAGGATTAAATCTGAGATTTTTGCCTGAACGCCTCGCGCTGAACGGCGGTTTGCCGTGTCAGTGGAGGCGCATTATAGGGTCTGAGAATCATCTGGCAAGCGTTAATTCAAAAAAGTAAGCCAAGCGCTTATTTATTCACCATAAGAATGGTTTTTATCGAGTAATACGGTCACATTGAACAATTTAGAACCATGAATTAGTTTTTACTTCATTTTATTTTCACACAGCACAAACAGAGTATCGGCATTAGTTCATCATCGAAATTCAAGGTCTACTATGCCATTTACCTTTGCTCATCCGGCGATTGTTTTACCTTTTGGTTCATTTCTACCCCGAAAATTCTCCATGACCGGAATGATTGCTGGCAGCATAGTGCCGGATTTTGAATATTTTTTCAGAATGGAAGTGAAAAGCCTTTACAGTCATTCATTACCCGGCATCTTCTTTTTTGATATTCCTGTAGCCTTACTGATGACTTTTCTATTCCATTATCTAATTAGAAATACATTGATAAGCAACCTACCCCACTTTTTACAATACCGTTTATCACCTATAACCAAATTTAAGTGGATGCCATATGTTAAAAATAATAAATCAAAACTGCTTCTTTCTATTATGTTCGGTATCCTCTCTCATCTATTCTGGGATAGCTTTACTCACCAGAATGCATTTTTTGTCACACACTTTAACTATGCGTTAACCACTCTAGATCTATTTCACTATCCAGTCGCCCTATCTAAAGTCTTACAACACACAAGCACCTTGCTGGGCGGATTAATCATTTTTATTTACCTACTTCGTATGCCGAAATCGGATACCGTTCCCAGCACTATTTCGCTTGAATACTGGTTAAGCGTTGCATGCCTATCATTAATCATTATTGCGATTAGGATGACTGGGGTATACCCCAGCCATCCGTTAGGTATGATAATTGTTACCTGCCTATCAGCCTTTATGGTCAGCTTAACTATTGCGCCATTATTCTTAACTATGAAAAGGAGCACATTAGAAATTCTCAGGGCTCTTTGATTTAGTGCTTCAAATTAGGACATCACGCATTTTCTTAATAGGCTATCTAGTACAGAAACATCGGGAAGATGCTCATCTTTATCTGCATCAAAAGCGTTTAAGCCATACCTATCTAGCTCTTGTTCAATAAAATTATGTATATGCACCAGCTTCTCACCATACTGAGATTCGGTATTTGCCCGTTTGACCTCCAGCAGGTAATCAATCTCAGCGATTAACTCACCGTATTCACCAGAATTAAGAATATCTAATAGCAAAGAGAATGGCATCGGAGACACGCTGGCCCGCTCATCTATCCACTTAACGGCTAACAATGGACGTAATACATACAAGTATTTTTTCAACCTGACAGTATCGCCCTGTAGATACCCGCGGAAGTTTTTCTTCGCCATTGATAGATAGTGATATCTGGCTCGGACAGTTGAAAAAAATTCATTTGCCAGCAGGCGAAGCTCGTCCATAAATACCTTATCTTCCCGGTAGACAATAGGGGAATCCAGCCATTCTAGCAGCGTTGGGTTTGCCCGTTTAAGCAACCCTAACGTTTTACGTAATTCCCAACCGCTGATATCTAATTCATCATCCAACGGCCGTTCAATAACGTCACGCCCCGCTTCAACGGTTAGGTACCATTCGGCTTTATGTACATAAATGAAGCGTACATCGTAATCACTATCCGTAGAAGCAAACCCCCACCCACGGCTACCCGACTCGCAGGCATAGAGGATCGCTACGTTAAATTTCTCTTCAATAATCTTTAACTCAGCAAGTATTCGGCTACGCATTTCGTCTGAAACTGGATGATCGCTGGCAGGTAAATTTAGCCGACCTAAAAGTAAATCCTTTTTCATTATGCTGTTCCTTCTTTCATCATTCAGGCATCAGAAAACGATGCTACAAAATATAGCATTGCGAATACTATGCCAACATCGCCAAACATAAAATAACCAACTGATAATAATACTTATTATATAAATTACTCCGCTATGGTGATTAGAGGTCTCGTACTCTGCCATGAAATATCTTATTCTTTGAGATAGCTTTTATATTTAAGGATAAATGATGAAACGGGTCGCTATTGGCGTTTTAGGAACCGTATTAGACAAGCGCGGAAAGCGTGAGAATCGATGGAACAAATGGCGTCCTACGGTAGGCCTTTGTCAGCAAACCGGCTTTCCTATCGATCGGCTAGAACTGCTACATCAGTCAAAAGATCGTGTAATGGCTGAGCAAGTTGCTCAGGATATTATTCAAGCGTCACCGTCAACACAGGTTAAGCTGGTTCCTATCGTGTTGCGCGATCCGTGGGATATTGAAGAGGTTTATACCACGCTATTAGATTTTGCCGAACGCTACCCTTTCGATCCTGAAAATGAAGAATACTTAGTTCATATCACTACCGGCACCCACGTCGTACAAATATGTTGGTACTTGTTGACTGAAGCGCGCTATTTACCGGCTAAGCTGGTCCAAACGATGCCGGTCAGAGAAAGAAAAGGTGAAGCGCAAGCAGCAGACCCTGCCGGTAGCTACGCCACCATCGATCTCGATCTCAGCCGATACGATAAAATTTCTACCCGCTTTCGCCAGATCAGTGAGAACTCTGTTTCCTATTTAAAGGCCGGTATAGCAACCCGCAATGCGATATTCAACCGTTTAATTGAAGAAATCGAACGCGTTGCCATTCGGTCAAAAGCTCCAATCCTGATGATTGGCCCTACGGGGGCGGGTAAATCATTTCTAGCCCATCGTATTTACGAATTAAAGTTAGACAAACACCAAATTAGCGGGAGATTCGTAGAAGTAAACTGTGCAACTTTACGCGGTGATAGCGCAATGTCGACGCTATTCGGCCATGTTAAAGGTGCATTTACCGGTGCTCAAACCGATCGCTTCGGCCTGCTTAGGGCCGCAGATAATGGCATGCTTTTTTTAGATGAGATCGGAGAGCTCGGTTTGGATGAGCAGGCAATGCTGCTTAAAGCAATTGAAGAAAAGCGCTTCTTTCCTTTTGGCAGCGATAAAGAAGTACAAAGTCACTTCCAATTGATTGCCGGAACCCATCGGGACCTACGCAAGCAGGTCAGTGAAGGCCTGTTTCGAGAAGACCTTTACGCGCGCATTAACCTGTGGACCTATAAGCTACCGGGGCTGGCACAGCGTAGAGAAGACATCGAGCCAAATCTCGATTATGAACTGGCCCGTTTTGCCAGAGAACAGGGTGAGCAAAGCCGGTTTAACGCGGAGTCTAGGCGTAAATATCTGTCGTTTGCGACTTCATCAGACGCATTATGGTCAGGTAACTTCAGGGAATTAGGAGCATCAGTAACCCGCATGGCGACGCTGGCTGAATCAGGACGAATTACCGATTCGGTCGTGTCCGATGAGATAGAACGCCTGCAGAATAGCTGGGGATATACCACTGAAAGCAACTTATTACCGGAGTTAGAGCAACCCATTGATTTGTTCGACCGCTATCAGTTGAAATCTGTTATTGACGTTTGTCGGACAAGTTCAAGCCTGTCGGAAGCCGGAAGAAAGCTATTCGCAGTATCCCGCCAACAAAAACAGCATCCTAACGATGCTGACCGATTAAGAAAATATTTAGTCCGGTTTGGTCTGAGTTGGGAAAAAATAAAAAATGCGTCCGACGGCTGAACGCTACAGGATTCAGACAAAATAAAAGGGTGACCGACCGTCACCCTTTTATATTTCTACCGGTTAATCATTACTGTTTGGCCACAATCTTATCGCCATCAACGTCTAAAACAGCGGGAACGCCCGGCAGCAGCTTTCCTGACAGAATTTGCTGAGCCAATGGGTTTTCGATCTCCTGCTGTATAGCCCTTTTCAGCGGACGGGCACCATATACCGGATCGAAACCCTCTTTCGATAACAGCGCCAGCGCATCATCAGTAATGCTAACCATATAGCCTCGATCTTCCAGACGTTTGTATAAACGCGCCAGTTGAATACGGGCAATCGACATAATTTGGCTTTCTGCCAACGGATGAAATACCACCGTTTCATCGATACGGTTAATAAACTCCGGACGGAAGTGATGGCTTACAGCCTCCATAACCAAATCTTTCATTTCGCTATAGCTAAACTGGCCAAAGCGCTCCTGAATTAAATCCGATCCCAGATTAGAGGTCATAATCACCACAGTATTGCGGAAATCGACGGTACGACCCTGTCCGTCGGTTAAACGACCATCATCTAATACCTGAAGCAGAATATTAAATACGTCCGGGTGAGCCTTCTCAACTTCGTCCAATAATATGACAGAATAAGGACGGCGACGGATAGCCTCGGTCAGATAACCGCCTTCTTCGTAACCAACATATCCCGGAGGCGCGCCCACCAAACGAGAAACCGTATGTTTTTCCATAAACTCAGACATATCGATCCGTACCATGGCGTCATCACTGTCAAACATAAAGTTTGCCAATGCCTTACCTAGTTCAGTTTTACCCACGCCGGTCGGGCCAAGGAACAGGAACGAACCAATCGGCCGATTGGGATCGGATAATCCAGCGCGGCTACGACGAATAGCGTTAGATACGGCCTCAACCGCCTCGTTTTGCCCGATAACCCGATGATGGAGATCTTGCTCCATGCGTAACAGTTTGTCGCGCTCCCCTTCCAACATCCGGTCAACCGGAATGCCGGTAGCTTTAGCCAATACTTCGGCAATTTCCGCATCGGTAACGCGGTTACGCAGTAGCTTCATGGTCTTACCTTCGGACTGCATGGCCGAGGCTAGCTGCTTTTCAAGCTCAGGAATTTTACCGTATTGCAGCTCAGACATTCGCGCCAGATCGCCAACCCGGCGAGCCTGTTCTAAGCTTGTTCTTGCCTGTTCCAGTTCAGTCTTAATGGTCTGAGTTCCGGACAACGCCGCTTTTTCAGCTTTCCACTCTTCTTCCAGTTCAGAATATTCACGCTCTTTGTGCTCTAACTCATCGTTAAGCATCTCAAGACGCTTCTTACTGGCATCGTCCGACTCTTTTAATAACGCCTGCTGCTCCAGCTTTAACTGGATAATTCTGCGCTCCAGACGATCGAGCGGTTCAGGCTTAGAGTCTATTTGCATACGAATGCTGGACGCGGCCTCATCAATTAAATCGATGGCCTTATCCGGTAGCTGGCGATCTGAAACATAACGATGTGACAGAGTGGCCGCAGCAACGATTGCAGGGTCGGTAATCTGTACATGGTGATGTAGTTCATAACGCTCTTTTAGCCCACGCAAAATAGCAATGGTATCTTCAACCGTAGGTTCAGCTACGTACACTTTTTGGAAACGACGCTCTAATGCAGCATCTTTCTCAATGTATTGGCGATACTCGTCTAAAGTAGTTGCACCAACGCAGTGTAATTCCCCTCTGGCAAGGGCCGGTTTTAGCATGTTACCCGCATCCATCGCCCCATCGCCTTTACCAGCGCCGACCATGGTATGCAGTTCGTCAATAAACAGAATAACGTTGCCTTCTTGCTTAGATAAATCGCTAAGTACGGCTTTCAACCGCTCTTCAAACTCACCGCGATATTTTGCACCGGCAATCAGAGCGCCCATATCTAAAGAGAGTACCCGTTTGTTTTTCAACCCTTCAGGGACTTCGCCATTAATGATACGTTGGGCTAAGCCTTCAACAATGGCGGTTTTACCTACGCCCGGTTCACCGATTAATACCGGGTTATTTTTAGTCCGGCGCTGTAATACCTGAATGGTACGACGAATCTCTTCGTCACGACCGATTACCGGATCTAACTTACCCTGCTCTGCGCGCTCGGTAAGGTCGATGGTATATTTCTTCAAAGCCTCGCGCTGATCTTCAGCATTCGCATCATTCACGCTATCACCACCTCTTAATTGATCGACGGCCTGAATCATTTTGCTGCCGGTGGCCCCGGCCTTTTTGAGCAGATCGCTCAGCTGGCCGCGTTCTTCTAATGCAGCAAGAATAAATAGTTCTGATGAAATAAATTTATCATTTCGCTTTTGCGCCAGTTTGTCGCAAAGGTTTAAAATACGTACCAGTTCATTCGATGGCTGAACATCACCGCCGGTGCCTTCAACCTGAGCCGTGCGGCTTAACGCATCGTCTAAATCACTACGCAGGCGATTAACATCAACGCTGGCTGAAGTCAGCAGCGGGCGAATGCTTCCTCCTTCCTGAGACAATAGCGCGCTCATCAGGTGGATAGGCTCTATAAATTGATTATCACGCCCCAGCGCTAACGATTGAGCATCAGCGAGGGCGAGCTGAAATTTGCTGGTAAGACGATCCAAACGCATAACACCTCCAGAGTAGGGTTAACATGTTGCTATGCAGTATAGATGAGGCTGTTGATGCGCTTTTCAAGGGTAAAGTCAATATATATTATGAATACTCTTGAAACGTATCAAGCAATAGAAAGGATACAAACGGTTAATCAAACCAAATAAGGCTGGCCATTCGACCAGTGTTCTTTTCTCGCCGATAAGAGAAAAATAGCTCCGGTTGGCTAACGGTACAATAGTCACCGCCATACACCCGAGAGATGCCCGCAGCCTGTAAACGCTGGCGCGCCAGCATATAAATATCAGCTAAATATTTATCACCTCTGGCACAAAATGCACGCTCCGCGTTAGGATCTATATCCATAAACGCCAGCCGTACTTCAGGCCCAACTTCAAACCGTTGAGGCCCGATAGCCGGCCCAAGCCATGCAATGATATCCACGGGCTGGGCGATAAAATGCGCCAAGGTATGTTCAAGAACGCCGGCCTGAAGCCCACGCCACCCCGCATGAGCAGCGGCGACTTCATTACCCTTAACCGAATAGA
Organism: Budvicia diplopodorum; assembly: GCF_009800925.1. Taxonomy (GTDB): domain Bacteria; phylum Pseudomonadota; class Gammaproteobacteria; order Enterobacterales; family Enterobacteriaceae; genus Budvicia; species Budvicia diplopodorum. The sequence continues at coordinate 111,406 of NZ_WOYF01000009.1, read as the reverse complement.
AAAGTACCGGTAAGCAATCAGCGGTCATAATGGCGCAAACTTGCCCCGGCGTTCGGGTATAGCAAGCATCAGCCATACAAACATCGGGGAGAGTGTGTTCCAAACATAAAACATCGGTACCATGAACCTGCTCAAGCCAGACAATATCTTGACTCAGGCCAAGCTGTTGACCTAACCGCTGACGATTCTGCAACACTAAACCGGCATCATCACCAACGTGAGCACCAAGATTTAACGTGTCGTAAGGTGCCTGACTGACGCCACCATTACGCGTTGTGCTGAAGGCATGAACGCCAGCGGGCAAAGTACCATCGGGCTTAAGCAACGGAATCACTACCAATTCATCTCATCTTTAAATATTTCAGTATCGGCACGCAGAGCAGCGACTAATTGCACCATATCCTCCGGTAACGGTGCGTGCCACTCCATCAACTCACCGGTGATCGGATGATGCAGGCGCAGCATAATGGCGTGCAGTGCCTGACGATCAAATCCACGTAGAGTCTGGATAAAATCGTCAGAAGCGCCTTTAGGTAACCGAGGGCGACCGCCATATAGAGGATCGCCTAACAGCGGATGAGTTATATGAGCCATATGAACGCGGATTTGGTGAGTTCTTCCGGTCTCCAGACGTAAACGCAAACGAGTATGGGCACGAAAATGCTCCATAATCCGATAATGCGTTACCGCCGGTTTACCCATCGGATACACCGACATATGGGTGCGTTTGGTCGGATGACGTGCAATATTGGCATCAACCGTTCCGCCAGCCGTCATGGTACCCATAGCAACGGCTTCATATTCACGGGTAATCTCACGTGCCTGTAGCGATTCGACCAACCGAGTTTGAGCAGGAACCGTTTTGGCTACTACCATTAATCCGGTCGTATCTTTATCTAAACGATGAACAATACCCGCGCGCGGTACATCAACAATTGCCGGATAATGGTAAAGTAGTGCATTCAGCACGGTTCCATCAGGATTACCGGCACCGGGATGCACCACTAAATCTCTCGGTTTATTGATAACAATGATATCGTCATCTTCATAAACGATATTTAATGGAATATCTTGGGCTAACCAACGGGCTTCTTCTTCGATCAGCGCGTTAATTGAGATACACTCTCCACCCAATACTTTTTCTTTAGGTTTGGCTACAATTTGTCCGTTAACCGTAACGCGCTCTTCTAAAATCCATTCTTTTATGCGAGAACGTGAATAATCAGGGAACAATTCGGCCAAAGCCTGATCTAATCGTTGTCCGAGTTGCGATTCGGCAACCGTTGCTTCAAGTTGTACTTGCTGTGACATAAATAACTTCTTAAGTTTTAAGTTGGGTTTTGACGGTAAAGCCGTTTAAAATAATATGGTATTGTACCTTGTACTTATTGGGAGCTTAACGGATAGTCTCCCTGAACAACATTCTGAGGATAAGCAAAACGTCATGATGCGTATGAAATATTTAGTGGCTGCTGCCACATTAAGCCTGGCGTTGGCAGGTTGCTCGTCGGATACCATTCCTGATAATCCACCGTCAGAAATGTATTCAACCGCCCAAGAAAAGCTACAAAGCGGTAATTTCCGTGCAGCCATAACCCAATTAGAAGCGTTAGATAACCGCTATCCTTTTGGCCCTTATTCACAGCAAGTACAGTTAGATTTAATTTACGCTTACTATAAATCAGACGATTTGCCGTTAGCGCAAGCAACTATTGAACGGTTCGCTCGTTTAAATCCAACGCACCCGAACATCGACTATGTGTATTACATGCGCGGCCTGACCGACATGGCGTTTGACAATAATACCTTACAAAGCTTCTTTGGTATCGATCGTTCTGACCGCGATCCACAGCATGCCCGTAATGCATTCCGTGACTTTACTCAGTTAGTTCAAAATTATCCGCAAAGTGCTTATTCGGCCGATGCCCAAAAGCGCCTCGTTTTCTTACATAACCGTTTAGCTAACTATGAGCTTTCAGTTGCACAATATTACACTAAGCGCGGCGCTTATGTTGCAGTAGTTAATCGCGTTGAGCAAATGCTGCGTGATTATCCTAACTCTCAGGCAACCCGTGAAGCGTTACCGCTGATGGAAAATGCCTATCGTCAGTTAAATTTACCAGCGCAGGCAGATAAAGTTAAACGAATTATTGAAACCAATAATATCAAAGATTAATTATCAATTATTCCCAATATATCAATCACTACGCTCTAGGTAGTGATTGATATATGGTGATAAATTGCCCATTTCCTCAGCGTCATCACCTTTCTCATTACCCCATTATCTGACCATTTCGGTCGCTCGTATTTACATTGTGCGCAGAACTCGCTAATTTTGTTGGGCCCGCTATTTGCGGCCACAAATAAAACCAACAATAGAGAGAAACTTCATGGACAGACGCACCCTATTAAAATCATCTGGATTATTGCTGGGCGGGCTAACGTTCGGAAATTTAATAACCAGTACCGCGAAGGCTAGTACCGACAATCAAACGGGCGACAAAACAACAAAACTGTTGCTCCAGCCAACTAAAGAGCAGCCGTTATTACTTAACTTCAATGAAAATCCGTTAGGCATGTCACAGAAAGCTCAGCAGGCCGTGATTGCCGCTCTGCCGACTTCGTTTCGCTACCCTGATGCTGCCAGAGAAAAGCTCATTGAAAAAATTGCAGAGTCCCATAAGTTAGATACAAATCAAATCTCTCTGGGCAATGGGTCATCAGAATCTATTCAGGCTGCCATTCAGATGGCCATTTACCGGGCTCAAAAAGCAGGAAAGCAAGTACAGGTTATCGCACCCGATCCAACCTTTAACTACGCTGAGCTTTACGCTAAAACCACCGGTGTACCAACCATTAAAATACCGCTGACGGAAAAGCTGGCATTTGACATTGAAACGATGAAAAAAACTGCGAATGACTTCCCCGGTTATTCGATTGTTTACCTGTGCAACCCAAATAATCCAACCGCAACCATCACGGCTGCAGACCTAATCGACCCATGGATCAAATCAGCGCCAGAGCGAGTGCTGTTTATTCTCGATGAAGCCTATGCCGAGTTTGTTACCGATCCGCATTTTCGTAGCGGCATTGAGCTCATTGCTAAAGATAATAAAAACGTTATCGTTACCCGAACCTTCTCAAAAATTTATGCACTAGCCGGTCTGCGTATTGGCTACGCGGTCGCCCATCCAGATTTAATCATGCAAATTGAACCCTTTGTCTCCCTGGATAATACTAATGCCGCCGGTGCCGTTGCAGCACTCGCTTCATTAGAGGACAAAACCTTCCTGACCATCAGCAAGACCTCTATAGAGACATCGCGAAAAATTGTGGTTAACGCGTTAGACAAACTCGGTTTGGCCTATTTGCCCTCTCAGGCTAACTTTATTTTCCATAAGGTTAACGGAGAGGTAAAAACCTATCAGGATAGAATGAAGGAATACCACGTTTTCGTCGGAAGAGAGTTCCTACCCGCCAGAGGGTGGAACCGACTGACGCTGGGAACACCGGAAGAGATGACCGCTTTTGTCAGCGTTCTGACCGAGTTTAGAGCAAAGGGATGGGTATAACCTCGGCGGTTATCCTGTTACTGACGGATAAAAAAAGGGTCTGGCAATAGCCAGACCCAGATATAACTAATAGCTTTGGATGTTGCTTAAGCTTTACTACCAAGACGCTCTTTGATACGAGCTGACTTACCAGTACGCTCACGCAGATAGTACAGTTTAGCCTGACGAACGGCACCACGACGCTTAACAGTAATACTGTCAATAACTGGAGAGTGAGTTTGGAACACACGCTCTACGCCTTCGCCGTTAGAAATCTTACGAACAGTGAATGCAGAGTGCAGACCGCGGTTACGAATAGCGATAACCACGCCCTCGAATGCCTGCAGACGTTTTTTAGTACCTTCAACGACCCATACCTTAATTTCCAGAGAATCACCTGGACGGAATGCAGGTACGTCTTGCTTCATCTGTTCTTGTTCAATTTGCTTAATAATGTTACTCATAATTTCTCTCTTACCCTAGGTAAACTGAAACTGCGGGAACGGTTACCCTTCCCTTATTAGTCTTGCTGCGAGTGTTCCTGTTGGAACTGTTTCAACAGCATTGCTTGCTCATCAGTCAGAGCTAGGCTTTTTAGAAGCTCAGGTCTTCTAAGCCAGGTTCGACCCAGCGACTGTTTCATGCGCCAGCGGCGAATATATTCATGGTTTCCCGAAAGTAAAACCGCCGGGACTTCCATATCATCTAACACCTCAGGACGAGTGTAGTGCGGACAGTCCAACAGACCGTCGGCGAACGAATCTTCCTCTGCTGACGACTGATGCCCCAGAACGCCCGGAATAAAGCGGGAAACTGAGTCAATCAATGTCATCGCGGGAAGTTCACCACCGCTGAGTACGTAATCGCCGATAGACCATTCTTCATCAACTTCGGTTTGAATTACGCGCTCATCCACGCCTTCATACCGGCCACAAATCAAAATCAACTTCTGATTCGCTGCCAGCTCGCAAACACCCTGTTGGTCAAGTTTGCGCCCCTGCGGCGAAAGATAAATAACCTTCGCCCCTTCGCCTGCCGCTGCTTTTGCTGCGTGTATGGCATCCCGTAAGGGTTGAACCATCATCAACATACCCGGACCACCGCCATAAGGGCGATCGTCAACGGTACGATGCCGATCGTATGTGAAGTCACGAGGACTCCAGAACTCTACACTCAGCAGGCCATTCTTTACTGCTCGGCCCGTTACTCCATAATCAGTAATCGCGCGAAACATTTCGGGGAACAGGCTTATTACACCAATCCACATAGTTAACGTTCCATCCGCTACTACCGTTTGATGCTTAACGCATCAGCTACGGAGCTAGAAACCAGGATCCCACTCTACTTCAACAAGTTGAGCAGTGAGATCGACTTTCTTGATAACTTGTCCATCCAAGAACGGGATTAAGCGCTCTTTTGCCCCAAAAGCATCTTTCAGGTTAGCCCTGACCACTAGAACGTCGTTTGAACCGGTTTCCATCATGTCTGTGATTTTACCCAGTTCATAGCCTTCGGTTGTTACTACACGGCAGCCCATAAGGTCTTTCCAGTAGTAATCGCCCTCTTCTAGCGGAGGCAATTGCTCAGCATCAACGGCAATCTCGCGATTGGTTAACGCATTAGCAACTTCACGATCTTCAATGCCTTTCAGCTTGATAATCAGATCCTGATTGTGACGTTTCCAGCTTTCCAGCTCTACAACGCGCCACTCACCGGCCTGTTGGATATACCACGGCTGATAGTCAAAAATGCTTTCAGACTGCTCGGTGGATGAAAAAACTCTGAGCCAACCCCGAATACCATACGTAGAGCCCAGTTTCCCGAGAACTATTGGATTTAGTAGTTTGCTCATTGCTGCCACCCAGACAAATTATGCTGCTACTTTGCTTGCGTCTTTGATCAGCGAAGAAACGCGATCAGAAACGGTAGCACCCAGACCAGTCCAATGACTGATACGGTCCAGATCTAAACGCAGACGTTCTGCTTGACCAGCTGCTAGCGGGTTGAAGAAGCCTACGCGTTCGATGAAGCGACCGTCACGCGCATTACGACTGTCGGTCACAACAACTTGATAAAACGGACGCTTTTTTGCGCCGCCACGAGCTAAACGAATTGTTACCATAACATCCTCTTTAGTTAATAAAACACACGGCCCCCATCGAGGAACGGGGTCCGGTGCAATATAAAAAGCCCGAAAATTTTACTCATTCTGGCGCAAAAAGCAACTTAAAGCGCCCGATATTAGTGATTCTGCATTAAAAGAAAGCCTGAATTTAACCGGCATTGCTGATAATTCAACAAACTGACTCTAAAATTAAATCGCCAATGCCAGAGTATCTCATCTATTGGAGTTTAAACTTAGTAATAAATTAAATTAAAAACTAAAACTGAATAATAAGCGCTAATTATTCTCGGCTATGGTGTACAACTCATCGGCAATGGAGATCCCGAGGTTAGATGGTTTGGCGCTACCGGAGCAGGCCCTCGTACAGAATGCGAAACTATTATTATTGAAGATCTGCCAAAGCGTGCAGCATTGCTGGCTGAATTAATTACGTAGATTTAATGTAACAAGCCCCCTTTAGCCGATGACTAAAGGGGGCTTGTTTTAGCGGATTGCGACATTCGCCATTAACGGCCCGGGAACCCTGGCGGCATCATACCTTTCATGCCGCGCATCATTTTGGCTAAACCGCCCTTCTTCATCTTTTTCATCATGCGCTGCATGTCATCAAACTGCTTAAGCAAACGGTTGACGTCCTGCACTTGCATGCCTGAACCCGTCGCAATGCGGCGCTTGCGAGAGCCTTTAATAATTTCAGGCTTAGCGCGTTCTTTATGAGTCATGGAGTTAATCATTGCCTCCATTCGCACCAGCACTTTGTCATCCATCTGAGATTTAACGTTATCCGGGATCTGACCTGCTCCGGGTAACTTACTCATCATATTAGCCATGCCGCCCATATTGCGCATTTGCTTGAGCTGATCGAGGAAGTCGGTTAGGTCAAAACCATCGCCTTTCTTCAGTTTAGTGGCTAGCTTCTCGGCCTGCTCCCGGTCAACGCGGCTTTCGATATCCTCAATAAGAGAGAGCATATCGCCCATGCCGAGAATACGCGAAGCAACGCGATCCGGATGGAAAGGTTCCAGCGCTTCAGTTTTCTCACCAACGCCAAGAAACTTGATGGGTTTGCCGGTAATATGGCGTATTGATAACGCAGCACCACCGCGGGCATCACCGTCAACTTTAGTCAGAACCACGCCGGTTAACGATAACGCTTCGTTAAACGCTTTCGCCGTATTCGCAGCATCCTGACCGGTCATCGCATCGACCACAAACAGGGTTTCAACCGGATTGATCGCGGCATGAACCTGTTTGATTTCGTCCATCATTGCTTCGTCTACGTGCAAACGACCGGCGGTATCGACAATTAAAACGTCATAAAACTTAAGCTTAGCCTGCTGCAATGCTCTATTAACGATATCAACCGGCTTTTCCTGAGCGTCTGACGGAAAGAAATCGATAGCAATGGCTTCAGCCAACGTTTCGAGCTGACGGATTGCCGCAGGGCGGTAAACGTCGGCGGAAACGACTAATACTTTTTTCTTTTGCTTTTCTTTTAAGAATTTAGCCAGCTTGGCTACGCTGGTGGTTTTACCTGCACCTTGCAGACCAGCCATTAGAATGACCGCCGGAGGCTGAGCGGCTAAATTCAGCTCATTATTTTCTTCGCCCATAGCCACCACTAACTCGTGGCGGACAATTTTGACGAACTCCTGACCCGGAGTCAGGCTTTTATTAACTTCTTGCCCTACGGCGCTCTCTTTAACTCGGCTAATAAAATCTCGAACTACCGGTAAAGCGACGTCAGCCTCAAGTAAAGCCATGCGAACTTCACGCAGGGTATCTTTAATATTGTCTTCAGTTAGCCGCCCGCGGCCACTGATATTGCGCAGCGTGTGCGACAATCGGTCGGTTAAGTTTTCAAACATCGTCTGTCTCATGCTCAACGTTATGATAAACCGCCAAGGCGGCAACTAATTTTAGCGAGTATAACACGAACAATACGCAGGCTTGTTATCGATACTTGCTGAGAACTGTTGGAGGGTGGCGTCACTAAGGCTATACTGGTAATACTTTTTCCATGGCCTATACAAACATCAACATTATGCCCGTTTTTGCCATCCTATCACTACTCGCTTATCTAACCAGCCTTGGGCTAGTCATTCCAAGCCTGCTTAGAAAAAAAAGCTTTCATCGTCGCTGGACGCTGATCGTAGCCGTCTTTGCACTTATTTTTCATGCAATCACGCTACAGCAAAGCATTTTTGATGTCGATTATGGGCAAAATTTAAGTTTGCTCAACATGGCTTCCGTAGCCAGCCTGTTGATTAGCAGCATCATGACCTTTGTCGCCTCAAAAGATCGCGGCTGGGTTTTACTGCCCATTGTTTATAGCTTCTCGATCATAAACGTTGCGCTGGCCAGCTTCAGTCCGTGGGAATTTATTACGCATCTGGAAGATAGCCCAACGCTGCTAGTTCACATTGTCCTAGCCCTTTTCTCCTACGCAACGCTGATTATTGCCGCGTTGTATGCCATACAGCTTGCCTGGATCGACTATCAGCTAAAAAATAAGAAGTTAAGTTTTACGTCTGAAATGCCGCCCTTACTGTCTATCGAACGCATTATGTTTCACATCACTCAGGTTGGTTTAATTCTGCTGACGCTGACGCTAATAACCGGTGTGGTCTATCTGGATAATATTTTTGGTCGGGAAAATATCCACAAGACAACCCTGTCAATCATCGCATGGGTGGTCTATATCATCCTGCTATGGGGCCACTACCGTAAAGGATGGCGCGGGCGTAAAGTTGTGTGGTTTAGCCTATCAGGTGCATTTTTACTAACGCTAGGATATTTTGGCAGTCGCTTGATTCAGGAAATTTTAGCCCACTAAGCTAGGTTTTTGGCAATCAGTCCTTATAGTTAACTTAACGGATTACCGCTAATCATTGAGGGCATAAATCGGTGGACGATGTATCAACCGGTACTCTTATTATCATTCTTGTCATTATGGTGCTAATTTCAGCCTATTTCTCTGCCTCAGAAACCGGCATGATGACGCTAAACCGCTATCGCCTGCGCCATTTAGCCAGCAAAGGCAACCGTCAGGCCCGCCGAGTAGAAAAACTGCTTCAGCGACCAGATCGTTTAATCAGTCTGGTGCTTATCGGTAATAACTTAGTCAATATTCTGGCCTCATCACTGGCAACCGTTGTTGGCCTGCGCCTCTACGGCAATATGGGCGTCGCCGTTGCTACCGGGGTACTAACCTTCATTATTTTGGTCTTTGCCGAAGTATTGCCTAAAACGGTTGCCGCACTCTACCCGGAGCGCATTGCCTTTCCCAGCAGCCTGTTGCTTAAGCCGTTGCAAAAAATTATGGCGCCGCTGGTATGGCTATTGAACGGTATTACCCGCCTAATTATGCATTTGTTTGGATTACGTTCCGACGTTAAGGGAACTGACGCGGTCAGCAAAGACGAATTACGTACCATCGTTAATGCGTCTAATCCGCTGATCTCCCACCGTTACCAAAGCATGCTGCTATCGGTGTTGGATCTAGAAGTTGTCAGCGTCGATGACATTATGGTGCCGCGTAGTGAAATTATCGGTATTAACGTCAATGACGAGTGGAAAGACATTCTTAAACAGCTAACGCACTCTCCCCATGGCCGTATTGTGCTTTACCGTGATTCGCTGGACGATGCCATCGGCATGCTGCGGGTCAGAGAGGCCTACCGCCTCATGATGGAAAAAAGCGAATTTACTAAAGAAACCATGCTCAGGGCCGCTGACAAAATCTACTTTATTCCTGAAGGCACGCCGTTAAACGTTCAGCTAGTGAAGTTTCAGCGTAATCGTGAAAAAGTTGGCATTATTGTTGATGAATACGGCGATATTCAGGGATTAGTGAGCGTGGAAGATATTCTTGAGGAGATCGTCGGTGATTTCACCACCTCAATGTCCCCTTCTTTGGCTGAAGAGGCGATACCACAGTCTGATGGCTCAGTGTTAGTAGATGGCAGCGCCAGCATTCGTGAACTGAATAAGGCCTTTAATTGGCGCTTACCCACATCGGCAGCCCGAACCGTAAACGGCCTATTGCTGGAATTTTTAGAAGATATCCCACCGCCGGGCACGCGCGTTGAGTTTAAGCATTACGTCATAGATATTCTTGAAGTGAATAATAATATGATTAAGCAGGTGCGGATCGAACCAGTAATCGGTGAATCACTGGGTAAAACCGTTGGTAAGTAGCCAATAATACAACAATATTACTAACTAACAGTGATTCTGACTAAAAAGCCCGTGTACTTCGATAAGTACACGGGCTTTTTGTTTATAGTCCTAACCAACCAAATATTACGGATGCAGCTCAGAAAGCTTATCTGTCGGCAAGGCAAGTTCATCGTTTTGATTGATGCCAATACCGCGACTAATGATGTTGCCGGCAATAGCATGAGCCTCTTCCAGTGAGTGCATTTCATAAGTACCGCATTGATACTCATTTAATTCAGGGATCTTCTTTTGATCCTGTACTTTCAAAATATCGGCCATTGCCGCCGCCCAGGCTTGCGCTACCCGAGACGCTTCCGGCGTACCAATTAAGCTCATATAAAATCCAGTACGGCATCCCATCGGTGAAATATCGATCACTTCAACACCGTTACCATTTATATGGTCACGCATAAAACCAGCGAACAGGTGTTCAAGGGTGTGAATCCCCTTTTCTGGCAAAATTTCCATATTAGGGCGACAAAAACGAAGATCGAATACGGTAATTGTATCTCCGTGAGGCGTTTTCATTGTTTTAGCTACTCGTACGGCCGGAGCTAACATGCGGGTATGGTCAACGGCAAAACTATCTAACAGTGGCATTTTCGACACCCCCTAAAAAAAATGATTTTTTTTGCACTTAATAGGAAACCTTTTCGCTATCCACTAGTCCTACATATTAGAACAACACTCGTTATTATCATCCCTCATGTAGAGATGTTTTATAAGGCCACTAGATCTGTGGCCTTTCTTTTATCTAACTATCGGCGATTTTGTTCCGCCAGATATTCGTCAAAGCTTTGAGTATCCTGCTTTTCCATCTTTTCCTGACGCAGAATTGAAGCAATGCGCTCTGCTTCTAAAGCTTCTTCAGTCAGTACTTTCAGGGGCTCTGACTGTAGCATGTGACGATACTGCTCAGCTAACGCCAAACCGAAACGCCCAATGCCCACATCTTTGACCGCCTGCAACATTCTGCCGGAAAATGTCAGCTCAGGATCGTCAAAAGATGATATTAATTTATTGCATACGTTCTGATATTGCGAATTATTATTCGCCCCATCTAAGACTTCGGCAACCCGAAGCAAATCAGCAAACAATGATTTACCAACCACATCAAGCGGTTGACGGGCCGCATCACAACCGATACCGATTGTTTGCCCCGGTTTGCGGCCTTCAAGAATCACACGATTCCAGTTGTAGCGTGTACATTGCAATTCATCGCTACTCATTTCAGGCGCATCGGCCAACGCGCACCAGATCAAAAACAGATCGAGGAAACGAGCCTGATTGGCATCAATACCAATTGGTGAGAATGGATTGATATCCAACGATCTGACTTCAATATACTCAACGCCACCGCGCAATAGTGCATCTGAAGGAGATTCACCGTCACGCGCGACCCGTTTAGGCCGGATTGGTGCATAGAACTCGTTTTCTATCTGTAAAATATTGCTGTTAAGCTGCTGATAGTGGCCATTTTTCTTTTGGTCTAATGGCTTAAACTGTTCTGCCTGAGTTGAAATGGCCTTCTTCAGCCCTTCAACGTAGGTCTCTAAGTGATTAAACGTAATTCCCAGATTGCTTTGAGAACTGTTTGTGTAACCCAAATCGCTCAAACGCAGCGAAGTCGCATAGGGCAAGTAACATACGCCGGTCTTCAGCTTCTCAAACGGTATTTTGACATCACGACCTTTAATAAAGGACGAGCAAATAGCCGGAGATGCGCCAAACAGATAAGGAATAACCCATCCGAAACGGTAATAGTTACGAATCAGACGAAAATAACCGTCAGAAATTTTCTCTTTACCACTTTCAGCGTCAGTAATCCCTTCCCGCGCTTGCCAGAACTCTAATGGTAACGAGAAATTATAATGAACCCCGGAAATCGTCTGCATCAGCGCGCCGTAGCGGTTCTTTAAACCTTCCCGATACAGGGTTTTAAAGCGCCCGATATGAGAAGTGCCATACTGGGCTAATTCAATTTTATCTTCAGAATTGATAAAGCACGGCATGCTTAAAGGCCACATGCGTTCACTGCCCAACTCGCGGCTTACGTGACGATGAATATCGCGTAAAAAATCCAGCAGATGGTCAACATCATCATCAACTGGTGTAATGAACTCCAATAATGCCTCTGCAAAATCGGTGGTTATCCAACGATTAGTTAATGCAGAACCGAGGGATTTAGGGTGTGGCGTGGTGGCTAACTGACCATCCGTCGTCACGCGAAGCGTCTCGCGTTCAATACCGCGTTGAATACCTTTTAAAACTTGAGGATGCGCTTCCAGCCAAGAAAGCGCTTTCGATACGTCCGGGATCAATTCGACCTCCCGTTATCAATGTTCAAATAACCTGCCAAAGCAAAGCACGGTGTCCGTAACACCATCTTTTCAGCTAAAAAAAGACAGACCTTTAAGCGTAATCACCATTACAACGGTATAGCGCAATGACTTTCCGACTAACATAAAGAATGTTACAGACCACCAGGGCAAACGCAGCCAGCCTGCCAGCAGACACAATAAATCGCCCATAACGGGCAACCAACTTAATAACAGCGCCGGAGAACCATAACGCTGTAGCCAAGTCATGGCTAATTTTAAACGTTGGTGGTGCTTTGGTACCGGAGCTAAACGACCAATAACAACGTTGGTCAGCCCACCTAAGGTATTACCTATAATTGCCACCACCAGCAATAATAAAGGATTAGTTTTTACCGTTGTTAGCAACGTCACTAACAGAATTTCTGAATTACCGGGCAACAGTGTGGCGCTTAAAAAGCTACTGCTAAACAGCGTAAACAACGCTAAAGCGTCACTCACAAATTGCGCACATCGATAGCATCCATACCGGCGGATTTTGCTGCCTGGAGGCCAAAAGGAGCGTCTTCAAATACGACACAAGAACCGGGGTTCACTTTCATCAATTCAGCACAGCGCAAAAAGGTATCGGGAGCCGGTTTATGGTTTTGTACATCATCAGCGCCAACCACGGCAACGAAGTGGTCACTCAGGCCAAAGTGCTGTAATAGCCGATCGGCAAAACCGTGCATGCTGCCGGTACCAATAGCCATTGGCCGTTTACCCTTGTAGGCTTTAACAACATCGACAATCGGCAACGGTTTAACCATGGCTAAAACAATGTCTTCAACGATATCAAACTTCTCTTGAGCCAATTTATAAGGATCCATATCGACCTGATAGCTATCGATAATAAACTGGGCAATCTTCCACGACGGGGAGCCATTCAGAGGAATTATCGCTTCCAAATCTAGCTTCATACCGTACTTTGCCAGAACTTCATCCCAAGCCTGCCGATGCCCGGCTTCGGTATCTAACAACGTTCCATCCATATCAAAGATCAAGCCTTGATAACGATCGTACATGGCAGACTCCATATTATTTAGATAACAGATTGCAAACCCTTTGGTTACTTTATCGTAAAATGAAATCAATGTCGCTCAAAGAGTTATGCCGGTATATCCCGTTCAGTACGCCGTTGAATATCACTCGTTATGAGCTTTATCTTCCTGATAAAACATGCTGATTGCTGAGCCAATTACTCCTTTTATCACCACGGGACCGGCGTTAATTGAGTCATAAATAGCCTTCTTTTAGTGAATTAGCGCCGTAGTTTCATTATAATGATGGCGATTTTTTAGTGGGCTAAGCAATCTCGAAGCCATGCGCTACTGTTCTAAGTATGGAAATGCGCACTACACACATTAGGATGAGAAAACAGAATTATATGAAACCAATTATCAGTGCAACCGTTTTGCTTGCTAGTTTATCGTTTAATGTTATTGCCGATGATGCGGCGGATAATGGTGTTTGGGATCGAATAAAAAGTAATGTCCAGAAAACGTGGGACTCTCCAACCAGAGATCTGTATGTTCCATTAAACACTTGGCATGCCCGTTTTATGTACGATAAAGAGAAGACCGACCAATACAACGAAAGGCCTTGGGGTATTGGCTATGGCGTTTCCAGATTCGACGAAGACGGCGACTGGCACTCTATTTATGCTATGGAGTTCCAAGACTCTCATAACGAGATCGAACCTATCGTTGGCTATGGCTATCAAAAGAATTGGTATTTTGGTGAAAGCAACGACTGGCGTTTAGGATTAGGTTTTACGGCTGCAGTCACTGCTCGTCACGACTACGGCTATATTCCCATTCCATTGCCGCTACCGCTGTTCTCCGTCGAATATAAGAAATTTGCACTACAAAATACCTATATTCCTGGAACCTATAACAACGGTAATGTGCTGTTTACCTGGGCCCGGTGGCAGTTCTAACGACAATTTTAGCGCTATTTGATACCATCTCTATACAACAAATAACAGTATCTCAGGGCCGGTAACGCTTAATCATTTTTCAGACGAATTAGCCTACCGGCCTGATATTTATCTTCCTAATTCATGATGTTCTATTAATATTAAGTCAGGGTATCCTCGTTTACCCCTATTCTAACCACGGATAGAATTTAACCTAACGGCTCGATCATCGTTTTAGCAATAGAGAAAAAATATGGATAACGCCCAACATCTTCCCGCTGCGAAAACCCGCCATAAGGAATATTCGCTAATTCTGGCGATGATCACCATTCCCGTACTGTTGTTTTTGCAACACACCCCAAGCTTTGCCATTATCGTGTTACTCAACCTATTGGCATTGGCCGCCATTTTAGGCAGTGCCTTTAGCGTTGTACGCCACGCCGACGTTCTGGCCCACCGTTTAGGTGAGCCCTATGGTTCACTCATATTAAGCCTGTCCGTGGTGATTCTAGAGGTTAGCTTAATCTCAACGCTGATGGCTAACGGAGATGCAGGGCCAACGCTGATGAGAGATACGCTCTACTCCGTGGTGATGATCGTGACCAGCGGGTTAGTCGGGCTGTCGCTGCTGATGGGCGGTCAGAAATTTGCCACTCAGCACGTTAATCTGGCAGGCATAAAGCAATATCTGATGGCTATTATGCCGCTGGCAATGATTGTTTTGGTGTTACCGGCAATGTTTGCCAGCGGTACGTTCAGCACCGTGCAGTTAATATTCGTTGCTCTAATTTCAGCGGCCATGTACGGCGTATTTTTGATCATTCAGACAAAAACCCACCAAAACCTGTTTATTTATGAACACGAAGATGAATCTGACGATCCCGATGACCACCAAGGAAAGCCTTCAGCGCATAGCAATGAATGGCATGGGTTCTGGCTGGTTATTCACCTAGTTGCCGTTATTGCCATAACAAAAATCAATGCAGGTTCATTAGAAACCCTGCTGAGCGGCCTGCACGCCCCCAAGCAGTTTACTGGTTTCCTGATTGCACTATTAATCCTTTCACCGGAAGGTTTAGCGGCTCTTAAAGCAGTAATGATGAATCAGGTTCAGCGCGCAATGAACCTGTTTTTTGGCTCTGTGCTTGCAACTATTTCGTTAACGGTTCCTTGCGTGGTAATTATCGCCCTGCTTACCGGACAAAATCTGGTGTTTGGCTTAGATCCGGCCAATATAGTGATTCTGGTCAGCGTACTACTTTTATGCCAAAGCTCTTTCGCAACCGGCAGAACCAACGTATTAAGCGGTACTGCTCATTTGGCCCTGTTCTTTGCCTATATCATGGTACTGGTGGAGTAACAGAAAACGGGTTTGTACATGCCGCTGACACAGCGGCATTTTTTTGTCCGCCGTTTGAAAATATTGCTCTAATCTAATACTTAGGCTAAAGCATAAAATGTATTTATCCGCTCTATTTGGCCGGCAAACGTAATCACTGTTCATCGGCCATGATAAAGAGTAGCTTTTCATATATCTCTTACATCTTTATATCGTTTTCAAATTCAATACGGTCAGATTAAACGCTCCGTTTCCCATTCATCATCTTCAATAAAGGAAGTCATTATGAGTCAGAGCCCACAAATCAATCGCAGTATTGTTCTCGCCTCTCGCCCGTTTGGCGCCCCTACTCCGGATAACTTCAGGCTAGAACAGCGTCCGGTTCCAACGCCTGAAAAAGGTGAACTATTACTACGCAACGTCTATCTTTCATTAGATCCCTACATGCGAGGCAGAATGAGCGATGAGCCGTCTTATGCCAAACCGCTGGAAATCAATGAGGTAATGACCGGAGGAACCGTCAGTCGGGTAGAAAAATCAAATAATCCTGAATATCTGGCAGGCGATTGGGTAGTCAGCCGTTCAGGGTGGCAAGACTATGCAATTTCAAACGGCAATGACCTGCTCAAGCTTGATGATAAATTTCCTCATCCGTCTTACGCCTTGGGTATTCTTGGCATGCCTGGCTTCACTGCCTATATGGGCTTGTTGGATATCGGCCAGCCCAAAGCGGGCGAAACGTTGGTGGTCGCCGCGGCAACTGGCCCGGTTGGTGCAACGGTAGGCCAGATAGGAAAATTGAAAGGATGCCGGGTAGTAGGTATTGCCGGTGGTGAAGAAAAATGTCGCCACGCCGTCGACACCCTCGGTTTTGATGCCTGCCTCAACCATCAACAGCCCTTTTTGGCAAAACGGTTAGCTCAAGCCTGCCCACAGGGCATTGACGTCTATTACGAGAACGTTGGTGGTAAAATTTTTGATGCCGTCCTTCCACTGTTGAATCCTAAAGCCCGAATTCCCGTTTGTGGCACGATATCGCAGTACAATACGACCTCATTACCCGAAGGCCCGGACAGGCTCCCGTTGCTGGAAAGCATCATCCTAAAAAAGCGGATCCGTATGCAGGGTTTCATCATTTTTGATGACTATGCTCATCGCTATGGTGAATTTATACAGCAAATGAGCCTGTGGGTTGCAGAAGGAAAAATTCACTATCGCGAACAGATTATTGACGGGCTAGAGAATGCGCCACAGGCGTTTATTGGCCTGCTGGAAGGCAAAAATTTCGGCAAGCTGGTTATCCAGATAGCAAAAGAGTAACTACAATCACTAGCTACTGAGCAGCCTAAGCAACTTAGAGGAAACATGATGCCCTACCAAGCCAACCCGAAACGATATGACAATATGCAATACGCCCGCAGCGGTCGCAGTGGTTTACAGTTGCCAAAAATTTCCCTCGGCCTATGGCACAACTTTGGTGATGTTACACAGTATGACACCAGCCGAAATATGATTGGTACCGCCTTTGATTTGGGTATTACTCATTTTGATCTGGCCAATAATTACGGCCCGCCGCCGGGATCGGCAGAAACAAACTTTGGCCGGATCTTAAAACAGCATTTTCATGCCTATCGGGATGAAATGATTATCTCGTCTAAGGCTGGCTACACTATGTGGCCTGGGCCTTACGGCGACTGGGGCTCCAAAAAATATTTGGTCTCTAGCCTGAATCAAAGCTTGAAGCGCATGGGGCTAGACTATGTCGATATTTTCTATCACCACCGCCCGGATCCTAATACGCCGCTTGAAGAAACCATGGCAGCGCTGGATCTGATTGTGCGTCAGGGTAAGGCGCTCTATGTGGGTATCTCTAACTATCCGGCAGATCGGGCAAAAGAAGCCATCCGTATTCTTAACGCATTAGGAACGCCCTGCCTGATCCACCAGCCGAAATACTCCCTGTTCGAACGCTGGATTGAAGATGGCCTACAGGACGTATTACAGGAAGAAGGCGTCGGATCAATCGCCTTTTCACCGCTGGCGGGTGGCCTGTTAACCGATCGCTATCTCAACGGCATTCCCGACGACTCCCGTATAGCCAGCAGCAGCCCTTCCTTGACAGCAGAACAGCTGACTCAGGAAAAGCTGAATAAAATTAACCAGCTTAATCAGCTAGCACAACGGCGCGGCCAGAAGCTGTCACAGATGGCTCTAGCGTGGGTATTAAGAGATGGGAAAGTGACCTCCGCTCTAATTGGTGCCAGCCGGGTTAGCCAGATTGTCGATGCCGTAATGGCGCTGGATAATATTGAGTTTAGCCAACAGGAGCTGAATGAAATAGAGCGTATTTTGGCGTAGTGAGTAAAACAGATTAGTAGCACCGCGGGCTTAGCGTTCGCAGTGCTCGATCAACTCAATATGAAACTGCCTACCAGATAGAGATTCAGGCTCACCACTAAAACCACAATCAATCGTCCGATATTCTGCATTACCGGGCTATTGACCATATCGCCCATCAGTTGACGGTTGCCGGTAAAACTCAGTAAAGGGATCAGCGCAAGCGCGATACCAAAGCTTAAAAATACCTGACTGATTAATAAGATTCGGGTGGCATCCATGCCCAACATAATCACCACAAACGACGGTAGCATCGTGACGCTACGGCGGATCCATAATGAAATTTTAAAGTGGATAAACCCCTGCATAACCACCTGTCCGGCTAACGTACCAACAACGGTCGAAGATAACCCGGCAGCCACCAGACTCAGGCCAAAGGTCACCGCGGCAAACTTACCGAGCAATGGCTCTAAGGTCACATAGGCCTGATCTAATTCTGTTATTCCCGTCTGCCCGTTAAAATGAAATACCGCTGCGGCCATAGCCATCATTGCCAAATTAACGAATCCGGCAATAGTCATGGCTACGGCAACGTCCCATTTAGTGGCCGAATAACGCTGTTCTCGGGTACCCTGTGAGTACTGTGTTAGCGCTGAATGCAAGTAAATAACGTGAGGCATAATCGTCGCCCCTAATACGCCAGCGGCTAAAAATACGGCTTCATTATTAGGTAAACCGGGGAACAGCATACCCGTCGCCAGACTGCCTATTTCCGGCTGAGAAAAAGCCAGTTCAATTATATAGGCTGCGGCGACAAACAGTAGAAAGGCGCAGATAACTCGCTCAAGCGGTTTTTGGCCACGGCTTTGAAGCATGAGAATCAGGAAAGTACAGATACCGGTGATAATGGCACCGTTCAGTAAGCTAATACCCAACAGTAATTTGAAACCGATCGCCGCACCGATAAATTCAGCTAAGTCGGTCGCGATAGCAATGAGCTCAGCCTGAACCCAATAAAACCAAACCACTGGACGAGGGAAACGATCGCGAATATGCTCAGCCAGATTTTTATTGGTGGCAATGCCCAGCTTGGCTGAAAACAGCTGAACAACCATCGCCATAATATTGGCCCACACAACGACCCAAAGTAACTGGTAACCAAACGCCGATCCGGCCTGAATATTGGTAGCAAAGTTCCCGGGATCGATATATCCAATAGCGGCAATAAAGGCAGGCCCCATCAAGGAAAGCCGCATTTTTCTCGATGCGCGATTAGACACAGAGGCTGGCTGAATCTCTGGCGGCACTACGGCACCTGAATCTGACATTTTCACGCCTCCCCTTATAACGAACCAATATCGCCTCTTTAATGATAATGATTATCATTTAAATAACAAGGGGATTAAACAAATCGCTAAAATAGATATAACTAAACGATTTGGGTAACAACTTGAGTAACAATGCACGCCAGACCAAGTCTGGCCTTACCAACGACTTTTATAGGGTCATTATAATACAGCTTCCGCCAAATGCAGCATTTTAACAACAATAAAGAAACCATTTGTAACAACATGAGCGGAAAAATTTAACCATCTTAACGGTATAAATTTTCATCCTCTCTCTACCGCCCCGTTTACTGGCGGTAATTATCAAGCCACATTAGCAACTATTCATTCAATAAACACACCCATGACACCTATCTTTTCATCTGAAATATTTCATACAACCCATTTTTATCACCAGATAAAATAATTATTCTAATTTTTATGTCTTATATTTTAATCGCTATTGAAATAACACGATGAATTAGACTTATTAATAACTCTAATTTTTTAATTAGTAGGTTTTATTTCCAATGCTGTATTTAAACCGTTGGTAAAAAAATATCGTTTATCTCATTTTTTTACTTTACGAGCGATGTTCAAAATTCTATAGTCGAAAAAAGCCAAATAATATCAATTGAATTCATGGACAGAATAACGGCTCAGAATAAGTTATTGGACGGTACTCTTACCTGATAAAACTTAAATAACCCTAAGCAAACCTTTAGGCATACCATGACATTCAAACCAGTAATCGCCATTCACGGTGGCGCAGGTGCAATTACCCGTTCGGCGATGAGTCCGGAGAAAGAGTTAGAGTATCGTAGCGCTTTAACCTTTATTGTCACCGCAGGGCAAAGCATTCTTGCCGCGGGCGGAAGCGCGTTAGACGCCGTTACCGAAGCGGTACGGCTGCTAGAAGAAAACCCACTATTCAATGCCGGTAAAGGTGCCGTATTTACAAACTCTGGAACTAACGAATTGGATGCGTCAATTATGGATGGCGCAACGCTCAAAGCCGGAGCGGTTGCCGGTGTATCACACATTCGCAACCCGATCCTTGCCGCCCGTGAAGTGATGGAACATAGCGACCACGTGATGTTTATTGGTGAAGGCGCTGAAGACTTCGCTAAAAGCCGCGGCGTTGAAATGGTTGAATCTGACTACTATTTTACCACCCCACGCTATGAACAATGGCAGCGGGCCCTTCTGGAACAAAACGGAGTCATGTTGGACCACGACGCGGCCAGCTTAGCCTCTCAGCCTCAGGGCGATCCCATCGATCCCGATAAGAAATTTGGTACCGTGGGCGCAGTAGCTTTAGATATTCGTGGCAACCTGGCGGCGGCTACATCCACCGGTGGAATGACCAACAAAAAAGTTGGCCGGGTCGGCGACTCACCGATTATCGGTGCCGGATGCTATGCCAATAACCGTACCGTAGCCGTCTCTGCTACCGGCACCGGCGAAATGTTTATCCGCGCAGTAGCTGCCTATGACGTATCTGCGCTGATGGAATATGGCGGCTTGTCTTTAGAAGCCGCCGCCAATAAAGTTGTCATGGAAAAACTACCGGCTATCGATGGTAACGGCGGAATTATTGCTATTGATAATAAAGGCAACGTTGCCATGCCGTTTAATACCGAAGGAATGTACCGAGGTGTTGCAAAGGTTGGTCAAGCTGCATCAGTTGATATTTATCGTTAATAACGAACGGCGCTGCCCGAATACTATTCGGGCAAATTGAGCCAATATCGACTTGATCAAACAAATAGATTTAGGTTTTCTATATCACCAATGCTAATCCATTGGATGCACCATTATTTTCGTTGTCTTTACTCATAATCTTTACTCATAAATAGAAACCACGTAACCACGAGTTATTTTATTTTGCTTACAAGTTCGGTCTGAATTATTTCACCAAATAAAATAGCCGTTGGCAGGGATAAGAGAAACTGTGACACAACATAATATAGTCTCCGATAATACAGAGAAAGCGCAGGCCATTCAGGTTGATAATCTTTCCGTACAGTTTGAAACTTCCGAACATACCGTCAGCGCCGTGCGTTCCCTCTCTTTTAGCGTAAAACGGGGAGAAACGCTGGCGATCGTTGGTGAATCAGGCTCAGGTAAGTCGGTTACCTCACTGGCTCTCATGCGCTTAGTTGAACAGGGTGGTGGAAAAATCACTCAGGGCACAATTCTATTTAACCAAGGTGGCAACCAGCTAGACTTGGCAAAAGCAAATAGCTCAACCATGCGTACCATCCGCGGTGCTGACATTGCGATGATTTTTCAGGAACCAATGACCTCGCTCAATCCGGTATTTCCGGTTGGCGAACAAATTGCTGAATCCATCCGTTTACACCAGAACAAAGATCGGGCCACCGCCAGAGCTGAAGCTTTGAAAATGCTGGAGCGCGTACGCATCCCCGAAGCTAAAAACGTGCTTGACCGTTATCCTCATCAGCTTTCTGGCGGTATGCGCCAACGCGTCATGATCGCTATGGCTCTCTCCTGCCGCCCGGCCCTATTAATTGCCGATGAACCCACTACCGCACTGGACGTAACCATCCAATCACAGATTTTACAGCTTATTCGTGAGCTACAGGATGAGATGGAAATGGCGGTGATATTCATTACCCACGATATGGGCGTGGTGGCCGAAGTCGCCGACCGTGTGCTGGTAATGTATAAAGGCGAAAAAGTTGAAGAAGGTGATTCAGACACCTTGTTTGCCTCACCAAAGCACCCCTACACGAAAGCCCTGCTGTCTGCCGTACCGAAGCTGGGCGCAATGAAAGGCACTGACTTTCCGTCCAAGTTCCCGCTGCTTAACGTTGATGGTCTCAATGACAGCACACCGCCAATTGTCCAACAAACCGTTGACCATTCCGGCGCGCCTATCTTAAAGGTTGAAAACCTCATCACCCGCTTTGATATTCGCGGCGGCATTTTTAATCGGGTTAAGCGCCGGGTCCATGCGGTAGAAAAAGTTAACTTCGAGCTTTACCCCGGAGAAACCCTAGCGCTGGTTGGAGAATCTGGCTGTGGTAAATCTACCACCGGCCGCTCTTTGCTCCAGCTGGTTGAAAGCCAGGGCGGCAGCATTGAGTTTTGCGGAAAGAAGATTAATAGCCTGAAAGGTCAGGGCCTGCAAGCGCTGCGCAAAGATATTCAGTTTATCTTTCAGGATCCGTTTGCCTCTTTAGACCCTCGGGTAACCGTTGGCTTTTCCATTATGGAACCGCTGTTAATTCATAAAGTCGCCTCAGGAAAAGAGGCTGAACGGAGGGTGGCGTGGTTGCTGGAGAAAGTTGGCCTACTGCCTGAGCACGCAAAGCGCTACCCTCACGAATTCTCCGGCGGGCAACGCCAGCGGATTTGTATCGCCCGAGCGCTGGCTCTCAATCCTAAAGTCATCATCGCCGATGAATCAGTGTCGGCGCTTGACGTTTCAATTCAGGCTCAGGTGGTCAATCTGATGCTGGATTTACAGCGGGAATTCGGCATTGCCTTCCTGTTTATTTCTCACGATATGGCGGTGGTTGAGCGCGTTAGCCATCGGGTTGCCGTGATGTACTTAGGCCAAATCGTTGAAATAGGACCACGCAAAGAGATCTTTGAAAATCCCCAGCATGCTTATACCAAAAAGCTGATGGCCGCCGTGCCGATTGCCGATCCGGCAAGGCGTCATCTAAAACGAGAGCTGCTGTCAGACGAAATACCTAGTCCGATCAGAGCATTAAATGACGAACCCAACGTTGAACCTTTGGTTCAGGTTAGTGAAAACCATTTTGTCGCACGCCACCGGATTGCCGGCGTTTATTAAAACTAGATCAACAACACAACATGTATGGAGAGCACGCTTTATGACTACACTTTCATTTCCCCGAAAAACGCTGCTTGCCGCTGGCATAGTTACGCTGGCTAGCTTCAGCGCGTTACCTGCTTTTGCCGCCAAGGATGTCATCGTTGCCGTCTATTCAAACTTTACAACGCTTGACCCGTACGACTCTAACGACACCCTGTCGCAAGCCGTATCAAAGTCGTTTTATCAAGGCCTGTTTGGCTTCGATAAAGATGCAAAATTAGTTAATGTGTTAGCCGACAGCTATACCGTCAGTGATGACGGGCTACAATACACGATCAAGCTTCGTCAGGGCGTTAAGTTCCACGATGGTACCGACTTCAATGCTAACGCTGTTAAGGCCGTTTTTGATCGGGTGACCAACCCTGAAAATCACCTGAAGCGTTACAATATGTTTAACCGTATAACTAAAACTGAAGTGCTTGAGCCTTACACGGTTAAATTTACCTTACAGGCACCTTTCTCCGCCTTTATTAACTCATTGGCTCACCCGTCAGCCGTTATGATTTCGCCAGCAGCGCTCCAGAAATATGGAAAAGATATTGGCTTCCACCCTGTTGGTACTGGCCCGTTCCAATTTTCTGAATGGAACGCCACTGACTACATGAAAGTGCAAAAATTTGATAACTATTGGAAGAAAGGCCTACCAAAAGTTGATTCCATTACCTGGCGCCCGGTGGTTGAAAATAATACCCGCGCCGCCATGATGCAGACCGGTGAAGCTCATTTTGCCTATACGATCCCTTATGAACAGGCAAAATTACTGGAAAAAAATGACAAACTGGAAATGGTTTCAGCCCCGTCCATTATTCAACGTTACCTCAGCTTCAACGTATTGCAGAAACCGTTTGATGACCTGAAAGTTCGTCAGGCGATTAATTACGCCATCAACAAAGAAGCTCTGGCTAAAGTTGCCTTTGCTGGCTATGCCACACCGGCTAACGGTGTCGTACCACAGGGCGTTGAATATGCGGTTAACTATGGTCCATGGCCCTACGACCCAGCCAAAGCCAAAGAGTTACTAAAAGAAGCTGGCTACCCTGACGGTTTTTCAACCACGCTATGGGCAAACGGCAACAACACAACGGCTCAAAAAGTGATTCAATTTGTCCAGCAACAGCTAGGGCAAGTGGGTATTAAAGTACAAATTGAAGCAATGGAAGCGGGCCAGCGCGTTGCCAAAGTAGAAAGCGTCCAAAAGCCAGAACAGGCAGGCGTGCGGATGTACTACGCCGGTTGGTCATCTTCAACAATGGAGTCTGACTGGGCGCTAACGCCGCTATTGGCGACCTCATCATGGCCGCCAAAAATGTTCAACACGGCTTATTACAGCAATCCAAAAGTGGATAAAGCACTAGGCGATGCGCTGAAGACCACGGTGTCTTCAGAAAAAGCGGCGCTGTACAAAGAAGCTCAGGACCAAATCTGGGCCGATGCGCCATGGGCATTCCTGCTGACGGATAAACTACTGTATGTTCACAGCAAGAATTTAACCGGCATGTACATCACGCTCGACGGTTCATTTAGCTTTGATGAAGTTGATTTAAAACAATAATATTTATCTGCGCTCTCAACGGAGCGCGTTCAATCAGCGTCACGTTGGCTTGCCAACGTGACGCTGGTAATTGTCATTGCATACGTCGTTGCACGTAGTTTTCTGAGTCTGCATCATGCTGAGTTACTTTATAAAACGATTATTTGGACTGATACCGACGCTGTTAATCGTCATGGTATTGGTATTCTTATTCGTTCATATGCTCCCCGGCGACCCTGCCCGCTTAGCGGCCGGTCCTGAGGCTGATGAAACAGTGGTGAATATGATTCGCAAAGACCTCGGTCTTGATAAACCGCTTCCGCAACAATTTGTCCATTTTTTCAGCAATGTTATTCAGGGTGATTTTGGTACCTCCATGCGCACCAAAAGGCCGGTCAGTGAAGAGATCGCCGTGCGCTTTATGCCAACATTTTGGCTAACGGTAACCAGTATGACCTGGGCAGTTCTTTTCGGTATGGGGATCGGTATTGTTTCTGCCGTATGGCGTAACCGCTGGCCGGACAGAGCGGGCATGACGCTGGCGGTATCCGGCATTTCCTTCCCATCATTTGCGCTGGGTATGCTATTGATGCAGGTGTTCTCGGTCAATCTCGGCTGGCTACCGACCATCGGGGCCGATAGCTGGCAACACTACATATTACCTTCAATTACCTTAGGTGCGGCCGTTGCCGCCGTTATGGCGCGCTTTACCCGAGCCTCGTTTGTTGAAGTATTACAGGAAGATTTTATTCGTACCGCCAGAGCCAAAGGGCTTCGGGAACGGGTAGTGGTTATCAAGCATGGATTACGCAACGCGATGATCCCGGTTGTCACCATGATGGGCCTACAGTTCGGTTTCTTACTCGGAGGTTCGATTGTGGTGGAAAAGGTATTTAACTGGCCCGGCCTTGGCCGCCTGCTGGTGGACTCGGTAGAAGCCCGTGACTATCCGGTGATTCAGGCCGAAGTACTGCTGTTTTCACTGGAATTTATTCTTATCAACCTGATCGTTGATATGTTGTATGCCGCCATTAACCCAACCATAAAATACAAATAAGGGGCAGAGATGAGTTTATCAATGACTGTGGAACCAACCATCACGTCTGCTTCTGCGAGTAAAAACGATAGCGTGCGTACGCCATGGAGTGAGTTCTGGCGTAAATTTCGTAAACAGCATGTTGCCGTAGCCGCTGGCGTGTTTGTGCTATTTTTAATCCTGATCGCCGTTCTGAGCCCGTGGATTACGCCGTTCGATCCAGAAAACTATTTTGACTATGAGCGCCTGAATGAAGGCCCTTCGGCCGTTCACTGGTTTGGCGTTGATTCACTCGGGCGCGATATTTTTAGCCGCATACTGGCCGGAACCGGTATATCGCTGTCGGCCGGATTTTTTTCCGTTGCGCTTGGCGCGTTGATCGGCACCTTTATGGGGCTGATGGCCGGCTATTACGAAGGCTGGTGGGACCGCATTACTATGCGTATCTCTGACGTGCTGTTCGCCTTCCCCGGCATCCTACTGGCTATCGGCGTGGTAGCCATTATGGGTAACGGCATGTCGAACGTGATTATCGCCGTAGCAATATTCAGCATTCCGGCCTTTGCTCGTCTGGTGCGGGGGAATACGCTGGTTATCAAACAGCTAACCTACGTGGAAGCCGTTCGCAGCTTAGGCGCGTCAGACTGGACCATTATCATGCGCCACATACTGCCGGGAACGATTTCGTCAATTGTGGTCTATTTCACCATGCGTATCGGTACGTCGATTATCACCGCCGCCAGCCTCTCGTTCTTAGGCATGGGAGCCCAGCCCCCAATGCCAGAATGGGGCGCGATGCTCAACGAAGCCAGAGCCGATATGGTGATGTCGCCTCACGTCGCCATATTTCCAAGTCTGGCAATATTTCTCACCGTTCTGGCATTCAACCTGCTGGGTGATGGCCTGCGTGATGCATTAGATCCAAAAATTGATAGGAAATAGCCGGGCAATCAGCGTCGTATCGCAGTCTGTTCATGCAGGTTGCGATACGATAACCGGTAATGGTAAGCCATAGTGCACCACATCACTGAACCAAAAGGATGCCCACGATGACCGCCCTCGATTCAATTCCTTCTATTGGCCAGCTTCCTGCCGGTCGCTACAATTCGATCGCCGATGTTCCCGGTGTCAGCGTTGGGCACTGTACGCTAAGCGAAAATGCCCAACAGACCGGCGTCACCATCATCAAACCGCACGCGGGTAATCTGTTTTGCGATAAAATTCCCGCTGCGGCTACCGTACTTAATGGCTTTGGAAAAAGCATTGGTTTAGTTCAGGTCGACGAGCTGGGCGTGCTCGAAACCCCCATAGTACTAACTAATACCTTCTCAGTCGGCGCAATGGCGCAGGCTCAGATTCGCCGGTCGATTCAAGAAAATCCTGAAATCGGTCGTGAGTGGTCAACGGTAAATCCACTGGTGTTCGAATGTAACGACGGTTATCTCAACGATATTCAGGCCATGGCGCTGGGAGAACGGCACTATCAGCACGCGCTGAATAACGCCCAATCACAGTTTCTACAAGGGGCTATTGGTGCAGGCCGCGGCATGTCGTGTTTTGAACTGAAAGGCGGCATAGGTTCGGCCTCAAGAGTGGCGACGCTAAGCTCCGGTGACTCTTACACCGTAGGCGCGTTGGTTCTATCTAACTTTGGCCGCCTGCCAACCCTCACCGTAACAGGCAAGCATATTGGCCCGTTGATGCAACAACGGCTGGCGGCACAAAAGCCGCAAACGGAAGAAAAAGGCTCAATCATTATGATTATAGCCACCAATGCCCCGCTGGACTCGCGCCAGCTAAAGCGCCTGTCGTTGCGCGCCGGAGTAGGCTTGTCGCGCACTGGTGCCTTTTTTGGCAACGGCAGCGGCGATATTGCACTGGCATTCTCGACCGCTTACACCCTTCCTCATCAGCCTGAACGCCCGATGCCTGCGATCTCGTTGGTGCATGATGCTACGATCGACCCGCTATTTCAGGCTACGGCCGACAGCGTTGAGCAGGCTATCATTAACGCATTATGGCACGCTGAAACAACCACCGGCCGCGATGGCCACCGGCGTTTTTCACTGCTCGATATCGCACCAGATATACGCCATTTACTCTGAATTCTGAACCATACGGAAATAGCAGCATGAAGATTTTAATCTCTACCGATATTGAAGGCGTCGCCGGCATTTTCCACCCGGAGCAGGTTCGGCCGGGCAACGGTGAATATGAGCGCGCCAGAATTTGGATGACCAACGAAGCCAACGCAGCGGTTAAAGCCGCATTTGACGGCGGAGCCAAAGAAGTGGTGGTCAATGACTCTCACGGCAGTTTTCGCAATCTCATTGCAGACAAAATGGACCCGCGAGCGCTATTGCTTCAGGGGAAACCGCGCTATTTGAGTATGGTTTCCGGCGTGGAACGCGCCCCGGATGCGCTGTTTCTCATTGGCTATCATGCCAAGTCAAAAAGCCGCGGAATATTGGCTCATACCATTAACAGTTTCGCCTTCTCCCGCATCTGGCTCAACAATATGGAGCTGGGCGAAGCCGGGCTGTATGGTGCCTTAGCCGGAGAATTTAACGTACCGGTGGCGCTGATTACCGGCGACGACGTTTTCATTGAAGAGACGCGGCCCCTGTTTCCAAACGTCACGTTTGTTGAAACAAAGCAGGCTGAAGGCCAAAACTCAGGTCTATCAATTACGCCGCAGCAGTCATGTGAAGCTATTTATGATGCCGCCAGAATGCTAATAGAAAACCCCGGCGTCTGGCACCCGTTCAACATTACCGCACCGATTATTTGTCGCCTACAAACCCAAACCCCGGCGCTTGCCGATCTGTTTGGCCAATTGCCGATTGCAGAACGACTTGAAGGTGATTTGATTAGCTTTGAAGCTGATTCAGTACAGTCGGCCATTCGGATACTCAACTGCTTCTCTGCGATGTCGACGATGTTGAGATAATGCTGAGATAATCGAGCGTAAATGCCGGAGCCCGGCGTTTATTGTCAGCCAAAGGCTCTGTCTATCAGGGCCTTTTTACTGAGCTAAAAATATTATCGACGCTTCTCAAAGCGCTTTAGATTTTTTAATGCTCAATCATCGTGGCTGAAAGTGGTGGGGATCGGCCCTTTCGGGTATAAAAAAACCGACTAACATATTAATGCGAGTCGGTTTTTTCTATTTTGCTATTTTCTACTTTTCTATTCACCGATAGCGCCTCTCTAAGAGCTAACCTGCAAATCAGTGAACTAAATGTGGTGGAGCTAGACGGGATCGAACCGTCGACCTCTTGCATGCCATGCAAGCGCTCTCCCAGCTGAGCTATAACCCCACAGAACTGGAACAAACACACCGATTTGGCGGCGACTTCTTAGCGAATAAGAAGATTTGGTGGAGCTAGACGGGATCGAACCGTCGACCTCTTGCATGCCATGCAAGCGCTCTCCCAGCTGAGCTATAACCCCACGACATAAATCATCGCTATAAAATATAGAACGGGCGCATAATATGAAACATCAGGGATACCTGTCAACGGCTAATTAGTACAATTGGTCTGAGCGTTGAAAAAGAGAACAATTCAGACCGGCTGTCGCCAATATCAGCGTTGCGGACAATAAAAAAAACCGAGCCAATCATTCACCCGGTTTTTCTGATAACTAGCCAGTCAGGCTAATGAATCATGACTGCTGCTGGGCTTCTCTTTCAGCAATAAATGCCAAAGCACGATCGATTCTCGCCAGACTACGGGTTTTACCAATAGCATGAACGGTAACGTCCATTGACGGAGACTGGCCGCAGCCGGTAACCGCAACGCGTAAAGGCATTCCAACTTTCCCCATGCCTAGGCCCAAATCAGCCGCAGCGCCTTCAATTGCCTGATGTACACTCTCTGTCGTCCAGTCGCCGGTAGCGCTTAACTTGGCGCGCACGGCTTCTAGTGGCTCACGGGCTACCGGGCGCAGGTGCTTTTTAGCGGCATCATCGTCAAACGCATCAAACTCTTCGTAGAAATAGCGACAGGCAGTAGCCATCTCTTTCAGCGTCTTACATCGCTCTCCCAGCAGCTTAACTATCTCTACCAGCTGTGGGCCATTTTGAGTATTAAACCCTTGCTCATGAATATGCCATGACAGATGAACCGCCACGTATTCTGCTGGCAGGTGGTTAATATAGTGGTGATTCAGCCACTGCAGCTTTTCAGTGTTGAATGCGCTGGCAGATTTGCTTACCGCATCCAGCGTAAAGAACTGCTTCATTTCATCAACGCTGAAAATTTCCTGATCGCCATGGGACCAGCCCAGACGAACCAAATAATTCAGCAGCGCTTCAGGTAAATAACCAGCGTCGCGATACTGCATCACGCTGGCCGCACCGTTGCGCTTAGACAATTTCTGGCCATCGTCGCCCAGAATCATCGATACGTGGGCGTATTCAGGAACCGGAGCATTTAGCGCTTTTAAAATATTAATCTGGCGCGGAGTATTGTTAATATGGTCTTCACCACGAATAACGTGGGTAATTTCCATATCCCAATCGTCAATCACTACGCAGAAGTTATAGGTTGGCGCACCGTCAGTACGGCGAATAATCAGGTCGTCTAATTCCTGATTGCTGAATTCAATCGGGCCGCGGATTTTATCATCAAAAATAACCGAGCCTTCCTGTGGGTTACGAAAACGCACCACGTGCGGCTCATTATCACCATGGGTACATTTCGTATCACGACAGTAGCCGTCATAACGCGCTTTTTCGCCACGCGCCATTTGGTCTTCACGCAGCTTTTCTAAACGCTCTTTAGAACAGAAACATTTATAGGCTGTACCTGCAGCCAGCATTTCATCAATCACGCCGTTATAACGGTCAAAGCGCTTAGTTTGGAAATAAGGACCTTCGTCCCAGTCCAGGCCTAACCAGTTCATACCGTCCATAATGGCGTCAATCGCCTGCTGGGTTGAACGCTCGAGGTCTGTATCTTCAATACGTAAAACAAACTCACCGCCAAAATGACGGGAGAAAAGCCAAGAGTAAAGCGCGGTGCGCGCCCCGCCTACGTGTAAATCACCGGTCGGACTCGGAGCAAAACGTGTTTTTATTTTCATGGACATTGAGCGTTAGCCTTGTTGCAAGATTTAATCGGCAAATATCAATATACTCGTCATCTTTCAAGTTGTTGATACGTTGGCCGTTACTTGAAATCTATTGGGTATAAATCTGAATTTAGTATCTGTACTATACCTGTACTACATCCGTACTGCACGAGAGCGGGCCACATTCTATCACTCCCCGCTGAATCCTCAATGTTGAAGGCGCAATCACAGTCAATATATTTAGACTCAACTGCCTAAATTTACGACGAACAATAACATTCCATGAAAAAACAATTGACTCATTTGGTCGGTTCCCTATAATGCACCTCCACACGAGAAGGGTGATTAGCTCAGTTGGTAGAGCACCTCCTTTACACGGAGGGGGTCGGCGGTTCGAGCCCGTCATCACCCACCATTCTTTGTGTAGCGTCGGTTTTATATCGCGCAATAGTGAGAGATTAAAGCAGTTTGGGTGATTAGCTCAGTTGGTAGAGCACCTCCTTTACACGGAGGGGGTCGGCGGTTCGAGCCCGTCATCACCCACCATTCTTCTCATAGAGTAGTAAATAGAGTAATAAGCAGTAACCAAGATTTTAGGGTGATTAGCTCAGTTGGTAGAGCACCTCCTTTACACGGAGGGGGTCGGCGGTTCGAGCCCGTCATCACCCACCATAATCTCTGGGGCGTTAGCTCAGTCGGTAGAGCAGTTGACTTTTAATCAATTGGTCGCAGGTTCGAATCCTGCACGCCCCACCAATTTCAGAGAAAAGCGCCTATGGCGCTTTTTTCGTTTATAGCCGATGAAAACCAAAGCGTGCTGGATGAGAACCTAAAGGTTCGAGCCGAGCGCAGCGAGACAACGTTATCGAAGATAACGGCCCGCAGGGTGAGGCCAACGGCCGAATAATCCTGCACGCCCCACCAATTTCAGAAAAAAGCGCTTATGGCGCTTTTTTCGTTTATAGCCCCCGGGAAGCAAAGCGTGGCGGATAATTCACTTCAGCGCTTTAACGGCCGAACTACTTCGTCCAGACCGTCAATTTTCAGCGCCAGCGTCATTTCCATCAGTTGCCCCAATGCGCTGGCGGGAAAGCCCTGCTTCGCAAACCAGAGTAAATATTCATCGGGCAGATCAATTAGCATCCGTCCTTTGTATTTTCCAAACGGCATTGGGGTATTGGCGATCTGAATTAAATGCTCTTTCTCTAGCATCGCAATCGTTCTCCGTTCACGTTTACTCGCCGAGCAGACGTACCATTTCAGCTTCATCAATTACCGGAATATCCAGTTCCTGCGCTTTTGCCAGCTTAGAGCCAGCGGCCTCACCGGCAATCACCATATCCGTTTTCTTGGAGACGCTTCCGCTGACTTTTGCGCCTAACGCAATCAATTTAGCCTTGGCGTCATCGCGGGACATCAGGCTAAGCGAACCTGTCAGGACAACCGTTTTACCGGCAAATGGGCTATCGATCTCTTCAGCAATAATCACTACCGGAACGGGCCAATGAACACCAATTTCCGGGCCAATCAGCTCAGCAATAATTTTCTGATTATGCTCTTCTCTCAGGAAGTTGAAAGTATGCTTCGCGACAATATCGCCAACGTCCGGTACGGTTTTAAGCGTATCAATATCTGCAGCCTGAAGCGCTTCCAGCGAACCAAAGTGGCTGGCCAGATTAGACGCCGTAGTTTCGCCCACTTCCCGAATTCCCAAACCAAACAGAAAACGAGCAAAGGTGGTGCTTTTGGCTTTCTCTAAAGCTTCAATCAGATTCTGCGCCGATTTTGGCCCCATCCGTTCTAACCGGGTCAGAATGCCAATTGATAAACGGAACAGGTCGGCCGGAGTGTGGACATACTCTTTATCGACTAATTGCTCAATAATTTTATCGCCCATCCCTTCCACATCCATCGCCCTGCGGGATACGAAATGCTTAAGAGACTCTTTTCTCTGAGCGCCACAGACTAAACCGCCGCTACAGCGGGCAACCGCTTCACCCTCTACTTTTTCAATCGCTGAATGGCAGACCGGGCACTCGGTTGGAAAGACGATTTCTTTAGCGCCTAACGGGCGTTCTGAGGCGATAACGCCGACTACCTGAGGAATCACATCACCTGCACGACGAATCATCACCGTATCGCCGATACAGAGCCCTAAGCGCGCAATTTCATCCGCATTATGCAGCGTTGCATTACTCACGGTAACGCCGGCGACGGTAACCGGCTCTAAACGGGCTACCGGCGTGATAGCGCCAGTTCGCCCTACCTGAAACTCTACGTCACGCACTACGGTCATCTGCTCTTGAGCCGGGAATTTAAACGCCGTCGCCCAGCGCGGAGATTTAGCAACAAACCCTAACGATTCCTGCAGTGCCAGATCGTCAACTTTGATTACCACACCGTCAATATCAAAACCAAGCGTTGGGCGATCTTCCTGAACCTGACGGTAGAAGTCTAAAACCTGCTGGCTACCGGTACACAGTTGAATTCGCTCGCTGACAGGTAGCCCCCACTGTTTAAACTTCATCAAACGCTGCCGGTGGCTGTTGGGTAATTCGCCACCGCTAATCACACCGACACCGTAGCAATAAAACATCAATGGGCGTTTAGCGGTAATTTTTGGATCTAACTGACGTAAAGAGCCTGCGGCCGCGTTTCTTGGGTTAGCAAAAACCTTTTCGTGGTTACGGCGAGCATAATCGTTGAGCTTTTCGAATCCGGCCTGCGGCATAAACACTTCGCCGCGAACTTCAACCCGATGGGGAATATCATCGCCGATTAGCCGCAATGGAATAGCGCCGATAGTACGGACGTTAGAAGTGATATTCTCGCCGGTTGTTCCGTCGCCGCGGGTGGCGGCCTGAATCAAACGGCCATCTTCATATAACAGGCTAACTGCCAGACCGTCTAATTTGAGCTCGCAGCAAAAGGTAATTTCATCTTCACTTTTTAAGCGGTCATGAATGCGTTTATCGAACGCCAGATAGCTTTGCTCATCAAAAACGTTATCTAAAGAGAGCATCGGAACTTCGTGAGTAACCTGCGCAAACGCCGCCAGCGGCGTTGCACCTACGCGTTGAGTCGGGGAATCGTCGGTGACCCATTCAGGATGAGCTGCCTCAATATCGCGCAGTTCGCACATCAGGCGATCGTATTCAGCATCGGGAATTTCCGGAGCATCAAGAACATAATACAGATGTTCATGATGACGTAGCTCGCTACAAAGTTGTATTAGACGTTGTTTAAGAGGTTCCATAACTCACCGGTAATGATAAAAAACCCCCGACAGGCGGGGGTTTTATTGAATAAATATAAGTAACTGATGTATAGCCAACCTAAGCCGCTATTTAGCCGTATTGTCGATAACTTCTCTTATCTGAGCTTTATAAGTCTCAAGCTTTTGCGGCGTTATCATATGCCGACCATCGTCTAGCACCACGCCACCAACATCATCAGCAATACGTTGCGCTGACTGCAGCATAAGCTTGAAGTTCTGATGGGCATCACCGTATGAAGGCACCATCATAAACATCGAAACGCCCGGAGTAGAGAAATCTGACATCTGTTCAGGGTCAAAAGAACCTGGTTTAACCATATTGGCCAAACTGAACAATACCGGACCGCTTCCAGCAGGATCGACATGGCGATGGAAAATACCCATAGCGCCAAACTGAAAGCCTGCATGAAGAATACTTTGTAATAGCGGTTCACCGGAAATGCTACCACCATTCAGCGCAGAAACGTGCAGAACAATCACCAACTCTTTCAGTGCTGCAGGCTCTTTAGATTCCGCCAACTGTGTTTGCGCTTCTTGAGGAGACGGCTCTACCGATACTGGTTGCACCGGTTCAGGAACTTCATCCGTATCCGTTAGCAGAACGTCATCGAAAGACATTTGCATCGGAGACGGTTCGGTATCTAATTTCAGTTCAGCTTCCTGCGGTAAAACCTCGGTTTTAACCACAATTTCAGGTTTTGACTCATCCAGAGGATCAGAAGAGTGGGTAGAAACAGTACGAACGCGCACCGGACCAACACCTTCATCTAATGATTCAAATGACACTTCTGTTTTTTGTGATATACCCCGTTTTTTGAACGACTTATCACGAAAAATAGACGAGCGCTCTTTACGACTAGTCCATAAGCCGTGTATTAACAGCGCTAAAATTGCTATTGCTCCAACTACTATCAATACTAGACGCAAATTTTGCATCATTGCTATCTCTGCTTTTCTAATACATGCCACCGCGGCAAACATTCACCCTACTAATCTATTTGTCCGCGTATCCAAGTGCAAGCCCGTGCTTGTTTTTATTAGCGATAAATACGCTTTTTACTACTTTTCGCTCATTTTTTAATCTACAGCCCAAATAATTAGCGCTTCGGCAGGGTAACAAGTAAGCGAACACTGCCGTTACTTCAAGTACAAAGGGTATCATGAAGATAGTAATGTATTTATCATAGGATATGATAACCTGATTTGCGTTTATAACAGGAACTTTTAATGCATGACAACAAATTCTAATGGCAGTAACCCGCAATCTTTGAGCGGTTTCCACTATATAGCCAAAGGATTCAAGCTGGTCACCTTACCGGGAATCAAGCGTTTCGTATTACTTCCCTTACTGGTGAACATCTTGTTAATCGGTGGGGCATTCTGGTGGCTATATGGCAAACTCGGGGAATGGATCCCAGCAATAATGAGCCATATACCCAACTGGTTGCAGTGGCTGAGCTATTTGCTCTGGCCGGTTGCGGTTATCACCGTATTACTTGTTTTTAGCTACCTGTTCAGCACGATTGCCAACTGGGTAGCCGCGCCGTTTAACGGTCTACTGGCAGAACAGTTAGAAGCAAAGCTAACCGGTAAAGCCCTCCCCGACAACGGAATAGCCGGGATCATAAAAGATATCCCACGGATTATGAAGCGTGAGTGGAAAAAGCTCGCCTATTACCTCCCCCGCGCCCTGCTCCTGTTGGTACTCTATTTCATACCGGGCGTCGGGCAAGTGCTGTTCCCGATACTCTGGTTCCTGTTCAGCGCCTGGATGCTCTCGATTCAATACAGCGATTACCCGTTTGATAACCATAAAATCGGCTTTTCCGATATGAAACGAACGCTGGGAAAGGAAAAAATGATGAATCTACAGTTTGGCGGAGTGGTGAGCTTGTTTACGATGATCCCGATATTGAATTTATTCATCATGCCAGTAGCGGTTTGTGGCGCGACGGCGATGTGGGTTGATAGGTATAGGTCGGGGTTTGTTGGGGGTTAAGTGGAAAAGTAACCTATATTTTGGTTTTTAAAATATAGGTTACCCAACGTTGAAAAGGAATATATCTAATTATTACCGAGAAATACGAA
Source organism: Budvicia diplopodorum (assembly GCF_009800925.1). Lineage (GTDB taxonomy): Bacteria > Pseudomonadota > Gammaproteobacteria > Enterobacterales > Enterobacteriaceae > Budvicia > Budvicia diplopodorum. The sequence goes on along the minus strand of NZ_WOYF01000009.1, from coordinate 75,354 downwards.
CTTCCTGCTTAGCTTTCCAAACTAAGTCACATATTCCATCAGAAGGTTCAAAAGCCGTTGGTGCTTTTAGAAGTAAAGATCTAATTTTTTCATGATTAAAATCATAACATGCCTGATCTAATTCAGAAATTAGGGCAGAAAGAGCTTGCCAAGCCAACATTACTTCATTTGCTGTCATAATACGGGGATGCTGAGTTCCTTCAACAGATTCACCTATCAATAGTTCTTCATACAGCTTCTCACCTGGACGTAATCCCGTAATTTCAATTGCAATATCACCTTCGGGGTTAGATTCACTTTTTACAGTTAAGCCGCTTAAACGAATCATTCTGTTAGCCAAATCGAAAATCTTAACAGGCTCACCCATATCAAGTACAAATACATCCCCACCATGCCCCATTGCACCAGCTTGAATAACTAGCTGAGAAGCTTCTGGTATCGTCATAAAATATCTAATAATATCTTGATGGGTTAATGTTACTGGTCCACCTTGTGCTATTTGTTTTTCAAAAAGTGGAACTACAGACCCCGAGGAGCCAAGAACATTACCAAAACGCACCATGCAAAAACGAGTCCGAGATTGCTCCTTTGCCAGAGCCTGAAGTATTAATTCAGCAACTCGTTTAGTTGTTCCCATGATATTAGTTGGTCTAACTGCTTTATCTGTAGATATTAATACAAATGTTTCAACACCAGCCTCAATAGCTGACTGAGCACAGTAAAGTGTACCAAAGATATTGTTTCTCACACCCTCAACTACATTATACTCAACCAATGGAACATGCTTGTAAGCTGCCGCATGATAAACAGTTTGAATATTGAAGCTTTTCATTACTGTTTCTAAACGATCTTTTCTTTGTACAGAACCAAGTAACGGAATTAATGTTATTTCCAACTTCTCAGATAAACATATTCTGCTTAACTCTTCTTCTATGGAATAAAGTGCATATTCTGAAAGTTCAAATAAGACCAGTAGCTTGGGTTTCTGGTAAATTATCTGCCTGCATAATTCAGAACCAATTGAGCCACCGGCACCAGTAACCATAACCGCTTTACCAGTTATATTTGCTCCCATTAATTTAGGAATGGCATTAACGGGGTCTCTGCCTAAAAGATCTTCAATTGAGACCTTTCTTAGCTTATTTATACTTGCCCGTCCTTCGACTAAATCAACCATGCCAGGAATAGAAAGAACCTCACAGGGGAGTTTCTCTAATCGGGATATAACCGTTTTACGTTGATTATGAGCAACACTAGGCATTGCTAATAATATTTTCTTAACACCATATCTTTCAACAAGGTATTCTAATTTACTAGGAGCATACACAGTAACGCCATGGATAACGGCACGCTGTAATCTGGGATTATCATCAACAAAAGCAACCGGATAATACTCACTAGCCTGAGATAATGCAGGTAATAATTGTCGTCCTGAAGCGCCTGCTCCATAAATAATAACGGGGAGCTTACCCTCCATACTACGATTTAAAAGTATTCTAAATACTAAACGGGTTCCACAAACTAGTAATAAAGAAAAAGTAAAATAAATTATTGTTACAGTTCTAGGTAAAAATACACCTGCATAAAACGCAATAAAAACTAAGAGCAAAGATGAAATTGCCACACCTAAGGCTACAGTACCTAATATTCTGGCGCTAACATACCGTAATACTGTTCGATATAAGCCTAATTTGACAAATATTGCTATAGTAAGCAGTGCTATCCCTGCAAGTAACATCCAATGCTGAATGCTGTATATAGGGGTATTAGTATCAAGTCGAACCCAAAACCCTCCCCAGTAAGCCAACGTAATTAGCAATATATCGAGTAAAACCATAATTACTCTTTTTTTTGCACGAGGCAATGATAATAATGCTTTATATAACATAACAATATACTCATTCACACTTATTTTTGTGCAAGGCTCAATACATCAGAAATGGCCATACACGTTTCAGATATCTCATCATCAGTTAATGTCGGATGAACAAGAAACATCAAGCTCGTTTCACCTAACTCTTTTGCCACAACTAGCCTAACGTTAGGTCTAAAAGAAGTATTATTAAACGCTTTCTCTAAATAAACTTCCGAACAAGATCCCTGATAGCAGGGTACCCCTCTAGCATTTATTTCATCAATAATACGATCTCGATTCCATAATTCATTAAGTTGTGAGGGAACGACAAATGCATAATGTTTATAGCATGCATGAACAAAATCATTAGAAGGAACTGGCATTCTGATACACCTGAACTGAGATAATACGTTACTCAGCTTTGTAGCATGACGCTGGCGAATGGCAGTCCAATCCGCCATACGTTTCAATTGGATTCGGCCTATAACAGCCTGAAATTCCATCATTCGCCAATTAGTACCAAAGGATTCATGTAACCAACGAAAACCCGGTGGATGTTCACGGTTATAAACAGCATCAAATGACTTGCCATGATCCTTATAAGACCACATTTTTTTCCAAAAAGATTCATTGTTAGTAGTAACCATTCCTCCTTCACCGCCTGTTGTCATAATTTTATCCTGACAAAATGACCACGCGGCAATATGACCAATGGAACCTACCATTTTACCTTTATATTTAGCTCCGTGAGCCTGAGCACAATCTTCAATAACCCATATACCATGATCTTCTGCAAACTGCATTATAGGATCCATGTCACAAGGCCAACCGGCTAAATGAACACATATGATTGCTTTAGTTCTAGAGGTAAAAACAGCCTGAATTGTTTCTTTTGTAATATTTTGAGAGTTCAAATCAACATCAGCAAAGACGGGTATTGCGCCTGCGGTAACAATACTACTTGCTGAAGCTAAAAAGGTACGAGATGTAACTATAACTTCATCCCCATAACCAATATCAAGAGCTTTCATTGCAACATCAAGAGCCAGAGTCCCATTAGATAATGCAACAGCATATTTACTCTCGCTAAATGCAGCGAATTCTTTTTCAAATTCACGACATTCATTACCGGTCCAATAATTTACTTTATTTGAAAGTATCATATCTGATACAGCATCGGCTTCTTCCTGTGTAAAAGAAGGCCATGGAGAAAAATTGGTATTTAACATTTATCTATCCTTTATTATTTGGCTGGTGTGCCTAAAACCATTTGGCCTATATCAACATGTCTAATAACTGTTGCACCGGCACCGACAATAGCATGGCTTGAAATTTCTATTGATTGACGAATTGCAGCACCTATACCTATCCAAGTACATTCTCCAATACTCACACCTCCAGCTACATTTGCACCAGGGCTGATATGAACACCATCAGAGAGAATACAATCATGATCAACAGTACATCCAGTATTCAAAATACAGGCATTTCCGATAGAAGTATCGGCAGAAATACAAACACCTGCACAAATTACTGTACCTTCACCAATTGATGAATATTGACTAATGGAAGTAAATGGATGGATGAGTATAGGTTGATTGACGCCAAGTAATTTCAAACTATTAAATATTTTCAACCGAGTAATATTATGCCCAATTGCAACAACATAATCTGCATTTGGTAGAGGGTTATCTAGGAGGGATTGACAAGTTCCTAATATTGGCCATCTAGATAAATAAGTTCTTTGGGGATATGAATCATCATAAAAATTAATTTCTTTATAGCCCATTAGTGAAGCTAAGTCAGCAATAACTTTTCCATGGCCACCGGCACCAAAAATAATTAATTTATTATTTTTCATTTGACCCCGTAAACTTCTCTATAGTTACACTCCCCTCAGCATTAATCCCATCTTTTATTAAAACTTTCTTAATTGTCAAAAATAAGATCTTAATATCCAACCATATTGTTCTATTTTCCACGTACCAGATATCTAACTTAAATTTCTCTTCCCAACTAATGGCATTACGACCATTAACTTGAGCCCAGCCGGTTATGCCCGGTCTAACGTCATGACGACGTGTTTGTTCGACGGTATATAAAGGTAGATATTCCATTAAAAGAGGCCGAGGACCAACTAAACTCATATCGCCCTTTAACACATTCCATAATTCAGGTAATTCGTCTAAACTGCTGCTCCGCAATTTATGACCAAAAGGGGTTAACCTCTCCTCATCAGGTAACGCTACCCCATCCTTATCGACGGCATCCCGCATAGAGCGAAACTTTATCATAAGGAATGGAACGCCTCCCTTTCCTGGTCTGATTTGCTTAAAAAACACCGGCGTACCAAGATGTTGGGCGATTTTATAATAAAGAAAGCAGAAAAGCGGCGAAAATAAAATAAGCAATATAGAAGAAACAACTATATCAAATAGACGATTTATCATAGTTTCCTCATACGAATTGCATCATCAAAAACTGATATGAATTTTTTACATCCTGCAGATAATGACATCTCATCCAAATAAAACTTTTCTGCGTTCTTTCCTAGCTTTTCAATTTCATTTTCAGTTAATTGAGACAAACAGATAACAGCCTGTTTAAGCGACTCAACATTTTCTGGTTCACAAACAATACCAGCATCCGCCTGAATAATGATGTCTGCAGCGTCACCTCTGCCCCCCATAATAACCGGCTTCCCAATTGACATATAGGCTTGAGTTTTAGATGGAATAGTAATACTAAACAGCTCTTCATCTTTTAAGTGTACCAATAATGCATCGGCTTCTTTAAGTACACCACCAATATCTTTCATTGGAAGTCTGGGAATAAAATAGACATTATCTATTAATTTGTCCTTAACCGTTTGCTTTAACTCATCCTCAACTACGCCAGAGCCAACGAAAATAAAATTAATTCTCCGCTCATTTGAAGAAAGATCCATTGCTGCCAGCAATACCGTATCCAGCCCCTGAGCTCTCCCTAGATTTCCTGCAAAAACAATATTGAACCCTTCAGCAGGCAATCGAGACGATTTATCAATATCCAATGCCGATTCATCACACCAGTTATAAATTACAGAGATTTTATTCTCAGGCTGACCAGATTGAATTAATCGATTTTTAAAACCAGATGACAATACAACAATCTTTGTCGCTCTGTGATACACCCAATTACATACGACCTGAACAATATTAAGCACCTTTTGATTATTGACCATACCTGTAGCTTTCAGTGTATCAGGCCACAAGTCTTGTATATCGATCACATATGGTGCTCTGCGGAAAAAGCCAATAACTGCACCGGCAACCCCAGAAGTTAACGGAGGATGATAAATATAAATTACATCAGGCTTTTTAGCGCCAAATATTCCATACAATGTTGCTGAAAAGGAAAAAGAAATATAATTAAATATTCTCTTTATTGCCGAATTATCATGACTTGGATACAGAGGTACTCTTGTTACCTTTATGCCATCAATGTACTCTCTTTGAATAAATTTTATTTTGTATCCATCATAGATTTTCCCACCTGGATAGTTAGGAAAACCGGTTATAACCTCTACCTCATGTCCATTTGCCTGTAACTCTTTAGCAAACAAAAGGCCTTTAAATGTTGGTTCAGGATCAAACCATTGAGTTAAAAGTAAAATTTTCAAGAAATTAGCTCTTTATAAAATATTAGTTCTGCTTCCAAACTGTTCGCATCACATAATCGGTATAGCTAAGAATTATCCGAACAACCTTATCAGACACATTTGGCATGCTGTAATCAGCAACCTGACGAAGTAGGCGTATATCACCTGTAGGCTGAGATTCTAGAATCTCAAGAGCTTGCATTACCCTATTAACTTCTAATCCTGTCATCATGACCGCTGCTTCTTCAAATCCTTCAGGTCGTTCGTGTGCTTCGCGAATATTTATTGCCGCAAAATTTAATATTGACGACTCTTCATTAATTGTTCCACTATCCGACAATACGGCTTTAGAACACATCTGCAATTTTACATAGTCTTTAAAACCAAGAGGCTTTAAAAGATGGACGTTTTCATGGAAAGAGAGTGATTGTGCTTCAATACGTTTACGTGTTCTTGGATGAGTGGAAACAATGACAGGGTAATTATAATGCTCCGCAACAGTATTCAATATTAGAGCTAACTTTATTAGATTATCAACTGAATCAACATTTTCTTCCCGATGCGCACTTACTACAAAAAACTGCCCCTGTTTTAGATTTAACCTCTCCAGCACATCAGAGCGGTTAATCTCATCTTTATAGGTTGTTAAAACCTCAAACATTGGACTACCTGTCTTAATGATACGGTCAGCAGGTAATCCCTCCTTCAGTAAATATTCCCGAGCAATATCACTGTAGGTTAAATTTATATCCGCAGTATGATCTACAATTTTACGGTTAACTTCTTCAGGTACTCGTTGATCGAAACAGCGATTTCCCGCTTCCATATGGAAAATAGGAATTTTTCTTCTTTTAGCTGGAATAGCCGCCAAACAGCTATTAGTATCACCTAAAACAAGTAATGCTTCCGGTTTCACTTCTTCCAATACCTTATCAACAGAGATGATAACGTTACCAATAGTCTCTGCGGCATTATACCCAGCAGCATTAAGAAAGAAATCAGGCCTGCGAACACCCAGATCGTTAAAGAAAATTTCGTTCAATTCATAATCATAATTCTGTCCGGTATGAACAATAACATGATCACAATATTGATCTAATTTACCCAATACACAGGATAATCTAATGATTTCCGGTCTTGTGCCTACAACTGTCATTACCTTTAATTTTTTCATTACATTATCTCAGCATAAATAGTATCAGGCTTTTCTCTATCAAAAATTTCATTTGCCCAAAGCAAAACAACCATTTCATCATTTCCAATATTTTTGATGTTATGAGCCCAGCCAGGAATAGTTTCAACAATTTCTATTTTTTCAGAACTGACGGTTATTTCGACATACTCTCCAGTATCCATATTTTTAAAACCGAAAAGAGCCTCACCCTTAACAACAATAAACTTTTCATTTTTTGTATGGTGATAATGTCCACCACGAATAATCCCTGGTTTAGCGGTAAAAAATGAAAATTGCCCATGCTCAGGTGTTTTAATCAATTCGGAAAAGCTACCACGCTCATCACTGTAAACGGGTACCGTATATGAAAAATGGTCAGGCGCCATGTAGGACAGATAAGTAGAATAAAGCGCTCTTGATAAACCCGAACCTACATTATCAGTTACCAAACTAACTCGGCTTTCTTTGAACTGCTTCAGTTTATTCGCCAGTTCACCTACAGAAATTTGGTATACAGGCTTAATACCTTTGAATACCCTATTTTGCTCAACTGATGACACTCTTAACTGAAGAATAAAATCGTTAACTACATCGTCAATATAGACTAAATTAACGATCGCTTTTTCATCATGAATAACTAATGGAATATCATTGATAACATTATGACAAAATGTTGCCACAACAGAGTTATAATTAGGCTTACACCATTTACCAAAAACATTAGGTAATCGATAGATAAAAAGTGTATTTCCAGTATTATCTCTATAAGTTAACAGTTCCTCTTCAGCTTTTTTCTTACTTACGCCATAAGAATTCTCTTTTTCTGCCTGTATAGATGATGTAAACAGAACCGGCACATCTCTATCCAATTTACTGATAAAATAAATTAACTGTTTGGTTAAATTGACATTACCCGTTGTAAACTCTATTTCATCTTTAGGCCTATTTACTCCAGCCAGATGAAATATGAAATCTACATCACTTACAATACTCTCCAATTTATCTAAAGAATCAGAAACTAAAAACTCAATAACATCATGTTTTTCTTCTTTTAATCTTAAAACTAAGTTTTTACCAATGAAACCCTGAGAACCTGTTACTAGTATTTTAGCCATAAAAATTAATGATCCGGTTGAATATAGTTACCTTTAACGATCTCTCGCATAAAATCGAGTTTAAGTAATAGAGTCTTCATCTCATCAATATTTAATCGATGAGTATTGTGCGAGTGATAATCTAATGCTTCTGTAACCTTCTCTTGCCCATTATCAAAATATTTGTCGTAGTTTAAATCCCTGTTATCTGCAGGGATACGATAATACTCGCCCTGGTCTTCAGCATTTACCATTTCTTCTCTTGTTAATAAAGCCTCATATAACTTTTCACCATGACGAGTACCAATAACTTTAATTTCATGGTTTTCTTTATTCATAAAACTCAAAATGGCTTTAGCCAAAATATCTACCGTTGCAGCAGGTGCTTTTTGAACAAAAATATCCCCATTAGAACCATGTTTAAAAGCATGTAATACAAGATCAACGGCATCTTCCAGCGTCATCATGAAACGAGTCATATCTGGATCTGTTATTGTTATTGATTTACCCGATAATACTTGTTCCACGAATAATGGTATGACAGAACCTCTGGATGCCATTACATTACCATAGCGAGTACCACAGATGACTGTCTCGTTATCATTCATCTGACGAGCTTTAGCAACCATCACTTTTTCCATCATCGCTTTAGAAATACCCATCGCATTGATTGGATAAACAGCTTTATCAGTACTTAAGCAAACCACTCGCTTTACTTTATTGTTGATTGCAGCTTCCAGTACATTTTCCGTACCTAAAACATTTGTTTTTACTGCTTCAAGAGGGTAAAACTCACATGAAGGTACTTGCTTTAATGCTGCCGCATGATAAATATAGTCGACACCTTTTGCTGCGCTAGAAATACTATTAAAATCACGAACATCGCCAATATAATACTTGATTTTGGCATTATTATATTTTTTACGCATATCATCTTGTTTTTTTTCATCTCGGCTAAAAATCCTAATTTCAGCAATATCTGTATGTAAAAAACGGTTGAGTACTGCATTACCAAATGAACCAGTACCTCCTGTAATTAATAATACTTTATCTTTAAACATCAGCTTCTCACCTTAGAAATTAGCACACTATTATTCTTTGATAATAGAATAAACATTGAAATAAATAATAAATAAAATATGCATGCCCTATTGGCATTAATTACAGGCCCACCTATTGAACAAAAAATCCCATAGCAGGCTATTATTAACAAGGTTTTACCATATGCATTTTTATTTAAACTTAACCCGAAAATAAATATTAACAAAAAGAATGAAACATACATTATTAAAGGCACTATCCCCCCCTGATATGCATACTCTATATATGCGTTATCAAAAGGTAATGTGCTATTTATAGAAACACCATATAGAAATCCATTAGCAATAAATTCATGGATCATTAACTCTAGCTGAGTTTGGCCACTACCAAATCGACCTGCTGTAATTGCATATAAGAAACCATTCTCATTATACAAATCAACAAATGATTCTAAATAACTTGCATTACTAATATTAATAAATATAAACGATAAAAATAATAGTACAGGAACCAGAACACATGTTAACTGAACGATCTTCTTAGGGTTCAAGATTAAATACTGCAGTAATGCAATAAACAACCCTAACACAATAAAATTTTTCGAAAAACTTAAAGCTCCACCGATAAGAATGAATAACAGATAAAAATAGAACCGCCACCCTGTCAAAAACTTTTGTTTATTCAATAAAATAACGACAAACAGCATTGTTGAATAAAAGATACCTGACTCCAACGGTTGATTGAATATTCCTGTATATCTGTTTAGGTTGTATGCTTGCCACCAAACACCATCATAACCACCAACAGCGTATAGATTAAAAACATCATCGACCCTGAAAATAACAGTAAAGATTGTATAACTTGTTATAACAACCAGAAACTTTAAAATAAAGAAGGATATATCAACGAAGAAACGGTCATCACATTTAACTAAAATGGATGAGAAGATAAACAGTAGAAAAAATGGCAATAAAAATCTGGATACTGATGAAAAAAATGTCGATACGGGTATATCATCATTATTAAATATATAATTAAATATAACAGGTAAAGAGGAAAAAAATAGTACTACGGCTAAAGCTAAAATTTTTCCGTTTAATTTCTTATTGGAAAATAGCTGATAAAAAGCCAAAACAAAAAACACCAAAGTACAAAAAAAGAAGTCAACCCTACACCCCAATATATAAGGAAGGAATGCTGAAACAATAATTAATTTAGTTACAAGTATTCTCATTATAATAAATTCTTTTTCATATCATTACTAAATGATGACTGATCCCTTCTATTTCTGAAACTCTTATCTAAATTTAGCTTATCATAAATAACACACTTTAAAAAAGACATGAAAAAACAAATAGAATTGTTTCTATCGAAACTAACTAATTTTGCTTTATCATTTAATCGAATAAAACCATCAACAGTACAAGATATTGAAAAATCTTTGGACTTCTTTTTACATAACGAGGATAAATCCGTCCAATATTCATCAGTACTATTAATAGATTCATTTAATTTATCTACTAAATTATAAACTTTCCGTCCTGGCATTAATTCATTATATGAAAAACCCTCTATTTCATATAAATAACCATATGTTATCGGATCTTTTACTGACTCAATTCCAGTGAGAGCAGGAACTCCTAAAGCAGCTGCTTCCAGCAATGCAGTTCCACTTCCAACAAAAACTGAAGCATCTTGTAATACATCCTTCATTTCACTGTATTTTATATTCCCCCAGAATCTAACGCGTTCCGTTAATCCAAGATCATTAACTAACTGTTGCAGTGAAATATTATTATCTCCTTCACCATAAATATCGTAAACAACCTCTTTTCCCGATTTTTTAGGGAGTCTATTTAGCGAATTAATAACATGAAGATTATACGTTTTAAAATTAACCAAATTACCTATAGATACTATTCTTGCATTAACGGGTTTTTTACTTTCAGAATTATCTGCTTTAATATCAATTCCTATAGGTAGCAATGAAGGATTTGCATAATCCTTCATATAAAACTTCCCATAGGATTCAATATTGAATTCATTAAAAAATACGAAATTGTCATCAGGAACATCTTTGACTAACTTAAAAACACCTTCAGAAAATTTACAGGGTTTCTTTGTTCTATACATATACTCATTTTGATGATAAATCCCAACAGTAACTTTAAACTCACCAAACAGACGAGTCAGGCGTCTGGAGAATATCAGGCCAAAAATCCCCATCACATGCAGATGCTTATCTTCAGGAAGAATTCTTGATAACAATTTTTTTTGGAATGGTAAAAATACAGACAATTGATTTTTACACATAAACCTAAAACCAGAAAAAATATATTCAGATAAAAAATAAACATCAGCATACTTTTTTATCTCTACTTCTAAATGCTTATCTATATTATTGAATAAAACCAGTACACCTACTTTTTTTCCTTCTTTCTGTAGGTAACCTTTAGCAAAACGAAGTAAAAAAGTCGTTCCACCGTTAAATGCTAAAGTATTAGTTATTAATAACATTGATTGAACGCCTGTTCTTGTACCAAAAATAGTATACCAAATAACAAACAAGAAGATAAATCATATATACGTATATATATGACTTAAAAACTGTAGATAGTTCAAATCCACTACTAAATTTTAATGAGAAATATACAATTGATACATATAAAGTACATTGCAGTATTTCAGCAAATATATATAGTTTTGTTGCAGCTTTAGCTACGACGATAAAACCAATGATATAAGAGCCAACTCTAAAAAAATCACCAATTAGTTGATATATAATGAAATCACCTGCGACCAAGAACTCTTTAGAGAAGACCAAGCTAATTATAAAACTTCTTAGAAAATAGAAAAAAATTGAAGTGCAGAAGAAAGAAATCAAAATAATGCAGGAAAACTTAATTACAATGCGATTTATACTCGATATATCATTACCTTTTTCCGACAGTAAAGGCATAAAATAAAAGTTCAAGAAAATACCAATGAACCCCATATATACGGCAGATAACTTCGTTAATGATTGCCATATGCCAGCATTAGCTAATCCAACGTTCTCAATGATAATATTTCTAATTATAATTTCTGAAATTGGAAAAGTACTCACACTAACGAGAAGCATCAAACTGAACTTGGATATATCTTTTAAATATTTAGAATCTAATGAAGCATGAGTTTTAAACTCATTAAGACTAAAATATCTAAAACAAAATATTATTGCTGGTAAAATCATTAGTGCGCTTGCCACAACTAAAGACTTTGCAGCACCAACATATCCTGAATATTTTATAAAGAAATAAACGACAGGGAACGATATTATATAACCAAATATAGTAATTTTTGCATATAATACTGTATTACGATATCCATTAACGATACCAACAATCACATTTACCAGAGATAATATAATCTGAGACAATGCAGCGAATATAATTACAGAAGAATATTTATCATTACCAAAGATAAGTATAGATATATAGTTAGAAAATATTATAGATAATATTAATACAACGATAGAAAAACAAATTGAATAAACCAGACTAGTGTATATAAAACCATACAACTTATCTGGTGTATTTTTATACTCTGCCACATACTTTATGATGCCATTTATCACACCGCCACCTGCAATAACGGTAAAAATAGTAACCAGACTCATAAAGTTACCTAACTCACCTAGGCCGTCAGGTCCCAGATATACTGCAATTAATTTTAAGAGGACTAGTCCATATAATATTTTTATTCCATGGGAAAATAAAATTGAGAAAGTTGAGCTAATCACCATTAACCTGCTTAGTTGGATTCTTATTATGAATACTTTTTCTTATTAACGTTATTTTGAATAGCAATATTAATTGTAGCCGCTCCCAATCCAACAATTAAACCAAACACTAATCCCACTATCAACATTAGCGCTCGTAATGGCTTATCTCTATTAACGGGCTCTATTGGGCCCTTTAGATAACTAAAGGCTTGAGCAGAGTCACCATCAACATCAAATCGCTCTAAATTAATATATTGCCCTTGTAAACTATAATAATGATCAGTTAAAGTGAGAGGCTGATCTTTAATGCTCTCAGACATCGCATTTAATGCATCTTTACCTAACAGAAACAGACTATTTGTATCTAACTTTGTTAAACCATTCAATTCAGGCTTTTGAATATTAGATTTATTAGCAATTGCCAACGCCATTTTTATATTTTTAATTTCTTCCTGGCGCTTATCTTCTGCAATTTGCATTAATGCATTCATCTGATTTTGAATACTGGTTTTTCTATTGGTAATCTGAGAAGCTAATTGTGCATATTGAGCGCTACTAACATTACCGTTAACAACTTTTATATAATCTTCCAGTAATTTTTTTGACTCATTAGGAGTACTGGCAGGGAAGCTAATTGTAAAAATAAGCTCGTCTTTATCTTTTAAAATTTTTACTTTATCAACAACCTCATTAAGCAGTTTAGCCTTTTCACTTTCACTTTTACCTTCAACCAACATTTTATAATATTCACTCTGACCAATAAACTTACTTAACTCATTATAAGATCCAGCCTGAGAGATAAATTGCTTAAACAATTTATCTGCAACCTCTTCTAATGAGGTAGGCTTATCTACATTCCCTTCCAACAATCGGAATCCCTGATAATAGTTATCCATAGTATCAAAGCTCGGTACATCAACCACCGCTGTTGCAGTCCACTGTTCTTTCGCTGTAAATGCATATACCGCAGCCAAAATCGTAGTTGCTAGCATACAACCGATAATCCAATGTTTTTTCTTCCATAGCTGTGCTATGAGATCGAACAGGTCGATCTCACCATTCTGCGGCGCCTGATACATAGGGTAGTAACCAGCGAATGCCGGTTGTGGTTGTGACTGGGATTGCTCTTTATTGCTCATATCCATTCCAATTGGTTGAAATTTAATATATTTATTAGAAATTAAATCTTCCATGCACTTTTTCAGGCACGCTACCGCCCTTAGGTTACGGCTCCTAAAGGCACTGTATAAAACGATGTAGGGACAGCCGCTGGTATATTAAAGGGTAGCCATTTATTCCTAAATCAGTATATATATTAATATGAAATATTTTATGCTGCTTCATTATGTAGCTCATTCGTTGCGGCTGATTATACTCACTTAGCTCTCAATCGCAAGTTAACTGCCATGCAACCCCTGTGCGAGAAATACATACAACCGATTGATTTAAATGAAATTAGTCATTAAATGCAAACATATTGGCTTATACTTCACAAAGCAAAATGGCTAACAATTATAAGCTAACTATCCTTAATGAATACCGCACCCAACATATTAACTCGTAAGTGTTAATGCTATTGATACTTTTTTATCCCAAAAATCATTATCGTGATAAAAACTTATTCCTTAATTACATAACGATATATCTATTCCTTCCTTCACAGTTTTGATTTAGCGGTTATGCTGTATATGTTCCCTAAAAATTCATAAAATTAAAAGGATAAGCCATGACTAAGATTTATGAAGACAACTCGCAAACTATTGGCCATACCCCTCTTGTCCGTTTGAACCGCATTGGAAATGGGAAAATTTTAGTAAAAATTGAGTCTCGCAATCCTAGTTTCAGCGTTAAGTGCCGTATTGGTGCCAATATGATTTGGGATGCTGAAAAGCGTGGTTTATTAAAACAAGGCGTCACGTTGGTTGAACCTACCAGCGGTAATACCGGTATTGCTTTGGCCTATGTTGCTGCAGCCCGTGGTTATAAACTTACATTGACCATGCCTGAATCTATGAGTCTAGAACGACGCAAATTACTTAAAGCCCTCGGTGCAAATTTGGTGCTAACTGAAGCAGCCAAAGGGATGAAGGGCGCAATAGCTAAAGCGGAAGAGATTGTCGCTTCCGATCCAGAACACTACCTGCTACTACAGCAATTCAATAATCCCGCAAACCCTGAAATTCATGAAAAAACAACCGGGCCTGAAATTTGGGAAGACACTGATGGCAATATTGACGTATTTATTGCTGGCGTTGGTACCGGAGGTACGTTAACCGGCGTTAGCCGCTACATCAAGAATACCAAAGGTAAGAAAATTATTAGCGTTGCCGTTGAGCCAGCTGATTCACCGATAATTAGTCAGGCACTGGCAGGGGAAGAACTAAAACCAGGTCCGCATAAAATTCAGGGTATTGGCGCAGGATTTATTCCCGGCAATCTAGATTTAAGTCTGATTGATAGAGTGGAAAAAATTACTAACGAAGAGTCAATTGCCACGGCTCATCGTTTAATGGAAGAGGAAGGTATTCTGGCCGGCATTTCTTCAGGCGCTGCCGTTGCCGCAGCCCTCAGGCTGATTGAATTACCTGAATTCGCCGATAAGAATATCGTGGTTATTTTGCCATCATCGAGCGAGCGTTACTTAAGTACGCCGCTATTTGCCGATTTATTCACTGAGAAAGAGCTCCAGCAGTAAAGCCTCTTCTATCTTAGTAAGGCCCTGCAAAGGGCCTTTTTGCTTTTCAATAGCCAATACCGAATAACAACTTTCTCTTATCACTAAGACTACTCACATCCAATGCTAATAGTAAAATAGCAAAAAATTCCCGGCGGCAAAAATTTGCAAACAGTGCTTATATGAACCATTTTCTGTGCGCCAGCTCTCGCTTTTTGCCAAAAAACTTTGATTTACTGACTAACTACTAGTATCAAGCTACTACTTTTTTCGATGCTCGAATTAAATCACCAATCCTACCTTTTTCGGTTCTTGCTAAAAAGGGCTATATATAATAGCGTAGGTGGTAGAAATACGATTTTGAACAAGTAAATACCTGTCTGAGTACGG
The DNA here is from genome assembly GCF_009800925.1 of Budvicia diplopodorum. Classification (GTDB taxonomy): domain Bacteria; phylum Pseudomonadota; class Gammaproteobacteria; order Enterobacterales; family Enterobacteriaceae; genus Budvicia; species Budvicia diplopodorum. The sequence continues at coordinate 59,723 of NZ_WOYF01000009.1, read as the reverse complement.
CTTACTATTTATTCTGACCGTCCAGCGCATCCCACACTAACATCGCCCTTTGTTGCTTAAACGCAAAAGCGATGTTGGTTAATTTTAGGCTAAACTTAAACGTTAACGCCAAAGACATTTATTCAACCAAGTTGAGGATCACTATGTTTCAGCAAGATGTTACCGTAACTGCACCAAATGGCCTTCATACCCGCCCTGCCGCACAATTCGTAAAAGAAGCTAAAGCATTCGTTTCTGACATTACCGTGACGGCTAATGGCAAAAGCTCTAGTGCGAAAAGCCTGTTCAAATTACAAACTCTTGGCCTGACTCAAGGTACTGTAATTACTATCTCTGCTGAAGGTGAAGATGAGCAACAAGCGGTTGAACATCTGGTTAAACTAATGCCAGAACTGGAATAAGACCTTTAACTACAATTTCAGCACCCGTTTTGGTTTTAAATTAAAGGTAGGCTTATGATTTCAGGCATTTTAGTATCCCCAGGTATCGCATTTGGTAACGCTTTGATATTGAAAGACGAACCCATCGTCATTAATAACAAGAAGATTTCCAGCGACAATATCGAGCAGGAAATCGCTCGTTTCAAGGCTGGTCGAGATAAAGCCAGTGAACAACTCAACGCCATTATGGCTAAAGCGAGTGAGACGTTCGGCGAAGAAAAAGCGGCGATCTTTGAAGGCCACATAATGCTGCTCGAGGATGAAGACCTTGAGCAGGAAGTCGTAAGCCGAATTAAAACCAAGCTAGAAACGGCAGACGCCGCTGCGCATGCAGTATTTGAGGCGCAGGCGATTGAACTTGAAAGTCTTGAAGATGAATACCTGAAAGAGCGCGCTGCCGATATCCGCGATATTGGTAAACGCCTGCTACAGAATATTCTCGGCATGTCTATTGTCGATCTCGGCGCAATCAAAGACGAAGTTATTTTAGTTGCTACCGATCTGACTCCGTCAGAAACGGCTCAACTGAATCTGGATAAAGTTCTTGGCTTTATTACCGACTTAGGCGGCCGTACGTCCCATACTTCAATCATGGCCCGCTCATTGGAAATTCCTGCGATTGTAGGTACCAATGACGTGACTAAACAGGTGAAGAACGGTGACTTTCTGATTCTGGATTGCGTAAACAATAAGATTCACGTTAATCCATCCGTTGAAGTCATTGAGCAATCTAAAATCGCTCAAAGCCAATACCTCAGCGATAAAAATGAATTAACCAAGCTAAAAGACTTGCCGGCAATCACTCTTGATGGCCATCAGGTAGAAGTGTGTGCAAATATCGGTACCGTTCGTGACGTAGCGGGCGCAGAACGTAACGGCGCAGAAGGCGTTGGCCTGTATCGTACTGAATTCCTGTTTATGGATCGTGACTCATTCCCGACGGAAGAAGAACAGTTCCAGGCGTATAAGGCGGTTGTTGAAGCCATGGGCTCACAGGCGGTTATTTTACGCACTATGGATATCGGCGGAGATAAAGACCTGCCGTATATGAACCTGCCGAAAGAAGAGAACCCTTTCCTTGGCTGGCGTGCAATACGTATTTGTTTAGACCGTAAAGAAATTCTGCACGCCCAGCTGCGCGCCATTTTACGCGCATCAGCATACGGCAAGCTGCGTATTATGTTCCCGATGATTATTTCAGTAGAAGAGGTTAGACTACTGAAAACTGAGTTGGAAATGCTGAAAACTCAGCTAAGAGAAGAGAATAAAACCTTTGATGAAGCTATTGAAGTCGGCGTAATGGTAGAAACCCCTGCAGCCGCTACGATCGCACATCATCTGGCAAAAGAAGTTGATTTCTTTAGTATTGGGACAAATGACTTAACCCAGTATACTCTAGCCGTAGATCGTGGCAATGAGCTGATTTCTCATCTATATAACCCATTATCTCCGTCCGTCTTAACCCTGATTAAACAGGTTATTGATGCTTCTCACAAAGAAGGCAAATGGACCGGGATGTGCGGCGAATTAGCCGGTGATGAACGTGCAACTCTATTGCTGCTCGGTATGGGCCTAGATGAATTTAGCATGAGCGCAATTGCTATCCCTCGCATCAAGAAAATCATTCGCAACGCGAATTTCTCTGATGTAAAAGCCTTGGCAGAAAGTGCATTAGCACAGCCAACTGCGCAAGAGGTATTAGATATTGTGAATAAATTTATCGAAGAAAAAACGCTCTGCTAACTATACTTGTACCTATCGGAGTTGCGGCTAACTTGAGGCAACTCCAATAAACAAATATATACAATAATAACGGCACACCGCTTAAACATTACTGCTGAGGAGAAAATCATGGGTCTGTTCGATAAGCTGAAACAACTCGTTTCTGATGATAAAAAAGACGCAGGCAGCATTGAAATTGTTGCTCCGCTGTCAGGTGAAATTGTCAACATCGAAGATGTACCTGATGTTGTATTTGCTGAAAAAATCGTTGGCGATGGTATCGCAATTAAACCTACCGGTAACAAAATGGTTGCCCCAATAGATGGAACTATCGGTAAGATTTTTGAAACCAACCATGCATTCTCTATTGAGTCGGATAGCGGGATTGAGCTATTTGTTCACTTTGGTATTGATACCGTTGAGCTAAAAGGTGAAGGCTTCAAACGCATTGCAGAAGAAGGGCAACTGGTTAAAAAAGGCGATGTGATCATTGAATTCGATCTGGCACTGCTGGAAGAAAAAGCAAAATCGACTCTAACACCGGTCGTTATCTCCAATATGGATGAAATCAAAGAGCTGACTAAGCTTAGCGGCACCGTTGTTGTTGGTGAAACACCGGTTATTCGCATTAAAAAATAATTTTTATTCGTTAGGTTAAACAACAGAACGAAAAATCCTAAATGCCGATCGAGTATGCTCGATCGGCATCTTTATTTGTATTTTCAGCTTCTTCCTAGGTTAATCAAACCCATTTTTTCTACCCGAATTCCGCCCGATGAAAGAATTTCTATAATAGGATGATATTTTTTACAATATCTCCATTCTTTCTTCACAGTAGCGCGTTACAGTAGATTACGATGATTGTTGTACCTTTCCCCTGCCCCGTGTTCAGGCATCAAAATAAAAAGAGAGCGTTATGAAGGTTACTACCCATGGCTAGTTTTTTTATCGATCGCCCCATTTTCGCCTGGGTTATTGCCATTATTATCAGCCTTAGCGGGTTACTCGCCATCAGTTCATTGCCCATTGAACAGTACCCAAACCTCGTTCCGCCAACGGTCCGGATTTCAGCCAACTACCCGGGAGCCTCAGCCCAAACGTTAGAAAATACCGTTACCCAGACAATAGAACAAAATATGACCGGTCTGGATAACCTGCAGTATATGTCATCTCAGAGCAGTAATACCGGTAGTGCGTCCATCACGCTAACCTTCAAAGCCGGTACTAATCCGAACGAAGCCATGCAACAGGTGCAAAACCAGCTACAGGGAGCCATCCGAAAGTTACCTCAGGATGTACAACAACAGGGCGTTACCGTTTCAAAATCTGGTGATAACAGCCTGATGACGGTTGCCTTTGTATCAACCGATAATTCCATGAGCCGTCAGGATATTGCCGACTACGTCGCCAGTAATTTACAGGATCCGATCAGCAGGATAGACGGCGTCGGCAGCGTAGATGCCTACGGTTCACAATATGCGATGCGTATTTGGTTAAATCCCAACAAATTGACCAGTTTCAACCTCACAGCCAAAGACGTTGTTAACGCAATTGAGTCACAGAACAGCCAAATTGCCGTAGGCCAAGTTGGCGGAACCCCTTCCGTTCCCGGTCAAGTACTGAATGCCACCATGAATGCTCAGGCCCAGCTACAGACAGCGGAACAGTTCAGAAATATTACGCTGCGCGTCAATCAGGATGCCTCTGTGGTTACGCTTGGCGATGTATCAACTATCGAACTCGGGGCAGAAAGATATGATTACATCAGCCGCTACAACGGAATGCCTGCGTCCGGAATGGGAATTAAGCTGGCCTCCGGTTCGAATGAACTACAAACAGACCAACTGGTTAAAGCTAAACTGGCCGAGCTCGAACAATATTTTCCTCATGGGCTAAAGATTGAATATGCCTATGAAACAACCCCGTTTGTGCAAGCTTCAATCAAAGACGTTGTTAAAACGCTGATGGAAGCTATCTTCCTTGTGTTTTTGGTTATGTATCTGTTTTTACAAAATTTCCGCGCCACACTCATTCCAACCATTGCGGTACCCGTTGTGTTACTAGGCACCTATGCCGTGCTCTATATGTTTGGTTTCAGTATCAATACGCTCACCATGTTTGCCATAGTATTGGCTATCGGTTTGCTGGTTGATGATGCCATCGTGGTGGTTGAAAACGTAGAACGCGTTATGGCGGAGGAAGGGCTTGCACCGCGGGAAGCGACGCGCAAGTCAATGGGGCAGATCCAAAGCGCACTGGTTGGCATCACGCTGGTCTTATCCGCCGTGTTTATTCCAATGGCCTTTTTTGGCGGCACTACCGGTGCCATCTACCGGCAGTTTTCTGTCACTATTGTGTCAGCGATGGTGCTGTCAGTACTCGTTGCGTTGGTGCTCACGCCAGCGCTCTGTGCCACCATGCTAAAACCAATCAGTAAGGGTGAAATTCACACCCAGCGTGGATTTTTTGGCTGGTTTAACCGAATGTTCGCCAGCAATGCCCGGCGCTATGAACGTGGCGTATCCAAAGTCATTCAGCGCAGCGGGCGCACGATGCTGATTTACCTGCTGGTTCTTGGCGGGCTGGCTCTACTCTACACTCGCTTGCCGACTTCATTTCTGCCGCTAGAAGATCGGGGCGTGTTCATGGCCCAAATCCAGTTACCGGTGGGTTCAACGCAACAGCAAACGTTTAAGATTGTTCAGCAAGTCGAACAATACCTGTTGCAAAAAGAAGGGAAAAACGTCAAGTCGGTATTCTCAACCGTGGGTTCAGGCCCCGGTGGAAACGGGCAAAATGTGGCTCGAATGTTTATCCGTCTTCGTGACTGGAGCCAGCGGACCCACCCCGAAGATACCTCATTTGCCATCATTGAACGCGTAACCAAAGATTTTAACCAGATCAAAGAAGCCCGCGTTTTTGCCAGTAGCCCTCCGCCAATATCCGGGCTGGGTAATTCAGCCGGTTTTGATATGGAGCTGGAAGACCATGCTGGCGTCGGTCACGACATGCTAATGCAGGCCAGAGATTCTCTCATTGCGGCTGCGGCAAAAAACCCTCAGTTAACCCGAGTTCGACACAATGGCCTCGATGACAGCCCTCAGCTACAGGTTAATATCGATCAGCGTAAAGCCCAAGCGCTCGGCGTCAGCATTGATGATATCAACGACTTACTTAAAACCACCTGGGGCTCAACCTACGTCAATGATTTCCTCGATCGCGGGCGGGTAAAAAAGGTATACGTTCAGGGCGATGCCCCCTATCGGATGCAGCCCGATGATATCAACCGTTGGTATGTTAACAACAATAAGGGCGGTATGGTTCCGCTGTCGGCCTTTACCACCACAGAATGGAGCTATGGCTCTCCACGGCTGGAACGCTATAACGGTAACTCAGCGGTAGAAATTGTGGGTGAAGCAGCCCCCGGTATCAGCACCGGAACCGCAATGGATATTATGGAGCAACTGGTTAAAGATCTACCTCAGGGCATCGGTTTAGAATGGACCGGTATGTCCTATCAGGAACGCCTGTCGGGCGAGCAGGCCCCGGCGCTTTATGCCATATCGCTCTTGATAGTTTTTCTTTGCTTAGCCGCATTATACGAAAGCTGGTCTATTCCTTTCTCAGTCATGCTGGTGGTTCCGCTTGGCGTATTGGGGGCCGTATGTGCTACATGGATGCGCGGGCTAGAGAACGATGTCTACTTTCAGGTCGGATTACTCACCATCATCGGACTCTCGGCTAAAAACGCCATTCTTATCGTAGAATTTGCCAATGAGCTGCACCATTCAGGCAAAGATTTACTGCACGCAACGCTCGAAGCCTGTCGGCTGCGCTTGCGTCCAATCCTGATGACGTCGCTGGCATTCATTTTTGGCGTATTGCCAATGACCATTGGTCAAGGCGCGGGTTCCGGCAGCCAGCATGCCGTTGGTACTGGCGTATTGGGCGGAATGCTTTCGGCCACGCTGTTGGCAATTTTCTTTATACCGGTGTTCTTTATCCTGATACGTAAGAGATTCCCGGGGAAAAACAAGACAATCTAATTGATGGCTTTAATAAAAAAGTCCCGGCTCATATTTGAAACATGACCGGGACTTTTCTATTTAGCTTTTAATCGATTCGGTTAAGCGGTCCATCGCGGTACGCGAATCTGGATAATTAACCCACCGCCATCGGCGTTACGGGCCTCAATACTGCCGCGGTGAGCATTGACAACCTTCCGGGCAATTGCTAATCCCAAACCGTAGCCTTTTCCAGACATGGCGGATTTAATCCGGACAAACGGATCAAAAATGCTAGACAGCTTATCTTCATCAACGCCCGGTCCCCGATCGCTGACCTGAATCACAAACTCATTCTCATTCTGGCTCAGTGCCACATTAATCAGCTGGCCGGTGCTGGAAAACCGCAACGCATTACGCACAATATTCTCAACCGCGCGCCTCATGAGTTCAGCGTTACCTTTCACCGTGGCCTCATTTTGAACCTGCTCATCGGCCTCTAGTTCGATAGCGACGCCCGGTATCTGCGCCTCATAGCGAACGTCGCTGACCACGGCCTCAACCAAACCATACAGATCGAAATATTCCTCGTCGGAAATGCCGGTTGCATCGGTTCTGGATAACGTTAGAAGTTCACCGATCATCTTATCCAACCGTACTGACTCTTGCTCTATCCGTTCCAACGAACTCTCAACGTTATGCGGATTCTGCCGAGCCAGCCCAATGGCTAGCTGTAATCTGGCTAACGGTGAGCGTAACTCATGGGAAACATCGTGCAGCAGTTGCTCCCGGGCATCCACCAGCAATTTTAACCGTTCGACCATAGAGTCAAAATCGCGAGCCATATCGCTGAGTTCATCCCTTCGTTTCCCCATCATTGGATAAAGCCGAACGTCTAAATCCCCCTGAGAAACCCGATCAAATCCGGAGCGTAACTGACGCATGGGCTTAGTTAAATGCCACGCTAACAGCGCGCTAAACAGAAAGCCGCCTATTGCCCCCAAAATTAACAGCGGATTAGGCAGGTTGAATAATATTCTCCCCGAACGCTTCGGGCGGTACTCTTTACGCAAAGCTTCAACGTCATACTTCAGCAAATAATTTTGCCCGTCGGCGCTTTTAACCTGCTCAACCCGCACGTCATCCGTCAGTGGGATCAGTGAACGCCGTTCCGATACTGCAGACAAAGGCGCCTTAAGCAACATCAGCGAAACGCTTCGCCGATCGGCCTCAGGCCACTTATCAATCATCCGGTTTAGGGCGTCAATTCCGTGGGTTTCCAGCACGGATACCGCAGAATTAAACTGTAAGGCCACAATGCGGTTAGCGATCCGGTTTTCCACCGGTTCTTTCTGGCTCGAATAATAGGAAAACACCAACCAAACCGATTGGGTAATCGCAATATAGGTAATCCAGAATCCGAACAATATTTTCAAAAAAAGACTTCGACGCATAATCCCTTACCTGATCCGATACCCAATACTACGGACAGTCTCAATTGATAGCGTGTCGCCAGCAATCTGACTCAGTTTTTGACGAATGTTACTAATATGAACGTCAACGCTGCGATCGTAAGCCTCTCTTGGCCGACCTAGGCCCTGTAAAGAAAGCTCATCTTTTGAAACCACACGATCCTTCTCTTTCATCAGTAACATCAGTAGGTTAAATTCTGAAGCCGTCAGTTCGAACGGCTCTCTTTTCCATTCACTGATACGCTGAGATGCGTCTAACCGTAGGTCGCCAAAAGAAAAAATCGCCTCATTTTGCGGTTCGACGTGCTCTTCAAAACGGCGCAGTACCGCGCGCAGTCGGGCAACCAACTCGCGCGGATAGCATGGCTTCGGCACATAATCATCGGCCCCCATTTCAAGGCCAATAACCCGATCGATGTTGTCTCCTTTGGCCGTGAGCATAATAATTGGCAAGCGGCTCTGCTTGCGCACTTTATTCAACACATCAATGCCGCTCATATCCGGCAGCATAATGTCCAGAATCATTGCCGCATATTCTCCAGACAGAGCCCCTGCCACGCCCGCAGTGCCGGTTAATGCCACCGTAGCTGAAAACCCTTCGGCCTCCAGATATTCTCGTAGCATACTGCCCAGTTCAACGTCATCATCGACCAGAAGAATTTTCATGCCCATCTCCGTACTATCATGGTTTCGCTCATTCTCACGCCTTCTGCATAAGGATGCAGCCACTTTTACTTAAACCTTACACTTTATTTATGATGAGTTTACTCTATAGCCCTTCAACCCGTTGTACATTACTGAATAACGATTAAGAGATACGTTTGTCTCCGCTTTTTCTATTTTTAGTTTTTAGAGGCTATTCCGGCTTATGCAAATATGTTCATCAAAACTACGTTATCTGCTAATTATCGTCAGTATCCTGATTATCGGGCTGCTGATTAAAACGGTCTTGTTCTCAGAAACGGCTAAACCTAACTACATTACTGCGCTGGCAACCAAAGCCGATATTGAACAAACCGTTCTGGCCGACGGCTCCATCAAAGCGTTAAAACAGGTTAACGTTGGTGCGCAAGTGTCGGGACAAATTAAGGTCCTACACGTTGAGCTAGGCGATAAGGTGGTTAAAGGTCAGGCGATTGCCGAAATCGATGACCTGACCCAGCAAAACGCCCTGAAAGATGCCGAAGCTGGCTTGAAAAGCATTCAGGCACAGCGCGCCTCTAAAAATGCAACGCTGAAAAATAACCAGCTGGCGTTTGAGCGTCAAAGCATCATTCTGGCCAAAGGAGTCGGCGTTCGGGCTGATTATGACAGTGCAAAAGCGGTACTAGATGCCACGAAAGCCGATATCGAAGCGCTGAATGCGCAAATTATTCAGGCTCAAATTGCGGTTGATACCGCCAAGTTAAATCTGGGATATACCCAAATCAACTCGCCGATTGATGGCGTAGTTGTGGCTATTCCTGTGGAAGAAGGCCAAACCGTTAACGCCGTTCAAAGCGCACCGACCATCATTAAGGTGGCTCAGTTGAATACCATGACGATTGAAGCCCAGATTTCTGAAGCCGACGTACCGAAAGTTAAAGTAGGTATGCCGGTCTACTTCACTATTTTAGGCGAACCGGGTAAACGCTACAGCGCGACATTAAAGGCTATCGAACCCGCGCCGGACTCCATTAACACCGACACCACCTCGTCAGCCAGTTCAGCCTCTACCACCACGGCGATTTACTATAATGGCCTGTTCGACGTTGATAACCCTGATGGAAAACTGCGCATTTCCATGACCGCTCAGGTGTATATCATTCTGGAGCAGGCAAAAAACGCCATTATTATTCCGGCAACGGCCATAAATCAAACCGACGGTCAGGGTAATGCAACCGTTCAGACGGTTGATGACGCGGGCAACGTGATGCAAAAAAGGGTAAAAACCGGCATAAACAACAACGTTGACGTTCAAATCATTTCGGGCCTTGAGGCCGGAGAAAAAATCATCATCAGTGAAACCAGCGGCGACGGTCAGAGTAAGCCAGTCCGCATGCCACGGATGAGGATGTAGCACCATGACTCAGCCGTTACTTCAGTTAGAGAATATTACCCGCCGGTTTTCCGCCGGGGAGCAGATAGTCACCGTATTGAAAGGCATTAACCTAACGATTAACGCTGGCGAGATGGTAGCCATTGTTGGAGCCTCCGGCTCTGGCAAATCAACCCTGATGAACATCCTTGGCTGCCTGGATAAGCCGAGTGAAGGAACTTACCGGATCGCGGGCCGAACGACCAATGAACTGAAGCCCGATGATTTAGCTGAACTTCGCCGTGAACATTTTGGCTTTATTTTCCAACGTTATCACCTGCTGGGCGACTTAACCGCCGCGGGCAACGTTGAAGTTCCCGCTATCTATGCGGGAACCGAGCGCCAAAAGCGCAAAGACCGGGCCGTTGCTTTACTGACCCGACTCGGGCTGGATGAACGCACCGGCTATCGCCCAAGCCAGCTATCGGGTGGTCAGCAACAGCGAGTCAGTATTGCCCGCGCCCTGATGAACGGCGGCCAAGTCATTCTGGCCGACGAACCGACGGGCGCACTCGATATGCATAGCGGTCAGGAAGTTTTAAAAATTCTAAAAGACCTGCACGAACAGGGCCATACCGTGGTGATCGTGACCCACGATATGCAAATTGCCGAACGTGCGCAACGCATCATTGAGCTCAGCGATGGCAATGTTATTGCCGATCGCCAAAGCCCCCCGGATCGGCAAACGGGCACCAAGGCTAAAAAGGAAGCCCCGAATTCGCCTCATAACACCAAAACCAATAATGGATTTTTCGCCCAGCGGGACCGTTTTGTCGATGCGTTCAAAATGGCGATGCTGGCGATGATTTCCCAACGGCTGCGTACCTTCTTAACCATGCTGGGCATTATCATTGGTATTGCCTCAGTGGTCTCGGTCGTTGCTCTAGGCGAAGGCTCTCGACAAAAGATTCTAGCGGATATCAGTTCGATGGGAACCAGCACGTTAGAGGTTTTTCCGGGGAATGATTTTGGCGATCGTAAAGCTTCAACCATACATACCCTAAGGGCTAACGATGCCGATGCGTTGCGCCAGCAAAGCTATGTGCATAGCGTGACGCCAAGCGTATCGGCCAGCACAAACTTCCGGGTAAATAGCCTGTCAGTGGTCGGAACGGTCAACGGCGTCGGTGAACAGTTTTTCGACGTTCGTGGCTATAAGCTGGCTCAAGGTATGTCATTTAACCTTAACGGCGTGAATTCGCTGGCGCAGGAAGCGGTGATTGATGAAAACACCAGAGATAAGCTATTTGGCAAGCAGAGTAATCCGGTGGGGGAAGTCATTTTGCTGGGTAATCTACCGGCCAGAATTATTGGCGTGGTAGAAAAGCAGCAAAGCGGGTTCGGCAGTAATGAAAGCCTTAACGTCTGGCTACCTTACACCACGGTGATGAACCGTATGCTGGGGCAATCGTATTTGAAAAGCATCACCGTTAGGGTCAGTGACAATATCGATCTGGACGTCGCCGAAGCGGGCGTGACTAAACTACTGACCCAGCGCCACGGCACGCAGGACTTTTTTATCCTCAATACCGACAGCATCCGACAGACGATTGAAAAAACCACGGCGACAATGACATTGCTGGTTTCAATGATCGCCGTTATATCACTGATTGTCGGCGGAATTGGCGTGATGAATATCATGTTGGTTTCAGTGACCGAGCGAACCCGAGAAATTGGTGTACGTATGGCGGTAGGTGCTCGCTCCAGCGATATTATGCAGCAATTCTTGATCGAAGCGGTTCTGGTTTGCCTGCTGGGCGGTACGCTAGGAGTCGGTTTAGCGCTAGCCATTGGTAGCGTGTTCGATCGGCTGGTCAGCAGCTTCTCGATGATTTACTCCGTCGCGTCAATCATCGCCGCCTTTGCCTGCTCAACGCTAATCGGCGTGATATTCGGCTTCTTCCCGGCCCGCCGAGCCGCAAGAATGGATCCGATACATGCGCTGGAGAGAGAGTAGCGCTAACTTTGGTCTTATTGTTCTTGACCTTTGCCGTTGACCTTCAACTCGAGCATGACAAATGTTGCCGAAGGAAGCTAAAAGGTAGCACGGTTCGCATGGATGCGGACCGAGGCACGGCTTCGTCTGGAACGAATCCGTGCCGATGCGTTAAACCTTTTAGCTGACTGAGGCTGCCGCTGCAAAGCAGCGGTCAACATTTGTAGCGAGACCGCGGAGATGCAAGAGGGGGTCGGCTACCCCCTCTGCTCGGCCGGTGTGCAGCAGCTTAGTCAAGCTCATCACTATTAACGGACGAAACATACGACGATCCTGACGCTATCGAAACCGATATGAAGACACCCCGTTCACCATTAATCAAACACCCCCGTCGACAAATACCGATCCCCCCTATCGCATATCACCGTAACAATAACCGCATTCCTATGCCGTGCCGCAACACGCAACGCACCGGCCACCGCGCCGCCGGAACTGACTCCACAAAATATACCTTCGCGCGTAGCCAGCAATTTCATGGTTTTTTCCGCTTCCGCCTGAGTAATATCCAATACGTTATCAACCAACTCAGGGCGAAAAATGCCCGGTAAATAGTCCGCAGACCAGCGGCGAATACCGGCAATACTACTGCCTTCGGCTGGCTGAAGGCCAATAACCTGAACCTGACTATTCTGTGATTTTAAATAACGACTCACGCCGGTAATGGTACCGGTGGTTCCCATGCTAGAAACAAAGTGGGTGACCTTTCCCGCTGTCTGCCGCCAAATTTCAGGACCGGTAGTTGAGAAATGGGCATACGGATTATCATCATTATTAAACTGATCGAGGATCTTCCCCTGCCCTTCATCCGCCATTTTCTGAGCCAGATCCCGGGCTCCTTCCATACCCAGCTCCCGGCTGACTAAAATCAGTTCTGCACCGTAAGCACGCATCGAAGCCTGACGCTCTTTACTCATATTTTCGGGCATTAGCAGCCGTAAAGAATATCCCTTCAAAGCCGCGATCATCGCCAGCGCAATGCCGGTATTGCCGCTGGTTGCTTCAATCAACCAGTCACCCGGTTGAATTTCGCCCCGTTGTTCAGCGCGCTGAATCATCGACAATGCCGCGCGATCTTTTACCGAACCGGCCGGGTTATTTCCTTCTAGCTTGACCCAAACTTCACTCTCAACGCCCTCAGTCAATCGCTGTAATCTGACTAGCGGAGTGTTACCGATAAAATCTTCTAATGTTGACACGTGACATTCCCGACGCTTGGTTTATTAATTTTTATTCCGATCTATGCGTTCATGCACTCTGTGCGTAAGGGAGAGACTGTAATAACAGTCGTTCCCCGGCATATAACCATGCGCGATCGCCACCGATAAAATAGCGTTCGCCCCGCTGCGGAGGAGCGCCATTCTCATGGCTAAAAGTAACGCTAACCGCCGCATCTTGCCAGCCCAAAGGTTGCAACGTTAGCTGCCAGTAATGCCCTTTCGGAATACTGTCGACCACCACAACGGGTAAAATACAGCGCGCGGTAGCCCGATCGCTAAGTTCAACCTCCCAAGGCCGTAGATAAAGTTCAACCGGCCCCTGATGAATCGGCACCGCATCCAGCGGCCAATGATGGGAACCAATGGTAATCTGGGAGCCTTTCACTTCCCCCTGAATCCGGTTCACTTCACCTAAAAACTCCAGCACAAAGCGGCTTTCAGGCTCGCGCATCACTTCATCCGGCGTGCCAACCTGTTCAATACGCCCCTGATTCATCACCACCACCCGATCGGCAATTTCCATCGCTTCTTCCTGATCGTGAGTAACAAATACGCTGGTAAACTTTAACTCTTCGTGTAGCTGGCGCAGCCAGCTTCTCAGCTCCTTGCGTACCTGAGCATCCAGCGCACCAAAGGGTTCATCCAATAATAGAATTTGCGGATCGACCGCCAACGCCCGGGCTAATGCAACCCGCTGACGCTGCCCGCCGGACAGCTGCGAAGGAAAACGGCTACCCAAATGGGCAAGCTGAACCATATCCAGCAAACGTTCGACCTTTTGCTTAATCGCTGCGGCATTCGGGCGCTCACGGCGAGGAAGTACCGTCAGACCAAAAGCAACGTTATCAAATACTGACATATGGCGAAACAAGGCATAGTGCTGGAAAACAAAGCCAACGTGGCGGTCTCTGGCGTGAAGCCGGCTGACATCTTTACCGTTAAAGCTCAACTGCCCGGCATTCTGATATTCCAGCCCGGCAATAATTCTGAGCAAGGTGGTTTTCCCTGACCCAGAAGGACCAAGCAGCGCCAGCATTTCGCCGGAAGATATATCCAGAAAGATATCCTGCAATACTCTGGTCTGGTCAAAGTATTTATTGATGCCTTTGATCTCAATGCTCATGGTTTATCTCCTGAATATGCCGTCTCTTCTGGCGGGCCAAACGCCATTGAAGCGTACTTTTTAAAAACAGCGTCACAATAGCCATTAGCGTCAGCAGCGCCGCAGCAGTAAAGGCGGCCGCCGTGTTGTAATCCTGATGCAATAGTTCAACCTGCAATGGCAAGGTATAGGTTTCGCCGCGAATTGAGCCAGACACTACCGATACCGCACCAAACTCACCGATTGCCCGGGCATTGGTCAGAACCACGCCGTATAGCAACGCCCAGCGAATGTTCGGTAACGTCACCCGGTAGAACATTTGCCAGCCGGAAGCGCCCAACAGTACTGCCGCTTCATCTTCTTGGCTGCCCTGACTCATCATCACCGGCACTAACTCACGCACAACGAACGGGCAAGTGACAAAAATGGTGACTAACGCCATTCCCTGCCATGAAAACATCAGCTGAATATTATGCGATTCCAGCCAGCCGCCAACCGGCCCGTTTGATCCATAAAGCAGCAGGTACAATAGCCCACCCACCACAGGCGAAACGGCAAAAGGAATATCAATCAGCGTCAGCAATAGCTGACGGCCTCGAAACTCGAACCGCGTCACCAGCCACGCCAACAGCGTACCGAATAGCAAATTGACCGGAACCGCAATCAAAGCGATCAGCACCGTTAGCCATACGGCGTGCAACATATCAGGGTCGCTCAGGCTCTTTATTACGCCGTCAAACCCGGCGGAAAAGGCGGTAGCAAAAATGGCTATCATCGGAATCACCAGCAGAACTACCGACAGCACAATACCCGTGCCAATCAGTACCCACTTGCCCCAGTTTATCTGACTCAGGCCAGCCTGCTGTTGATAGGTAAAATCAGTCATTAGTGGCCTCCGACGCGCTTGCCGTAACGACTTTGCAATACGTTAGCGATAAACAATAAAACTAAGGATGCGGCTAAAATGACGGAAGCAATCGCGCTGGCAGCGGCATAGTTAAACTCTTGCAGGCGAATAAAAATCATCAATGAGGTTACTTCTGTTTTCCATGCAATATTGCCCGCAATGAAAATCACTGCGCCAAATTCCCCCAGACTGCGGGTGAATGACAGTACCGTGCCGGTTAACAGCGCGGGCCCGATCTCAGGTAAAACCACCAACCGGAAACTCTGCCAGCGGCTGGCCCCGAGGGTTTCTGCTGCCTCTTCATATTCCGGCCCTAACTCTTCCAGCACCGGCTGAATGGTTCTGACGACAAAAGGAATGCTGGTAAATGCCATCGCCAGCGCGATACCCAACCATGTGAAAGACACTTTGATGTCAAACTGCGCCAGCCACGAGCCATACCAGCCGGTAGTTGAAAACAATCCGGCCAGCGTTAAGCCAGCAACGGCCGTCGGCAAGGCAAAAGGAAGGTCCATCAGGCCATCTAACAGGCTACGCCCGGGGAAACGATAGCGGGTGAGTATCCACGCCATCAGGGTACCAAAGAAGGCGTTAAATAGGCTGGCCACCGCCGCTGACAATAGCGTTACTTGATACGCGGCGATAACCTGAGGATGGGTCACTACCTGCCAATACTCCTGCCAGCGCATATGGCTAAGCTGCATAACCAATGCGCTCAACGGCAACAGTAAAATTAAACAGGTAAATAACAGGCTACTTCCCAAACTCAAGGAGAAGCCCGGCAATACGCGTTTCGCAGGCATTGACAGCAGCATCAGCTTTTATGCCCTGCCGCTAGCAGCTGATCGAGAATGCCATCGGTACTGAAATGTTCATTCATGACTTTTTCCCAACCGCCGAACTGGTCTTCAATGTTGAACAGTTTTACTTCCGGGAACTGGCCTTTTACCGCCGTCATAGCGGCTTTATCGTAAACCCGATAGCTGTAGCGGGTAAAAATTTGCTGAGCTTGTGGGGTGTAAAGGAAGTTGAGGTAAGCTTTGGCCACTTTTTCAGTGCCGTTACGCACTATGTTGCGATCCACCCACGCAACCGGAAACTCGGCCAGAATATCGACCGGCGGAACCACCACGTCATATTGGTATGCGCCATATTGCTTCTGAATATTATTCACTTCGGACTCAAAGCTAATCAGCACATCTCCCAGACCACGCTCAACGAACGAGGTCGTTGCACCACGCCCGCCAACGTCAAACACGGCGACGTTTTTCAAAAAACGCGTCATCCACTCGCGGGTCTTTTGGCGATCGCCGCCGTCCGCAATGTTGGTTGCGCCCCAGGCGGCCAGATAGGTATAGCGGCCATTACCCGATGTTTTAGGATTCGGGAACACTAACTTCACGTCGTCACGGACCAGATCGTTCCAGTCATGGATATTTTTTGGGTTTCCCTTGCGCACCAGAAACGCCATGGTCGAATAGTAAGGAGAGCTATTATTGGGCAAACGGGCTTGCCAGTCGGCAGGGATCAGGTTGCCCTTATCGTGCAAGATCTGAACGTCAGTCACCTGATTGTAAGTCACCACATCGGCCTTAAGCCCCTGTAAAATGGCTAAGGCCTGCTTTGATGAGCCAGCATGGGATTGCTTAACGCTGAGATCTTCACCTGACTGCTGCTTCCACTGTTTTTCAAACACCGGATTAATTTCAGCAAACAGCTCGCGGGAAATATCGTAAGAGCTATTCAGTAGCTCAGCCGCAGAGGCTGACCCGGTGGTCACCAGCGTTGCTAACGCCCAAACTTTTAGCCATTTCCTACTCATTTCACCCTCTCACTTATCGCTATATCACGCGGCATTTCGCGATGAAAACCGCGTAAAAAAGACTAATGCCTGTCAGTTAAAGACTATCAACATGCTTAAATGGTAATCATGTTGATTATCATCGGTCACTGCCCATCGTCACCCCGGCGAAAGCCGGGGTCCAATCTTTAAGCCAAGTGCTAATTTGTTAGCTAAAATCTGGGTCCCGGCTTTCACCGGGATGACGACAGGGTAAAAACCACATTACGTAATAAAGACCGGCTGGATAAGTCATAGTGTATGGCTAGATTTAACTTATATATAACGTTTTCATATACCGTTTGGGTCTGATTAAGAGCTAAAAAGAATATGTGGCACAGCGCAGGAAATAAAATAAATCGGGAGACGTTTAGGCGGGATAAATCATTCACCGGCAGGAAGCGATATCCTGCCGGTGCATTTTCTTACAGTGCCATCAGGCGAGGTAACGATGGAGCAAAATAGTAGCTGCCGGTCACTGGCTTACTAAAGCGCAATAGCTGATCGGTTTTACCATCCAACTCGCCAAACATGCTCAGCAACTGCTGTTCAATATTATGCAGGCGAGCGCAGTAGGCGATAAACATCAAACCATGCTCTCCGCTGGCAGTACCATAAGGCAGGCTTTGACGCAAAATTTTCAGCCCTTTCCCCTCTTCTTTCAGGTCGACGCGGCCTAAGTGCGAAGTTGGCTGGCGCTTATCAGAAGGCAGCTCTTCGTTATCAGCCTTGGTACGGCCCATGGCATTTTCTTGCGCTTTAACCGGCATACTGTTCCAGATATTCAGATTATGCACATAGCGCTGAACTAAAACGTAGCTACCGCCTGCATCTTCCCGATCGGCAGCAATCGCCGCGACGGCTTGGCTAGCATCACCCTGTGGGTTTTCAGTTCCGTCAATAAACCCGCTAAGGTCGCGGTCTTCGGTCCAGCGGAAAGCGTGAATTTCTTCGTCGACCACAATGGCATCACCAAACGCCTTTAGCGCTGCCTGAGCAAGGGTGAAGTTAACGTCATGGCGTTGGGAAAGAATATGAACCAGCATATCGCGCTGGGTTGCCGGTGCCAGCCCGTTGCCTAATGGTACAAAAGGTTTAAGCTCGCTAGCACCTTTACCGCCGGACAGTTGCTTCCAGAGATCTGAACCAAATGAAATAACCGCGCCTAATGCTGCTTCAGGATATTGTTGTTGTAAATCAGTCAGCGTAGCACAAAAGTCTTTACAGCCGGTACGAATACGTTCTAAATCACTGCCTACTTTAGCTTCAATAAAAATACCAAAACGACAGTGTTCCAGCAAAACACCGCTTTGAGATTGAACCATAAAAAACCTATCCTCACTTCAATGAAAGCGCCACCCGCACTCAGGCAGCACTGATGATTAGTCATATACAACTATCATAACGAAATCAGCGCGGGCTATCATGCGTTAACTCAAAACTGAGTGGATAAACAGGCTGTATTTGCCAATTGAATATCGTGGTTCTTTTTATTCATGTAGTAAAGCAGGCTGAGAATGCTGACAAAGTGGTTTAATTTTATTTCAGCGTAAGCTTCATCCGCGAATAGAACGTCGAAAGATTATCTTTTTCTCGCGGCCAAGGGGCGACGTTTTTGAGCATATCGGGCTGCGGGTAGTTTTAAGGCTAAATAGTTAACCGTTGGGTTTGTCATCAATAAGAGCCAGTAAAAGCTGGCTCTTATTGATTTCGCTATCTGTAAGAAAAAATAGCCAATCTATTTTCTAACCTCAGCGATGCCACGAATCTAATGGAACTTCCGCATCAGGTTGGTGAGTAATACGATTACGCAGATCGCGTCGAATCATTTCAATCACCCAGAACCAGAAAATATGCCCGACTATTTCAGAAACGTATTCATCGAAAGGCAGCGTAGATAACGCTGGCGATAAGCCAAGCAATGGAATCGTTATTCCGTGAACGACAATGGTCACAATAATACCCGCCATCACCCCCTGCCACATTTTCACTTTTGGAAAACGCTCGGCCACAATGCAGTAACCAATGGCGAATACCAGTGAGAATATAATGTGCGTAACCATCACCGGATTAATAATATGCTCTGAGAAGGTATACACCGTACTGGTCGGGTCTATACCAAGATAGTCTCTCAAGAAAATATACGGTGGATTAAACTCAGCGCGACCGTCGGAAATAGTCCTCGGTGGCAATGGTACTTCTGCGCCCCATTTAACAAAGGCAGACATAATACCGGCAATCACCCCGACAATCGCGGCAACGCCATAACGGCGGCGCGACGGTTCCGTTTGTAACAGAAAATTATTTAATATCACTATGATAGCTCCATAACGCTAGGTAATCATAAGTAGACTTATCGCTGAAAAGACATAGATATCGTCCATCAATAAGGTAACGTATCCGCTCAGGTCCGATCGCTACTTCTGCCCGTAATAAGCATTTGGCCCATGCTTGCGGCTAAAGTGCTTATCCATCAAATAGCCGTCAATTTGTCGCAGGTTTGGGTTAATGCCGTAGGCTATCCACGCCATTTTAGCGACCTCTTCCATAACAACCGCATTATGTACCGCATCGTCGGCATCTTTTCCCCATGCAAAGGGACCGTGCTGATACACTACAATTCCCGGAGCATGTAGCGGATTGATGTCGCCTAACGTTTCAATGATTACCCTGCCAGTGTTAAGTTCATATTCATCCGCAACCTCTTTTTCACTGAGCGCTCGAGTACAGGGAATATCGCCAAGGAAATAATCAGCATGGGTTGTGCCCAATGCCTGAATTGGCCTACCAGCCTGCGCCCACGAGGTCGCATAGGTAGAATGGGTGTGAACGATACCGCCAATATTTGGATAATGGTGATACAGCGCCAAATGCGTTGGGGTATCAGAAGACGGCCGGTAATCGCCCTCAACCACTTTGCCATGTAGGTTGACGACGACCATATCTTCGACTTTCATGATTTCATAAGGTACGCCGCTCGGTTTAATCACCACCAGACCGCGCTCACGGTCAATCGCACTGACGTTACCCCAAGTAAACGTCACTAAACCATGGCTAGGTAGCGCCATGTTGGCGGCAAAAACCTGCTGCTTTAGTTGTTCCAGCATCGTTATACCTCTATTGCTAAACCCGCGTTGTGCATCCGCTGTTTTACCCAATCCCGAGCGATGGTAACCTCTTTAATCGGATCGACTGCGGTTTCACTCCACATTTCAATCAGATAAGGCCCTTGATATCCACTGTGGTGTAAAGTGGCAAAACAGCGTTCAAAATCAACTATGCCATCGCCAAAAGGCACGTTTTTAAACACGCCCGGTTTGGTGTCTTTAACGTGAACGGCAACAATATGACCCGCTCCGGAAGCCAGCTCCATCTGAACGTCGTTATCCCAGGCTGACAGGTTGCCAATATCAGGATAAAGCTGAAACCACGGGTTATTCAGATAATGGGCATACCCCAGCGCTTTGCTGATTGAGTTCATTAACGGATAGTCCATAATTTCCATCGCCAGCGTAACCTGTGCACGGCTGGCCATTTCAACCGACTCTTTCAGACCATCACGAAAGCGCTCACGGGTATTATCGTTGGCCTGCTGGTAGTAAACGTCATAACCGGCCAGTTGGATCACCCTGATTCCCACATCCTGCGCCAGCCGGATGGCTTTACGCATAACCTCCAGCCCCCGATCGCGAGTTTCATCATCTTCGGCTCCTAGAGGAAAGCGACGATGAGCGCTCAGACACATTGAAGGCACCCTGACTCCGGTTTTAGCAATCGCCGATACCAGAGCCATTCGCTGTTCACTGCTCCAATCAAGGCGGGCTAACCGGCTATCACTTTCATCCAGTGACATTTCAACAAAGTCGAACCCCAGCTCGGCTGCCAAGGTTAATTTAGCCAACCAGTCATCGCCCTGAGGTAATGCTTTTTCATAAATACCCAGCGGAACGGCTTTTTGCAACATACAGGCTCCCTAACCCCAAAGCTGGGCAATAGAGCGTTTGAATTCTCTGGCCGCGGCAACCGGACTTGCGGCATCACGAATGCTGCGCCCGGCAATAAATACGTGGATAGGAATTCCTTTAAACAGAGGAAGATCTTCCAGCGCTAAACCGCCGGTAACGGTAACTTTGAATCCCATATCGGACAGCCGTTCAATCGCCGTAATATCGGCATCACCCCACGCCACGCCTGCTGCCTGCGCGTCACGGCTCCGGTGATAAACGACCTGCTGAATTCCGGCCACTCGCCATTCTTCGGCCTGCTCCCACGTCCAGAATCCGGTTAGCTCAATTTGTAAATCGCCGCCAAACTCTTTGGCCACTTCAAGCGCACCTTTGGCCGTATTGATATCGGCACAGCAAATCACAGTGACCCAGTCGGCATTCGCTTCAAAGCACATGCGCGACAGAATTTTACCGGCGTCGGCAATTTTGACATCGGCGAGAACAATCTTATGAGGATAGAGTGCCTTCAGGTCGCGCACGGCCCGAACCCCTTCACCAACGCAGAGAATGGTCCCGACTTCAATGATGTCTACCTCTTCGGCGATCAGTCGGGTTGTGGCATAGGCATCCGAAAGCGTCTGATTATCCAAAGCCACCTGTAACATAGGTAATGAACGAGTTGTCATGTATCAGTTTCCTTAATTGCTATTTGCTGCCGCGGCAGTGGTTTCATCAATTAAATCGAGAACCTGCTGAGGCGTGCGGCAGGCCCGTAGGCGATCAAAGTTGGCTTCATCTTCAAACAGGTTGACGACTTGCATAATGCCGACTTCGTTATGGGTGTTAGCGTCAACGGCGGCCAGCGTGATCAGAATGTCTACCGGGTCGTTGTCATCATGATTAAATACCAGCGGCTTTTTAAGCGTCACTAAGGCAAAACCGTTTTTCTTTACCCCCTCTTCCGGCCTGCCGTGAGGCATAGCCAAACCCGGCGCAATCACAAAATAGGGGCCGAAACGCTCAACGCCGTCCAAAATGGCCTGATAGTAGCGAGGCTCAACAACGTCGGCGTCAATTAGCAAATCAACGCCAATTTTTACCGCTGACTGCCAGTCATCGGCTTCAGCCTGTAGTCGAATTGAATTATTCTGAACCAGAGAGTCTCTCAGTTTCATGCTGGCTCCTATGGCTTAACGTCTTTGGCAAAATGCATGTTAATCACGTCCATCAGCTTTGGACCGAAGTCCGCAGGCGACAGCATGTTTCGAACGCCAATAACGTATTTATTACCGCTGACGGTGATCTCTTCCGCCACGTGAGTAGAAGCAACAATAATGTCGGCACCGCTAAGCTCTGCTTTATATTCACCTACAGCACAGCTGTTAACCGTGTGATCTACCTTTTGCTCAGTCAGAAACTGGTCGACTTTCATTTTCATGATCATTGAACTGCCCTGCCCGCAACCGCATACCGCCAGAATTCGTACTGTCATAATGAAATCTCCAATAGGTGAATATTAATTAGTAATGGATTCAGTTAATTGTTTTTGTTCTAAGTCCTCTTCTGCCCGCAGTGAACGACCGGCAAAAAACATGTACATCAGGGCAATAACCAGCACGACGCCCATAAACCACAGGCCAAAGGTTAATCCTTGCATAAGCGGAGGGGCCAGAATCGACCAGTCGGCCATTCCCATCCACGCGCTGAGCCCGGTCAGCTTAACCGCCCATACGCAGCCAAAAATCTCTATCATTCCCATAACCAGACAGATTTTTAACGCCGCACGCCACCCGCCAAAGTGATTAGCAAACACACCGATGGTGGCATTAGAGAAGAACATTGGAATAAAGCCGGGAATAATCATGATGGAGGAGCCAATAGCCAGCAAAATGCCAACGGCGATAAGCTGACCGATAGTACCCCACATAAAGCCCCAAACGACGGCATTCGGAGCAAAGCTATAGATAGCCGCGCAGTCGATAGCCAGTACGGCTCCGGGGATCAGACGCTGGGAAATACCGTTAAACGCTTCGGTTAATTCGGCCACAAACATACGCACGCCCTGTACGATAATGAAGATAGCAACCGAGAACATCAGGCCAGTTTGTAGAATATAGATAGTCCAGTGGGTTTTACCGGCCATCTTCTGCAGCGTATCGAGGCCAAAAGAGCAAAGAATAATGCCGAAAAACAGCGTCATCACAATGGCAGTAGAGACAATGTTATCGTGGAAAATATTCAGCCAGCCCGGTAGCTTCAGATTTTCAACGCTGTCTTCTTTCTTACCCAGATACGGCGCGATCTTACAGGCAAGCCATGAGGCAAACTGCTGCTGGTGGCCGATAGAAAAACCACAGCCGT
Organism: Budvicia diplopodorum; assembly: GCF_009800925.1. GTDB lineage: Bacteria > Pseudomonadota > Gammaproteobacteria > Enterobacterales > Enterobacteriaceae > Budvicia > Budvicia diplopodorum. Next base: position 36,638 of record NZ_WOYF01000009.1, on the reverse strand, counting down.
CGGTCACTTCCTGAGTTGGCTTATACATCATGTTGGACGTGATTCCCCAGTAGAGCGAAACCACAATCGCAGTACAAATCACCGTCGTCCACATGTCGTAGCCTAAAATGAAGAAGAACACCGCAATCAGGCCCGCCTGCTGGAACATAATGTGGCCGGTAAGCATGATGGTACGAATGCCGGTGATTCTGCGCAGCAGGACATACGTAATATTAAGCGCGAGCGCGAGCAGCACCGCATAGCCAACCCAGCTGTAGGCATCCCCCATTCTTTCGACGGTTGCCATCATTGCGGCGTAAGTATCTGAAATAGCACCGTTGATGCCATAAACCTCTGAAAGCTTGGCCACCACGGGTTTAAACGTGCTGGTCAGAATGCCAGAACCGGCCTGAAGCAGCATAAAACCGATAATCGTTTTAATTGTTCCTTTGATAATGACCGTTGCGCTTTTACGCAATAACAAATAGCCGAGCATAGTGACAATACCCAGCAACAACGGGGCATTAGTCATAACCTGATTAAAGAAAATAGTGAAAACGTTGTAGAGGGTTTCCATAAAACTCCCCGTTTGATTTTTTATCTATCCAGTGAAGTTAGGCGCACCTATTTGGTAACTTGCCGGGTACGTCAGTTATAAAACAAAATCACCATACCAATCACATTGAATCATTAAAAGATTAAATATGACTATTTGTGATATTGCTCCCAAGTTATCCGCAAGCCCCCGATTTGAATTAGCGACGCATGAAATATATTCATTATTTATCATGATATTATATTCAAATTAAAATAGAATCAATCAATGTGGCATAGTCATTACTGCGATTTACCCCGCAAAAACTAAAAATAAAAATCACCATTGAACATAAAAACCATCGATGATAGAGTCACCAAGTCACCATTAAAAATCACAATAAATCTTTAAATGATTAATTATGACTAAATTAGCATCATGCGAATTGATTCAATAGCAAATTAAAGAGGGTTTAATCATGAGTAAAGTTAATACCATCACACGGGATTCATGGATCTTAAGTACCTTCCCTGAGTGGGGATCTTGGTTAAATGAAGAGATAGATCGGGAACAGGTTGCTCCTGGTACTTTTGCTATGTGGTGGTTGGGCTGTACGGGGATCTGGCTGAAATCAGAGGGTGGTGCCAACGTCTGCGTCGATTTCTGGTGTGGTACCGGCAAGCAAAGTCACGGAAATCCATTGATGAAAGATGGCCATCAGATGCAAAGAATGGCTGGAGTAAAAAAACTACAGCCTAATTTACGCACCACGCCGTTTGTTCTCGACCCGTTTGCCATCAGAAACATCGACGCAGTACTGGCTACTCACGACCATAACGACCATATTGATGTCAACGTTGCCGCGGCCGTGATGCAAAACTGCGATTCCTTGGTTCCTTTTATCGGGCCGCAAACCTGTGTCGATATCTGGATAAGCTGGGGCGTTCCGGCCGAACGCTGTCGCGTAGTTAAACCGGGCGATGTGATTCGGGTGAAAGATATTGAAATCCATGCGCTAGACGCCTTTGATCGTACCGCACTGATTACGCTGCCAGCCGATCAAAAAGCGCAGGGTGTTTTGCCCGACGGTATGGATTTACGCGCGGTGAACTACCTGTTTAAAACGCCGGGTGGTAGCCTCTATCACAGCGGTGATTCTCACTATTCCAACTATTATGCCAAGCACGGAAACGATCATAAGATAGACGTTGCTCTGGGTTCTTACGGTGAAAATCCACGCGGCGTTACCGATAAAATGACCAGTGCCGATATGCTGCGTATGGCTGAATCATTGAATACTCAGGTCGTCATTCCTTTCCATCACGATATCTGGTCTAACTTTCAGGCCGATCCGCAAGAAATTCGTATGCTGTGGAACATGAAAAAGGACCGGCTGAAGTACAGCTTTAAGCCTTATATCTGGCAGGTCGGCGGTAAGTTTATCTGGCCTCAGGATAAAGATAGCTTTGAGTATCACTATCCACGCGGCTTTGACGATTGCTTTACCACTGAGCCAGACCTTCCGTTTAAATCATTTTTATAGTCCATTCGGCTCCGACGGGTGGTGCCCCCACCCGTCAAGCGATCCTACAATGCGTTTTAATTTGTTATGGATGATTCAAATTGCCATGCCGCTCGCATATAATCATCATATAATCATATTCACGCACAGACCGGAGCCCACATGACCGAATCTCAACGCCATAATGCCATTCTTGAGTTGGTACAGCGCAAAGGGCAAATCTCTATCGCCAATGTCATTGACACCTTTAATATCTCACCGGCCACGGCCCGTCGGGATATTAATAAGCTCAATAGCATGAATAAGCTACGCAAAGTACGCAATGGCGCAGAGGTGATTCAGTCACAGCGACCGGCCTGGACGCCATTAAATATCCATCAGACTCAGAACCTGAATGAAAAAATGCGCATCGCCAAGGCAGCAGCTGAGCTGTGTCAGCCGGGTGAAAGTGTGGTGATTAACTGCGGTTCTACCGCATTTTTGTTAGGCAAAGAGATTGTTGGTCGAGATGTTCAGGTGATCACCAACTATCTTCCTCTGGCTAATTATCTGATTGAGCAGGAACACGACAGCGTCGTGATTATGGGCGGGCAGTATAATAAGAGTCAGTCGATTACCCTATCGCCTCAGGACAGCGACTCCAGCCTGTATGCCGGGCACTGGATGTTTACCAGCGGTAAAGGGCTAACCGTAGACGGGCTGTATAAAACGGATATGCTGACCGCAATGGCCGAGCAAAAAATGTTGAAATACGTTGGTAAGCTGGTGGTTCTGGTCGACAGCAGTAAGATTGGTCAACGGGCGGGAATGCTGTTTAGCCGAACTGAACAAATTAATATGATTATTACCGGTAAAGCTGCCGATCCGGCCATTATTGAACAGCTGCGTCAACAGGGCGTTGAAATACTGCTGGTTTAACGACAGTGGCGTTGGATGTAAAAACAGCCGTCAGGGCAATCGACTATGTTTGATCTGACGGCGTTAGTCGGCGTTAGTAGAACTTAGGTCGAATAAATCGATAGGCTATTTGGCATTCCAAATCATTTTACTGATAGTCCAGGTTCTCAACTTATCATCCGGCGGCATGATGCTGGATGACCCCATCCACTCACCGCTAAAAATATAAGTGATGCGCTGACTTTCGGGTGATTTACAGGCAACGCTACCGGCACTATCACCGATACCGACTTCACAAACGTTGAACGCTTTTTCATACAGTTCACTAAATTTGGTACCCAGCTTGGTTCCTACCGCCGTTTTAACGCCGTTATCCATCACTTCAATACGTTTAACTTTGCCCTGCTCATTGGCGTAGAAAGCCAGCTTAACGTTAGTCCCGTCCATCGCTTCAAAAAAAGTGACGGTTTGACCGGCCGATATACCCATGCCTTTACGCAGGCGATAATCACCGTCTAACGTTTTATTCAGTGATCCTTCATCCAGCGGAGTAGCTGAAGAGATATCACCCAATCCGCTATCGCTGAGCGTCGGGCTACTGCTAAACCAGTTAAGCGGAGACAGGCTGGAAAAAGAGAAATTGCTCACCGTTGAACAACCGGTAAGCAAGAAAGGAACCAATAATAAAACAACGCGAATATTCATCTATTATCCTATCGGGTCAGTGAGCAAGCAGGCAATAAGCCTGTCGGCTACTAGTATTCTTGATCTTCAATCAACCGCTTAGCGATACAAACCGTATCCTGAATTTCATAGCCAAGCTTTTCATACATCCCAATAACGGCATCGTTGTCATCATGGACCATCAGCTGCAATTTAGGACATCCGCGGGCAATCAATTTCTTTTCTAGACGGCTGATGAGCGCATTAGCAATGCCTCTGCCACGGTAGTCAGGATGTACGCCCAGATAATACGCCGAGCCACGGTGCCCATCATATCCACCCATAATCGTACCAACTACCTCACCTCCGACCTCAGCAACCAGAAACAGTTCAGGATCGTTGTTCTGCTTACGCTCAATATCCGTTTCAGGATCGTTCCACGGACGCAATAAATCGCAACGCTCCCATAGCGTTATTACGTCTTCAAAATCATCTTGTTTAAATACGCGGATTTCCATCATCATTCACCGTTATCACCTTCTAATAGTTGACGATTATGGTAAGTTTAGTGTTAAGTGCAAGGATATTCGATCTGGCTATGGGCGCGCTGTGCTAGTGCTTCTAGGCGTTTTATAAACTACCCCATTAGAAATCAAATGGTTAAATAAATTTCACCGGTTTGATTTTGTTCATACAAGGAAGCGTATTCATGGAAATAATCCAACATATTGATCGGACGGATTCAGCGGTCAGCAGTCCATTTTCAGCGGAAGTAAAAAACACGTTTAAACTCATTTCATCCGCACTATTCGCTATTGTGGCTTTTTCCGGTAACGCTTTCAGTTCAGCCAATGCATCACCAATAGAACAATCATTTAAGAAAGAAATGCCTTATGCCGATGTGCGCCAGTCCTTACTGAAGGCCGATTGGCTACCGCTCAGGGATCCGCAATGCTGGGATAATGTCGGAGGAACAGCAGACGTGTGTAACCAATTACCCGAAGTGGAAAGCTGTAGCGGCGACGGGCACTGCGTGATGCATTTTGCCAATAAGAATCAGCAGTTAGAAATCAGAATCAGTACCTATGGCCCTTATAAAAGCTGGAATATCGAGAAAGAGAAAGCAAGCCTGACCGTTAAATTTTGGGAGATATTACCCATTAAACAGCCGGTAGCGCAGAGCTGCCCGTCGCCTGATTTTGATAGTTTTATTCAACGTTTCGCTTCCGATAAGCACCTGCAGCAAGGCTTTACCGATACGTTAGTCAAAGTCGCGCAATTAGAATCGGACGATAACGGCGATCGTACTCAATTCGCTTATACTCTGGCGACAAATTACGATGGGTTTAATATCCGTTACCAAAACGGTGTTTTTCACTTTGTCGATTACAACGGTAGGGTCGATCCGGACGATTTGAAGCCTGAGATAGTTACCGTCGGCCAGCATGCCCGGCTAATTAGCTACCAATACGGCATGTCTGAAGGCAATTCTTACCTGTTTGAAGAAAAAAACGGTTGCTGGTATCTCACTGAAGAGCCTGAATCACCGGCGCCATGAAGGATAAATAAATTATGCAAATCTGGGTCGATGCAGACGCCTGCCCTAACGTAATAAAAGAAGTGCTATTTCGGGCAGCCGAACGGGTTAATGTCATGGTTACGTTAGTAGCAAACCAATACATTAAAGCGCCGCCGTCACCGTATATCCGCAGCCTACAGGTTCCGGCGGGGTTTGACGTTGCCGACAACGAAATAGTCCGCCGGGTTGAACCCGGTGACTTAGTGATCACCGCCGATATTCCCCTCGCGGCCGAAGTGCTGGAAAAAGGCGGAGACGCGATTAATCCCAGAGGTGAACGTTACTCTCCGGCAACCATTCGTGAACGCCTGACGATGCGCGACTTTATGGACACCATGCGATCCAGCGGCGTACAAACCGGCGGCCCAAGCACCATGACCCAGCGCGATCGCCAACAGTTTGCTAATGAACTGGATAAGTGGCTGTTGAAGTTTAAGAAATAGCGTTTTTGATACGTTAAAAGCCAAGAGCAAATTTCAACGCGCTAAAGAGGACGGCTATCTGCCCTCTTTAGCGAAACTCAGATAAATCCTTTATTCACCGTTAAGGGTGTAAGTCAGGGCTGCTTCTGCGGGCTCGATATTTTGCCGCAGCACCATATCGCCATTGTGGACAAGGGCTACCGTACGCGGGAGTTCAGATTCTGCAATGTTAATGTGGAATTTGTTCATCACGTTACTCTGAATACGACTATTATTCAGCTTGAAACGCTGAATCTCATTGTCAGACTCCACCCACAGCTGGTAGTCAGCCTCGGTCAACGTACCGCTATCGTCGGCATACAGAAAACCATAGCCTCCGTGCAAGGCCGGGTATAAATAGCTTTGAAGCTCACCCAGTGGGTCATAATAGCCGACCAGTGTCGTTACCGGTACACCAAATGCTTTCGGATAGCGTTCAACGCTCATATCGATAAGCTGTCTACGTTCGATCCACAGATCGCCATCAGAGATGTAGTACTTCTTCATACCCTGCGATATCTGAATGCTCAGGCCATTAACATAGAGCTGTGTATTATAAGTAGCATTGTGGTCAATCGTGATGACTCGCCGATCGTTGGCCTGTGATGCTGGCGGAATATGAATAGACGGGGCCCAGTCGCCGTCCCACATTACCATATTCAGTACCTGATACTTAGCCAGTAGGCTAATCAACGTGGATTCGCTCAAATCGTTGTTAGGCGCCTTGTACCGGGTCATGCTCATATCCAACAATATGCACTCATTCCAGCTTAAACCGTTTGAGATGTAGCTGGTATTAAAGCCACGGGATACCAGAATAGTCTGACCATTGATATAGAGCTGACTGTTGAGCGTAGCTTCATGATCTATTGTGATAATACATTGATCGTTAACCGATGACGCAGGCGGAACATAGATAGATGGTGCCCAGTTTCCGTCCTGCATGGCCACTTTCACCATTTGATTTTTATCAAACATAGCTGAGATGGCCTCTTCACTCAGATTGCCGTTAGAAACAACGGTTGGTACGGTCGCGTCTACGCGATGGTCATAAGGTTCCATTTGCTGGGTATCAGGCTCCCATTTACGAAAACCCGTTTTTGAATCGGCCGCAAAAACGGCTTTGCTTTCCATAAATTTCTGAATGATTGCCGCCGTATAAGGCGTATGCAGCGTAAAGCGGATAAGCTGAGACATCGGCTCACCGCCGGCCATGGGATCAAAGCCAAAAGTATGACCATAAAACGGTGGTTGGCATGTTCCTTGGTAACACGTTTCTTTATCGCTAATCATCGGCCAGAAATTGGGAATGAACTTACCGCGGCTCATATCCCATCCCCACGTTGAGTTAATCTCGTTGGCCGCACGGTGCACCGAGCCGTTAAAACCATTAGGATAATGCCCCAACCCGTAGTTGTGCCCCACCTCATGGCTAAACTCGTTGCCAATTGAACTGTCGAGGGTCACGATCCCCCCGCCGCCCGAACCGCCGTGCACCACAATCCCATTGGAATATTTTCCACAGCTGTTGTGGGCCGTAAGCTGGGCGACAGTATAGGGGCTCCATTCGCCTTCGCCCGCCGAGCAATTAATACCGTAGTTGGCATGGTTGATACCCAGTGAAATCAGCTCCTTGCCAATTCGCTGCCTCATTGTCCCAGAGTGCCAGTCTCCTACGCTCGGATCAAAATCTGTGAGTAACGTACCGTTGGGTAGCATCACCTCGGGTAGATAGAGCGATTGATAATTGCTTACGACCATCCGTGTGGTTGGAATTGTCTGGAAATACTCCTCGTGAGCATGGGGATCTTTTGCAAAGGCATAAGCGCCCCGCGGTGGCGTGAGCATACCAATGTCGATGGTGTTGATGAGCAGTTCAGTGCTGGCCCCAACCCGCAGGTTGTTCAATTGCCCGCTCAGGCTATCGCTGTCAAAACGCAGACTAATGCCAGGCTTGACCCACTGTGCCGGAATTTCAACGCTCCAGATATTGTCGGCATAAATAAGCCCTTGGTTTCCCAGTTCGGCATCACAAAACCATTGCCCTGAGACAAACTTAAACTGATAGGTCAATCCCCGCGATATCGATATCCCCCGGTTACTATATAAAATAGTCGAGGCGTATACTGCTGTGGATTGGACGCGTACTATCTTTCCTTCCACGGTCGAACTGCTCGGCAGGTAAATGTCGTCAACCCAGCAGCCGTCTGCAGTTTGAATATCAACCACCGCGTTTTGCTGCAGCTTTTCTAGCAGGAAGGTCCCCTGCGGATCGCTCAGCTTATTGACGCCACTATTATTATTGATGGTATAGGTCGGCCCCGGCTGGGGGGTGAAATCCACCCCGCTATCCGGTATGCCATCGATGTAATAGGCCGTTTTAGGCAATAGGTCGGGGCTATTTAGCAACCGTGAACCAAGCGGCACACCATCTCGGTTTAATACCGTGACATGCAAGGTATTAACCGCGTTCAGCGGTTTTACCATAAGCAAAATTTTTCTTCCGGCGGCGAGGTAAGGCTGGCTATCACCTGGCTTAGGTATTGCAGGGAATATTTGGCTTTGGGCAAATTTAATACTGGCGGCCAGTGTCCCCTGTAAATCGTTGGAATTTTCGTTGGTATTGAAAACTAATTTTTCAGTAGTCGGTACAACAGCACCGTTCAATGCGATTTTTTTTGGTATATGCATAATAAAACCCTCTCTAAGGATGCTGGCTTGTTCCATGAATTGAAGTAAAAGCGCAGACATGCAAAGAATCGTTTTGAGATAGCGTAACCGGTCAGCAACCATCTTTATTCAGTACAAGGGGGGAGGATTAACCATGGCAATAGCGTTCAAAGATGCCGCTCATAAAGTTGAGGTGACTATCTCATTAAGCCCGGCGTTAGCCGGGCCTTTATGGTTAGTTACTCAGATTGACGTCAATCGCTTGGTAAAAGGCATTGGCGGTATCGGCAATATCCCACACGGCAAGGATCACGTGTGAACCCTTGCGGTCTTTAGGTATGGTGCATTTGTGAACGACCTCCATCGGAGGGATTGCACCACCATCGTTGATCTGGCAAAACGGCGTCAGGTCAAAAGCGGCACGGCTCAGCGGCTGTGAAGCATCCCACCCAGTTTTGGTAATAAAATAACGCCAGCTGGTGGTGCTGTGTTGCGCAGTCAGGTACCAGACAAAGGTATTATCACCCGTATTCATATTAACCTTGTGCCAACGGGTTGGTGTTTGCTCATCTAGTTGAAAATACGCAGCTTTATTGCCACTGGCAATATGGCCGTCCGGTGGGCCGCTTTCCGGAAATCCTTTCGGCCCTTCAATGCTTTGTGGTTCATATTGTACACTGCCGCATCCGACGTTAATGCCTTGATTACACTGGTAGGCGCGGCTGCTCGGGGATTTTACATAACCATGAGCGCTGACCTGTGCGGCAAATATGGCTGCCCCCAAAAGAGCTATAGTCGTAACATATCTTGATATCATTTTCATAATAACTCCCGATATAAAACGGTAAGAGGTAATTAGATATTATTTCAGGCCACAAGATGTTGTGGCAATTACACACTCTTTTTATGTGCCTATATATTTTTTATCACTTTTACCGGGGGCTAAAACGGAATATTTCACGACCTATTAACGAAAAATATTATCGTGAATTGTTTCAATTTTAAGATTGAATTTTTTATATCTCAGTGGATTAATACCGTGCAGTTATGATGAATTTTATTTAAAGACTTGATGAATACTCTCCCGAATAGTGCTTGGCTATATGGGGTATATTTCTTTGAGTTAGGCGTATTTTTACTCCATTTGCGCTATTTGCGCTATTTCGAGTTGCCATGCTGAGGGATTTAGTGTGCATCTTTCTTGTTTTATGTAAAAGAGGCATATATATGACTAGCTTGTCCCTAGATGCAATTAAAATAATCAGCACGATCAAAACTACCGGCTCTTTCTCTAGGGCAGCAGAAGTACTCTACAAGACTCCTTCAGCGATCTCTTACCGCGTATCAAATATTGAAAACAAACTATCCGTAAAACTGTTCCACCGTAATGGTCCAATGATTACCCTGACGGATGAAGGCGAATTCCTGCTGCAGGAAGGCATTTGGATATTAAATGCAATGCAGGATCTGGAAAGTCGAGTACGTAATATCCCCAAGCTGGACAATAATATTCGTCTTGCTGTGGATGCCTTCTTCCCATGGGAAGACCTTGTTCAGGATATTCGTGACTATATTGGCTACAGTCAGGATTCCAGTATCTCAATACAGCGCGAAGCGTTAAACGGCACTTGGGAGGCATTAAAATACAATCGCGCTGATTTGATTATTGCCATTGGCCAGATCCCAGACAGCGTTCAGGCCAAAACGGTAATGCTCGGTAAGATAAATTTTGCCCTGTGCGTATCACCATCGCATCCGTTTGCGGCGCAAAAAAAGCCGGTCAGCAGAAACCAGCGGCTAAATGACATCGTGGTAGCAATAGAAGACAGCAGCCGTGAGCTGCCTAAGCGCAATATTGGCCCCATGTCATGCCAGCGGCAGATCATGGCATGCAACATCGAGAACCAGCTTGAGCTGCTTAAGCGCGGCATTGGTCATGCTTTTCTACCGCCAGCGCTGATTGAAAAGGAGCTGGCGCATGGCGCATTGGTAGAGATCGATGTAGAGGTAGAAATAGAAAAAGGCGATGAAATCATCTGGCTGGCTTGGCATCCGGCCAGCAAAGGGGCCAATTTCAACTGGTGGCTCGAACGGCTAAAGGGCAAAAGCGATGCATTTAGCATGATGGGGAACATACTAGTGCGTGACGGCTGCTACCCCTGGTATAACGCCACTCGTTAACCAAGAAATCGCTTAACAAAATCACGCTACTGGCCAGCCCGCTAACGAGACAGATAACTCAGCGTTAACGCTTAATAAATAGCCCCCACTTCGTTTTTCAGCGGGATAACCAACGTTAAAACGCATTAAATACGGTAAGTACCAGCCAGAAATAAAAAAGCCCACAAGTCATCAACTCGCGGGCTTTTAGTAACAAACTTATTCAACAGAATCAGAACCCGTTAGGAATTCCCGTCATATCAGGAAGCTTATGCGCAATCCCTTTATGGCAGTCAATACAGGTTTTGCCTTTATCAATAGCAAAACTGTGCATCTTCGTGGCGACCGTCTTCTGCTCAGTGAAGTCCATATAGTTAAAGCTGTGGCAGTTACGGCACTCTTGCGAGTCATTGCCTTTCATTCTCGCCCACTCATTCTTGGCCATATCTAAACGATGTGCCTCAAATTTTTGTTGGGTATCGATAACGCCAAACGCTTTACCATATAACTCTTTGCTGGCCTGAATTTTACGTACCATCTTAGGAATAAACTCTTGCGGCACGTGGCAATCAGAACAGATAGCGCGAACGCCGGTTCGGTTGCTGTAGTGCACGGTTTCCATATATTCCTGATAGACGTTATCGCGCATTTCATGGCAGCTGATACAGAATTTCTCGCTGTTCATCGCGTGCATGCTGGTATTAAAACCAGTCACGAAAACGATGCCGGCAACAAAGCCCAGAATCAATAACGTGCCAATAGCCAAGCGGCTTGGGGTACGAAACCAAGTCCAAATACGACGGATTAAACCCGGTTTTTTATCTTTACTCATTTCATCCCCCGATTACTGACCGTATCCCGGTGCAGGCTCGAACATATTGCCAATAATTGGTGGTGCGTCAGCCTGTGGTACATGGCAAGACTGGCAGAAATAGCGACGCGGAGCGACGGTACTGCTTACATTGCCTGCACTGTCCACAAAGTGTGTCGGGCTGATACGCGGAGCTCCCGTTGTTCGGTAGCTTTGAACACCGTGACACTTAAGGCAGGTGTTCACCTTTGCCGTTACCTGATAGCCTTCCACGCTGTGTGGAATCATCGGCGGCTGGTTGACATAATCCAGCGCGATACGGTTTTGCTCTTTAGGCATACTAACCTGGCCTTCAGCGGTGCCCGATACTTCCGGAGACTTGCTGAAATCAACGCCATTACCTGCAGCAACGGCAACGCCACCCGATACTAATGTTATTAACATTGCCCATAAGGTAACCTGCTTTTTCAAGACGTTACTCTTCATTCTTCTACTCCCGAACGATGGAATCGTGTTTTTATTTGAAATACTTTCTCACAACAGACATCAATACACCGGCCACAGGAAATACAATCCTTACTCAGCACTAACGGGCTCTCGTTTTTAGCAAACAGAGGGCCGCGCAGCACCTGTGGTTCCGGGCAGATATGGATACAATCCATGCAGCGGGTACAATCCCGACGGTTTACAGCGCTAATTCGCAGCATCCCTTTATGGCCAATGGCGCCATAAAGAGCCCCAACGGGACATAAATGGCCGCACCAACCGTGTTCAACCACCAGCAGGTCAAACAGGAAAACCGCCACAATCAGCCAAATGCTGGCACCAAAACCGACAGCCAGTCCGGTAATTACGCCATTCACTGAAGCTGATAAATGTCCAATACCGCCGATTAATCCTCTACCGAATGCTGAAACCGGGTTAACCCATTCCCATACCAGCGTTCCACTGACGGCGCTGGCTAAAACGATGGCAATTAAAATGCCATAGCGCAGCGACGCCGGAATAGTGGCACTAGTGCGGATGCCCAATTTACGCCGCAGCCATGCGGCAAAATCAGTCACCAGGCTTAACGGGCAAACCCAGCCGCAAAACAAACGGCTAGCGAACAGCGCGTACAGCAGAGCAATAATTAAACCGCCGAATATTCCATACCATTGTGACCAGTCGGCCCAGCTTGAGCGGGTACCTTCTGGTGGAATAGCAGGAATATGACCGGAAGCCAGACTTTGCAGCATAATAAGCGGATCGCTTAGCGGAATAGTCCCCAGCAGCATACTGCCGCCGTAGTTACCCCGTAAGATCCAGATGCTGAACAATGGCCCTGTCAGGAACATGCCGAGAATGAGCAACTGACTAATCCGACGTAAAACCAGAAAGCGGTGGCTATACCACCAGCCATATTTAACCAGAGCTTCACGGCCAGCCTGCATAGGTGCATTCGCCATTATTGCCCTCCTTCCGGTTTGCGGGTTGGTAGAGTCAGAGCTTCAGGAATCAATGAATGCCCTGCCTTATCTTTCTCTATCCACCCTAGTCGGTAGTGCCCACCCAGTTTGCCCTGAGCCAGTGATATCGGAAGCACCTTAATGGCCGCCTCCGTTAGTACACAAGCCTCTTCGCATTTACCGCAGCCGGTACAGTATTCACTGTGAACCGTAGGTAAAAACTTAGCGTGCATGTCCGTACGCTCATTACGGTGAAGTTCCAGCGTAATGGCTTTGTTGATTAACGGGCATACGCGATGGCAAACGTCGCAGCGTAATCCCTGCCAGTTCAGGCAGTTTTCATGATCCAGTAATACCGCCAGTCCCATACGAGACTTATCAATATCTGTCAGAGAAGAATCTAATGCACCACTAGGGCAGGCTTTAACGCAGGGAATATCGTCACACATTTCACAAGGAATCTGACGAGCCACAAAATACGGCGTACCCGAAGAGACCGGTGACAATAGCGTCGCCAGCTTGAGGGTATCGTAAGGACAGTCCTGTACGCATTGTCCACAGCGGATGCAGGCGCGGTTAAACGCCGCCTCCGGCAGTGCACCGGGCGGACGCAAAGCGACCCCCTCGCGAGCCTGAGACTGTTTTTGTGGAATGCCCAGCAGCAGCGTCAGCCCGGCCAGACCGCCTGCGCTGCGTACTACATCGCGTAAAAAACGACGACGCTCGGGCCCTTTATCCCTTTGGTTAGCCATAGTGATGCGCGTTACCTATCCTATGCCTTGACCACTTTGACTGCGCACTTCTTGTAGTCAGTCTCTTTCGACAGTGGATCGGTTGCATCCAAAGTCAGCATGTTGACCAACTGTGCGGCATCAAAGAACGCCATATAGACCAAACCTTCAGGCACGCGGTTACGGCCACGGGTTTCCACAATCGAGACTAACTCGCCGCGACGGGACTGGACCTTAACTTTATCGCCACGGCGCATACCGCGTTTTTGTGCATCCTGAGGATGAATAAACAGCACAGATTCAGGGAATGAGCGATGCAATTCAGGAACCCGACGGGTCATGGAACCGGTATGCCAATGCTCCAGAACGCGACCGGTCGATAACCACAGATCAAACTCTTCATCCGGGCTCTCAGCAGGCGGCTCATAAGGCAGTGCAAAAATCACCGCTTTACCGTCAGGCTTGCCGTAGAACTTCACGCCTTCACCGGCTTTAACGTACGGGTCGAAACCTTCGCGATAGCGCCATAGGGTCTCTTTACCGTCAACCACCGGCCAGCGTAAACCGCGGGATTTGTGGTAAGCGTCAAAGTCAGCCAGATCGTGAGCATGACCGCGACCAAAGGCGGCGTACTCTTCAAACAGGCCTTTTTGTAGGTAATAGCCTAGCTCGCGGGACTCATCGTTAAGCTGATCTGCCGCCAGTTCGTCTACTTTAAATTTATCGACCTGACCGTTAGCGAACAGAACTTGATACAGGGTTTTACCACGGTATTCAGGGTTCTTGTCTAACAGCTCAGCAGGCCACATTTCATCGGTTTTAAAATACTTAGAAAACTCAACGATTTGCCACAGGTCGGACTTAGACTCGCCCGGAGCCTTAACCTGCTGACGCCAGAACTGGCTACGGCGCTCAGCGTTACCATAGGCACCCTCTTTTTCTACCCACATTGCGGTCGGTAAAATCAGATCGGCAGCCAATGCGCTGATAGTCGGGTACGGATCGGAAACCACAACGAAGTTGCGCGGATCGCGCCAGCCCGGCATACGGTCTTCATTAATATTCGGACCGGCCTGCATATTGTTGGTACACATCGTCCAGTAAGCGTTCAGCTTACCGTCTTTTAACGCGCGGTCCTGAGCGACTGCGTGTAGGCCAACGCTGCCAAGGATAGTACCTTCCGGCAGTTTCCATTTTTGCTCGGCAATCTTACGGTGCGCTTCGTTGGTTACCACCATGTCTGCCGGCAGGCGGTGGGCAAAGGTACCGACTTCACGCGCGGTACCGCAGGCCGATGGTTGACCGGTCAAAGAGAATGGACCACAGCCCGGCTTAGAAATTTTACCGGTGAGTAAGTGGATGTTGTAGCACAGGTTATTCGCCCATACGCCACGGGTATGCTGGTTGAAGCCCATGGTCCAGTAAGAAACCACTTTCACGTTTGGATCGGCATACAGCTTAGCCAATGCGACCAGTGAATCTTGAGCAACGCCGGTCATTTCAGCGGTTTTTTCTAACGTGTATTCCGCAACGAAAGCTTTGTACTCGTCAAAGCTCATTGGCGTTGATTTATCGCTGTCCGGGTTTTTAGCCGCTTTTTGCAGAGGATTAGTTGGGCGTAAGCCATAGCCAATATCGGTTTCACCGCGGCGAATGTTAACGTGTTTTTCCAAGAAATCATGGTCAACGGCGTTATTTTCAATAATGTAGTTCGCGATGTAATTCAGAATAACCAGATCGGTCTGAGGCTTAAAGATCATCGGGTTATCGGCTAATTCAAAGCTACGGTTTTCAAAGGTAGACATCACCGCAACTTTAACATTCGGGTTAGATAAACGACGATCGGTAATGCGCGACCACAGGATCGGGTGCATTTCCGCCATGTTTGAACCCCAAAGCACGAAGGCATCGGCTTGCTCAATATCATCGTAGCACCCCATCGGCTCATCCATACCAAAGGTACGCATAAAGCCAACTACCGCACTGGCCATACAGTGGCGTGCATTCGGGTCGATGTTATTAGAACGAAAACCGGCTTTAAACAGCTTAGCCGCTGCATAACCTTCCCAAATGGTAAATTGCCCGGAAGCAAACATACCACCACCGTTAGGACCGTTATCTTTGAACGCTTTCTTATATTTTTCGCTCATTACGGTGAAGGCTTGATCCCACGTTACCGGGGTAAACTCACCGTCTTTGGCATATTGACCGTCTTTCATTCGCAGCAGTGGCTGGGTCAGGCGATCTTTTCCGTACATGATCTTAGGCAGGAAATAGCCTTTGATACAGTTTAAACCACGGTTAACCGGTGCATCGGGGTCACCCTGTGAGGCAACAACCCGACCATTTTGTGTTCCAACAAGAACGCTACATCCGGTACCACAAAAACGGCACGGCGCTTTGTCCCACTTAATTGCATCACTTCCTTCAGCGGCAACGGCTACCGTTGGAATAGTCATTCCGGCAGCCATCGCTGCGGCAGCAGCAGCATTTGCTTTCATGAAGTCTCTACGACTGAGTTTCATGGCGTATCCTCACCTTGCTCATCTTGCTGGTGGTAAACCAGCGACACAGCCAACACACCAACTAGATCCCGCGTTGACTCAATTTGTGCAAACAGAGCATCAGAATTCTCTGCTTGCATAACAACAACTAACTTACCTTCAGTTTCATTCACTCCGGGAATCTCAGTTCCCGGTAGTTCGCACAACGCTTTGCTCACTCTTGGAATATCTTCAGGCTTTACCTGAACAATCAAACTACAAACGTGCCAGTCACTATTTTCCGACATTATCTTTATCACTCTCACTGGTTGTGATGGCTTGAACCGGACAGCTTCGGATACAGCTTCCGCATCCGGTGCAGCTCCCACTTTCTAATTCGGGCTGGGCTATCCCTCCTAAGCGAAGTTTGAACTTAATCGCATTAGGCTCACAAACGTCCTGACAGCTCCGGCATGCTATGCCCTGAAACGTCAGGCAGGTCTTATTTATTATTGCTTTACGCTGCCAGGGCGAGTTTTCAGTAGATACAAAAACCGGTTCTGGGCAAATATCCGCACAACGACCACAAAACGTACACTCAGCGCGTTGAAAGTCGACTTCAGGGTAGTCCTGTCCTTTGACAATCAATACTTGAGTTTCACAAACATCAATACAAGCATCGCAACGGGTGCAGCCATCAATAAACTGTGCTTCATCTATCGACCATGGAGGCCTGATGGCAGAACTACGGTGCCATTGCCCTCGTAATAGATTGCGTCGCGATAAAACAGACATGATTGCTCCTCCCGTTAACACGAGAGAAACGTTAGCTTATTAAATGCCCGTTAATCTCATGGGTGTCAGAGTAGATAAAATTCAGATAGAAACTCCGGCCAGTGTAAGTTAATCTCTGAAGCATTGAGTTATAATTACTCTTAATGGGTAAATGGTGGGGTTGTTTGCGTTAGATCAATCGTTCACAGATTTTTTAATCAGAATTTTGACTTAGGCACGTTTTAAAATAATAGTCATTCAATTGGAAGTAGAAATGTAATAATCAGGCTGAAAAATAAATAACCAAAAAATTGTTTTTTAATTTATTTAACCTTCATATTTTAATTAACAATAAAATAACAAAAAGTTAAGCCAATAAATTCAAGAGTCGTTAATTAATGCAATTATTCCCTGTGAGGTATTCAAGTGTCGGTTAAGCGTTCAGTTACTACCACCATATCGCACATGCTGATTGCCATTGTGGTTTTATCGATACTATCAACCGGTTTAGCCATTATTACGCTGATTGCCAGCCGCACAGATGCAGAAGCGGTGAATATCTCAGGCTCACTGCGCATGCAAAGCTACCGTTTAGCTTACGAACTAACCACCGACTCCCCCGATCTTAAGCAATATATTGATCAATATGACGCCTCTCTAAAAGCGCCCGCATTAGATGCATTGAACCGGTTTTACATCCCTTCTGAGATTAGTAATGAATACCATTTATTATTAGAACGTTGGAACCAGCTTGAAAACGAGCTCAGAGGCAATCGGCCTGAAAACTACATCAATCAGCTAACCAGCTATGTAGATCAAATCGATACCTTTGTTTTGTCTATCCAACGCTTTTCTGAGCTCAAACTCAGGGTTGCCACAGGCATTAGTATCATCAGCTTTTTACTGACTATTGCTCTGGTACTCTACATTATCCAATTTAGCAGGCGAAAAATTGTTGAACCGCTGAACCGGATGGTCAGAGCAAGCCACTATATTCAGACCGGCCATTTTGACCATCAGCCGCTTGATGTCGCTCAGCCAACCGAGCTGGGCGTTCTTGCCACCGCGTTTACCTCGATGTCGACAGATTTAGCGAAGCTCTATCAGTCACTGGCTGAAAAAGTTGAAGAAAAAACCATAAAGCTGACTCAGGCAAATCGTTCTCTTGTCGTACTGTATGATTGCTTACAGGCGCTCAGCGTTAGTCAGGTAGATCGCCAGTGCTTTGAACAGGTTTTATCCATCGTACATAACAGTGAAAATCTGGTGGTTATCCGGCTGGAAGTACAGGACAGTGGCGAAGGCCGGTGGGTTTTAACTGAAGGCGATGAGGATAAAAACCTCGACTGGCAATTCCTGTCGCTGCAACAAAACGAGCAACATTTGGGTCGCCTGAGCTGGCAGTGTTCCGATACCGCAGTTCATCCACAATTAATTGAAAACGTAGCCAATATATTAAGCCGGGGTATTTATTTTAACCGGGCGCAAAAACGCTATATGCAGGTACTCTTAATGGAAGAAAGAGCGACGATTGCCCGTGAGTTACACGACTCGCTGGCCCAGTCACTCTCTTTTTTAAGAATTCAACTTACCTTGCTTAAGCGTATCGTTCCCAGTGATAATGCTAAAGCGATGTCGGTTATCGGCGATTTCGATCGGGCGCTTTCCAGCGCCTATCGACAGCTTCGGGAACTGTTAGCGACCTTCAGACTCACCATACAAGAAGCGGACCTGCATGAAGCATTGAACCAATTGATGACACCGTTACAGGCTCAAACAACGGTGCCGATTCAGATTCATTGTGCATTATCATCCCAAGCATTAAATGCACAGCAACAGGTTCATGCGCTACAGATTGTCAGGGAAGCGGTACTGAATGCAATTAAACACGCCAATGCTACGCTTATCACAGTTAACTGTGATTCAGCCACTAACGGTAATAATATGTTTACTATCACCGATAACGGCACGGGCATCAAAAGCCTTGATGAACCGGAAGGTCATTATGGTTTAAATATTATGAGTGAAAGAACATCTCGATTGGGTGGTACACTGAATATTCGCCGCCGCGAGGAAGGTGGGACATCCATATGTCTTACCTTTCCTCAACAATGAGCTTTTCATAAAAAGAATAAAATATAAAATATTTTATATCCCTGAATTAATAGCCTTACGTAAGGTGGTTAATACCGTTTTAACGCCAAGTTCTAAAGGAATATTAATATTCTTCAACTGATTAAGAATAATGGAGTAATTCACTGTGTCAGAGCAATGTAATATATTAATCGTAGACGATCATCCGCTAATGCGTCGCGGCGTTCGGCAACTTCTTGAGCTAGAACCTTCGTTCAATATTGTGGCCGAAGCAAGTAATGGTAATGAAGCCATTACTTTTGCCAGTCAGTTCTCACCGGATCTTATTTTACTTGACCTTAATATGAAGGGTCTTTCCGGTCTGGATACCCTAAAGGCGCTGCGTAATGAAGGCATTGACGCACGAATTATTGTACTTACCGTATCCGATTCTCGTAACGATATTTACGCCCTTATCGATGCCGGTGCCGATGGGTATTTATTGAAAGACAGCGAGCCAGACCAACTGCTAAATAAAATACTTCAGGCGGCAAATGGAGAAAACGTATTCAGCGATATTATCCTTGAATATCTGGCATCCAGAAACGACCAAACCGACCCGTTTGAATCACTGACTGAACGTGAATTAGACGTATTACAAGAAGTGGCACGCGGAATGTCTAATAAACAAATTGCCGTTCTTCTGCATATTTCGGAAGAAACGGTAAAAGTACATATCCGTAATATGCTGCGCAAACTAAACGTTCGCTCACGCGTAGCCGCAACGGTAATGTATTTGGAACAAAAGAGTCAGTAACCGACACGGTTACCGCTCAGATAGCCCATCAATCGATGCTCTCTAGCCCCCTCTATGGGGGCGACTTTTTTATTACCGCTCACTAACGCCTGATTTAAAGCCGCTTATTTTGTTTTTACCTCTGCTAAATCATCATACTCAAGCTGGATTAACCACTCGAACTTTGCACCGACAAGCCAAATTAAATCGTATTTTTTCGCACTATTGGATCAATAAATGATAGATTTATTCTTTAGTCGATCCTGCTTTCTCAGCCATTTGCTGAACGCATCTATTCTGCAACAGGTCGCCTGCGCTTATGTTAATGGTAAATTGATGAGGAACTCCGTTTGAAAACGCCCTATAACCTCTACGGCATTAAAAACTGCGATACAATAAAAAAAGCCCGCCGCTGGCTGGAAGAACATCAGGTTGACTATCGTTTTCACGATTATCGCGCTGACGGGCTAGATGAAGCGCTATTACAACAACTCATCGATCGTCTTGGCTGGGAACCCCTGCTTAATACCCGCGGCACCACGTGGCGCAAGCTTAGCGATGAGCAAAAATCCGCCACCAATAATCAAGCAGCAGCCAAAGCGTTAATGCTCGAGCAGCCTTCAATTATTAAGCGCCCGGTACTTGCACGCAACGATTCAGGCACCATGCTGTTGGGATTTTCCGCCGACGGCTACCAACAGTTTATCGACGGAGCGCAATAATCATGTTTTGCCCTGTCATCACCTTAGCCCAACAGTTGATCAAACGACCATCCCTTAGCCCGCACGACGAAGGCTGTCAGCAGATTATGATCGACCGGTTAAAGGCCATCGGCTTTACCGTTGAACCGATGAACTTTGGCGATACGCTGAACTTTTGGGCCTATCGGGAAGGCCGCGCCGGTTCACCTACTTTAGCCTTCGCCGGCCATACCGATGTTGTCCCTACCGGCGATGAAAAACACTGGAACCAACCGCCTTTCGAACCCACTATCCAAGACGGTTTCCTGTATGGCCGCGGTGCCGCCGACATGAAAGGCTCGCTGGCCGCCATGGTGGTGGCCGCTGAACGCTTTGTCGCCTCTAATCCGAACCATCAGGGCCGCCTGGCCTTTTTGATAACGTCAGATGAAGAGGCTTCTGCGGTAAATGGTACGGTTAAAGTGGTTGAAACCCTGATGGCTAGGCGTGAGCGCGTGGACTATTGCTTAGTCGGTGAGCCATCAAGCACCGCTCGCGTTGGTGACGTGGTTAAAAATGGCCGCCGTGGTTCTATTACCGCTAACCTGACCGTTCACGGTACGCAGGGGCACGTTGCTTATCCCCACTTGGCCGATAATCCGGTGCATAAGGCGACCGCGTTTATCAGCGAACTGGTGAATACCGAGTGGGACCGCGGCAACGAGTTTTTCCCGGCCACCAGTATGCAAATTGCGAATATTCATGCCGGAACCGGCAGTAATAACGTTATCCCCGGCGAGCTATTTATTCAGTTTAACTTTCGTTACAGCACTGAGCTGACTCATGAACAAATCGCCCACAGAGTGCAGGAAATGCTGTCGCGCCATGGGCTACGCTACAGTATTGAGTGGAATTTGTCAGGTAAGCCATTCTTAACGCCGCGTGGAAAGCTGGTGGATGCGGTTTCTCGTGCGGTTGAATATTACGCCACCGTAACGCCGAAACTGCTGACCAACGGCGGAACGTCTGACGGGCGCTTTATTGCCCTGATGGGAACCCAAGTAGTTGAACTTGGCCCGGTAAACGCCACCATTCATAAAGTAAATGAATGCGTGAAGGCCTCCGATCTTCAGCTACTTAGCCGTATGTATCAAAAAATCATGGACCAGCTGCTGGCATGATAACCACCGAGATGTTAACCGGCCAAAGCACCGAACATCTGATCGACTTATGCGGAAATCATCGGCTGCAGCCTGCGGCCGCAAAGGCGTTTCTCGAACTACAGGCAGCGGCCGAACGGGCCGGGTTTAATCTCCAACCGGCCAGTACCTTTCGCGACTTTGCCAGACAGCAGATGATATGGAACGAAAAGTTTACCGGTATTCGTCAGGTCATGGACGCACAAAGCCAGCCAATCAACATCTCCTGCCTTGATGCAGGCCAGCGCTGCATTGCCATTCTGCGCTGGTCGGCAATGCCCGGAGCCAGCCGCCATCATTGGGGCACCGATCTGGATATCTACGATCCTGACTTACTACCGGAAGGACAAAAGCTGCTGCTTGAGCCATGGGAATATTTGGAAAATGGCTACTTTAACCACCTGACGCAGTGGTTAACGGCTAATATGAATAGATATGGCTTCTATCGGCCATTCCTGCACGACCGCGGGGGCGTCGCCGCTGAGCCATGGCATTTAAGCTATTACCCGCTGGCTCAGGAAGCCGAACGCCAGTTAACGCCACAAACGCTGCTGGCCTGTTGGGAAAATCAGGAGATTGAAGGATACCGTTGGCTTAGCCAGCATCTTGATTCAATTTTCGAACGTTATATTACCAATATCGACGGAGTCTCTTCATGAAATGGCTAGCAGACTACTGGTGGATTATTCTGATTGTGCTGTTCGGTATCATCATTAACGGCATAAAAGCATTAAATAAAGTTAATTACAAAGGTTCGCTCAACGATCCATCTAAGCTTCCGCCTCACAGGGACAATAACGCCCAGTGGGATAAAGAAGATGACGATGAGTGGAACAAAAACAAGAAGAAATAGCCTCAGCCCGCCATGCTGTAAAATACGGCACGGCGGGCCTAACGGTGACGAAGCTACTTCCGCTGACAAATTAATCAGCTAAGCGCCGTGTTCTACGGGAACCGTTCCTGATACCCAATCTTTCCAGTACCGACAGCGATCTTGATCAATAACCGTTAAAGCCTGTACCACTTCTTCACGCAATAGCTTAGTCAGCTCTCTTTTACCGCTCACGTTCAACCGTTGAACCGTCTCTTCAGGGCTTAGCTGTTGTTCTAATATTCCCCTCAGCCCGGCACATTTCACCTTCTGATGGCGCAATAATCGATATATTGATATCTGGCTGGCGTCTAACGTTCTCAGAGCAAAGGCAAATCCGGCCAGCGCCCGCCAGTCATCATCGCTTAAATCAGCGGGCATAATATTATTAACGTGATTGTGCTTAACGCAGGAGACCAACTGATTCAGCAAAAAATGACGCTTAGCCCGCATGACCAGTCCTTTCGCCTGATGGCTAAAGGGCACCAAAGCCATCGCGGAATAACAGCCGCTGCTGGCTTCTTTATGGCTTCCCATATGGACCAGCTCAAAACCACACGCCTGCCAGAACAGCCAAAGCTCATCGGTATAGCCAAAGCTGACGGAGAGATAATCCAGCCCTCTGGCCTTAGCCTGATTAACTTGTTCAGTAACCAGCGCTTTGGCAATTCCCCGGCGGCGCAAACCAAAAGTAACGGCAATCCGGCTGATTCTGGCAGAACGGAGCTGGGGCGCGACATATTCCGAGCCATGTGCCGCCAGCGACTGGGCGACAAGATTGCCTCTGGGCCGCCGCCTTCCGGCCCATACTTCACGGGCTAACTCAGGCGATATGCCACCCTCGTCCACCAACCATAGCCCAGCGACTACGGCCTTTTTAGCGTTTAATCCTACTGCAAATGACATTCCCGGAGCGTCAAATAGCCGCCGTAAATCTAGCGGGCTAGTTCGATAATGGGCTCCGGTCAGCAGGCCGTAGAACTGATTGAATAACTCGGGATTATCAGCCAGCCGCTGCCGATCAATAGAAGCAATCGTTGGTAACGTTTCAGTCAATGCCATCACGCTATTTTCAGCATCCATCAGCAATACTTGGTTAATCACACGTTCCAGCGGGTCGTTCTCAGCCCAACGCACCGGTTGGTGTAATGTCAGAACCCGATGTTCCGGCAGGCTGGCGCAAAACTTTAATAAAAAGCCGCGGCCGCTGCCTTCATAGCCCTGTACCGTAGTCGTTAGTAACACCCGAGGAAAAAATGCCGACAGCTGATGAAGTACCGGCGCCGGAATTGCCGCCGCTTCGTCAATAATCAGCCAGTCGACGTTTTGTGGCCGAACGGATGTGCACCGTTCCAGTAATCCATCTGGAGAAAAGAAAGTAACCTTTCCGTTGCTCCATAGCTGTAGCGTTGCCGTCGATGACTGGGAGGGAGCCGTTAGCCAGCACTCACCACCGCCAGACCAGCCATTGGCCAGCATACCGGCCAGCGCTGATTTACCTCTACCGCGCCCGGCAATCAGAACATACACACCCGGCTCAGCCGACGACAGGATAGATAGCAAGCCCTGTTGTTCCGCCGTAGGTAAACCGTTTGGACGCTGCCATTCCGGCAAGGGTTCTACTGCATTGAGGGAAAACGGGTGATGTTGGCGAAGCAATAACGCGTCACCGTCGGCGGTAACCTGTTGCTGAAAGTGGCGGACAAAGTTTGGCGTGCAGATAGGATGTGAACACTCGCTCCAACGTAGGCTATCGTTATCGGTTAGCGTTGGCCATGTCTGCCAGTCAGGCACCATCATCACCAGCATACTACCCGCCGCCAGCGTTCCGGCAATCGCTGCCAGCGCCTCGGCGTGCAACCCCTGAGTTGCGTCAAATACCGCATGCCGGAACTCACTGCCCAACAAATTATTGACGGCCGACGGCCTGCGTTGCAAATAGGGGTAATTGACCAGCGGAAAATCAGAAATCCAAGGCCAGTCACCGACGTAGCGTTGGGTGAAACTCAGTGCCTGTTCATGACACCAGTGCGGCTCACCGCTTAAAATAACCAGCCGACGGATACCATAGTCCGACATCTGTCCGAGGCAAGAACTAAGATCTATATTCATAAAAAAGGGATTTTCATTCTTCGGCGGCTAAAGGGCAATTGTGGGCATGATGTCACACAACGCATATCGTTTTAGTCTTGGCGATCAATCGAATAATCAGGTCTTACCGATAATCAGCGAGACCATACCTGCCGCAATGAGCGGGCCAACCGGAATGCCTTTAAAGAACGCAACGCCAATAATAGTGCCCACTAATAGCCCGGCAACTATCGTTGGCTGGCTGGCCATTAGGACTACGCCTCGCCCGCCTAGCCAGGCAACGGCAATACCGATAACAATAGCCGTCAAAGATTTCCAGTTAACAAACACCTGCATCAGCATCGCTGGCGTCATTTTACCGTTAGCCAGAGGCGCCATAACCGCAATAGTGAGAATAGTGATACCTACCGTCAGCCCATACTTTTGCACCGTGGGAAAAGCCGCTTCGAGAGGCGTTAACCGAAGAATTAACAGCACCAGAATGGCAATAGTCACCGTATTATTATGACTAAGAATACCCAGACCGGCTAAAACCAGCAGAATGATTAGCGTAGGATCAACGTTTGGCATGACAGATTTCTCGCGGTTATGCGCGGCACTATTGCGCCGGATTAATTACCCGGCACAAATAATACCCTCAAATGACCCGAGATTATAATTTATCAGTATCAAACGTATTGCACTGTTTAAAATCACCGCTGTCAAAACCGCGTTTAAACCAGGTATAGCGCTGCTCAGAGGTCCCGTGAGTAAAGCTATCGGGAATAACTCTACCGTTACCCTGTTTTTGCAGGCGGTCGTCACCAATCGCCTGCGCGGCGTTCAATGCTTCTTCCATATCGCCCAGATCCAGCACTTGCTGATTCTTCATGCCGTTTCCCCAGATGCCGGCAAAACAGTCAGCCTGAAGCTCCTGTTTTACCGATAAACGGTTTACCTCTGCCTCGTTGCGGGTGCGCTGCTGAAGCTCGCGCACCTTAGCGCTGATGCCCATCAGGTTTTGTACATGGTGCCCGATCTCATGGGCCACTACGTAGGCCTGAGCAAAGTCACCGCCAGCCTTGAGCCTGGTTTCCATATCCTGATAGAACGACAGGTCGATATAGACCGTTTTATCCGTCGGGCAGTAGAATGGCCCCATCACCGATTGGCCAGTACCACAGGCGGTGCGAGTTGCGCCACGGTATAACACCAGTTTTGGCTCTTTATACTGGCCGCCTTCTTTCTTAAATATTTCAGCCCAAGTATCTTCCGTTGAAGCCAGAACAACAGAAGTAAATTTAGCCATCTCATTATCTTTAGGAGAGAGAGGCTGGCTCTGCTGAGCCGTTGGTGCGTTTTCTCCACCGGTCAACAACGGTGTGAGATCAACGCCATAATATCCGGCCACCAAAACGACGACTAATAGAGCGATCCCCCCCTTTCCGCGAGGAACTTGAAAACCACCCCCGCCTAGCCCACCTGAAGGGCCACTGGAATCACTACGACGATCTTCAACATTGTCACTTTCCCGACGGCCTTGCCAACGCATAATATTATCTCTCAATTATCTGTAGTCTGAAAATTCAGACCAATAGGTAGCATTATATAACTTGAGTATATTCGGCAAAATAGAAAAAGACTGATTAATTACGCGTTAATAGTATTAGTACATGTACTTTTTAATTTTTATAACTGAGATTAAGAGAGGGAAATCTGAGAGTAATCGATATTCAACGGCGCTACGCTTGGCGTCAGACAAAGGAATTCGCCCATGATTAAATTCACCGACAAGAGAAATAATATACGCTTTGACCGTGAAGTTATTGGCTACCCGCTTCCAGCTATCGCCGATGAGTGGTATTTATTGCGGGTTAAGGCCGCCCAAGACGATCGCATTTTTAAAGAAATAGAGCTGGCTATACTGATAGCCAGCTCTACGTAATCGATTGCGTTTTTAGTCCAAATTAATACCGAGACGATGTGCAACCTCTTCGTACGCTTCAATCAGGCCACCCAGACTCTGGCGGAAACGGTCTTTATCCATTTTGTTCAGCGTTGTTTTATCCCACAGGCGGCTACCGTCAGGAGAGAATTCATCGCCTAATACAACTTCACCGTTGAATAAGCCAAACTCCAGTTTGAAGTCCACTAGAATTAATCCAGCATCGTCAAATAATTTACTCAGAACCTGATTTGCTTTATAGCTCAGCGCCTTCATGCGCGCCAGATTAGCATCGCTGACCCAACCGAACGTTTGGCAGTAAGATTCGTTGATCATCGGATCGTGCATAGCGTCATTCTTTAAAAACAGATCGAACAGCGGTGGATTCAATACTAGACCTTCTTCAATGCCCAAGCGGCGCACTAATGAACCAGCTGCACGGTTACGAACTACGCACTCAACCGGCACCATATCTAGCTTCTTAACCAGTACTTCGGTATCGGACAGCAAACGTTCCATTTGGGTTGGAATACCCGCTTCTTCCAGCTTGGTCATAATAAAATGATTAAACTTATTGTTTACCATTCCCTTGCGATCAAATTGCTCAATGCGTTCACCGTCAAGAGCAGACGTATCGTTTCGAAATTCCAGAATTAAAAGATCCGGATTCTCGGTGGTATAAACCGTTTTTGCCTTACCGCGATAAAGTTCGGCTAACTTTTGCATCTTCAGCTGTCTCCGTTGATTTCAAGTTCGAGGATATTCCCTAACTGTGGAAAAGATAAAGGGGCCTGTTAAGCCCCTTTTGATTATTTAGTGGTAGTCCGGTTAAACGCCGACTGCAATATTGCAACCAGTGCGTTATTTTGTGCATCTTTGAGAACCTGACCTTTACCGTCGCTAAACTGCAAACTACTGCGGTTATCTAAATCACCAACCTGTAGCTTATAGTCGCCATTTTGCAGATCGGGATCCGGCACGTTCAATGCAGCCCAGTTGCTGGCAGAGGATTTGAAGGTCATGGTAATCAAACCCTGAGGACGATTACGATCTTCAACCTTCATGCCCATACTCTCTAACACCCCAGGTAAACGTTCCCAAACGTTGGCATAAGGTGCGCGTACAATAACGACCGGAAGACCCGTATCATCACGCCCTGCCTGAAGAACAACGCTACCGGTTGTTTGCGCAATACGGCTCGCATCCTGATTGCTCTGCGTTTTATCTAGCGCCTCGGTAATGCTGTTTAGCATACTAATGCTATAACGCTGGATGCTTGCAGCATCGCTGATAGTTTTATCATTAGCCTTCAGCTCAATCACTTTCACTGACAGTTGGTTTTGATAACCTTGAGACTGAACGCTAATTTGATAACGGGCCTGATGCGGCACGTTTTCATCTTCACGGGCCCAGTTTACCCAGTCAGTGGTTAACGTTTGATTGGCATCCTGACGATCGGCAATCTTGTAGTTATTTTGACCCAATACCGCAATCACCTGCGACCAAAGCGCCTGATTCTGAGCATTGTTCTCTAATGAAATAGAAGCAATATTATTAGCGTATTGCACTCGAGAACCGCTCATCAGAGCCAATGGCTGAGACGGCGGGCGAATATCCAGCGCCAGGCCAAGGCTACCATCAGCTACAGCAACCTTTCTCAGAGCAAAATCACCCGTTTGAACGGGTAATATCATACCGCTCGGCGCATGCAGTTCTTTTAGCTCCGGGGCTTTCAAATAGTCTTCATTGCCACTGACCTGATGCTTATATGACTGATCGTTAGAACACGCAGCCACAAACATGACCAGCGAAACACCAATTATTTTCTGTAATGAATGAACCATCAAATCTTCCTAAAAATTATAGCAAACCCGCAGACTTTAACGCCTGTTCGACGACCGGACGGGCAGATTCTGCCAGTGGTGTCATAGGTAACCGCATGGTATCACTGGCAATTAAGCCTAAACGATGACATGCCCATTTAACCGGAATAGGGTTTGACTCAACAAACAATTTGTAATGCAACGGCATTATTCGTTCATTAAGACAACGCGCTTGAGTAAAGTTTCCCTGAGCCGCTAATTCACATAGCTGAGCTATTTCTTTTGCTGCAATATTGGCCGTAACGGAAATCACACCGTGACCGCCTAACTGCATAAATTCTAATGAAGTCGCATCGTCACCACTGAGTAATTTAAAGTCTGTACCGACCAGCGCCTGAATCTGGCTGACCCGGCTTAAATTACCCGTTGCGTCTTTTAATGCCACGATATTAGGCACTTTAGCTAACCGAGCAACCGTCTCGGGCAGCATGTCACAGCCAGTACGCCCCGGCACATTATACAGAATTTGTGGTAAATCAGTATGTTCAGCAATCGCTTTAAAATGCTGATATAAGCCTTCCTGCATTGGCTTATTATAATACGGCGTAACGGACAAACAGCCAACTACCCCAGTATCGTTAAGATGTTGAGTCAATGAAATAGCTTCAGACGTCGCATTCGCGCCGGTGCCAGCAATAATGGGAATACGCCCGTCGGCTAAATCCAGCGTTAATTTAACCACGTCCACGTGTTCTTGGTGGTTTAAGGTAGCCGACTCTCCGGTAGTACCTACGGAAACTATCGCGGCGGTGCCGCTAGCCACATGATAATCAATCAATTTTTTCAAGCTGGCGCGATCGACATGCCCATTAACGTCCATCGGTGTAACTAGTGCAACCATACTTCCCGTAAACATAAGCCATTCCTCTTGATAGATATGCTAACCATGGTACTTTTGACCAATAGCGAAAAGCAAGCAACAACATCACTCTAACTGCTTGTCTGGGTGATTTTTTTATGTTTACCATATGCATCACCTTTTTTAGGCAGGAAGTACAACGTGCCACAGCAATCTGAATATTACCTTGTCATCACCGCATTAGGCACCGATCGCCCCGGGATCGTCAATACGATCACCCGACACGTCAGTAGCTGCGGCTGTAATATTGAAGATAGTCGCCTGGCGCTATTAGGTGAAGAATTTACGTTTATTATGTTGCTGTCCGGTGGCTGGAGCGCGATGATGCTGTTAGAGTCTACATTGCCACAAAAGGGTATGGAACTAGACCTTCTTATTGTGATGAAGCGCACAACTCAGCACGAACGCCCTCCGATGCCGGTCACAATGTGGGTCAAAGTAGAAGTTAAAGATTCTCCTCATTTAATTGAGCGCTTTACTAACTTATTTGATACAGAAGAAACCAGCATTGCTGAACTCACTTCAAAGACCAGCATTTGCGAAATATTTCAACAACCAACGCTCTATATTGAAATGACAATACACAGTACGCTGACAGACTCCAAACAGATTGTTGAACAAGATTTCTATCGCCTCTGTACAGAACTCAATGCGCAAGGCAGTATTAGTATCATTATCAATCCACAGCATGAAGAAAAGGACGGAAACTAGTGATAAACCCATTAAAAACCGGTGACACCGCCCCAGAATTTACACTCCCGGATCAAGATGGCGAAGACATCAGCCTCACTGACTTCCAAGGGCAGAGAGTTCTTGTTTATTTTTATCCTAAAGCGATGACGCCGGGCTGTACCTTACAGGCCTGCGGATTACGGGATAATATGGATGAGATTAAAAAGCTGGGCGTCGAAGTTCTGGGTATCAGTACCGATAAACCAGAAAAACTATCCCGTTTTGTTGAGAAAGAACTGCTGAACTTTACGTTACTGTCAGATGAACAGCATACCGTCTCTGAGCTGTTCGGTATTTGGGGTGAAAAAACCTTTATGGGTAAAACCTATGATGGCATTCACCGCATCAGTTTTTTGATTGGTACTGACGGTAAAATTGAGCAAGTCTTTGATGACTTTAAAACCACTAACCACCATGAAATCGTTCTAGATTATCTAAACGGCAAGTAGTAACCACCACCCCATTAATCAAAACCACCCGTACCTCGGGTGGTTTTGATGCGGCCCCCCCAGAAGGGGGCCAGACCCAGTGGCCATTACCTCTATTCTTCCTCTTTCGCCACCCAGCCTTAATAGCTTCAAATGATTTCCTCATTCGCTCGCACGGAGTCAACAAAATACCCTCTTTGCCAGAAATGATTTCCCCACAACTTTTTTCTCAGATACGGGTATTTGGCAAACAACCTTATTGCTGCTCGCCCTATTAGAAATCCCATTAGCATTGAAACACTTAGACTTGGCGAAGTTCTTACGACTAAATGCACATAACCTATTATTGAATAGTATCTAGCTTGGGCACTTTACGAACATAGCTTCACATGAACGAGCATCACCTCCATGAAGGTGATTTTGATTTATATCAATGCCTTTAAACTAATTTGGTTGGAACCTTCATCAAAATAGATGGGGCAATCACCATTTATATGGTGCTTTCCCATTCTTATATTTTTAAGTAAATACTCAGATTTTTTATAAATACACGTTAGCTAAAGGAGGATAAAAAATGCTGCGTTACCGTATTAATGAGACAGGGATATACTATTTATAAGCTATGGACGTAGATTAAAAGCAAACGATTTATCCTACTTAAGAAGGCCGATATTGATAGGGTGTCAGTACTCTTTTATTGCATGACTAAAGAATATTTTTTCTCCCCTACCTCCGTTATTAGGCAGTGAGATAAAAATATTGAAACAATGGATCTCTATTGGTAATAAAAGGAAAAATAGTGAAACCAGCCCCTCACTGTTTACCTTGAATAAAAGTGGCGAAATTTCCCGTTCATCCTAAGCGCACATTCGTTACAACATGCAGGTGGCTACAGTTTGGCAGGCCAAAGTATGGCTACCCGATTAATGCAAGATTTTCTGGAACATCGTAATATCCGGCATTCGACAAATTAAACTACCAGTAATCCAAAAACATTTAATCGCACCTGTAAAACATATCAGAACCTAATATAGTGTTTGATAATATTTTTAATGCTATTTTAAATAGTGGATAGTTATTATATTTTTGCAGCATAAAACACTAATAAATCAATATAAGCCCAGCTCATTTTTAATGGTGGGACTTAACAATACACCTACCTATAAATAGTTAGACGCATTTAATATATAAATAAGCCATCCTGATAATTGGATTTTATAAATCCCATCCATCGACACTCCTTATAACTATGAACTATATCCCTCTCCTTATCATGCCTTCCTAGATTATTTCAATATCATCAATAAATCGTTTTACTCTAGTTATTCACTTGTAGTAAAAATATTCCACAGATCGGAGAAAATACGATTAGCTATTGGAGAGTCGTAAAGAGCCAAGTTTATATCCACAACAACTTTATAACATTACTCCCGAATTGGAAAAAAGAGCGAAATTTTCGTCTGATCGACATTCTTCACACCTGTGACGGTACTTTATTGGATAAAGAAATTGATACCTGATCGATGTACGATCGGCTGTACAGCAGAAATATTAACCGTTCATTCACACACAGTAATATGTTGTTTATTTATATAAATACACAAGTTAAATAGTTGTTAAGACAATCTAAGAATAGGACCACCCTGATAAAAAGCACTTAAATACTAAATAACAAAAATATTTTTAAAACAACAAGTTTATATGTTAATTAACATAAAATTCTACCTATGTTCCACAAGGATAATGAATAAAACTGGACCTTTATTCCATATTAAGAGAAAATGAAATAAATGGAATCCAGTTTATTGACACTTGAGTTCACAATGCCAATAAATAGCGGCCTAGATTCGACGGATCTTTATACCTAGGGACAAGGTAAGAAATGGAAATAAAAGTAAATAGAATTGTAATAAAGATGTTGTTAAATTTATACTCATCATTCTTTAACAATATGTTTTCGCTATTCGATAACGTCGACTCCAAGCGTTTCCCCTCCCCATAAAAAGCGCTCTGATGCCATGACGAGTTCAAGCTGGGCATCGAGATCTTTTATCAACATAGGCCAACGTTGCACAGCAATTTGGCAGTGACCGTTATACCGATACTCAGAGAATGTTTGAAATGAAATACAGCTTTTGAGCAGTGACTGACTGTCGGGTTGTACAGCGATAAGAGGGACATCTATCGCTGAAAATAAAATCACAATGAGCGGGTAATCGCTTACTCGTTTCATCGTGAAATCTTGTAAAGTAATATGGAAGAATAAAATGAATAAAGTTTATCGGATTATCTGGAACAGCGCGCTAGGCCTGTGGGTTGTTGCCTCTGAATTAAGTCGGGGTAAAACCAAAAGTACCGCTAGTAGTGCGGGTGCAGCCGTTCGCGTAAATCCTCCGGTAATTTTGGGGCGAAAATCGCTGCTTACGGCGGCCATTAGCGCCCTGCTGATAGGGTCTCCTGCCGTTTTTGCCACCAATATCACGATTGATCCAACCATTACAACCGGTGAGTTTAACAATAAGGCCGGTAGCATTAGCGTTAACGGCAATACGGTAAATCTGTCAGGTACTACGGCGTTTTCCGGTTCTGCCAGTGTTGATGCCACCTTTTACTCTTTAATCAATGGCTATAACGCCGGTTATATCACCGGTGCGGTAGACCCTAGCGGGCTATTTGGTGTGAGCAATAACTCACAAAGCGTCAGCGTAGCGGTATATGATCCCGTGACCGGCGGCTCTACCACGGTCAATACCTATGATAATGCGAATATCAAAGAAGTCGTTCCAGGCGGAGATTCATATGGCATCTATGTTTATATGCCTACAACAGCCGGTAAGGGACCGTTTATTGATGCCGAAATTGCCAGCGTGACCAACGGCGGTACTCTGAACGTGGACGTCAGCGGGGCCATTGGTGATATCTCGGTTAAAAGTACGGAATACATTAAAGTGACCGACGGCACGGCTAACTGGAATTCGTCTAATACGGTGTATTTTGCCGGAATTGTTTCTAACGTTCCCTATGGGAGTTTAGCGCCAGTTGCTTCATCGATTTCCACCCAGACCTATAAAGGCACCTTTACGGTCAATACTACCGATGGTCCCCAGACCCAAACCGTTAACGATCTGGCCGGGTATAAGGCCTATAACAGCTGGCTGGTCGCTCAATTGCAGGCAGGTAAGCTAGGCAGCGGTACCTCTGCGCAGACCAACTATAATGCTGCAATAAAAGCGGCGATTGTCAATACCACAAGCAGCTACCAGTTAATCAGCGATCCCCTATCCATTCCATCAACCGACCCGCTTTATACACCTCCAGGGGATCGGATCTTGATGCATGCTGACGGAGCCAGTGCGCTGGCCCAGATCGGCAACACGGGTGCCATAGTAATAGCGTCGGGTACCGCTGCCCTGCAGGCGAACCATGGCGGCACGGTCATCAATAACGGAACGCTCACCACTTACGGTGGCAATGTGCAGGCTGGAATGCGCGCCATCAATGGCGGCCACGCCATTAACAACGGTGTACGTAATTTAGGTCAGGTCAGCGGTGCTCGTAGTGAAAACGGTTATGATTTGGTACAGGATACGGGTTCTACCTATATCAATAACGGCACCGTTAATATCGCTGGCTGGAACCTCGTTGCCTCATCCGGCAAGACGTCTGTCGGGCTTTATGTGCGCGCCGGCGGCTCAGCCATAAATCATGGCACCTACAACGTGGGTAATGCGACGCTGGCCGGGACGTCGACGCTGAGTGGTATTGTATTGGATTCGGGTATCGCTTCGTTTATCAATGATACCGCGGGTGTGATGTATTTAGGGCGCGAAGCCAGTACCGATACCACCGCGACCCCAATTAACCGCGGCGGTGCTGATGTAGTTCAGCCTAACAACGGGCGACTGATTCTGGTTCAAGCCGGCGGCGCGACGGTGAATAACCAAGGCTCGCTGATTATTGGTGACAAAGTACAACACGGTACGGCCATTATGGTTGGCACCGCGGCCGCGGTGAACGTGGTCAATAGCGGAAAAATCATCGTAAAAGGGCACTACAGCGCTACGCCTGGCGTTAATTATGGTATTCAGAGTGGCAGTGCCGCAGCGGGTACTATTGTCGATAATGCGGGTACCATTGATTTAGAAGGTATTAACAATATTGGCATGATGGCCTATAGCGGCGGTAAAGCCTCGTCCAGCGGAGTAATTAATGTAGCCGGTGGCGCTGACCCGACTACCGGGTTGCGCAACTATGGCCTGTGGTCACACAACGCCAGCAGTAACATCACCCTGACCGGTACGGTGAATCTGGCCGGTAATGGCGCGATTGGTGCTCACGCCCGTGACGGCGGCAGTATCGATATCGGCGGCGCAGGCGAAGTGAAGTTTGTCTCCGGCACTGACCAGATTGGCTTCTTCGTTTATGGTCCCTCAGCCTCTCTGACCAATACCGGCTCGGGTGCCATGGATGTGTCGACTGAACGTTCCACCCTGTTCCGTATGGAAGACGGCGCCGACTTTACCGGCGGTACGAGTGCCGGTTCGGCACTCACTGCATCCGGTAAAGACTCCGTTGCGGTGATGGTCACCGGCTTAACCGGTACCGACGTGTCGGCGTTTAACTCCGGCGGCATGACCCTCAACCTGAGCGGCGAGAATGCCACCGGCGTGTTAGTGGAAGGCGGTGCGCAGGGCAACATTGCCGCGAATGCCAACATTAATCTGACCGGGACGGGGGCGGTTGCCGGTATTGCCGATGGGCAAAAGCATGATTTAACCGGCTCTGCCACCGGTACACCGGTTGCCGGCGTGCTGAGCAATAGTTCACTCAACGCCGGTGCGGCCGGTTTTGGTACCGGCACCCTTCTGGTGGCCGGCGCTAATCTTAATTCATCGCTGGATAACGTCACCGGCTATATCGCCCGTAACAGTGCGACGCTGAGCAACTCCGGCAATATTATCTTTAGCGGCAAAAACACCACCGGTATTCAGGTGCTGGACGGCTCTGTCGGTGGCAATAGTGGCAGCATTACCTTACAGGACGGCGGTATTGGACTGGTGGCCAGCTCGTCGAATTTGGCTACCACCATTAATAATAGCGGTAACTTAGTGCTAAAAGGCGGTACCAACGCCAACCGTACCAAGGGTATTCAGGCTTCGGGCAGCGCCGTCACGGTCAATATGACCGGCGGCTCTATTGATATGCAGGGCCAGGGCGCGGTCGGCGTTGAGGCACTGGACGGCGGCAAGGTGCTCCTGTCCGGGACATCATTACCCATGTTTGCCGCCGCCGCTACCGGCGTGACCGACCAGATTGCTTTTCGTATCGTCGGCACCGGTTCTAGCATTCAGACTAATCTGGCGGCCGGTACCGTACTGGACGCCAGCGGTAAACAGTCGACGCTGTTCCGCATTGAAGACGGTGCGACTCAGTCGGGCGTGCTGCAGATGCAAACCTCCGGTCAAAATTCTAACGGTATCTGGGCCACCGGCGCAGGCACCTCGGTGGTCGCCTCTTCCGGCAGCAATTTCCAAATCTTAGGCGCGGGCGCAAAAGGTGTGTATATCACCGGTGCGGCCAGCGGTACGTTACAGGCGGGTACCAGCGTGAGTTTAGTCGGCAATGGCGCGGTAGTGGGCGTGGTTGACGGCAACGAATACGATTTGGCCGGTAACATCCTGACCAGCAATACCGGCTCTACCCTGACCAATGAATCCAACATTACCAGTACCTTAAACAACGCCATCGGGTTTATCACTCAAAATCAGGGGCTGTTGGTCAATCAGGGCAACATCACCCTGACGCAGGGTACCGGCAACACCGGCGTGAAGGTGATTAACGGTCAGTTTGACAATAAATCCAGCAATATCAGCGTCAACGGCGTCGCCGTATCGGTGGAAGGTGCAGGCTCAGTCGTGACCAGCACCGGCGGTAATATCATCGCGACCAACGGCGAAGCGGCGATTAAGCTCGGTCAGAACGCGTCGCTCAATCTGGTCGGCAGCGGTTTAGGTACGGTTGAAGGGCAAGGTACGGCGCACGGTGTGTTGCTCGATACCGGCGCGACAGGTCTGGTGATTGCCGGTGCGAAAATCAACGTCAATGCCGCCGGTGCAACGGGGCACGGGGTTGAAAATAGAGCTGAAATAGCGGGCCTGCAGCTCACCGGCACCACCCAAATTAACGTGGCCAACGGTAAAGGTATCCGTACCGCGGCAACGTTAGCGCAAACCAACAGCGGTACTATCAACGTATCCGGCAGCGGTACCGGTCTGGCGTTCGAAACCGCCACCGGCGGCGTGGTGGCGAATACCTCCCTGCTGGATATGTCTGATTCAAAAAATCTGGTGATTAACCTGAACGGCGTCGGTGGTACCGGTATTCTGGTC
>NZ_WOYF01000008.1 GCF_009800925.1 Budvicia diplopodorum | reverse complement strand
GCTATACAGTAGCCAGCTATCGGCGTAAGCACCTTCTTGAGTTTTACCGTCTTCAAACCATGTGCCGTAAATCCCCGAGCTCCAGCCGTCAGTTTCGCCGCGAGAATGGTAACCTTTCAGTTTGGCTCTGGTTGTACTATTGGTTTTACCGTAGCCCGCCATAAGACCACCCACCAGATGGTCCTGCCCGTTACTGCTGCCTTCAATCAGATCGATACCAATCTGAGTGACATAACGGTTAGTTTCACTGGCTAGATTTGTAGAGCTATCACGGAAATCCATTTTTCCAAATTCATGACGCATCCACATGCCTTTCATCTCTTCCCCGGTGATAGGGTCTTTACGCTGGCGTTCGCCGCCTCGATCGTGTAACCGCATCAGGAATAATGAATTAGCCGCAATTTGGTTAGCCTGATAAGAACCCGCCTCAGGGCGCACGAAAGTTCCAGACTCATCATTATTAGGAAACGCCTGAGGAGTATCATCTGGGGTAGCGGGTGATAGCGTACTGGTGAGATACCAGTTATTCCCTTTTTTCACCAGATCATAGTCATAAGCGCCCGCGACAATACGGCTGGCTTTTGTAAAAGTTGCATCAGAGCGCCCCTGAACATTAATCAGTTCAATACCCTGGATAGTCTGGGCACCCTGTCCGCCAATATTGCTCACTGAAACCTGACCATGACCATCAGTACTTCCGGTAATGGTTACGTGGTCGGTTGCGGAGCTATCGTTACCTAAGGTGGTACCAAAAGCGATGGTTCCGCCATCCGTAGTATAGTTGCCATCAATGGTTAAGCGGTTAGCGGCAGAACTGTTGGTATTAAGATTGATCAGTCCAGCGTTGCTTACATCGCCACCGTGAATAAATGACGAACCTTTAACACCGAGTGCACCCGTAGATTCAATGGCTAACAGACCTGAGTAATTAATCGACGGATCAATATTGCCCGTACTGTCTCTAGCGGTTTTGTCCATCAGTAATGTTGCCTCATCCAAAATCAGCATACCATTACGGATAGCAGCATCACGGAAGCCGCCGTCAGATTGCGTTCCCGTCATCGTCCAGCTTGAACTACCGTCTTTCACCAGATGATGGAAGTTTGCGATGGTATTTCCTGACAGCGTATATCCGGTCAGACTTCCCGCAGAGTCAGCCCATTCCCAGTCGCCCACGCGGGATAACCGAGTCAGATCAAGGCCGGTATTCGTCTCGCCGTGTAACAGTAAAGTATTATTCGGGTTGCTGTATGCTACATAGGCCGCACCGTCCAGCCCCCAGCTATCACGCAGCCCCAGAGTGAAATTGCCTTCCGTCATCCGTGAGGCTTCGAGCGCATATCCACCTGAACCTTGTACCCGGGCAGCAATATCGACCATCACATCGCCTTTGCCCTTGAGTAATAATTCACCACCCCAATCTTCAGTGATAATTGTCGGGTTTTCAGCGAATGGCCTTACCTGAATACCAATACCGGAACTGACGATATCGCCTTCTATCGCTAAATTGAGTGCATCGCCGTAGTTGGTTGCCCTGACGCCCACAGAAGCATATTTAATATCGTCCGTACCGCCCGGGCACCCTGAACCAATGACCGTCAGACACCGTGATGGTGGGGTCGTATTCAATAAACCATTAACCACGTCTTTTGCATCGCTAACGGTGATCTTACCGGTGATAACCGTATCCATATCACCATAATAGTTTCTTAAACGAATACCACCCGCATGAGCCGGTATTGGATCGTCTTCACTTGAGTTCAGTGATACTGAACTATCCGTGTTTCCTGAAATCAACAGCGTGCTATTACGACCCGCTACGACAATATCCGTAGCAAATAGCTCAGATGAAGGTTCAAAATTACTATCAAAGTTACGAGAATATATAGAACTCCCAGATCCTTGGTAACTTATCTCCTGATTGACGTTACCGGATACGTGAATACTATTTTGCGTCTTTTCCAGTATGTTGGCAAAAGGAGAATATAAGATTGGCATTCCCGCGTTCTGACGTACTTCAGTAATATTCGACCTAATGGCTAAAGCGGCATTGCTGTAAAGCGGCATTATTGTGAACTCGCCGCTGAATGACTTTTCAATATCACCGGAAACAGAAATTATATTGTTAATTCCGTTTGCATTAATATCTACGCTGGAGTGGTTGATATTGTCATACATCATTTCCATCGAGTGCTGGCCACCGGTCATCCGGTGTATAACATTACCCGAAATATCAATTTTGTTTTGCGTACGTGCCACCATATCCCACATTTCTGGCGTGAAGCTGAGGCGGTTGGCACTGAAGCCGCCTAAGGGCGTTGCATTAGCCTGAACAAGAATAGCCGTTCCGGGAGGGGCGTTAAAGAGGCTAGTAATATCGATTTCTTTGCTGACGTCTCCGGAAACAGAAATCGTATTCTGATTACCCATCACCTGAACGCCCGCAGTGGAAAAAGCCTGTCTGCCCGAACTGGCGCTCGTATCAGACTGAACAGTATCAGCCGCTACGGTTTGCTTAATGTTGCCGCTAATAT
Organism: Budvicia diplopodorum; assembly: GCF_009800925.1. Lineage (GTDB taxonomy): Bacteria > Pseudomonadota > Gammaproteobacteria > Enterobacterales > Enterobacteriaceae > Budvicia > Budvicia diplopodorum. The sequence goes on along the minus strand of NZ_WOYF01000008.1, from coordinate 121,685 downwards.
TAACGTTATTAACAATATCATGAATAAAAAAACCAGCGTCAGGCGTAGACGCGACGCTCATTACCCCAGTATTAAGGCCATCATAGACATTGCTCTGAACGTTAACACCACCGCCTATCATTTCATTTATGACTTTTGCTGACGTGGTTTTTTCTATATCGCCTGAAATCAGGACCGTGTTGTTAACCCCGCCAACATTAACAAATACCGCGTTATTTATGTAGTTAGAGCCGCTTTGAACATAGCCCATAAGCTCGTCACGTATAGAGAAGTTTTGTTTTATATTTCCAGAGATGTCTATGTAATTTTCTGCTTTTTCTACAATGGACAGAGGAGCAAATCGCGCAGAATAGTTGCTACCAAATATTTTTGAGTTACTAAAAATGTTGACTGCCGCAATATCAGCCACAGAGGTGGAAAAGCTGCCATAAAGACTATCAGAGATAATATCTTGTGTAATATCACCCGATACCACAATACGATTTTTAATACCCGCAACGGCTGCATTGACGCCAATAAAACCGCCATATTCATTTGCGTGAATACGATATAGATCAGTATTGATAGCCGTTTGTCGGATATTTCCGCTTATGGAGATATCATTCTCAGTTGGGCTATAAAAATCATTTCCAAGTCCAGGCATGTAATCAACGTTATCCAGCACATTTCTGATATCTATTACATGCTGATAACCGAAGGTACTCTCTCCGCTGCCATACAGTGACTGTTCAATATCGCGATTCACCATAACCGAAAGTTTGTTGGTTGAGGCCTCGATATACAGAGCCCGGCGAAAAGACTCCTGCTCCGGTGTTATATCCTGAGATAGTTTGTTACCCGCTTCCAAGATAACAGACAGGCTATTTGAACGAAACGCGCTATCATCACCTTCTATATAGGGCTCTGAGATACCGCTAGATAATGACCATTTATTACCGATATAGAGACTATCGTTAGAAACGTAATCAGGCGTGCTCGTAACCTGCACATCGCCGGTATTTCCCGTCAAATCAAGTAAGACATGGTCAGATGCAGAGCCTGAGCAGGTAAATTTCGATCCACTACTATCAGGAGTACATTGAGCTAAGGCTTCCGGTAAAAAGACTAAAGCCAGCAGAACTGCAGCAGAAATACGGCTTAAAGAAAAGATGGTATTTTTTCCAATCGTGTTGCTATTGAATATATTAGAACGAGGACGTAAGTCCTTCATTTGAGATACTTCCCTATAGCCCATTTTGTTTTAACTCCATTTAAAAACGATAAAAACATATAGAACATACATCAATGAATTAATTTCACGTTACAAGATATCTCTGCCGTATCAATAACCGGCCCAATAGATCAACACACCCCTTTTATAACCCAAATAAGGTATTGATCATTTTAGAAGGATATTTATAACTATTTAACCCATTATTTCACAATAATATAACAACATTGAAAAGAAAAAATGTCATTCTTTCCAATCGTGTTGCTATTTAATAAATTAGAATAAGGACTTAAGCGCTTTATTTGAGATAGCTCCCTATAGTCCATTTTGTTCTAACTCCATTAAAGACGAAAAAAATGCATAGAAGACACATCAATGAATTAGTTTTGCTTTATACGATATATCTACTTTATCAATAATTGAGCCAATAGGTCAATGCAATTTTATTATAACCAAGATGAGGTATTGACTATTTTAAAATAAAATAAACAACAACTTGATCCATCATTTTACAACAATATAACAACATTCAAATTGTTGCTTACAATAGCCAAACGAGTTTACTCATTATAATAATTGATTAAATATAATGTAATATAGAATATTATATAATATATCCAGTTATTATTGTCATTTTTAAAATGTCTCCCATAGCGGCGATGATTATTCATGTAGAATATCATCTCAACAAATCTCAACCATAACCTAACAGATTGAAAATAATTAAAAAAACCGATAACCCCATCTAAATCTAGCCTATCTATTTGTTAGTGAAAATTTCATCGAAACTATTTTTAAGATTTCCGATTGTTGATGTATCAGCCGATATGCCTCCGGCGTCAGGTTGTTCAGTGATTGGAGTGCCCACTCACTGCTGTATTTCATCAGCCGCTTTTCCCGTGTTTCCCGAACGTCCCTCAGTATTCTAAACGGGTAATAGTCCAAAACATCCGTCCTGTACGTTTGATTGAAGCGTTCAATAAACGCATTCTACATTGGCTTCCCGGCTGATAAATTTCAGCGACAAATCAAGATCTAGACGCGCCAAAAAATTACAACAATGAGGCGGATAATATGCGCTATCGATTAGCCAAAATGGCTCAATGCTTAAAATCATTATTATTTTAAGCACTTGCATTATGGCGATAATTACAGGCTGCAAGACAAATAATGACAGCGTAATAATCAACGACATTACGTGGGCAATCGGAAATGCAGACCAAGCAGGTAAGGCTTCCCAGCCGCCTAAAAAGTTGGGAAACCTTACCAATGGAACAGAAAAAATTCGTAAAATATAAACAATAATGAAAATGTGGCTAATTAAAATTACGCTGCATTACATTCAAATGACTTATCTAATTCCATAAATTAACTTTAATTTACCGCCCACGTAATATTTGATATTCCCTTGTAAAAAGTTTCAATATTAATCTTATATTAATTTTTATCTCTTTCGTTTATTCAGTACCAGCGTAAATTAGAGTTTCGGCCCTTCTTTTCATCAAGACGGCATGTGAGTACCACTCATCGGCGAAGCCGCCCGAAAGTGACGGCAATAGACCCGTGCTAGAGCATGGACTTTATTGCTGATAAGTTGTTCAATGGGCACCGTATCCGGGCCTTAACTATAGTGAATAATAATCGGCTTCGAGTTCCATTAGCTAAGCTTGAAGCATCCGGCAAGAATCTCACTGATAGCGCTATTAGCCAGATCGAGCTAACCATTCTCGTTAAACAATCCCATTACATCTTTCTGCGATCTCTCCCCAAAAACTAAAATTCTCCCCCAAATCCCCTCGTCCACCAATTGACCCATTCACTGTACATATATACCGTGTTTCCACCAGCCGTTATATTGGCTGTAAACAGAAAGGCAAAACCCCGCAGTGTAACTAGCACTAACGGGGTTTCTAACCACAACGTTACGAGAAGAGGTAACTCATGGCTGTAAGAGAGCATACGCAATCTCGCCCTCAATTTGTACCGGAAATTTTATCGAATAGTCGATCTGCTTCCAAGAATTTGTATTTAATCTCAGTCTGTTACTCTCGGGTTATGGGAGGAAAATCCCATGTTTAAACTCATCGATAGCACACCGCTCAATACAACCGAGCTGGCTGAACAATGCTTTGCTCTGGCCTATACCTTAACCGGCATTGAACACCCTGCGCTAAAAGAGTCACTGACCTTTATACTGCTGGAAAAGCAGCGTGCGTTATTGTCGCTGCTCGGTGCCGGAGGTGGAGAATGACGATTCAACCCGACGTTCACCCCGCCGATATCATTGCCGCGCTGCGTAAGAAAGGCACCACCTTAGCCGCCCTCTCACGCTCTGCCGGGCTGAGTTCATCTACGTTGGCGAATGCGTTAATTCGCCCATGGCCGAAAGGTGAGTGGCTAATCGCCAAGGCGATCGGCGTTCATCCGAGCGAGATATGGCCGAGCCGATATTGTGATGTGATGACCGGAGAAATTAAGCAGAGGAAACCGAGGGAAACCGGCAAGATTACCGCATCACTCTGAGCGGGTATCAACAATCTATTACGTTGAAGGCCGCGCCCGGTATTACCGGACGCGGCCCTTTTATTGACTTTATTTACCCACGTTATTTACCTACGCTATTTACCCACGGCCTTTACCCGCCGTATTACCAGCTGTATTTAACACCAAGCTGACCGGTAACCGCGGTAAAATCACCGCCTGACTGCGTGCCGATCTGGCCGGTCGCCTGCCAGTTTTTCGACACATCGGTCACCACGCCGGTTTTAATCTCACCAACGTTCTTCGGCGTACCGTTTTGTACCGAATCATTACCCATCACCACGCGCCCCACGTTCTGGTTATGCCAGTAGTTCACTTCCACAAACGGACGCACGGTTTGGCCGTTATCCATTTCGTGAACCCCGTACAGGCGAGCACCGGCGCGGGCAATATAGCCATCACCGTCATGAATACCAACGCGAGTACCGCCGTGGTCCCGGAAGCCATCGGCGTTATACCACGCGTATGCCACCTGAACCTGCGGTTCGATAAACAACCTGGTTTTTGGCTGTTCGCTCAGCATGTAACCGTAGCCGGTTTCAACAGACAGAGTAACCGCGCGAGCGTCATACTCCTCTTTCGGTAAACCGCCACCGTTAACATCGTTGCTAAACCAGCCGTGCTGAGCCCAGCCGTCTATATATGCGCCGCCCGGCTTTTTATCGTTCTGATACCACGTGCCGTACACCCCCAGCGAATAGCCGTTAACTGAACCGGATGCGCTTTTTTGATTATCGCGGCGGCTGTCTGAATCGGTGCTGGCATAGCCCCATCCGCCCATAATACCGGCATACAGCGACCCGTTTTGCGGATCGTATTGATGCAGCAAATCGGCACCAACCTGCATAACGGTCATATCAGCGGAAGTTGATAGCGCACCGCCCATGCTACCGGTGGAATGGCTGCCCATAACCCGGCCCCAACTGCTCAAACCGTCATCGATACCCTGACCACTCCCCGTATGGGTGTAGCCTTCACGGTCGCGCAGGCTCATCATAAACATCGCCAGTGAAGCCTGCATATTGCCACCGTAAATGCCCGCTTCAGGGCGCATATTGTCAGTATTACAGTTATTACAGCCGCTAGCGCCGCTACCGCCAGAGCTCAGATACCAGCTGTCGGCATTGCCGCCCGTGCCGCCACGGACTAAACGGTAGTCATAGGCACCTGCCGCAATAGTCCCCGTGGTTGAACGATAGCCAGACGAAGCCGACGACAGCGTGAAGGCCCCCCCGTCAGTGGTAGCGCCGTTAATCGCATCCACCACCAGAATACCGATATTGGTCTGCGCGCCGGTACCCTGTTGATTCAACACCACCAGATGGGTGGAACCCGTGGTATTCCCGCCGTCCAGAATCAGTCGGTCGGTCGCTGAGCCGTCATTGCCCAGAACGGTATTAATCGCCACGCTCCCGCCCGTACCGGTCATTCCCCCTCGCACCGTCAGCGTATTCCCCACAGACTGGCCGGCCAGTTGAATAGCGCCTGAGTTAGTCAGCGCCCCGGTTGTCAGATTAGATACGCTGTTATCGCCGTAACCATTAACGCCGGGTAATACGTTGTATGCCACGATGCGCCCGTTATTCACCACGTTACCGCTAATAGTACCGGTACCCGAGAGCAGGCCGTTGGTTCCAACCGCCAGATCGCCCGCCATACGGGCTCCGGAGGTCACGCGTTCGCCGACGATCAATACGCCATCGCTGACCATGGAACTACCGGTGAAGTTGCTTAGGGCCGAATCAATCCATACGGTGCCTGAACCGATTTTCTCCACGCTGCCGTTACCGCTGACGGCATTGTTGAATACCCGATCGCTGCTGGCATTAACAATAAGCTTGCCCGCGTTGTGAATAGCCGCCGTACCAACGCTGTTGGCCCCCGAGTCGGTGAGCGTGGAGCCACCGGCAATGTCAAAGGTACCGCCGAAGCCGGAGCTGTCACCCGTCAGAGCAATACTGGCACCGTCGCGTAGTTCAACCGTACCCACACCGGAGAAGCCGACCTTGGTAGTGCCAATCGGCGTTGCGGTCCACGGCGCGTGATAACCCGACAGGTCACCGAACGTCACGTTATCTGCCGCACTGACCAGCGTAATGCCGTGGGCATTATCAAACGCATTCGCAGCGTTCAGCACCAGCCGCGAGCCGCCGGTCACCTGTACCCGTCCGCTATAGCCCAGTTGAGTGCCGTTCACATGAACAATCGATGGGTCAATCACTAAGCTCCCGTTGCTGAACAACGTATTGTTGTCCACCAGCCCACCGTCGGTGCTGCCCACCGCACGCTGAGCGTCAGAGATGGTCAGAATACCGCTCAGGTTCAGCACGCCCCCGGCATAGGCCGACAGCGCACCCACGGTCTGGGAGCGGCCATTCATATCTACGCTAGCGCCGCGATTAATCGCCAGATTCGAGGTTCGCCCGAGAGCCGTGTCCGCTCCCAGCTGAAGGGTACCGGTTTGCGCTACGGTTTCTCCGGTATAATTATTGGTGGCATTAGACAGGGAAATAGCCTGCCCGTTACCGGCATTAATCGCCAGACTACCGCCGCCGGTGAGTTTGGCATTCAGGTCAGAAGCAGACACGGAGGCACCCGCCTCTGGCGCTAAGGTTAGCCGGTTCCCGGCCAGCAGGTTAAGCTGCTTCAGGCCATACCCCAAGTACAGCCCGTCATTGGCGCTGCCGAAGGTCAAGGCGTAGTCGTAAGTACCCACCGCCGCAGTAAAGCCACCTTCAACAATATCGACCTGAGCGGCATGGGTGACTGGCGCACCGGCAGCATCAACCAACGTCAGATTACCCGCCGATGAGCCCGCCGCAATACGGCTTGCCCCCACCAGCTTCACCTGAGCGTTATCATCCTGAGCCAGCAGATTAGTGCTGCCCTGCCGAGTCGGGTTGATCAGCCCGCCGGTGGCAGTATTAATGGCTATCTCGCTGGCGGCAGTCACGGCCAGCGTACCGACGGTGATACTACCTTCAGCGGCCGAGTGCGCAGGAACGCGGGTGGCGGTGAAATTTATTTTGCCACCGGCCAGCGCTAAGCCGCCGATATGCTGAATGCCGCTACCCACGGTAGTCACGTTGCCGGAACCCACCAACAGTGTGGCACCGCCCAGCGCCGCCGTATTGGTGCCCGACAGATCAAACTGGTTATCGGCCAGAGCAACGGTCCCGGTAAAGGCATTGCCGGTACTGAACGAGAAGGCATGATCGTTATTAGATACGTTCAGCCTACCGCCGCCGGTCAGTGCATTAGTAAACGCAAAGGCATTATGGCTATGCACGTTCAGAATACCGCCGCTGGCCAGATCTACTGCGCCAGAACCGAGGTTAACGCTCGAACTTGCCGTCGCTGAATCAACCGTCGCGTTACCGGAAATAGCCCATCCCCCGGCGTAACCGGTATTAATACCGGTAATCGTCGCCATGCCCGCACCGGCCACCGAGGTCACGCCGTTACCCGACAAAACGTTGGCAAAGCTTTGATCGGTACCAAAGGCCAGATTCAAGCCCTGTTGCGCACTGCCCGTTGCGGTACTGACCACCACATTTCCACCGCCGAGGGCACCAGAGTGGGTCAGCGTCAGTTTACCGCCGCTAACCGAGGTACTGCCGCTGCGGCTATTCGCCGTGCCAATCGTTAGTTCACCGCTTCCGCGCTTCGCTAAGCTACCGATACCGTTCAGCGCATTGGCTATCGTCCAGTCGGTAGCCGAATCAACAACCATGCTACCGCCGTTATTTATAGCCGCACGGCCTAAGCTGGTTTCGGCCGTTGCCGTCAGGGTAGTGCCTGCCGCCGTATTCCATGAACCGGACAGTGAATGGGTGCCAGACAGGGTTACGTTGGCCGCATTGGTCAGATTAACCCGCCCCGTACCGGCCAGCGATTTCGACAGCGTACCGGTGGCATTATCAATAGTCAGCGCGCCGATGACGGTGGTGGTGCCGGTATTACCCAGCCCTGCTACATGGCTTAAGCGAGATGAAGCCCCGGCGGCGATGGTGACGTTAGCCGCTAACCCGCTGTTAGCACCGCTCACCGCCAAGTCGTTACCGTTCAGCGCTAAGGTGCCCGCGCCGGTCAGCGAACCGGCAGAAATGCCGCCGTGGCTGATGCTCAACGCGCCACCGTTCAGATTCAGAACAGAACCCGCCGAACCGGTGAAGGTATCAACAGTTTGGCTAAAATTATTCAGATCGGCCGCCGCGCCCGAAGCAATACTCAAATTGCTGGTATTACCCAGCACGCTGTTTGCCCCCAGTTGCAACGTACCGGAAGAGACCAACGTCGTGCCGCTGTAGCGGTTTAACGAGTTAGTCAGGGAAAGGGTTTTCCCGACGCCCGCGTCAACGTCGACATTACCGGTGCCGGTCAGGGTAGCCGATAAATCGGTGGCTAACCCGCTCGCACCCAATGACGGCGTTAAGGTCAGCGTCTGGCCTGCTTCAATCGCTACGTTTTTTAGCGCATAGGCTATATACAGCCCGTCATTGGCAGTGCCGGTATTGAGGCGATAGTCGTAAGTACCGGTCGCCACTTTAGCGGTGCCGTTAGAAATATCCACCAATTTACCGTTGCTGATGGCCACGCCGTTCTGGTCAACCAACCTTAGCGCACCGCCCGCGCCGATAATCGATCCTGAGGTTCCCAGCACCGCCAGCTTAGCCATCGCGCCGCTGTCATCCTGCGCCAGAAGGTTAGTCTCGATCGGCAGAACCGACGGATTCAGCACCTTGTTTGGTACGGCCACCTGCACCGTACCGGCCCCGTTCAGGTCAAGACGTTGAGCGGTAATGATACCGTTAGCCTGAGATTGAGCAGGAACCGTCGCATCAAAAATCACGTGGCCACCGGCAAAAGACAGACCACCAATTTGTTGATTACCGTGACCAACGGTAACGACCGAGCCCGCGCCCGCGGCTAATGTGGCGTTAGTCAGCGCAACAGTATTGTTGCCCGACAGGGCCAGCGCCCCGGTTTTCAGGTCAAAAATACCGCTAAAGCTATTGCCCGCTCCAGAGGTGAAATCAAAGGAACTGGCGTTACTGGCCAGCTGTGCCGTTAGCGTACCGCTACCCGTCAGCCGATTAGCAAACGACAGATTACCGGCCGCTGGCGTCATGCTTAATGCGCTGGTTGCGCCGTTAAGATTAACCGTTGCGCTACCGAGGTGGGTCATCGCGTTGGCACGGGCGGAGCCAGAGATGTCCCAAACGCCTGACAGGGTATTGGCTGCCGTCAGGGCTACGTTGTTGCCCGAAACGATCGCCCGGCCCGCACCTGAAACCACATTATTGAAACCGGCACCGTTAAAAGCCAGAGCCAGATTGCCACCGGATGCCACGGTAACCGCGGTCGTACCCAGCGATTGATTGTTTAATACCCTGACGGTACCGCCATCGACCTGAGTACCACCGCCGAGAGTGTTGACACCTGACAGGCTCAGCTGACCGCTACCGGTTTTAATCAGTAAGCTATTGCCGTTGAGCACACCGCTGAACAGCGTATCGGCCGTACTGTTAGCGCTCAGGGTGGATGAAAGTAATACCGTTCCTGCACCAGATAAGTTATTAAGCTGCTGCGCCTTGGCGTTCATATCCAGCGTAGCGCCGCTGTTGATGGTCATGGCATTGCTATTGAAAAACACGTTAGCCAGCCCGGCCTTGGCCGTGCCCGAAGAGACCGTCGTGGCACCGGTGTAACTATTGGCACCGTTAGAAATGGTGATGGTGCTGGTCGCCGCAACGTTCAAATTGCCGCTACCGGTAATTTTAGCCTTAAGCTCGGCGGCATTTCCGGTGGCAGTACTTTCATTTAGCGTCAGCAACTGTGAGGCCTGCAGGTCAAGCTGATTAAGCTGATAGCCCAGATAAAGACCGTTACCACCATCACCCGAGGAAGAGAGGCTTTGAGTATAGGTGCCTTTGGCAACCGCACGGCCCCCTTGGGTAATATCCTGAAGAGTGGAAGCGCCCGGCGCCATGCCGTCTGCGCCAACAATCTGCAAATTAGCCACAGAACCCGTTATCACGCCGGTTGTCGCCGCCAATTGGCTAACAATACCGTCATCGGTCAGCAGCACCCCGCTGGCAGTACTGATAGCAGACAGGTCAAGCTGTACCACACCGTTGGTAAGCACTAACTCGCCAGCGCTAATGCTATCGACTACCTGACCCGTGCTATTCAGACCGGCGATTAACATACCGCCGTTAAAGTGCAGGTTACCCACCGACTGATTGCCGCTAGCCTGAACTTTACCGCCGCTATCAAGGCGCAGCGTAGCATTGGTCAAGGCAACGGATGCATTATCATCAACCGTCATCAGGCCGCCGGATACCGCCGCATTGCCGGTAAACGCGGAGCCAACGTTGGAGCCAAAGCTAAACTGGCCGGTCGAAGCACCCAGCGCAACGCTCAAAATGCCGGAGCCGGTCAGGGCGTTATCAAAAATGAAATGGTCGGAAGCTGGCGTGATGCGCAGAACGCCGGTGCCGTTAATCGCCACGCCGACGCTACCCAGACTACTGGCCAGCCCCGCCTGAGCTGAAGCCCCGTTATCCACTGACCACCTTCCGCTAAAGGCAGTATTATCCGCATCCAGCATAATATTGCTGCCCCTGATATTAACCGTACCGCCACCTGTCAGGGCATTGTCGAGCACCGAGTCAGAGAAACCGGCATGCAGGGTAGTACCCGCAGCCAACGCAATAGCGCCGCTACCCGCACCGTCGGCGTTAGCCAGAGTGATTGAACCATTGGTAAGCGCAGTACCGCCGCTATAGATCGACGTATTGCTCAGCGTTAAAGTACCGCTACCGGTTTTCAACAGCTTGCCTGAGCCCGAGATAGTACCGCCCAGCGTCAGATGATGCGCACCGGTAGTAATGGTTTGGCTACCCGTTCCCAGCACAATGCCGTTAGCCACAGACAGGCCGGTGGCATTGGCGGCCAGCGTAGTGCCGTTATTCAACATAACCGAACCGTTCCCAAAGCCACCGTTGCTGCCGATACCGATAGCCCCGGCGTTAACCATCACGCGGCCGGAAAAATCGCCCCTGCTCGCATTAAAATTAAGCGTACCGGCACCGGTTTTAGTCAGGTCGCTGCTTCCGGTCAACGGCAGATTCGCGCCAAAGGTCAGTAGCCCTGTCGCATCGGCAACGTTCAGCGTAGTAGCAGAAGCTACGTTGCCGCTCATCGCCGCTGAGCCGGCCAGCGTTAGCGCATTAGGACCAATAGCGTTAACCAGACCGTTAAACGTCATGCCGTTATGCAGAATTTGAGCCCCGTTAATCGCCTGAATGAACGAGCCATTATTCAGCGAGAGTCGGCCAACGCCGACCGGCCCCATCGATACCCCGCCTAACGCATCGACAGCGCTTGATGCGCCAATCTGGAGCATTCCGCCATCAACCGTCAAACCGTTGGTAAAATTCGAAGCACCGGAGAGCAATGCCAGAGTACCAACGCCGGTTTTAGTTATCGAGGTATTCGGACCGGTGATGGCCCCGCTCAGCGTCAGGAAGCCGCTACCGTTCTCATTGATCGTCAGCATGCGTTTTAGATTCAGCTCACTGGCAATCGTCGGTGAAGCATTGCCAATCAAGCGGATTAGCGAGGGCTGGTTTGCATCGCCGGTATCTAACGTAATTGCTCCGCCGCTGAGGGTAAAGGCCTGACCACCGGTGCTTTCAAATGATATTGACCCCACGGTTACGCCACTGCCGGTCGAAATGGTCTGGCCATTGATCGACGTATCCAGGTCGGTAAATATCGCGGCATCGCCTACCGAGTTCGGCGAACCGACGTCAGTCCAGCTATTCGCCTGCCACTGGCCGTTCGCGGTATTGACGGTACCTTTCCAGATGTAGGCATTACCCAGCGGCACCAGTTCGATTTGGCCATTTGGGTTAATTAGAGCCTTAGCGCCCGGCGAATAACCGCCGGTAAACCAGACGTTATACAGTTTTTGACCATCGGTCAGGCCGCTGGTAACCCGAAACTGGTCCGCGCCGCCGCCGGATCCGGCCAGACCGCTCCAGTTATCTAAACTCAGGGTTAGCGCCGAATGACCAACCGATTTACCGTCAGACGACAGGTCGAGTGAACCGACGGTAACGATGCTGCCGGCGCTGCCGAAATCAATATGGCTGTCGGCATTGAGCACCAGCGCCATCGATGGGCTAAAGGTTTGGTTCAGGCCGTTAACCGCCAACGTACCGCCGTTCATACTCAGTTGACCAACGCCAGCGACCAGATTGGTATTGGTCAGCGACAGGGTAGCATTCGAGTTCAGCACCAGTTCCGGAGCCGCCAGCTTAGCGCCAACCCACGTGGTGGTACCGGCCCCGTCTTTAATCAACTGACCGGAAGCCGCGATAGAACCGGTGGTATTGGTGCCGGTAAACAGCGAATTGCTGTCAAACAGCGTTCTAATATTGCTGCCGCCGCTAATCATCAGGCTACCGGCATCGTTCATATTCATGCCTAAGCCAGACAGCCGGACGGTCGAACCATCGGTGGTCGCAATGCGCACGGTGCCGCTATCGATAATTAGTCGGCCCGTACCGAGGTAATTGTGGTCAGCGTCGAGAACGCCGGTAGTCACATCGCCCACGGCGGTAGCTAACAGCGTGGCCTCACCGGAGTTAACGCGGATACCATCGGATATTTGGTTATTCGCGTTCTTCAACGCCATGGTGCCGCGGCCAAGCAGCGTGATACCGCCTTTGGTTGCCGCATCCGCATCGATAAACCGGGACTCTACTGACAAAATAGCCGCCGCATCGTGGCCGGTAACGGCCCAGTCTAGCTTACCGTTACGCAGGGTTATGGTTGGCGTATCGAGGATCAGCGTGGTGGCATCTCCGGCGCGGGTAAATGCAGAGGTACTATTGTTCAGACTAATCGGATTAGAAACCCGACGGGAAGCGATGAGGCTACCGGTATCGCTGTAGGCAGAAAGCGTACCGCCGTTCCAGTGATAAGTACCAATGCCCAGTGCGCTACTGAGTAAACCGGAACCCTCTTTAACCGAATCGACCCCGACCTGAATGGTACCGAACTGATGATCAACTCTGCCGCTAAACGTATTTGCGCCTTCCAGCCGCAAAATACCATCGCTTGCGTAAACGCTTCGACTTCCCTTTTGAAGCCCGCCGCTACCGGCCAAAACGTGATCTTTGCCAAAAACAACCAGAGAAGACGCGCCCGTTTGAGCCAGACTAAATATGTTGGTAAGCGTACTGATACCGCTATAGTCAAATTTAATGTAACCATTCATGGTGGTACCATTGGCCAACGTCAACCTGTTATCGAAAACCAGCGGTGATGACTGGCTGGCATTGGTGGTGGCCAAAACGCCAAACGTTCCACTCTCTAGGGTCAAAAGCCCGGAGCCAAAAGCCCGATCGTGAGCCACGCTCACGCCGCCGCGGTTTAAGGTAAAGCCGCCAGAAAAGTCGTTACCCGTACCATTCAAATAGATAAAACCTAAGCCATTCTTATAAAGATGACCGCTTCCTGTCACCCTGCCGTTTAAATTCAAGGCAACGTTATCCGTTTGTGTATAAATGGCATTGGCGCTGGAATAGACGTTAATGGTTTTGCTGCCGCTCGCTAAGGTGACAGGACCGTTCAACGTTAGCATTCGCCCGACGCTTGTCGACGCGTCGACGATGCCGAGGTTGGTATCTTTTTGCAACATCAGATTACCGGCTAGGGTAACCGGCCCGTCGACGGCCAGTGAGCCGCCGCGCGTTTCCAGCGAGTAGGTTTTATCGCTGTTGTCACCAATGGTTAAGCCTCCGGTGCCAAATAAAGAACCATTGCTATTCAGCTGAATCAGTGAGGCATCCTGCCATAAAAAACCACCGGTATAGGTATTGGCTGAACCGCCCGATAAACGCAGCGTACCGGCTCCGGTTTTAATGATGTCACCGCTACCGGCAATGCGACCGGACCAGTCCAGATAACCGGCGGTATTCGCCACCGTATCCGCATAGGCTAGCGTACCGGCCAGATGGCTATTGGCGGAAAAGGTTACCGTGTTCAGGCCCGCGTGGCGGAACCGACTATTGGCACCGTTACCGTCAAAGGTCAAAACCCCGCTACCGCCCAGCGTGAGAGACTGACCAGAGCTCGATTCAATATTCAAACGACCAACGGAGTAATCGGCATCAACGTTGATAATTTTGCTATTTAAGCTGCTATCGGCATCTCGAACGGTGGCGCTTTTGCCCGCACCATCGGGCACCACGCCGGTTAGCCAGTTACCGGCGTGGCTCCAATTATTGCTAACCCCGGAGGCCCCGCTCCATTCGTTGGTAACCAGCCCCTCAGGCTGCAGGGTCCAGAAACCTCCATACCGCGAAGTAGATAAAACAGAGCCAGACTCATAGCCGGTAAAGGCGATATTAGATAGCTGAGCGGAAGTAAAATCAGGATTAGCCGAAAAGCGCACATAGGTACTCCCCGCCTGCGTCCAGTCCTGCCCCTCATTTTGCAGAGTCAAAATTTTGCCATCGACCCAGTCGGCGGCTCCGCCAGCAACCGATGAAAAGGTCAAACCGCCGCTGCTACCCAGCAGTAACGAAGAGTCGTTACGTAAGTAAAGCTTGCCCAGACTGTCGGTAAAGTTATTGGCATTCAGCGCCCCGCCGTTAAGCACAAAGTTGCTGGTCGACGCAATTTGATTATTGGCGCTAAGCTGTAGAACGCCGCCGGTTAAATAAATATTATCGGCGGCGAGGCTGGTAACGCTACTATCCAGAATGGTGGTGCCTGAACCCGCTTTGGTAAAGCTCGACAGGCCGGAAATCACCCCGTCGTTACCAGAATAAACGCGGCTAGCGCCGGTTAAGTTAGTTGAAGTAGCAACGACAATACCCGGCATATTGACCAAAGCAGTACCATCAAACGTTAAATCACCGGCAACGGTTAAGGTTCCTTTTGAGCCAGTTCCACCGTCAAGCGTTCCGCTGGCTAAAATAAAGGCACCGCCATTGAGAAATTTGAACTGCCCTTGATTATTCAAGTTCAGAACAGAATCCGATAGTGAGCCTGCATAGCCCGCGCTGTTAACCGAAATGGTAGCTGAACCAGTAGCTGAACCAACCGAAACGTCGGCCGAGCCAAGATAGTTATGGCCCGCGTTAAGCTGCCCAAGGGTTAAATCACTGCTTAAGGTGGTGAACAGCGTACCGTTTATGGCACTCAGCCCCCCGCCAAACGTGCCGTTCGGGCTAAGAATCTCTAAGGTTCCGCTACCCGACTTGATTAGCCCGCCGCTGCCGGTGAAGTTAACGTCAGCGCTAAAGGTGGTTGATGCTATTTCGCCGGGCACCACCGATAAACCATTGGTATTAATGGTGTGAACGGCATCGAGTACCAGATCGCCTGCGTGGGTAAACCGCACGTAGTCAGCGGTAAAATCACCGGCAATATCAAGCCGATTATTAATGGAATATTTATTGGTATTAAACTGGGTACCAATAGCGCCCGACTCGATGCGTAAATCTCCCGTCCCCAGATTGTTATTACTATAAACGAGAATCTGCCCGGACCTCAGCGTTATGCCACCGTTCCATGCTGCTGCCGCTAAAGCCGCTCGGGTAAAACGCAGCTGGCCGCCGTTGACAATAACGCGCCCATTACCGTTGAGGCTGGGCCCGCTAAAATAAATGATGCCATTTTCGGAATTCACGACAACATCGTTGTTGAAAACCATATCCGTGCCGAATAATAACCACACGTTATTCGCCGCCGTTGCCGTAATATGGGATACGCCACCGACAGCGCCACTATCAAAAATCAGGGTTCCGTTGGAAATCCGCAGCGACCCTCTGCCGGATGAAATACTAGAGTCACCGATAATGGAACCAACGGTGCGCGTAGCGCCGGCTAGCGAAACGGTTTTACCGACCAGATTACCGGCCTTATTGCCAAAGGTGACCGCCGCCCCGGTGTGGTTTGGCACGTTATAAGCATCGTCGCCCACCCAGTTAATGCCGCTATTCCAGAGACCGTCGTTGGCCGTTCCTTTCCATTCCGATGAAATATTTGCTACCGGCAGTAGCTCATTATCAACCTGAACGGCACCTTTCCCATACCCCTGAAACCACACTGAGCTGAGCTGTTCGGCATTGGCCAGGCCGTTAATCAGCACGCGGTCAAATGACGAAGTCAACGATCCATCCCAACCGCTGATGCGCAGTGCACCGGCGGTACCGGTTAACGCGCCCAGTGAAATAGTATTGGCCGTTGAAGACGCACCGCCCATATCCAGCGTCAATTGGCCATTGGTGATTGAGTTGATGCCCGAGTAAGACTGGTCATAGCCGTTAAAATTCAGGATAGAACGGGTATCATCTAGCAGAAACAGCTTCGCTCGGCTGGAAAGCTGATTAGTCTGATGCAGATTAACCGTACCGCCTCCCAAATTAACGGTATTGGTCACGATCGCCGCATCGCCCAGATCTAAAACCCCTCCCAGCGCCGACAGGCTCGACACGCCCAACCCCGTCAGGCCGCTTTGAACCGTTGCCGTACCGCCACCGGTTTTAGTCAATCCGTTTAGCCCATTGATATTGCCCGTACCGTTAATTTTCTGGGCGGTTGCCGAGCTAAGAATTAAATCGATACCCGACTGGCCGATGGTTGAACCCGGCATAAAGGTCAGGTCTTTACCGATGGTCATTGCCGCCCCAACTGCGTGCAGGAAGCTAGCGTTGCCCAAGGTAACCGAACCGGTGAAATTCAAAGCGCCTTTAGCCGCGCCGGTACCAAAATCTAGGGTGCCGCCTGAAAGCGTTACCGCAGCGCCGTTAAGCACATTGATTTTTGCACCGTTAATGGCACTGATACGGCTGCCAGCAAAATTTACCGTTCCATCAGCAGCCGCGTTAATATTCAACGCGGAGGAGGAATCGGTCAGACTGATGTCGCCGGTTCCTAACATATGGTTAGCGCCGTCGGTAGCGCCGATAACTAGATTGTCAGTAAAAGAGCCGGTATTAACGATTCCTTGTTGAACATTCAGCCCGCCCGCAAAGGTATTATTTTTTGATTCAAGAACCAGAGAACCATAGCCATTCTTAACCAGGCTGCCTGCGCCCTGTAATGCAAAAGCGGAGCCCAAATCCAGCGTGGCAACGTTACCGGTATTCAGCGTGAGCACGCCGGTTAATGGTGAATTCTGGCTGGCTGACAGGGTCAGGGTTTTACCTGAACCCAGCACGGAAAAGCCATCGTTGAGCGCCACTTGGTTGCTCAGGGTTCGGCTGCCGGACGACACGTCAAATATCGGGTTACCACCGTTAGCCAGCACAATGGTTGAAGTACCAAATGCCGCGTTGTTACCGACGATAATGGTACCTGCATCGAAATTGAAATTATTCGCAAAGGTGTTTGCCGCATTCAGTGCCAGCGTACCTACGCCATTTTTGGTGACTAACGCGGTATTGGCGATTACACCGTTAGCCACAATCTTGGTATTGATACCCGAGTCAAAAATCAGGCTATTAGCACCACCATTTAGCGTGCCGCCCAGCGTCAGATTAGTCCCGTATGGGCTGGTATTGCTGATATGTAGGTTATTTTCACTGGTGATAGCGGAGTTAATGGTCACAGCCCGGTTACCAGACAGTGATATCAGAGAATCTGCACCGGCGTTGTTAAAGTTCAGCGTGCCGCCGCTCAGGGTAAACGCCCGCAAAGAGCGATTATCAATACCCCCTACAGCCAGACTACCCAGCGTAAAGGTCGAAGAACCCAGAGAGAGGGTTTTACCGTTGAGGCTTGCATCGCCGTCAACAAACTGCACCTGCAGACCAGCCGCATTAGGCGTGCCCATCGGAGACCAGTTGGCCGCCGTTGCCCATTGAGAATCGACTCCGCCGATCCAATCGGTAGCCGCATTCGCATTGCCGCCAATAAGCATCACTCCACCGCTTAACGCGCCGAAAAGTACGTTTCGGGCAGAACCACCCATAGCGCTATACGCCTCTGGCCGCCCCTTGCGGGCAGAATTCAAAACCATTGCCAACGCGCTGGCCAGACGATTAAATGAAAATGTAGCATTAGGCCCGAGGCTATTCTTCATGTGTCATATCCTATAAACAAATATAATCGTGCGGCCGCGCCGGCACGTAAAAAAGCATTTTTCTTTGCTGTACCAACTTTCTTTGCCGTACCAACCAATGGAGTTATTTACCCGTCTCTATTTTTATATCGTTAGGTCGGTCTATTAGTCGGTCAAAGTAACGTTAAGCGAAGGAAGATAAATATCATTCCAAAGAATTAACAACCAAGAAGTTAAATAAGAAACGCTTAATAGCCCCTTAAGCAGAAATAAAAAATTTAGAGCGAATAGGCACGATAGCTTCAGGCCAGATTGCTCATATAAACGGCTTGAAATCAAATTTACGAAAATATTTTCTAAATAAGTTTACCTACGCATCAATGCGTTACCCGCTATCTCTACAGGTGCTACATTGAACTGTTTGCTACCGTTTTTCAACCCTCAATTTCCTTAATCATAATTTAATCCTTAAAGCGACCCACACCAAAAACATGAGATAGATTATAGCCTTATAAAAACCCATCAATCAGGCTTATTCAATTATTTAACGAATGAAATTATATTTTTATGCCAAAATAAATATATATTAAGGATATAAAAACCAAGATATAGATTAAAACCGATAGAGCTAATATAAAAACACCGACAGAATTCAGATAATTATTAATTTTAATGTTCACTCTTAATGAACAATGAAGTCATTACATGATTAAAATATGAATTAAATCCTAGAATATTTTTATCTTAAAATAGAAATATTATTAATTAACCAATTAAGTCGTTAAGGTAATTATGTTCCAATAATAGGTTATAGGTTCTCGTTACTTTTATTTCTAGTCGCTCGCCAGAAATTAAATATATTGCCTGATTCCCTTAATCTCTCGATTCTTTAATTGGCCTCACCGCGCTACCTGTATACTGGAGTTCATCAATCAATTTACGACGACATGCAAACAACAAAACCCCGTAATTCGGGGTTTTGTTGTTGCTGACAACGAGGTTTAATCTGCTTTCAGCGTAAGCTTCGTCCGCGAAAAAAACGTCAAAATATTAACTTTTCATCGAGGCCTAGGATTAACTCTGTTGAAGAATAAATAATTAACCGTTGGGTTTGTCATCAATAAGAAACGCCGGAATACGGGGTTTCTTACCATTACGTTATACAAGTGCGATAAGAGAACAGATTCAAACTCCGCCTCAATGTGTACCCGATTATTTATTAAATAGTCGATCCGTCTCGAACAACCTTCATGTAGTTTCAGTCTGTTACTTCCCGTTTATGGGAGAAAGATCTCATGGTTAAACGTATATCTGATGAGGGCACGGATGCTGGTAGCCAGTGTTTTTGTGACGGACGAAATATCAGTAAAAAATACCGCTACCGCCGGGAGCATAAAAAAAATCCGGCAAAATGAATATTCGCCGGATTTAAGCAGGATGCGGGTTGGCATGATTCAGACCATCAAATCTAAACGCCGTACCGCTGGTTAAGCCGTTTTAGAAAATTACCAGTTAACTCTCACACCAAGGTTGCCAGAGAAACCGTGCATATCTTCATCAAGACCTTTCTTATATTTAATATCAGCATATAGAGTGGTGTTCTTGGTGAGATCGCCGGTAAATCCACCGCCGACTTCGCCCCACTGAGAGCTGTAATTCTGATCGAAAGTAGTATTACTCACCGACACGTCCGGTGAACGGCCAATAACGTTCAGCAAATCTGCGGTGATGTAAGGGTGTACGTTCGATGTCGCTACGCTGTCATAGCCGATACGCGCACCTAACCGGGCTATCCCTGAGCTATCGTTAGTCGCAGATACCCCTGCAACGCCGTCATTGATGTCGCCTAAGTGCAAGTATTGGTATATCACCTGCGCCTGAGGTTCAATAAACCATCCGCTGGTATGTTTAAACGGTTTACCGATTTCAACCGACAGCGTCATACCGTCACCGCTTTGGCTGGCCGTATCGCTATAAATGCTACGGTAGTCGTTGTGATAATGGGTATATTGAGCCACCGTATCGATGTAAGAGCTGTCTGCCGTATAGCGAGTAAAGTATGCGCCAACGCCATAGCCTTTTGAGTTCACATTACCCGTGTTTACAGCACGCCCAAAGTAACGACTGCGAGAACCATCTTGCGCGTTGGTAGTGACCTGACCAACGGTTGCGGTAACGCCCGCGTGAGTTCTGGCACCTGACTCACTGTAAGCCTGATATAAATCGCCCCCGAACTGAGCAAACCAGGTTTCTGCATCGTAGTTAAACCGGCCAGAGCCTGACTTAACTCGGCCACCGCTGATTCGGCCCCAGGCTCCCTGATTAAACTCTGCGTTTTTACGCAGATTTTCTTGGTCGCCAACGCGTTCGTGCAAGGTTCCGACCGTATCAAATCCATACATACGACTAATATAGGAGCCTACAACATAGCCCGGAACTGATGGGTTATAAGATACCGGCGAAGGCGATGAATCTGAGGCAGCCTGTGAACGCAGGTACCAGTCATCCCGATCGTCAGCTCCGCCCTGATACAGCAAGTATTCATAAGCACCGGCGGTAACAGGATTAGCCAACGTTACCGATGTTCCGGTGGTGTCGCCGTCCAGTTGAGCAACTTTAATACCGTCGTTAACGGTTTTTGCGCCGGTACCTACGGTATTATTCACCAGAAGCTGATAGCTACCGCTGGCGTTACCCGTGACGTGTAACAGATCTGAATGCGTATTGGTGCCACCGTCATTGAGCTCAGTATTAACAATAAATTGGCCATTGCCGCTTAATGAGCCGGTGGTTAAAGTTTTATAGTTCACGCCATCACGAACAAAATGGACCTGACCATTATTAATCTGCAGGCCATTCGTTAATCCAGTAATGGTCGATGACTTCGTCATATTCCACTGTGAATTACTGAGGTTCGCTGAAGTTACGTTTGTCATTCCACCGGTAACGACAGAATTGTTGGTTGCAGTGAATGTCAGTGCATCCGTGCTCGCCGCCGGGGTGAAAATAACATCACCGCTCAATTGAGAATTATCGAGCTGAGCGTTCAGGTTAGATGAAGCATCGATTGCGCCCTGAATCGCAGAACCATTAACCGCACTGAACGAGGTGTTACCGGCGGTTGAGGTCAATAATGCGGCTTCGCGACCCACTAACTGGCTGTGGTTCAGAGAGATAATACTGTCGCCGGGTTCAACATAGATGCCCTTTGCCGTATCACTTTTCAGAACGGTATTGTTAAGCGTTAATAAGGCGGTACTACCATTAATCACTCCGCCGGAAATCCGCGCGCCATCGGCCTGACTGCCCTGAGCCTGAATTTGGCTGTCTGTTAGCGTAACTTGGCCACCGCGCAGTAGCGTAATGGCGTGAGCCGATCCTCCGCTGGTGACCACATTCAGGTCGCTACCGACGATTTTGCCTTGCTGACTAATGCTATACAGGCCATAAGCATCCTGGCCTGAAGTGCTAATTATCGCTTTGACAATATTCACAATGGACTGGCTGCTTGGATCAATATCACCCGTTCCGGTAAAGTCCTGCAAACTATTGCTGCAGTCTAGCCCGTCACCGTGCAGCGAACAGGCTTCTACGCCAAACCCATTTTTACCTGATGTACTAATAAGAAGGGTGTTAACGCCATCGCCGGCATTAATCACGGAGTCATTTATACCCAGACCTCTTACCTGGGCCAGTAAGCCTATAGCATGATTACCTGAAGTTTGAACTGAACTCACACCGGTCAAATTGACAACACCACCAAACTCAGCAACCACGGCAGATGCGGTATTTCCAGTTGGTTCCATTGCACCAAAAGTGTTAATGCTCAGGTTATTGGCATTGATAATGCTGCCTGAATTAAACGCATCGAGTCCGTAGGCACCATCACCATGGGTAGTAATTTTGGAATCTTGAACCGAGGCGGTGGTGTCCTTGATTCTTACTCCTGCTGATAATAACCCCTGAGTTTCAACCGTTGAATGGTCAATACTGAATGATGAACCGGCAGAGGCCACGCGAACACCGTCGCTGTTTACGCCGGTGGTTTTAATCTTTCCGCCAGAGAATATAGCGTGCCCGCCCTGCTCGGTGTAGCTACCAAAAGCCACATCTCCCGTGGTGCTAACGTCTAAACCCGATGCAACAACTTTCCCGTCGGTGCTAGCATGAAGCGTGTGGCTATAGCCACCGCTAGTGCTGATGCTGCCATTATTAAGATCGGCCAGGCTGCCGCTCCCTTTGGCATATGCGCCATTAGCACCAAAGCCATGGGTAGTAATTGCTATATTATCAATGTCTGCAATGCCGCCATTCTCGACTTGAATAGCAGAAGCCACATCGCCGAAGGTAGTCATCGTAGTATTGCTGAGCGTCTGCTTAGACGGGGTAGCACCAGAACTCAAGATATAAGCGCCATAGGCCTGATAACCATGAGTTTCAATATTCAGATTATCACCGGTCAGGGCTCCCGTACCGCTGGTCTTAATACCATGAGCAAGGTAACCCTGAGTAGTAATATTGCCGTGGTTAACGGTCGCAATACCATTTAGAGCTAAAATACCGTGTGCGTCATAGCCGCCGGTGTTGATGACAAGATTCCCGGCCGTGAGGGTCGCAGCGCCGCCGGTAGCATCAATATACAGGCCGTTAGAACTCTGGCCTTGAGTTGAGAGCGTTAGCCCTCCGTCGGCAATAAAATTACCATTATTAGAGATTTTTACGGCAGAGGTATACGCGGTGCTGCCGGTATTTTCAGTAACACCAGCAACCGCATGAGTCGTAGAGCCATTGACAACAATTTGTGCAAACGCGCTATGGGTACCGAGAATAATAAGCCCAATTGCAGCGGCTAATTTGGTGGGTTTGGTTGCTCTATTCTGCTTAGTTTTTCTAGATTCCAAACTGAATCGTTCTAATGTCAACGTCCATATCGATTTAGACATATCATTCCTTTATTTATCCATTAATAATTGAGTGTGTTAGCTTGATGATTTAACAACATGTTACTTATATAATTAACGTTCTATTTCATCTTTATTTACATCTAAATAAAGCGTAATTAATAGCACGTAAATCGCTAACGAAACCGGGGGTTTACTAATAAAAACCAACAAGAAAATCATTCTTTAGCTTATAAAAACCAGATTTAATAGTAACGAGCAATTATACATAACAAAAGCACTCACTCAACCATAAGATCGCAATATATGAATTTATTGGTATAATATACTGAAAAATTGCGTAAAATCCAGACGAATTGGATAATAAATTCAATTATTCCATTTAAACCAGAACCAAAGATCGATAATAGACAAATAGTCAGAACTTAAATCTAACATTAGCTTTTGGCTTAAATTAAAGAGTTAGAGTCATATAAATAAAATAATTTAAATCCAATTTAAACATCCAAGAAGTAATTAAATAAAAAGGTGTCAAAGAAATACCAATATCTGCTGTTAACTATCGTAAATTGATTATATAGAGGTGCAATAAGGTATGATGTCGAGGATGATATCATTATGATTTACTTTATTTTGTTAAGTCAGATTGGATTAGATAGGCCAAGAAAGTACTCATTATGACAATCTAGAGACAACAACCAATAAAAATCGACCGCGCCCAAGGCCGTTTACTTTCAGCAGCAATATGAATATTCGGCGCATCAGATCGGGTTTGTCTAACATACCCGGAGAAAGGACATTTTGGCACCGTGGAAATAATCGCTCCACGGTGCGATATGACTATGGTATGGGGTATGGGGTATGGGGTAGCGGGCAATTATCTGCCCGCTACCGTTCAAGGTGATGCGCTCATTACGATAACATTACCGCGACTACCTTTAATGCTCTATAAGCTCAATAATATGTTATCCAACTTATAGGAATTAACTCTGTCGACCAGTTGGCTTTAATCACTAAACTGAAAAACCAAAATAAGCATCACGCTCTTTTCCACCGATTAATAGAATCGGGCGAATTAATTAACGCGCTCAACAGACATCAGAGAGCGCCACCGCATCATGGATAGGTCGATCAAGCTTTTGCTCTTCACTTTTCTGTTTATACATATGATAAATATATTTAACCTGAAAAGTTTTTTGGCATTCACAACAAAAATATCGCTGGAGCCCCGAGCGTGCTTTACCATGCTTACGAACGCCGCGCTTCTCACTGCAATAGGGACAATCAGGCAAACCCCTTTTCATATTAACGCCTCCATAATAATCAGAATAATTGGTTAATCGTGCGTGCTATTTATCGCCTTTGCCCAATAGGGTCATTGGCATTGGCCGGAAATGAAAATAGATTTCACAGATAGACCAACAGGTTACTAAACTCACTGAAATCTACAGTCGATAGCCAGCTATCTCACTGTCATTCAGCGTTATTGCCCTAACGTAGAAATACTTAATTGCCCAAGGCTAGACGCTAGCCCCAGCCGGGCTAAATGCCAATCCACTAACATATTGACGTTATTCATTTCGGCTTCAGAAAGGTTATTCTGGGTATTCAGTAATTCCAGAATACTTCCCACCCCGGACTGATAACGACCTCGGGCAATGTCATAGGCTCTGCGCGAAGACTTCACGAGCTCACGCATAGTTTCTAAATTATTTTGTGCCGTAGAGAGACGTTGATAGGTCTCCCATACGTTCAGTGCCACATCCTGCTGAGTCTGTAACAGCTGGTTTTTACTGGAATCCAGACGATTTTGAGCGGTACGAATATCGTTGTACTGGCTAAAACCGCTAAAAATGGGCACTTTTACATTCAGGCCGACATAGAATTCATCGGTTTCATAGCCGGGACCGTACTTAGGGCGGTCGTTACCCATCCGGGAAGTCAAATAGACCGAAGGCAGTAATCCTCGCTGGGCCTGAGACAGCGCTTTCTCGGAGGTTTCAATCTGTTGTTTCGCCGCCAGTAGCTGCGGATGCTGGTTCAGCGCTTTACCAATCATCAGGTTAATATTCTGCAAACTAAGCGCTGACGGATCGCGGAGACTATTCTCAAAGCGGATGTTTTTTGTGATGTCTTTACCCAGAATTGACGCCAGCGACCCCATGGCAATATTCAGTTCGCCTTCGGCCTTAATCCTATAGTTTGTCGCTGAAAGCGCGGCATTTTTCGCCTGAAGCTCGTCGGCCAGTTCCCCTATTCCAGAGGCATGCTTACCCTGAGTAACCTGCAGGCTTTTATAAGACATCAGCTCAATATCACGGGCCGCATCCAGATAGGCCTGTGCGGCAATCACGGCAAAATATTTTTGTGCCGCATCCAGAACGATATCCTGTAAGGATGATTGCGACAGTAATTCAATCGCCTGTAGTTCGCTTTTGGCCTTATCAACGCCAGCTTCACGCTGGCCGAAGTCAAACAGTAGCCAGCTCAGCTCTAGCGTGTGCGTCCATGACTCTTTATCAATATCAACGGTCTGTTGGTCAACGTGGGTCCGGTTTTCACTGTGATTGAACGATGAATTCAAATCGACGGTGGGCATATAGCCCGCGTAGCTTTTGTCTCTGGCAATCTGATACTGGCTTAAGGTTAACCATGTTTCTTTGGCTTTCGGGTTATTACATATGGCCAATGCCACTACGTTATATAAGCTGAGCGACGTTTTGGCTGACGTGTCAGTCAGACAAAAATCCTCCCTGACGGGCTCCGGCTTGGTCAGTAAAATATCGTTACTCGGCTCAGCGGCTGGCGGTACTTTTACCTGCTCCAGCGTCAGGGATGGGTCAGGCAGTCCGTGGGGAAAGCGATCGGTTATCGGCTTTGCACTATTTATCGAAACCGGCTCAGATAGCCGGTCGACTAAGCTAATCATGGCCTCTTGACTCGCGGCCACGCCGTTCAGTGGGCCGCAGGCCAGATAAATCACGCCAACGTACGCCAGCTTATTCATCGCCTATCTCCTTCTGTTCGACGGATTCAGGCGCTTGGTCGATTTGTTGGGTACCGAACAGCTGAGCGGGAAGTAACTCTTGAGATACCGTTCCGTTTTCAATCACAATAATCCGGTCAACCATCGCCAACGTTTGTGGACGGTGCGCAATGATTAGCCTGGTTATCGCTAACTGGCTTACCGCACCGTTTACCCGTTGCTCAAGATCCACATCCAGATGGCTGGTCGCTTCATCCAGAATTAGCAATAACGGCCTTTTATACAGCGCCCGGGCCAGTAAAATCCGCTGTTTCTGACCGCCCGATAACGCCCCCCCCATATCGCCCACCAGCGTGTTGTACTGCATGGGCATCTGTTCAATATCATGATGAATCGCCGCCATTTGCGCGCATTGGTACACCCACGCTAAATCAACCTGGCGATCAAAAAAGGTAATATTTTCAAGAATTGAACCGGCAAACAGCACATCGTCTTGCAAGACCGTGGCGCTAAAGCGGCGTAAATTGTCCACACCAAGCTTGCTCAGGCTAATGCCGTCAATCAGGATGTCACCGGAATTCGGTTCCAGACTCCCGCACAGCAGTTGGCTTAAGGTGGTTTTTCCACAGCCGGAAGCACCGGCCAACGCCACGCTCTCACCGGGGTTAATTACAAAAGAGGCGTTTTTAATCACATCAGGCTCATGCTCTGAGTAGTGAAAGCTAACCTGCTGGTATTCCACGCGAGGCGGAGTGGTCTGTGTCACCAACTGGGTGGAATCCACCTCGGCTTCCGGCGGAGTCATGACGATATCCGCCAGACGCTCGGTCTGAATACTGAGCATCTTTAACTCAAAGAACTTATCAATCAGACTGCTAACCCGGCTGCTGAACTGGCCTTTGTAGGCCATAAAGGCCATCAGTACGCCAACGGTGAAGGTCTGTTCCATCACCATCGAGGCACCCAGAGCCATAATCACTAAATTCTCAGCGCCAAATAAAATGCCGTTAAGCTGCTGGTAGTAAATTTGTAGCTTCTGCGCCCTGACGCCGGAATTGATCTGGCGGACTAACAGCGCCAGCCAGTCCGATGTGCGCTCGCTCTGGCGTTGAAATAGTTTGATCGTTCTGACGCCGCGAATAGTCTCTAAGAAGTGGCTTTGCTGTTTAGCACCGTGAATAATTTGCTCTTCGGTGGCCATTCGCAGCGGGCGATACCATAGGATGCGGCCAACAATATATAACAGCATGGTGACGAGATTGATGGTGGCCAGCAGTGGGCTATAAACGTACATCATGATCAGCGTCATTATCGTCATCAAGCCGTCAAGAATGGCGACAAAAAATGAGGACGATAGCGTCGACTGAATGGCATCGATGGAACCGAAGCGTGAAACAATATCGCCCAAGTGACGCTTTTCAAAATAGCTAATGGGCAGGCGCATCAGGTGGCGAAATACGCTATCGCGCCACTGTAAACTGATCGAGGTAGAGATATACATCATCACCCAAGCTCTGACCGCCGTGATCAGTTGCTGAACCAGCATCATGAAGCCAAAGCCAACAATCAGCGTAGTCAGTAGATCTTTATCATTCGAGATAATCACATAGTCGATGGTCCACTGGGTGAGCAAGGGTGAGATTAACCCGAACACCTCAATAGCCAGCGCCAGAACCAGTACCTGAATAAAGCTGCTTTTTAGCCCGCTAATTTTACCGATCAGATCGCTGAACCGGACTCGGCGTTTTGCCTGTACCGGTTTGAATCCTTCATCCGGCCATAGCTCAACCGCAACGCCGGTGAACGATTTAGAGACTTCTGGAAACGTTAGCTCGCGGGCACCAAATGCCGGATCGTGAATAATGCACCGGTTTCCCTTGATGGCTTTAAGCACCACGAAATGGGAAAAATCCCAATGCAGAATACAGGGCAGCTTTAGCTTACTCAGGTCTTCCATCTCAAGGCGCAGTGAGCGATTAGCCAGATTCATCTGTCTGGAAATCGTGAGTAGCTGGCTCAGGTTCACGCCTTTTTGAGAAACGCTGAATTTTCCCCTGAGAGTAGCCAAATCGATGCTATAACCATAATAGCCGGCAACCATAGCCAGACAGGCTAGCCCACATTCAGCCGTTTCCGTCTGAATAATAGCCGGTAGCCGCTGACTGACTAAGCCGAAATTAATTTTACTCACAAAACTCATTCTGGTATTCCCTGTCTATTCCCTGCTTTTTGGCCAAAATTAACCTGCTGATTTTTTAGTCATGCTAAATAAAGGCTCTAATACCCATTCATAAAGCTTTCTTTTATCTAACGTAATATCGGCCTCCAGCTCCATTCCGGGCTGTAGGTCTTTATCATTGCCATATACAGAAATGGTTTGCCATTCGGGTTTTACGATGATCTGATAGATAGAAGGCTCATTGGCCGCGTTGCGCGTGCTGGAAAGCTCATTCTGGGGTAGGGCAACCTTAGATACGGATAGTACTCTGCCGCGATATTGGCCAAACTTCTGATAAGGGTAAGCCTGATAGCGTAGCCATACCTCTTTTCCTTCCTGAATAAAACCGACCGACTTACTGGGTGCATAAAGGTGAACCAGCATTTGAGAGTTTTCAGGGATCAGGCTCACTAAAGGGCGCGTATTATCAACATACTGGCCAATCTGGGTGGTCAGCGCCGTGATAATTCCAGCCTGAGGAGCCTGAATAGCAATTTCACGCTTGGCTTCGCTCTCGGCCAGTTCTTGCTTAGTGACGGAAATATTGCGTTCAATGGCTGAACGCTGTTGATCGGACTTGAGTAGCAATCCCTCTAGTTCAGACTGACGGCTGAGCAGATCTTTGCCGGTGTTAATCCTGTCGCGCTCATAGCTGGTTAATGCACTTTGCTGCTGAAGCAGCTCCTCTTTAACCCGCTCATACTGTTCTCGAGAGATAAATTCTTTTTGATAAATGTCTTGATATTGCTGCTGGCGGCGTTGAACCAGACCGACTATTTTAGTTTGATTAACAATCTGCTTATCTAACCAGCCCAACTGCTGCTTTAGCTGAACAATATAGCTTTCTAGCATTTTTTGGTCGGCCACAAACTGCCGATCGTTTTTTACTAAATCATCGTTTAATGAAGCTAAACGAGACTGGATCTGTGCGCTGATAGTTTTTTGGGTTCCCGCTGCGTTTTGCGCATCTCGCTCCCCAGAAATAATATAAAGCACATCACCCTTTTGCACCCGGCTGCCTTCGGTCACTTTTTTATCGATAACCACGCCGTATTGCGGGCTGTAGATCTTAATCACCCCTTTATCCGGTACCAGTTGCCCAGTGACGGTTTGCTTGCGGGTGTAAGAAAATAAAATTAAAAAGGCCAAAACGGAGATAACAATGATGCTGACAAAATAAGTAAAAAACGTCAGCTTAAGCGGGGTGCTTAGCACTACGCCGCCTAACCACTTCTGTTTTTCAGCCTGTATGGCTTCTTGGCGAAACAGCCCCATCAGCACACCTTTAGATAACGTTTAACGCACTGTTATATAAATAGGCCATTACAAGAATGGCCCAGAATAAGGTTAGCCTTTACTTACTTAGTAAAGTTAAACCAGTTGTTAGCCAGATCGTTTGCGCCTTTAAGGGCCGCATCTTTACCTAAACCAACACCGTGGCTGATAGCACCAGGAATGGCCAGAATTGGGCCAAGGAATAGACCAACAATGGCACCGATTGGAGCAAAAATTGGACCAGCGGCTTCTGCGCCAAGGCGAACGCCGTTGAACATACCAGAGTACAATCCTGACCATGCGCCAATCAGGCCACCGGTGGCTGCATCACCCAGAGTTTTTTCGCCGCCAAACAGACCAGCACCTGATACTTCCTGTATTTCATTAGTATTTAATTCACGCATATTAATAATCCTTAATTAAAAAGTTAAATAGAATGTCTATCGACATAATCTTTTTAGGAAGAAAGAGGTTTTTAGATACATAAAACATGATGAACTGAATAGAATCAGTTCAAGATTAATAAATTTAAACTTACGTAGCATAAGCAAATAAATATAAACAACATATCCAACACTTACTAAAAGTAAGCGCTGGCAATTGATCAAACCTAATATCATCCAAAAAGACGCTGCAAGTATAATTAGAGAAAAAGTCATGTCAATGTAATTATCGGCAGAAATATTCTATATTTATGTTTTCTAACATCCCCCCTAGGAATATCTAAGATTTTTTTGTGTTGAAAAATAAAATTAATATGGAATTAAATAACGAAAACCTTACAGCACACGATCTGCAATAAAATACAAAAAAATCGAAATATATTATAATTCATTAAAAAACAATGAATTAAATAGATTAATAATTTAAAATTAAATAACCATTAATGGTTAGCGTCAAAAACAAAATACTTTATAACCAAAATGACCACTTATAAATAAAACATAAGTAATAATAAGATTTTATTTACTTACATATAAATATTAGACGTTATCATTTATTTAATCTTGCAATAAATACTCTTTTTGTTAAATTTGGCTGAATAGGAAAAACATTATCATTTTTTAAGGGAGGAAAAGGATTTATTCGATTAAAAAATACAACATTGCATTCCATGTAGAAAACCAGAATTAACCGCACACCACAATTCCGACTATTAATTTTATAATAGCACTAAGGAAGCCAAGTGCATTTAATTAATGAAACTAATTTTACACCTCAAATATAGGTTACGGCTATGAAACTATTCGTACAAAAGGCAGGGCAAGCTGTTCAGGAAGTTCCGTTATCCGGTTCAGTAAATATTGACGCTAACGCAGGTACTCGACTGTTTGTTGAAAACAATAATGCCAATATTAGCCATATGAGCCGCTCTGGCTCAAAGCTAGTCATTAATACCACTGATGGCAAAGTCATTAACGTAGATAACTTCTTTGGCTCTACGGAAAATAGTTTAAGTTCACTGACTATTGATAATGCACCCAATTCAGGGGCCCCAGAAAAGCAGATAGTTTTGGGTGATGAGAAAATCTATGCGGACGGAGCTGAAGTAACGGCCTATACGCCAGAACAACTTAAAGAAATCATTGCTGGCAATGAGTATTACGAACAGCGCGCTGCAGAAGCCGCTGCCGGCGGTGAAAGCGATGACAATACCGGAATGTTTGTGGCTTTAGGCTTAGGCGCTGCCGCCGTAGCCGGTCTGATCGCACTAGCCGTTGACGACGACAACGACGGCAACGGTTCAAGATCGAACAGTTCGGCGAACCCTGCTCCAACCAACCTTACCGATCCAACCATGTTGGTGGTCGATCGTTCTAACGGTTCCAGCCTGACAGGTATCAGCGATCAACCGAACGGAACGCTTTATATCGACATCAACGGTGACGGAAAATCCGATCACACCGCAAAGATCGATGCTAACGGTAAGTGGTCATTCAATTTCCCGGTTGCTCTGGCTGATGGGCAAGTTGTTACCGCTTGGTTGATGAATAACAAAGGAGAGAAAGTCACTCCGGTCTCTATTACCGTTGATGCGCTACCGCCGGAATCACAATCCGTGGTTATCTCACAGGATCTCACTACGGTAACCGGAAAAACCGAAGCGGGCGCAACGGTTAAACTGGATGTTAACGGTGACGGCGTTGCTGAATATCAGGTAAAAGCGGATGAAAAAGGAAACTACAAGATTACGCTGAACGGCGGCACGGCACTAATTCCGGGCACCAGCGTTATCAGTCTGGCTGACGATCTGGCTAACACGATCAAATTTAAAATTCCGGCATCGTCTAAAGTGAATATTCTGGGCATGAGCGACGGTCAACACGCGATGGACCTCTCTTCTACCACGGTAGAAAGCTCGCCAACTATCCACGGCTTGGGCAAAGCAGGCTCCGTTATCAATATTCTGGACGGCGACAAAGTTGTTGCGACCACAACGGTCGGCGCCGATGGCCAGTGGAAAGCTAAGATCGATAATCTGGCCGCCGGTGCGCATAACTTCGGTATCCAGACTTTAGTCCCGGCACCGGCGATTGACAGTCAAAAGACGGTCAATGTCACGTTCCAGGGTAAGCCTTATAATATGGCGGTAATGAATGCCGACATTCGTGCGATTGAAACCAATGACACGATTGATGCGCCGATTTCTATTACCCGCGCATTGCCTAACGGTGGCTATTTGGTTGCCTATCCGCAGGCTGAAGTAGCTGGCTCTAAGTTCTATGACATTAAAGTAAAAATCTTTGATGCGAATGGACAAGTCGTGTCAGAAATGACGCTGGGCGAAAAAGGCATAGCTGACGGTTACTCGGGCAGCTCTTATCAGTCATTTATGAGCAACTTCGACGTTGCCGTATCTCCTGTAGATGGCGCCATTACCGTTCTATATGCTAAGAATGAGAGCAGCAACACCTACATCGGTCACGACGTGGTTTTCCAGCGTTTTACTGCTAACGGCACTGAAATCACCAGTGGTCCACAGTTAGTTAAATCTAGCAACGACGTTGGTGGTATGAACGGCGCTCTGAAAGAGTGGCTACCGGACAATATTGCTGACGCGATTACCAATACCCTTTCAGGCATTGTTAACCCAATTGCAGACTTCATGACCACTGCACTGAAAACGGTCGACTTTTTAAATATCCTGCCGGATACCGATTTCAAAGCCATGGTTGACCTGTTTGTTAACGGCCTGACTAATCGCGTATATGGCGCACTTTGCGGTCAGGGCCTGCTGGATTCATCCATTATTCAGATGGAAGACGGCAGCGTTATCTTCACCGGTTCTAGCTATCGTCAACTGCTGGATCTCGAAGGCTTGGCTGACCGTATCGACGTTTCAGGCTTTGTCAAAGATTTCTGTGACGCACTGGGCCTAAAAGGCATTCCAATTATCGGCTCTCTGATCAATAGCATCACGGCAGGCGTTCTGGGCCTGATCGTTCAGCCGATTGAATCACTGGCCGATACCCTTCTCTCCTTTGTCGATATTGACCTGCTTGACGGCGGCTCAAATCTGTACAGCTCGCGCTATGAAACCGATGCCAAAGGCAATCTGGTCAAAGTCAGCGATAATACAGAAACCCCTCACGATATCCTGATGGGCGGGTTCCTGTCTGAGAATGGCTATATCAGCACCAATTCAGGAATACTGGATGCGGTTGCTAACATTATGTTTGGTACCAATCCGGGCAGCGATAGCCAAGGTTTAGCCGGTGCCGACATCGGTGGCGGTAACTATGCGGTTGTCTGGCAGCAAAGCTGTAAAGACTGGAGCATCGATCAACTGCTGAATAATCCGGTAGATCTGAAAATTTCGGTAGTTGACTTCAAAACCGGCAAAATTGTGATTGACGGCTATACGCTAAACTCTGGCGCTAATGGTAATACTGCCGACGTTGCACCGAAAATTGTCACTCTGGCCGATGGTAGTATCGCCGTAGCCTGGACTCGCATCTCCGGTACCGATAAAGGCGATGTCATGATGCAGCGCTTTGAAATGGTTGGTAATAAACTACAGCCAATTGATGCTCAACCCATTCGTGTTAATCAACAAACTGAGGGCGCACAGGGCGTTCTGATGAATTCGTTGGTTGGCGCGATGGACCTGACCGTACTGGAAAACGGCAACTATGTCGTGACTTGGGCATCGATGGCCACCAACGGCGAATCACACATTGTTTCCCGCGTATATGACATTACGGGCAACGCCGTTTCCGGTGAAATCTATGCGGATAAAGGCGTTAATGATGCCGGTACCTGTTCATTACCTTCCGTTGTTGCTTTAGCAGACGGTGGCTTTGCTGTGACCTGGTCTGAAGTCTCAAACACCGGCAGCGGTAACCTGTACAGCCGGACCTATAACGGAGACGGCTCATTCCGTGCCGCAGGTACGCCTGGCGATATTACTGCTCCGGGCAAATTCGTTGAGGGTACTTATCAGGCCGCTAACGGCACCGACGGCAGTGATGCTATCGACGGCCGCCATGGCGTAACTAACGTTACCGCTGGTAAAGGTGATGACACCGTTATGGTGATGAAAGACAAGTTCACGTCAATTGACGGCGGAGACGGGTTTGATACCGTCATGTTTGCCGATAAAGATGCCATCATCAATTCAGCCACGCTGAGCAAACTGAAGAATATCGAGCAAATCGATCTCAACACCACTTCAGCGAATACCTTAAATCTTCAGTATGACGATTTAATTAAGCTGAACGGTGAAAAGCACCTGTTTGTTAGCGGCAATAGTCAGGATAAGGTCGATCTCGATCTGACTAACTGGTCTAACGTTGCTGCAGCAAACAAAAACGGCGTTGAGTACAACCTGTATGTCTACAACAAAGATGAAGATGCACAGGTCTGGGTACAAAATACCGTGGCTGTAATTTAATAATCCTTCCCAAAGGGGCGTGTTCAGCGCCCCTTTATTAAAAATAAAATCATATTGTTATAAAACAGTTCAAAGGATTAACGATGAATTTTTCCGCGTGGAACGACTGTGCCATTATTATTGCCAAAGAGCTCGGCATTAACGTTACTCAGAATAATTTACAGCACATCACGCAAAATGGCGGGAATAACGACGAGTTATTAAACAGTCTAATTACCCATATCGGATTAAAATGTAAAAGGATTGAACAATCGCTGGCAGCCGTTCCGGCATTACTATTCCCAATTTTAGTTCCTCTGGCCAACGATCAGGCCGCCGTAGTTTATGGCATTAATGATAAGACGGTTACCCTCTCCTTCAGCATTTCACCTGATGTGAAAACTCAGGTCGATCTGGCAAAGCTTAACGGCCTGCGGGACGGCGGATTCTGGCTTATTTACCCAAAAGAACGCGGTGACGACCGTCGCGTTGACGACTTTCTAAAACCCTATAAAGAAAACTGGCTACTCCAGCTCATCGCTAAAGATAAAAAATTCTATGGGCAGATTGCCGCCGGTTCACTATTTGGCAATATTCTTGGGCTCTCCAGCGCCCTGTTCTCCATGCAGGTTTACGACCGCATTATTCCGGCACAGTCCTATTCAACGCTTTGGGTGCTATTTATTGGTGTAACCCTTGCGTTGCTCATGGACATGGGGCTAAAGCTGGCCCGTGGGCATTTAGCCGACGCTATCGGTAAAAGAACCGATCTGTTTATGTCAGGCCTGTTTTTCTCCCGGGCGCTGAGAATGAAAAACGACGCTCGCCCCAGTTCAACCGGCGCGTTTATTGCCCAACTGCGGGAAATCGAACATATCCGGGAACTGCTCACCTCAACCACGGTTATCGCGATGGTTGATATGCCCTTTATCATGATTTTTATCGGTGTCATTGCCTATATTGGCGGCTGGTTGGCAATTGCCCCCCTGCTGGCAATTCCCTTAATTGTGATCCCCGGGCTGATCGCTCAGTGGCCTCTGGCCCGGCTTTCACAGGCCGGCATTAGAGAAAGCGCCATCCGCAATGCCATGCTGGTCGAAACCGTTGAAGGGCTTGAAGACATCAAGCTGATGCAGTCAGAGGAGCGCTTCCTGCGCATCTGGAATAACTGTAACACCACCACGGCTCAGATCGCGCTGGAACAGCGCCACTGGTCAAGCTTAGTCACCAACTGGTGCCAGTTTATTCAGCAGTTTGTCTATATCAGCGTCATCGCCATCGGCGTTTATCTGGTAATAAACAATGATATTACCACCGGTACACTCATTGCCTGCTCCATTCTGTCTAGCCGAACCGTCGCCCCCTTAGGGCAAATAGCTCAGGTTTTAACCCGCTGGCAGCATGCCAAAATGGCTAAAACCGGCCTTGATGAGTTTCTTAAAAAACCGTTAGACCAAAAGGAGTTTAGCCAGACGTTACACACCGATCGGATCAACGGAAATTACAGCTTAAGAAACGTCAAATACCGTTTCAACCCGGAAGCACCGATGGTGCTGAATATTGCCGATCTGAAGATTAACCCGGGTGAAAAGATTGCGATTCTGGGGTCTATCGGTGCCGGAAAATCAACCCTACTGCGATTGCTGTCAGGCATTGCCGAAGCGACCGAAGGTGAACTATTGCTCGACGGGCTGATCATGAAAGATCTTTCAGCCAATGATATTCGCCGCGATATCGCCTACTTGCCACAGGGTGCCCAACTGTTTCATGGCACCATCCGCGACAACCTGATACTAGGAAAACCGCAAACTTCGGCCGAAAGCATTGTGCAAGCGTTATCCATGGCCGGTGCTGCCAGTCTATTAAAAACCGGCCAAGGGCTTGAACTCTCTATCGCGGAAGGCGGCCGGGGGCTGTCGGGCGGTCAGAAACAAACGCTGCTATTAGCCCGAACCTTATTGCGGGACTCTCAGGTGCTGTTCCTCGATGAGCCAACGGCAAACATGGACGAAAATTTAGAAAAACACGTGGTGAAAAACCTTGCCACGTATATCGCCGACAAGACATTTATCGTGGTCACCCACCGGCAGGCTCCGCTACAGCTGGCAGACCGAATTATCGTTATGGATCAGGGAAGCATTGTCCTTGATGGCCCCAAAGACTGGGTTTTGGAAAAGCTAAAAGCACAATAGTAGAGACAATAAAATGAGTTGGTTTAAAAAGAAAAAGACTATTGATATTAGCGAAAATAACATCGGTAGCAACGCCACAATTATCTGGCTAATTTTGTCCGCCTGTTTAGTGCTGTTTATCTGGGCCTACTACGCCCAGCTTGATGAAGTCACCAGCGGGCAAGGTACGGTGATCACCTGGAACCGATCGCAAATCATTCAGGCCAGAGACGGCGGCGTTATTCGTGAACTGATGGTCCGCGAAGGCGATTTCGTCAGCGCTGGCCAGCAGTTAGCCATTCTCGATGCCACTCGTTTTCAGGCGGGCTACGACGAAATTGGATCGAAGGTTAAGGCGCTGGCGGTCAGCATTGCCCGTCTGACCGCTGAAATTAAAGGTGAAACCGACGCGCCCGATTTTATCGCCCTGCTGCGCGAATATGACGCAGGCCAAAGCAAAACCCTGAACGATACGCAGCTATTGGCAGAGAACCAAGTACTGATTGACCATGAAATGTCGCTGCTTATCGCCCGTCGCCGTAGTCTGGAGGAGAATATTTCCGGTCTGCAACGTAGCCTGAAGCTGGCACAAAATGAGCTTAATCTGGTCCATCCGTTAGTCCTGAAGGGCGCGGTTAGCCAAGTAGAAGAACTACGGCTGAGGCGAGAAGAAAATGAGTTCAAAAACAAGATTTCCGAAGCCCGTAACCACTATTTTGAACAGGCCAAAGAAGAGTTGGTTAAAAAGAAAAACGAGCTCGACTCTATCTACTTCCAACTGATACAGCGTAAAGACCAATTGGCCAGCATGGTGGTCACTTCTCCGGTTAAAGGCATCGTCAAAGATGTGCAGATTACCACCATGGGCGGCGTACTTGAGCCGGGTGGAAAACTGATGGAAGTGGTTCCTTCTGAAGAGCAACTGCTGATTGAAGTGCGGATCAATCCACGGGATATCGCCTTTATTCATCCAAAGCAAAAGGCCATCGTCAAAGTCAGCGCCTATGAGTCATCCATTTACGGAACCATGGATGCCCTCGTGGAGCGAATATCGCCGGATACCATCCAAGATCCTGTCCGGCGAGAACAGTATCACTATATCGTTTTTGTCCGCACCGACCGGGCCGCGCTGGAAACATCCGACGGTAAGCTGCATGAAATTGTACCGGGTATGCTAGCGACCGTTGATATTAAGACCGGCCAAAAGAGCGTGCTGGACTATCTAATCAAACCCCTGAATAAAGCGAAAGAAGCGCTGAGAGAAAGATAATGAATATATATAAGCATTTTTTGCTGGTGGCAGGCCTAAGCTGCGGGGCCACCACATCAACGATGGTTATGGCACAGTCACTCTCTGAAGCCTTACAAACGGCGGTTAACCGCTCACCGACCATCAAATACTATTCAGGTAAGGTCGCCGCGGCAGAAAGCTCCGTCGGAGAAGCTAAAAGCGGATGGCTGCCCAGCGTATCGCTCAGTTCCGGTAACGATCTGCTAGGACGGGATGATGATGACGGCAACGGACAGACCTACTCCGTAAAGGTAGAGCAAAGCCTGTTTAACTTTGGCCGGACCGGCGATCGGGTTGATTATGCGAAATCAAGCAAGGATTCGGAACTGTTTAATGCCGTCGATGAGTCAGAGATACTGTCATCAAAGGTGGCCGAGGTTTATCTGAACATCCTTAAATATCGCGATCTGATTGAAATCAACAACCGCAATCATCAAGAACATAACAATATTCTCATGGTTGCACAGGCCCGAGCCAGCGGTGGCGTAGACAGCCGTGGCGATGTTGAACAGGTCGAAGTCCGGATTAAAGGACTGGATGCAGAGCTGTCAAACTATAAGGCTCAGCTGGAAGCAGCAAAAGAAGACTACCTGATCCTGATCGGCCGAAAGCCCGACGGACTCTCGGTTCCCGATATTGCATTTTTAAAAGATAAGCTGGCTGGCCATATGCGAGAGCGGATCGCCAGCTCCCCAAGGGTTCAGGCAATAAAAGTGAGCAAAGACGCGGCCAAGGCGGAATATGAATATACCCGAAAAAGCTGGCTGCCAGAGCTAACGGTTTCCGTTGTTCAGGGAAAGACCTCGACCAACGGAGAAAACGACACAAGAGTGATGCTTAACGTTAATAGTAATATTTTTGACGGCGGTGGTTCGATCTATCGCAGCCAAGGTGCTGCACAGCGGGTAGAAAGCGCCAGATGGAATATTGAAAAATCCATTGAAGATTTATCCACTAAAGTCTCCCAGATGTATCAAGAAGCGCTTAGCCAAGAAAATCAGGCCGCTATCTATGCACAACGAATTATTCACTCACAGGAGGTTAAAGATCTTTACCATGAACAATATAAAGTTAACCGCCGCTCAGTGCTGGATTTATTAAACTCGGAACAGGAGTTTTTCCAAACGCTAAGCAATAAGGCAAACGCTGAGTTTAACTTTAAGATTTTACTCATTCGCGTATTTTCCGAACTGGGTGAGGTGAATAATGCATTTAATATCCAAGTTAACTTAGAAAAAAATGATGACGGTAATATCCTGAGTGACACCTTAGGATTTGCTAATAGCAGTGATAAAAACCAGACCAATCAGAATAACAAACCGGATAACCAAGAAAAAATAAACGTAATAAAGGAAACGGCCCCCGAATTATCGCCACAAATCCCGGCCAATTTACCAAAGAGTACCGACAATATCACTCCGCTAACGACGAAAGATGATAACCGCAACGGTGATAGGAAAATTGATATGGATAAGGAGATAAGTATCGATAAGCAGACAGGTGTGACCTGTACGGGCGACTGTGACTTTAACCAGAGCAGTCCGCCTAAAAATATAGAAGACCCTCTACTGCTGCTTGGGTTGGTTAAATAATTTCCAATATATGGCATTACCTGAGAGTGTATCTATTAATACAATCAGATTAATGCCACTTAAATATAATCTTTGGTGATTACATTCAATCAATGATTGCTTTAATAGCTTACTTTATGAACGATATTTATCGCGTTAATTATAAGTTTTAACTATTGAGGTTATAGCCATTAACAAATGAATTATTGTTAAATAATAAAGCCATGAAAAACGTGTTAAAATTAAAAAACAATAAGACAATACAATATAATTATAAAAAATTCTAACGGTTCCGCCATCACATGTTCAACAGTTTACTGGGCCAACTAACTGAAATTAATACATATATTAAAAATATATAATAGGTACTCAATATGAATAGTGAAAAAGTAAAGACGCTAATTGTCGAAAATAACAAGCTAGTATGTTTTGCTATCAGTGAAATACTGAAAACAACCGGGTATCATGACATCGTAGACATTTTACATACAACATCAGACGTTGTTAATGTAATCAAAAAACAAGAAATTCAACTTATTCTAATCAATATTAACCTCATATATAGTGACAACGAAAAGCTGGTAAGTGATATTTACGATGAAAATTCTGAAATTAAAATCATTGGCTTATCATCTGAGAATTCAAAATCTAATCTAATTAATATGTTGGATATCAGTATAGACGGGATTATTGACAACACGCATGACATAGAATCCCTGACAATGGTCTCTAAGCTGGTAATGAACGGGTTTCAGTGTATACCCAATAACAAGCTCTGCTGCAAAAAGGTCAATAAAACCTCAATGCTCACTAACCGAGAGCGTGAAATTTTACAGCTGATAATCCAAGGCATACCTAACAAAGAGATCGCTGACAGATTGAATATTAGTAGCAAAACGGTCAGCGTCCATCGCTATAATATTATGTTTAAACTGGATATTAAAAACTCGTTAGACCTGTTTAAGTTCGGTCAATACACTACAGCAGTATAGAAACCAAGGGGGCGATTACGCCCCTCTTTTTCCCTATAGCTCGCCTGTTCGACATCATTATTCTATTCCCGGTTAAATCAAGTCCAAACTCCATCACGCACCGGCCACCCACGAATAATCCATTTTATTATTTATTACATGGCCGCCAATGCTAAAAGCATATATTTATCCACCACAGGTCTAAACCTACGCCAGTAAACATACATACATCGGTAGCGTTCTTCATTAATATTACCGTTAAAGATCTTGTACCTGTACTTTGGCGTCCAGACGAAGTGATACTGACAACGATAGAATACGTGTGAAACAAATTCATATCTGCTCATGCTATTTACTACTTTTATTTGCTGCCTAATAAGCCTAGCTAATATTTAGCACGGCATCCTACGGGCAAAGCCCCACAGGAACACTCACCACCTCCATAGAGGTAGTTTAAGAATAACAACAAAATGACTAGTCTGGGTTGACAAACCTATATTAGAAATTGATACTAACGTATCGACTTGTGAAATTAAATCTATCTCATCTCTAAGCAGCCCGAAGCCCGAAATTTATTGGCACTATCGTCTATCAGACGGAGGAAGACGCAGATGCGATTAGCAAGGATGTTACCCATTTCCAAACCCAGTCACCGCAGCGGCCCGATATTACCGGGTTAAAGCGTGATCGCGTGGTGTTGCAAGTAAAGAATACCTTTTAGGCTAATTCAGAGCCAAATAATACCCCATGTTGGGTATTGATTAATAGCCAATTAACAACTCTTATATACCTAGTTTTATTCAATTAGTTGGCGCAACAAAATTCTTACAAATTTTATTATCACACTAATTTAATGATTAACATAACTTTTACTTAAAAATAATTTTAATTACATACCACCACATTTATTAAATTTAAACGCATTGAACGCAGGGCCAAATGAGCGGATATAAAATATCATTTCCACTCGTTTGTTAATTAATTAATTAGCTACTAAACTAATAAGCTAAGCCTTTAAATATACTATAAAGATCACGTTCCGCTTTGCGCGGATTACCCTAAGGACAAGTAATTATGGACAACAAAATCAGCGCAAAGAAGAATAAGAGAAATGCGCTTAACTCGTTACAAAAAGCTATCGTTATTGCATTCCCCTCGTTTTATTTGGGACTATCCCTCAGTGCCTTTGGCGCGCCAACCACGTTAACCAATAATCAGGATATTTATACTAATGGCCTGAACATCGGCGTTTATGACTTAATACTTGACGGTGATGTGAATTGGAACACGGGTTTTGCTGTAAATAGTGCGGCTAGATCTATTATTTCGATTGACGGTAATGGCTACACCATTTCTGCCGCTGCTTCCAGCGGCCAGCGGTTATTAGATCTGTCTGCAACCACCAGTACTATCTCCATTAATAATGCCATCATTACCTCGAAACCGTTCACGGGCCCTCAGAACGCGTTGATAAAGATGTCTCAATCCAATGATGTTGCCAATATCAATTTGGAAGGTACTACGTTCCTGAATATTGGCCCGACGGATTACAACACCTTTGCTTCCGCAGACTATGGACCTATCTTAGCGATTCGCGGTGGTACAAATTCCACCATGAATATCGATGGTGGCACCGCCGGAGTCGTGTTCAGAGGAAACCATGGGCTAGCCGATCAACCCGGCGTAGTTGGGCTTTATGGTCAGAACACCATGAACTTTAAAGGTAAAGTCACCTTTGACAGCAACTGGACGGCTGACTACGGCGGCGCACTATCGGTATATGATGTCAATGGCGGCACAATGTCGTTTGCCGACGAGACCAATTTCACCAATAACCATTCATCGGTTTTCGGTGGCGCCATTGATGCTTGGGGAGGTGCTGCCAGCATACAATTTAATGGGCCTACCACGTTTTCCGGCAACTACGTCTACGGTACAACAACCAATTCCGCTACTTATCCCGATCACGTTGACGATCAGCATTCGCGCGGCGGTGCGATTAATATTGGTTACCTAAGCCCCGGCTCGGCCGGCGTTAATCTAATATTCAATAATACAACCACCTTTGATGGCAACTATGTTATTGAGCCGAAGAATAATTATAACGCACTGGGCGGAGCAGTCAGCGCCTATGGTAATGGTGGTAACTACAACTACCTGATGACCTTTAACGGTGCGACTACGTTCAAAAATAACTACGCTTATTCATTAAACGGGTTCGGCTACGGCGGTGCCATTTATTACGATGCGGGCTCGGCGGCAACGCTAACCCTTGGAGCGGGTTCCAGCGTAACCAATAACTATGCTAAAACTCTGGGCGGAGCCATTTACCTGAAAACAGGTACCATCAACCTGAATGCCAACGGTGGTGATATTACGTTTCAGGGTAACCGTCAGGCCGCTAGCTTCACCCCAACTAGCGGCGGTCTTTATGCCCCGGTAGCCGATTCTGGTAACCCCAATGCCATTTATCTCGGTGGCGCAGGCAGCCTGAATATGGATGCTTCTGCGGGCAATTTCATCCATTTTTATGATCCTATCGCGTCAATATCTACCGCTACCATTGTCGTAAATAAGACCG
This sequence comes from Budvicia diplopodorum, assembly GCF_009800925.1. Classification (GTDB taxonomy): domain Bacteria; phylum Pseudomonadota; class Gammaproteobacteria; order Enterobacterales; family Enterobacteriaceae; genus Budvicia; species Budvicia diplopodorum. The sequence continues at coordinate 79,007 of NZ_WOYF01000008.1, read as the reverse complement.
GTGCCGGTGAGGTAATTTTCCACGGTAATAATGGCGATGCATTATATAACTCAGATATTCAAACCAATACCACGGTAAACGGGGGAACCTTCTCGCTTACCGACGGAGTTCGTTATGGTAACGCTGGGTTTGGTCTTTTTGCCGTTAACAACGGCGGAACCGTGCAAGGTAATAACGGCAGTACGCTGCAGGCACAGACCATCAACATCAATTCTGGCGGCACGGTAGCGGCTAACGGAGGGGTGTTTAACCTGAATGCGGGAACCGGCGGTATAACCTCCACCGCAGGCCGTTTCAGCGGCAATGGCAGTATTGTTGCCCCCAGCATTTCGCTAAGCACCAACGCGGCAAATATATCCACGGCAGACATTGCCAGCGGTAATATTCTCATACTGGATAGCCTACTAACCAATGCCGGCGGGCTAAGTAAAGTGAGTGACGGTACGTTAGTACTGACTAAAACCAATACTTATACCGGCGCAACCTCCATTGCGGGAGGTGTGTTACAGGCTAATACCACCAATATTATTACCGCCAGCTCTGGCCTGAATATTACCGGCGGCACGTTTGATTTAAATAACTTTAACCAAACGCTAAAAAGCCTGAGCGGTACGGGCGGCGCTATTACCACAGGAACCGGGCTGCTAACCGTTAACAGCACGGCAAGTACTACCTATGCCGGTACTATCAGCGGTAATGGAACGGTCTCTAAGCAGGGAAGCGGTACGTTAACATTAACCGGCGCGATAGCGCTGTTAGATCCAACGTCTTTATTGCAGGTTAGCGGCGGAGGCGTGGTTATCAACGGTGGAAATACCGTTCAGGTAACCAAAGGTACCATTGATAACGCCAGTACGATGACCGTGAGTAACGCCGGTTCAAACGTGGTGATGGACACGTTGTCCATTGGTAATGCCACCGCAGGAAATAACACACTAACCGTGAATAATGGCGGTCAGGTCAACGTTGCTAACGCCCTATATCTGGGTTATGCAGCGGGCACTGCGGGCTATATGACGATTGACGGTACCGGCTCTCAGGTCAATGCGGGTAGCGTGCAGGTCGGCAACGGTACCGGAAACGGCACGGTTAACCTGAACAATTCAGGCACGCTATCAACAAATAGCCTTCAACGCGGCACCGGCACCACAGGGATCGTCAATTTCAACGGCGGCGTACTACAGGCCAAAAGCGATAACAATTCATTCATTAGCGGTTTTTCTACCAGTAATTTGGTACTGGGTACCAATGGCGGCACTATCGACTCCAACGGTTTTGCTATTGCCACTGACAACATTTTTAGCGGTGCGGGTAAACTAACCAAAACGGGAACCGGCGTTTTCACCCTCACCGGCGTAAATACCTATACCGGCGGCACGGCCGTTTCTAACGGAACCTTGCGCCTGACCAACGGCGGAACGGTCAGTTCCGGCGCGGTCAGCATTGCTTCGGGAGCATCACTGTTTGTTGATGAGCCGTCGGCCGGCAACTATACCTTTAATAACGCACTTTCCGGCGCGGGCTTACTACAGGTTGGTTTACTTGCGGATAGCAACACTTTCCAGTTTGGGTCTGGCGTGGGAAGCGCATTCGCCGGTACCGTTCAACTGGGTAAGAGCAGTTTTGTTTTATCAGGTAACAATACCGCCGCATTAACTAACGCGATTTTACAGCTGGATAGTGGCAGCTTAACCACCGTCGGTGCTAATACTCAGAATATTGGAGGCCTGACGCTCAACGGCGGTAAGCTAACCTTTAATAATCTGGCGACTGGAACGATTAACTCCACCGGGCTACTAACGCTGAACTCCGGTAATATATCAATCGATCCGAATTCAATTGTTAACACTTCAGCTAGCTTACTGACTCAGGACGATGGTATTAATTTCCGCCTGATAACCTCTAACGGCGTATCGGGAAGTTCTGAAAACTTAACGCTGACCGACTTGGCCGGTAATCCGGTGGTGGATACCGCCAACATTGTTCAAAGCTCAAATATCGTTGCTATCGGCACCTATGGTTTTGCTCTTGGCGATGATTCAACCGGCCTGTTTACGCGCTATACCCTTTCGCAACTTGATTTACAGAGTGGGCAGACCCTGTCGCTGTCAGGCGATACCACAACGCCGTCAGGCGCGAATGAACTGCGAGCCAAGCTGATTGGCAGCGGTAATCTGGCGATTAATGCCACCACTAGCATCACGCTGAATAATGCGGCCAATACCTATACCGGAAGTACTACCGTTGCCAGCGGCACCTTAATTGCCGGAAGCGATAACGCATTGGGTAAGACCAGTAATTTGATTATCAGCAGTGGCGCGAACACCAACCTTAACGGTAAGACGCAAACCGTCGGCCAACTGAACGGTGCGGGTAATCTCAATATTAACGCTGGTAATCTCAATATTACCAGCGGCGGTAGCTTAGCCGGCGTGCTAAGCGGTACAGCAGGAACGCTAACGCTACAAGGCGGCACCTTAACGCTGACCGGAAGTAACAGCTATACCGGCGATACCCAGATTAATAGCGGTTCTACGCTACAAATTGGTAGCGGCGGGCTCACCGGCGACTATGCCGGAAATATCGCTAACGACGGCGTAGTGCTTTTCAACCGTAGCAATAATTCAGCCTATACCGGCGTTATCAGCAGCGATGGTAGTGTGACCAAAAATGGTGCTGGTACGCTAACCCTTAGCGGGGCGAATACCTATACGGGTGGAACGACGATTAGTGCCGGTACGCTGCTGGCCACCCATGGTGGTGCGCTGGGAACGGGAACCGTGGCTAACGGCAGCACCCTCCAGCTCAATTTTGCCAGCAACAGCACCCTGAATAATGTACTCAGCGGTACCGGCAGTCTGGTAAAAACCGGCAGCGGTGTCGCTACTCTATCCGGAGCGGGTTCAACTCAGGGCGAGATAGCCGTCAACGCTGGCACCCTGAATCTCACTCAGACCGGCGCATTTAACGGAGAAAGCCTGACCACCGCCAGTGGCGCAACCACCGCACTGGCGGCAGATTCGACGTTAATCCTCAGCGACGCACTAAGCCAAACTGCCGGAGCCATACTGAACATCGCGATGGGAAGCGACACGCCAAAGATCAGTGCCGATAGCGCAACGTTAGGCGGGACGCTCAACCTATCGGGCATCGATACCAGCGTAACGCCAACCAGCGCCAGCGACCTGCCCGACAGCCAATATACTGTGATTCATACCACCGACGGCATCAGCGGTAGCTTTTCCAGCGTCAATCTGGGCGGCGCTGCCAGCAGCGTCGACTACCTCACGCTGGCCGGTCGCGTGGTGGACGGCGTTGACTACAACGTCGGCTTTGGCCTGACGTGGTTAGCGGGTACCACTCTGGGTAACGGCCTATTTACGCTTACCGACTCAACTGACGCGTTTAATGTCGATGTAGTACTGGCTAACCAAGCCGCATCCGGCATCTGGAACGGTACTACCCTGACCAAAGCCGGTCAGGGAACGCTGACCCTATCCGCCGCCAATACCTATACCGGCGACACCCTGATTAACGCAGGCACCTTACGCACCGGCGTCGCTAACGCCTTTGCTAACAGCGCCAACGTCTCAGTGAGCAGCGGAACCACGCTAGATTTAAACAACTATGCCCAGCAGGCCAATAACCTAACCGGCCTCGGTCAAATCACCCTCGGCACGGCCGCGCTAACCGCCAACAATAGCGCCAACACCACGTTTGGCGGCGTTATCAGCGGCACCGGCCGTTTAGCCAAAACCGGCACCGGTAGCCTGACTCTGAGCGGTAACAATACCTATCAGGGCACCACCACCGTTAGCGCCGGTACGCTGATTGCCACCAAAAGCCAAGCGTTGGGAACCGGTGCCATAGCTAACAGCGGTACTCTACAGCTCGATTTTTCCGCCGATGGAGCCCTGAGTAGCGTACTCAGCGGTACCGGCAGTCTGGTGAAAACCGGCAGCGGTATTGCCACATTGTCCGGAACCGGTTCAACACAGGGAGCTATCGCCGTCAACGGCGGTACCCTGAATCTGACTCAAACCGGCGCATTTAACGGAGCCAGCCTGTCTACCGCCAACGGTGCAGCCACCGTGCTGGCAACAAACTCCAGCTTAGTCCTGAGCGGCGCACTGACCCAAAATACCGGCTCAATGCTGAGCACGGGTATCGGCAGCGTTAATCCTGCTATCACGGCCCTGAGCGCCTCACTGAGCGGCTCGCTGGCCATCAGCGGCTTCAGTGCTACCGCCCCAACCAGCGCCAGCGCCCTGACCAACAACCAGTTTACCGTGATTCATACCACCGGAGGCGGCATCACCGGTGACTTTACCAGCGTCGATCTCGACGGGGCTGCCAGCAGCGTCGACTACCTCACGCTGGCCGGTCGCGTAGTGAACGCTGTCGATTACAACGTCGGCTTTGGCCTGACGTGGTTAGCGGGCTCCACCCTTGGCAGCGGCACCTTTACGCTCGCCGACTCAACTGACGAGTTTAATGTCGATGTGGTACTGGCTAACCAAGCCGCATCCGGCGGCTGGAACGGTACTTCCCTGACCAAGGCCGGTCTGGGAACGCTGACCCTATCCGCCGCCAATACCTATACTGGAAATACTTTGATTAGCGCTGGCACCTTACGCACTGGCGTGAACAATGCCTTCGCCAGCAGCGCTAACGTTTCGGTAAGCAGCGGAGCCACGCTGGATTTAAACAACTATGCTCAGCAGGCCAATAACCTATCCGGCCTCGGCAAAATCACCCTCGGCACGGCGGCGCTAACCGCCAACAATAACGCCAACACCACGTTTGGCGGCGTTATCAGCGGCACCGGCGGTTTAGTCAAAACCGGCACCAGTAACCTGACCCTAAGCGGTATCAATACCTATCAGGGCGGCACCACCATTAGCGCCGGTACGCTGATTGCCACTCAAAGCCAAGCGTTGGGTGCCGGTGCCATAGCGAACAGCGGTACCCTGCAGCTCAATTTCGCCACCGCGGGCACCCTGAGTAATGTACTCAGCGGCACCGGCAGTCTGGTAAAAACCGGCACCGGTATTGCCACATTGTCCGGAACCGGTTCAAAACAGGGCGCGATTGCCGTTAACGGCGGCACCCTGAACCTGGCTCAGACCGGCGCGTTTAACGGGGCCAGCCTGACCACCACCGGTGGCGCAACCACCGCGCTGGCGGCAAACTCCAGCTTAGTCCTGAGCGGCGCACTGACCCAAAATACCAGCTCAACGCTGAGCGTGGGTATCGGCAGCGTTAACCCTGCTATCACGGCGCTGAGCGCCACGCTGGGCGGCACCCTGTCCATCAGCGGCTTCAGTGCTACTGCCCCGAACAGCGCCAGCGCTTTAACCGGCAGCCAATATACTGTAATTCATACCACCGACGGCATCAGCGGTAACTTTTCCAGCGTCAATCTGGGCGGAGCCGCCAGCAGCGTCGACTACCTCACGCTGGCCGGTCGCGTGGTGAACGGCGTTGACTACAACGTCGGCTTTGGCCTGACGTGGTTAGCGGGCACCACCTTCGGCAACGGCACCTTTACGCTCGCCGCCGCCGCTGACGCCTTTAATGTCGATGTGGTCCTGGCTAACCAAGCCGCAGCCGGCAGCTGGAACGGTACCGCCCTGACCAAAGCCGGTCTGGGAACGCTAACCCTATCCGCCGTCAATACCTATACCGGAAATACCCTGATCAACGCAGGCACCTTACGCACCGGCGTCGTTAACGCCTTTGCCAACAGCGCCAACGTATCGGTGGGCAACGGAGCCACGCTGGATTTAAACAACTATGCCCAGCGGGCCAATAACCTGTCCGGCCTCGGCAAAATCACCCTCGGCTCGGCAGCGCTGACCGCCAACAATAGCGCCAACACCACGTTTGAAGGCGTTATCAGCGGCACCGGTAGTTTAGTCAAAACCGGCACCAGTAGCCTGACCCTGAGCGGTAACAATACCTATCAGGGCGGCAGCACCATTAGTGCCGGTACGCTAATCGCCACCCAAAGCAAGGCGTTGGGAACCGGTGCCATAGCGAACAGCGCTACCCTGCAGCTCGACTTCGCCACCGCGGGCACCCTGAGTAATGTACTCAGCGGCACCGGTAGTCTGGTGAAAACCGGCAGCGGCATTGCCACATTGTCAGGAACTGGGTCAAAACAGGGCGCGATTGCCGTTAACGGCGGCACCCTGAACCTGGCTCAAACCGGCGCATTTAACGGAGCCAGCCTGATCACCGCCAATGGCGCAACCACCGCGCTGGCGGCAGACTCCAGCTTAGTCCTGAGCGGCGCACTGACCCAAAATACCGGATCAACGCTGAGCGTGGGCATCGGCAGCGTTAATCCTGCTATCACGGCGGTGACCGCCTCACTGAGCGGCTCGCTGGCCATCAGCGGCTTCAGCACCACCACACCAGCCAGCGCCAGCGCTTTAACCGGCAGCCAGTTTACCGTGATTCATACTACCGGCGGCATCACCGGTAACTTTACCAGCGTCAATCTGGGCGGAGCATCCAGCTCGGTGGATTATCTGAAGGTCAACGCAGGTAAGAGCGTCGATAATAAAGACTACAACGTGGGCTTTGGCCTGACGTGGTTAGCGGGTAGCACGCTGGGTAACGGCCTATTTACGCTCGCTAACGCAAATGACGCCTTTAATGTCGATGTAGTATTGGCTAACCAAGCCGCATCCGGCATCTGGAACGGTACTACCCTGACCAAGGCCGGTCTGGGAACGTTGACTCTATCCTCCGTCAATACCTATACCGGCGATACCCTGATTAACGCAGGCACCTTACGCACCGGCGTCGTTAACGCCTTTGCCAGCAGCGCCAACGTCTCTGTGGGCACCGGATCCACGCTGGATTTAAACAACTATGCCCAGCAGGCTAATAACCTGTCCGGCCTCGGTCAAATCACCCTCGGCACGGCGGCGCTGACCGCCAACAATAGCGCCAACACCGCGTTTGGCGGCGTTATCAGCGGCAACGGCCGTTTAGCCAAAACCGGCACCGGTAGCCTGACCCTGAGCGGTAACAATACCTATCAGGGCGGCAGCACCATTAGCGCCGGTACGCTGATTGCCACCCAAAGCAAGGCGCTGGGAACAGGTGCCGTGGCTAACAGTGGCACCCTGCAGCTCGACTTCGCCACCGCGGGCACCCTGAGTAATGTACTCAGCGGCACCGGCAGTCTGGTGAAAACCGGCAGCGGTATTGCCACATTGTCCGGAACTGGGTCAAAACAGGGCGCGATCGCCGTTAATGGCGGCACCCTGAATTTGGCTCAGACCGGCGCGTTTAACGGAGCCAGCCTGACCACCGCCAATGGAGCAACCACCTCATTAGCGGCAGACTCCAGTCTAGTCCTGAGCGGCGCACTGACCCAAAGTACCGGCTCAACGCTGAGCGTGGGCATCGGCAGCGTTAATCCTGCTATCACGGCGCTGAGCGCCTCACTAAGCGGCTCGCTGGCCATCAGCGGTTTCAGCGCCGCCGCACCGACCACCGCCAGCGCCCTGACCGGTACTCAGTTTACCGTGATTCATACTACCAGCGGCGGCATCACCGGTAACTTTACCAACATCAATATGGGCGGAGCCGCCAGCAGCGTCGACTACCTCACGCTGACCGGTCGCGTGGTGAACGCTGTCGATTACAACGTCGGCTTTGGCCTGACGTGGTTAGCGGGTTCCACCCTCGGCAACGGCACCTTTACGCTCGCCGCCCCAACTGACGCCTTTAATGTCGATGTGGTATTGGCTAACCAAGCCGCATCCGGCGGCTGGAACGGTACCACCCTGACCAAGGCCGGTCAGGGAACGTTGACCCTATCCGCTGCCAATACCTATACCGGCGACACCCTGATTAATGCAGGAACCCTGCGTACCGGCGTGAGCAATGCCTTCGCCAGCAGCGCCAACGTCTCGGTAGGCAGCGGAGCCACGCTGAACTTAAACAACTATGCCCAGCGGGCCAATAACCTGACCGGCCTCGGTCAAATCACCCTTGGCACGGCGGCGCTAACCGCCAACAATAGCGCCAACACCACGTTTGGCGGCGTTATCAGCGGCACCGGTAGTTTAGCCAAAACCGGCACCGGTAGCCTGACTCTGAGCGGTAACAATACCTATCAGGGCGGCAGCACCGTAAGCGCCGGTACGCTAATCGCCACCCAAAGCAAGGCGTTGGGAACCGGAGCCATAGCTAACAGCGCTACCCTGCAGCTTGATTTCGCCACCGACAACACCCTGAGTAATGTACTCAGCGGTACCGGTAGTCTGGTGAAAACCGGCAGCGGGATTGCCACATTGTCCGGAACCGGTTCAAAACAGGGCGCTATCGCCGTCAACGGCGGCACCCTGAATTTGGCTCAGACCGGCGCGTTTACCGGAGCTAGCCTGACCACCGCCGGTGGCGCAACCACCTCGCTGGCGACAGACTCCTCCTTAGCCCTGAGCGGCGCACTGACCCAAAGTACCGGCTCAACGCTGAATATCCACATAGGAACGATTGAACCAATAATCAGCGCGGCTACTGCGACACTTAGCGGTACGCTAAACGTTACCGGTATTGATGCCAGCATCAGCCCGACAAAAGCCAGTGAATTACCCAACACTGAATTTACTCTGGTTCGTACAACGGGCGGTATCAGCGGTGATTTTGCCAACATCGATCTAGGCGGAGTATCTAGCTCGGTAGATTATCTGAAGGTCAGTGCAGGTAAGAGCGCCGATAATAAAGACTACAACGTGGGCTTTGGCCTGACGTGGCTGTCTGGCGCTCTAACGGGCAATGGTGTTTTCACTCTGGATAACGAAGCTGATACCTTCAATGTGGACATCGCATTAGCCGATCGGGCAACGTCAGCAACCGGATGGAACGGTAAAGATCTGACTAAAGAAGGCGCAGGAACCCTGATCCTTTCCTCAGCCAATACCTTTACCGGTGGTGTGAAGATCAAGGACGGAACGCTACAAACCAACGTAAATAACGCATTCTCTAACGCGGCAAGCGTAACGATGAGTAATGGCGCCGAACTTAACCTGAATAATTTTAGTCAGATAGCCAATAATTTATCCGGCCGCGGTGCAATTCTGCTAGGCAATGGCCACCTAACGGTAAACAGCCTAGCGGCGACCACCTTTGATGGCTCTATTAACGGTAACGGTAGCCTAATTAAAACCGGTACAGATACGTTCACGTTAACCGGTATTAATTTCTACAGCGGCTCAACCACGATCAATCAGGGACGACTGGTTGGAACCCAAGCGCAGGCTCTGGGTTTATCAGGCATTACCAACAACGATGAACTGGAACTGGCATTTGCGCAGGATAGCACGCTGACTAATCAGCTCAGCGGCGGCGGAACCCTGATTAAATCCGGCGCAGGAATCGCGACGTTAAGCACCCTTGGCTCATCACAGGGCCAAGTGTTAGTCAATGAAGGTAAACTGAAATTTACTCAAAACGGAGCATTTAACGCGGGTGATTACCAAACGGCCGCGGGCGCAACCACGTCAATGGCGGCGGATGCCTCACTGACCATCACTAATCAGTTTGAAACCGAAGGTACGCTGGAAATTGTGGCGGGCAATACTAGCCCGGTAATAACGGCAGATACCGCCGATCTCGGCAGTAATTCAATCTTTAACCTGTCCGGCTACAGCGCTCCTGAAGCCGCCAGCGCAACGCAGTTGGCCTATAGCCTGTTCAACGTTATTCAAACGTCGGCGCCGGGTAACCTGACGGGAGATTTTGCCGCGATTAATCTAGGTGGCGCTTCTAGCCCGGTGGATTATCTGTCTATCACGGCCATTAATGACGGCCAGACCTATAATATTGGTCTGGCATTAACCTGGTATGCAGCACATACGGCAACCCCGGCCAACGCGAATGGAACATTCACGCTGAGCGACGCTAACGAATATTTCGACATGGACGTAGTTCTGGCTGATGAAGCGGCCAATTCGGCAACCGGCTGGGATGGAAAATCCTTGACCAAGGCCGGTGACGGTACGCTACAGCTAACCAAGTCCAATACTTATAGCGGAACAACGTTAATCAATGGCGGTACCTTACAGGCCGGACATACGGATATCATCGCTAACAGCCAGCAGGTGCTCGTTGCCGATGGCGCAACGCTTAACCTTAATCACTTCGATCAGCACGTTAATAACTTAAGCGGTGCCGGTAATGTTGTGTTAGGTAGCGCGACCTTGACGACAAATAACACCACTGACAATACTATCAGCGGAGTTATCTCCGGCAGCGGTAACCTGACGAAAACCGGCAGTGGTACGTTAATACTGACCAACAAGAATACGTTCTCAGGCATCACCACTATCGATTCCGGCACCCTACAGCTGGGCAACGGCGGCGATTACGGTAGCGTAATGGGAGACATTTCTGACAATGGCGTACTGATCTTTAACCACGGTAGCAACCAGTTATACGATGCAGTTATCAGCGGCAGTGGCGATGTGATTCAACAGGGCACTGGCAAGCTGGCTCTGAATAAAAGTCAGACCTATACAGGTACCACCTCGGTTAATTCCGGAGGGCTGGTTCTATTTAATGATTCAGTCTTAGGAAGCCTGCAAACGGTTACCGTTGCTCAAGGGGCAATGCTCGGCGGTTACGGTGGCGTGAACGGCAGCGTTATCAACAATGGATTGCTGGCCGTTGCCGATGCCGCCGTTGGCGTAACGGCCTCACCAACGGGTAATTTTACCGTCGGTGGCAATATGATCAACAATGGCCAAATATTGATGGCTAGCCCAGACCCTCGCAGCCGGTTAATCGTTAAAGGCAACTACGTTGCTAATAATGGTCAGCTGACGCTGAGCACCAGGCTGGGCGACGATAGTTCGGTTACCGATAAACTAGTGGTATTGGGTGATACATCAGGTACCACCAATGTAATTATCAACAACGCCGGTGGAACCGGTGCCCAGACGGTTAACGGTATCGAAGTAGTCAGCGTTGCCGGGCAGTCAAACGGCCAGTTTACGCTAGCCAATCGCGTGGTCGCCGGTGCATACGAATATAGCCTGTATCAGGGACAACCTGGCTTAGCCGATGGTAACTGGTATCTGCGTTCATGGGGCGGTAACTCCCCGGCGCCAACCCCCGGCGTAATACCGCAATACCGCCCGGAAATCGGTGTCTATCTGGGTAACCAGTCAATGACCAACCTGCTACAAATGCAAACGCTGTTCGATCGTCAGGGCAGCCAGTTTAAGAGCGATAACGGTAACGCATGGGGTCGAATTATCAGCGGTCACGTTGATAGCAAGGCCGCTGGCGGCAATATCGATATGAACGGTGATTACACGCTGGTTCAGGTCGGTGGCGATCTACTCGATTTCACCGATAGTGAACAGCGCCTGTCAATTGGAGCAATGGGTAGCTGGGGCGATGTAGATACGGATTCTACCGGTAACCGCAACCTGAACGGTGTAAACCATAGCGCAACCGGTTCACTGGACGGTTTCAGTCTGGGTATGTATGCAACCTGGTTTGCCGATGCCAAAGAGCATTCGGGTGCCTATGTCGATAACTGGTTCCAGTACGGTTGGTACAATAACGATGTATCAGGCGATGGAATGGCAGCGGACAAGTATGATTCTCGTGCGTTGACTGCCTCGGTGGAAAGTGGCTACAGCTTTATTCTTAACGATAACAGCAAGGTTGAGTGGCGTCTGATTCCTCAGGCTCAGGTGGTTTATAGCAAATATTCTGCCGACCGTTTCGTTGACTCAAGCAACGCCGTGATCGATGGTCAGAATAATGACAGCTGGAGCACCCGTCTTGGTAGCCGCCTGACCGGCAAGATTAAATATGATGATTACACGCTTCATCCGTTTACTGAAGTTAACTGGTGGCACACCCAACAAGGGGCATCGGTGACGTTGAACGAGATGCGTATCGATCAGGATATGCCAAAAAACAGGGCTGAGATGAAAGTCGGTATACAGAGCGAATTTACCGATAACTTGAACACCTGGGTTCATCTGGAAGGCCAAACTGGCGCAGACGGCTATCGCAGCTTTGGCGGAGGCGTAGGCGTTAGCTATAGCTGGTAATGAGTTAGGTAACACCGCGTTAGCAGCCAAGTCAGGCTGCTAACGCGGATAACTGTGGCTAAACTACAGTTATCTCTCATTGCTTTGATATAGTACGAGGTAAACGTTATGCCCTTCATCCCGGTGAGGCACTACTTAAAGACCCGTCCAAATTTCCTCATATCCATATTGGCAGGCATCGCCTGCTATTTCTTGCTTCCTGCCAAATTTGCCTTATCACAGAAATTACTGATCGGTTGGAACGTGCTGGCGTGGCTGTATCTGATTTTCATCTGGATACTGATGATGTTTTCCGGGAAGAAGCGTATTAGCGAGATTGCCCGTACGCAGGATGAAAGTGCCAGTCAGGTTCTGGCGCTGGTTAGCATGGCCTGTATGGTAAGCATGGCGGCAATTTTTCTGGAACTCAGTACCGTTAAAAATCTTTCAGGTTCAGCCAAAACGCTCCATCTGGCGCTGACCGGCAGTACGCTCTTTGTCTCTTGGGCTTTATTACCCACGGTTTTTACCATGCATTACGCTCATCTGTTTTACCGAAAAAGCGCCAAGGCAGAAAAAGTACTGATTTTTCCCGATAAGGCTGAAAAACCTGAGTACTGGGATTTTCTCTACTTCTCGTTCACCATCGCTGTCGCATGTCAGACTGCTGATATTGAAACCGGCACCACGGAAGTTCGGCGCATTGCCCTATTCCAATCGGTTCTCTCTTTCCTGTTCAATTTGTCGATACTCGGGCTGTCGGTCAACGTGGCGGCGGGTTTGATGAGCTGACTGCTAGCATAAATGGCTCGCCGGTAGTCCCCTTTCAGAACGCCAACCTAATGCCGTCATCCCGTTGAAAAACGGGACCCAGGTTTTAGCTAACAAATTAGCGCTTAGCCTAAAGGCTGGACCCCGGTTTCCACCGGGGCGACGAGGGGGAAAGACCGATGATAAAACGGCAGAACTATTTACGCTTTTTCTTATTCGAATCAGGCGTCTCGGCGTGGTTAACCGGCTGTGACGCCGCTTTAGCCGACGGTTTCTCATCGTCTAAGGCAATGTCTTGCGCGGCCAGTGAGCTACAGTCTAGCGAGAGGTCTTCATTATCTAGCACGGTGACGGCAATAGCCTGACTGGCTTTTGTTTCTGGCGCTTTAGCCTGCGCGGTTTCAGGTGAAGCAACCATCAGCGCCAGCCCTTCCCCCATGCGCGCAATAACTTTAGTTGAAACCACCCTATTCACCCTTGCCGCCGCCACGGCTGCCGCAGAGATTGCAGCGTTAACCGCCCCAACTTCTCCCAGCATTTTGACCATCACCATGCCGCCGCCTTTGGTCAGCTCATAGCCAATAATCTGTACGTTGGCCGATTTTACCGCGGTATCCGCCGCTTCAATTGCGGCCGCTAAACCGACGGTTTCAATCAGGCCCAAGCTTTGTCTTATCATATTCAGTCCTGCCTGTACGTTCATTGACTCATTAAATATAAGGCACCGTTGTTGACTTAATCTCTGCCGGGTCGAGCGTCGCCAGAAGCTGTAAGCCAACCTCTCTGGCCGCGATCACCGCCTGCCGCACCGCACCTGAATCACCGGCGAAGGTGAAAATTACTTCGTTACTAAAGCTAGTGCCTTTGGCCGGGCTGGAATAACCCACCGGTTCAATAACCGCCGCTTTAGCCGCCACATCTGCAATCACCACACCGATTGCAGCCGGAGAGCCCACGGTGATACCAAAAGACTTACCCAGCGGAGCGCCAAACGCCTTGTTCAGCGCATAGCTGGCGCGGGCGGTATATTGGAATTCAAGGTGACCGGCCGGGGAGCCATATACATCCCCCATGGTTCGTTGCACTTCGGATAAGGCAACTTCAATCGCCCGCCGCGCGTCTGAAACGTCTTCAGCGCCGAAAATAATCAGGCTACCGTGACCACCGCCGCCCATGGTATCGCGCGGCAGTTCAATCGACAGCACTTCACAGTTTGTGGCTTTAACCGCTTCATCTGCGGCAAAAATATGTGGACCCGCGCCGGTTCTGGCACCAAGAATACCAATAGAACGGTATCTTTTGTCGATCCCCATCAGTTCATGGAGCTGAGAGTCCACATTGGCTATCACTAGCCCAATGGTGTTACCAATCGCCGTTCCAACAAACTCAGTCAGACCACAGCCCCTTAAAAAAGAAGGGGACGCTATTTCCGCAGTTCTGCCGTTTTGTTTGCGCATCACTTCGGAAACAATCTGCTCAACAAGGCTGTTACTCATCTTACCCCTCCCTCTTTATTTAGTTTTTTGTTCCGGCCTGAGGAAGAATTTTTTCAACTTCAGTGTGAGGGCGAGGAATAACGTGAATAGAAACCAATTCGCCAACCTTGCTGGCAGCGGCAGAACCCGCGTCAGTAGCCGCTTTTACTGCGCCAACGTCGCCGCGAACCATCACGGTCACTAAACCAGAACCAATTTTTTCATAGCCCACTAGCGTAACGTTGGCCGATTTCACCATGGTGTCGGCGGCTTCGATTGCAGCGACCAAGCCTTTTGTTTCCACCATACCTAATGCTTCTTGTTGCATATTGACTCCTTAATCGCCTTTCGGCTGCTTAATATAGTTAATTTTATGGCGTCAGTTAGTCAGCGCTAACCGACAGACAGGGATTGACTTAGCATTGATAGTAGGGAGCTTAAAGGCAAATGTCTTGACAACTAACCGGAGATTTTTGTCATCATCCCCACTAAACAACAAGATATTACTAACGCCAAAATAACGGTTATGAAACAAACTGATAAGACCGCCAACCGCCGAGAATCCGCCTGAGGTTGGCGGGCGAAATATCGCTATATGGCGTCTTTAAGCAATGGGGCGTGAGCGGTTTTTTCCCACGGGAAGATATCGCGGCCGAAGTGACCATAGCAGGCGGTGCGGGTATAAAGCGGGCTGAGCAAATCAAACATCTTGATAATGCTGTAAGGGCGTAGATCGAAGGTTTGTAGGATCAGCCGTTGCAACACCTCAGACGGTATTTTCTCCGTGCCGAAGGTATTGACCATGACTGAAACCGGGCTGGCCACTCCGATAGCATAGGCTATCTGGATTTCACAGCGATCGGCGAAACCGGCAGCAACAATATTCTTGGCAACATAGCGTGCAGCATAGGCCGCAGAGCGGTCAACCTTAGAAGGGTCTTTACCTGAAAACGCCCCTCCACCGTGGCGCGCCGCGCCGCCATAGGTATCGACAATAATTTTTCGACCGGTTAAACCACAGTCGCCCATCGGGCCACCCACCACAAAACGGCCGGTTGGATTAATCAGGTATTTTGTGGTTTTTGACAGGTAGCGGGCTGGAATAACCGGCTTAATAATCTCTTCCGTTACCGCTTCGCGTAGGTCAGACAGGCTAACCGCTTCCCGATGTTGAGTGGATAACACAATGGTATCGATATCTTTTATCCGGCCATTTTCATAACGGAAAGTCACCTGACTTTTGGCGTCCGGCAGTAAAAAAGGTAAGCGCTCGCTTTTACGCAACAGCGCCTGGCGCTCCATCAATCGATGGGCATAGCTAATGGCGGCAGGCATCAGTTCCGGGGTTTCATTGGTCGCATAGCCAAACATAATGCCCTGATCGCCAGCCCCCTGCTCATCCGGGCTGTGCCGAAGAATTCCCCGGTCGATATCCGGCGACTGGTGGCCAAGAAGATTCACCACGCTACAGGTATTGCCGTCAAACCCGATGTCGCTACTGGTATAGCCAACGCGATTAATGGTTTTTCGCACGACCTGTTCAATATCGACTCTGGCACTGGAGGTTATTTCACCGGCAACGATGGCTACGCCGGTCTTAACCAGACATTCGCAGGCTACGCGGGCATGAGGATCCTGAACCAGATGTGCATCAAGAATGGCATCTGAAATTTGGTCAGCCAGCTTATCCGGATGACCTTCAGAAACCGATTCTGATGTGAAGAGATACGAATCCATACTTAGCCCCAGCATAACGCCCTATGCGCTTTTCCCGATTCTAATACCGGCAAAATAGAATATCTTTGTTTCGAACAAGACTTTTTTGTTCAGTTAAGCGCGATAGGACAAATATCCCCTTATGTCTATGGAGTTCTGCGGGATGACGACAGGTGGTGATGACAAGGGGAAACAACGAGGGCTGCCGGAAAATAGCTATACTTCAACCATATTCTTTCTATATTCCGACGGTGACAGACCCGTTTCCTTTTTAAACAGACGACAAAAATAGTTAGCGTCCTGATAGGAAAGTTCCAGCGCAATCGCATTAATCTGCAAATCGCTGAAGTTCAACAATAGCTTGGCTATCACCATCTTACGGTGCGTCAGATATTCCGAATAGCCAATACCAAACTGCTTTTTAAATAACCGGCTCAGGTAACACGCACTGATATAGGCATGATCGGCGACATCGTCTAGCGTCATATTCTTGAATATATTTCTTTCGATATAATACTGCGCGCGATGGATTGAATTTAACTTAGCCCCGGAAGATAAAAAGGCTACGTCAAAAATGTCATTACCAATAGATAATAATATACGAAACGTATTGTAATAACTTCGCTCATCAAAATTGAGATTGCTCATCAATTTTTCTGTGTTATTCAGAGCATCAATTTTCCATCCGTTTGATTTGGCTATCTGTTGTAATATCATAATAAAGTTAGCAATGATTCTCTGCTGATCTTTTGCTGCCCGGTAGGCCTCATTAATAACATTATTGATGATCAAATCATTCCATTGAACATAATCGCAGTTATTAATCAGTTCATTAATATAGACCTTTTGCTCTTTTATTTTATTGTTTAAATTTTCATCGAAGTTAAGGCTATTCTTAATGGCCTTAATTAAATACTGCGGCTTAACCGGCTTAAGCAAGTAGTCATCAACCTTAAACTCAAACATATTTCTGACCATTTCCACATCATCATTGGCGGTGATAACAATGATTTTTGTCTCTCTGGATTTTTGTCTAAGGTAACGGATAACGTCAAGCCCGTTAGGAAGGGGGATATTAATATCAACTAATATCATATCAATTTGGTCAAGCTCATCGATTAGCCGGATAGCTTCGGAGCCTTTGGTAGCCTCAAAAATTTTAACGCCGCTGATGTCACGGTTAATAATAATGCGAAGCGCTTCTAGCTCAATAAGTTCGTCTTCAACAACAACGATATTATACATAATGACTCCATTCTTATTATTATACCCGTCATGCTTCAAGTCACCGGTGCGTTAGCTCTCTGGAATGCCTAAAAAATCCATTCCCGATAGGCCCATCACTCACTTACGGCGTTACTGCAACTCGAATCATTTTCGGTATATCGTTGAGTCATAGGAAAACGTAATCTAATTATCGTTCCCATGTTCGGTTTATTGGGGCTTTCAATCTCTAAGCCATAGTGGTTACCAAAAAACAACCTTAGCCTGTTCTGAACGTTATTAATACCAATACTGCTGCCATTATTACAAACAATATCGCCCGATAAAATATGACCAATCTTCTCGCCCGGTATTCCATCACCGTTATCGGCAATTTCTAAAATCACATCCCGACCGTTATCAAAAGCTTTAATTGAGATAAAGCTAATGCATTCTCTGGGTTCCACCACATAGTTAAAACAGTTCTCAATCAGCGGCTGTAATATTAAGAACGGGCTGGCAATGCCCAAATACTTTTTCGGCACGTCGATCTCATAGGTAAAGCGATCTTTCATTCTGATTTTCTGGATCGCCAAATAGCTCTTTACGTGCTTCAGTTCGCTGTTAATGGTAATTAGCTTGTTATCACTCTTTTTAAGAATATAACGCATCATATCGGCAAAATCATACACCGTAGTTTCGGTACTTTGAGCCCCTTCTAAAAAAGCTAAACGGCCAATGGTATTCAGCACGTTGAACAAAAAATGAGGATTAATCTGATAGGTGAGCGCTTTAAATTCGGCCTCATGAAGCAAACGCTCAAGCTCAGCGCGCATTCTTAATTCATCGGCTAATTTAACGCTGTTGGCGTTAAGCTCTTTTTGAATAATATTGGAATAGCCTTGCTCGGCCAGATAAAGGGTAACGTGCAGCAACGAATAGGCGGCGGCTTCAAATTTTTCATAGGGAATAAAGTGCACATTCTTATGCAAATCGATCAGGTTGGGATCTCTGCGCCAGGAATCATCAACCCCCAGAATATGCTCAATACTCTGCTCTATTTCGGGCTCAACCCTCACCTGACCTGAAATAAATGCGCCAAAATATTGGCCATGAACGGTAATAGGAACGGCGAACTCAACAAAATTGCAGTAGCAGCGATAAACAATTGGCTTATCGTGGAGCATCGCGGCACGACCGCCCGCGTTATCGCACTGGAAGCACTTCTCGGCATTCAGCGGATTCTGACGAGAGGCAACGCAAAACGGCGAAAAACCGCTGGGCTTGGTGACCGGAATGCCTTCAGCATCGACAACGACTAATGCGATCCCCATGGCTTTACTTAAATTGTCCTGTAGCGTTTGTAAACGCTCAACCTCAAGTAAATCCCTTAGATGGAACGCATAATCCATTGGATACTCCGTAATCTAAATTCATCCACCAATATGGCAAGTAAATCCCATGCTCTCGATCTCACGTTTGAGCGTATTCACTCTGTCTTCATCAATAAAACCGGCACCGTCCATCGGATAAATACGCCCAAGCAATGCATACTTGTTCTCACCGTAGTTGTGGTAAGGCAAAATATGAATGGTTTCAACGTTGTTCATAAGTTTAGCAAAACCGGCAATTGCCCGTATCGAATCCAGATCATCATTTACCCCCGGAACCAACGGGATCCGCACTGAAACTTGAGTGATATAAGAAATTCTAATCAAGTTTTCAAGAATCAGTTGATTCGCTACGCCGGTGGCGTCTTTATGTATCGCGGGATCGATAGCCTTAATATCGGCCAACGCCAAATCGACATAGGGGAATACGCTTTCAATCACCGCTTTTGGCGCTAGCCCGGTGGTTTCCATGGCGGTATGCCAGCCCTTTTCTTTACAGGCCATCAGAAGTTCGCGGGTAAATTCGGGTTGAGAGAGTGGCTCGCCGCCGGACAGCGTGATCCCACCGTTAGAACGCCGGTAAACGTTCTCATCTTTTTGTAATTCCTGAACCACTTCCCACACCGTCATACGTTTACCTTTCATCAGTAACGCATCGGTCGGGCAAACCTTGGCACACTCACCGCAGCCGGTACAGCGCTGGCGGTCAACAAAATAGGGGTTTTGTGACGACAGTGCACCGAACCGGCAGGCTTCTAAGCACTTACCGCACTGAATACAGTTACTTTGCTGGAAAATTATTTCCGGCTGGGGTTTCTGAGACTCGGGGTTGCTACACCACTTACACGACAAGGGGCAGCCTTTCAAAAAAGGAATGGTTCTGATGCCCGGTCCATCGTGCAAAGAGTATCGCTGAATATTAAAAATAATGCCTTCAGTGTCGTATACAATATCGCTCATAAAATGATCTTCATGTTGCGTGACTTCATTATTATTTACTTAGGTTGAAGCCCATTGATGTAGGGATTTACCCGTCAGATTACGGCTAACTCAGATTACGGCTAACAATGGGTAAGGCCAAATAGCCTTACCCATCGCACCGTCGGCATTAGAACGTTTGTTCGGTACGGCTGATAATATCGTCCTGAACGTCTTTGGCTAATACCACGAACTGGGCGCTATAACCCGCAACGCGAACCACCAGATCCCGGTACTTCTCTGGGTTTTTCTGCGCATCGATGAGGATATCCCGGTTAACCACGTTGAACTGAACGTGCATCCCCTTCTTGTCGAAATAGCCACGAACCATGCCGCTGAAGTTCTTAAGCCCGTTATCGCCCGCCAGAGCAGAAGGCAGGAATTTCTGGTTATACAGCGTGCCGTTAGAGGCAATAAAGTGGTCAAGCTTGGCCACCGAGTTAGCCGCCGCCGTTGGGCCTAGGCTATCTTTACCCTGACGAGGAGAAACGCCATCGGCCAGCGGTTCTCTGGCTAAGCGACCGTCAGGCAAAGCCGCAACGTCTTTACCAAACAGCACGTTAGCCGATACCGGATAGATACCGGCCTGGAACTGACCGCCGCGCGGGTTGGTGTATTTCTCCACTTCTTTACAGTAAATCAGCGCACACCGACGGGCGACTAAATCTACCGCGTCGATATCATTACCAAAGCACGGCGTGCTTTCTAAAATACGACGGATTTCCTGATAGCGATTGTTGCCCGCAGGCTCTGAAGCAGCGGCACCGCCCGACGAAAGCTGACGATAAACTTCATTTTTAATCGAACCGGCATCCAGCGAACCGTTTTGCGCAATCACGCGCTTAACCACCTCATAAATCTCTTGCTCATTCAGCGATGCCTTGCTGGCTGCAGCAGTAGACTGCGCGCCAACCGGATAGCCAAAGTTGGCATTTAACGCCTCTTTCAGCTCTTGCACTGAAAGCCTGTGGTCTTCAAACACTTGCTTTTGAATGGCGTACACCGAGTCACCGGTGTCCGCTACGCCGAAGGCCTGAGGCCCGGTGAAGTTATAAATCGCGCCACCTTCCTGAATAGACTTCCCGCGGCCGATACAGTCATCAACCATGGCGGAAAGGAACGGCAGCGGGCAGCGTTCGCCGTGAGCAATATCAACGCTGTTACAGGCTTCCACCAAGTGGTGCACAAAGTATTCCATCTGAGCCTGAAAAGACGCGTAGAAATCGTCAATGCTGCGAAAGTTAGCTAAGTCTTTGGTAACAGGGCCTAGCTGAGTATCGTTAACCTTGCCGCCGTTTAGCGTAATCTCAAGCACTTTAGCCACGTTAAAGAATGCGGCATCGTGCCAGCCTTCGGTACGGTGAGGTGCCTGCGGTTCAACGCAGCCAATGATGCAGTAATCACGCGCATCGCGCAGCGAAACGCCGCGGTTTTGTAACGACGGGATAATCACTTCATCGTTATACATCGCCGGAACGCCCAAGCCTAAGCGCACTACTTCACAGGCGCGATACAAGAACGCATCGGGCGTGCCTTGCCATACGCGAATAGAGAACGACGGCTGCGGTAAACGCACGTGAGCCGTGGCTTCCATACACATGTAGCTCAGTTCGTTAGTGGCATCCAGGCCATCTTCCGTTTGACCACCCACGCACAGGTTTTGGAATACCGCATAACCGGCAAACGCTTGAGCAGAGACTTCGTCACGGGTTTTATTGACATCGTTCAGCTTGATCCAGCAGCAGTCCACCAGCTCTTGGGCAAACTCTTTAGCGATGCCTTTATCAGCCACCAGATACGGGTACATGTATTGGTCAAAACGCCCCGGAGAAATTGAATGGCCGCTTGACTCAATTTGCAGCATGCAGTGAATAAACCAGAAGGTCTGGCACGCTTCCCAGAAGTTAGTCGCACCGTGCTCAGGAACCCGGCTGCAGTTTTTGGCAATTTGCAACAGCTCGTTTTTACGCGTTGGGTTAGTTTCTTGAGCCGCCAGTTCATTCGCCTTAGCCGCATAGCGATGGGCAAAGTTAATCGCTGCGTTATAGCTGATGATAACCGCGTTATAGAACTGCTCTTTCTTAATGTAGTTCGGGTCCATGCGGTCAAGCTTGGTGATAGCTTCGGCAACCTCTTTGATTATGCCGCGAAAACCAATTTCCAAAATTTTACCGTAATCAACCGTCACGTGGCCTACGCCGCCAAAGAAGTAGTTCCCCACGGTAAAGACGCCTTTTGCCATGCTGTCTTTGGTTTTTTGCGACATATAAGACGAAGCAAGATCGCTGGTAGTTTTACCCGGCCAATATTTAAAGGCTTCATGGAGCTCCTGCGCGGTCTGTTTGGTAATAATGAATGGATCGGCAATACGATGTTCCATGGTCTCGAACTCTTTCTCTACCCAGTCATAAGAGAACTCAGGGCAAATCTCAGTGGAACGAGGATTTTTAGTAATCGCGCCAACCACCAGCTCACCGTCGCGAATAGTGACCGGCAGGTGGTTAAAAATGTTCTCAACGACCTTGGCACGGCGCAGGATCGGCGATAAGCCTTCATTTTCTTTATAGGCTTCAGTGGCTAATACCGCCCGCTCTGATTCAACGTAAGGTTTTGCATCAATAATCATCGCTTTCAGTTTGATGATGCGGTCCGTCGGGTTAGAAAAACCTTTCTCTATCATGGTGTATGACTCCTATTAATCGTTAACTTGTTCTGCATAAACACGCTTAAGAGCGATTTCAGTGAGAAATCAGTAAATTTGTTTGATAAACAGTCAGTAAAAAATCTTCACCCCTAACAGACGGGTAAAATCGTTGAGAATGGCCGGATGGGCTAGCCAAGTCGCCGCGGTGACTAAGTTGCCGTCAACCACCGAACCGTCAGTGCCGACATCGATGAAAGTCCCACCGGCAAGTTCAACCTCAGGCTTTACTGCGGCATAGGCAGTAAGCCTTTTGCCGTTCAAAACGTTAGCGGCAACCAAAACCTGTGGACCGTGGCAAATAGCGGCAATCGGCAGCGAAAAGCCCATCGCAAAGCGAACCATGTGCAAAACGTCGCTATCTAAACGCAGATACTCAGACGATCTTCCGCCGCTGATATAAAAACCGGCGTAGCTATCGAGCTGAATATCGTTGAAAGAAGCGGTTAGTTTAAACAAATGCCCCGGTTTTTCGGTATAGGTCTGATCGCCTTCGAAGTCATGAATCGCGGTTTTAATCAACTCGCCGCTCAGCTTATTCGGGCATACCACATCCACCTGAAACCCGAGCATGGTTAACGCCTGATAAGGCACCATGACTTCATAGTCTTCAGAGAAATCACCGGCCAGCATGAGGATCTTTTTCATCCTAGAATCCCTGTGTTGCACTATCGATATCTTCGATGGCCTGAATAGCCAACTGAACCGCTGAGGTTTCGCCAAATACCGCCAGCGTGGTGACGTGCTGCGGGCAGCTGCCAAAAACCTCAGAAATAACTACGTTAGAGCTTTTATTGGCCACATCGGCGTAAAAATAGAGATCGGGAATAGAAACCATGATCAATCCAATGGCATCAATAGCGCAGTGTTGTAAACGAGCGCGTGAATCACTGGGCATTTTGCGTTTAATCATGTCCACGACTTCCCGGCTTGGCGCATTGATAATTCGTTTCTTCATGGCCTGCTCTCTCCTGCCTTTATGGTTAAAACCGGCTCATCAACGGATGTTCAAAGACTCAACCATTACGCAGCGGCGCATTCTGGCGAAAGACTTAGCCGAGGTTAAACCTTCACCGGTAGGCCCGGCGATGGTAAAGGTGGTGTAGCCCTCACCGCCCACGCCCAACCCCGCGTAAGACGGGCCGTTTTTCACAAAAATTGTGGTTTGAATCAGTTTTGCCATTTTGGTCAGCTTCTCAACGTTGGTTGAGTGCATGATGGCGGTATGGCGATTGCCCTGCTCAAGCTCGATAGCCAAATCAATGGCCGCATCGACGTTATCAACGCGAACCAGCGGTAAAATGGGCATCATCAGTTCATGGACCACAAACGGATGGGTCTTATCGGTTTCAAGCAGAATGATTTTGGTATCGGCAGGCGCTGAAATATTCAGCTTCTCTAAGATATAAACCGCCCCTTTACCGACAAACGCCGTGTTCGGTCCGGTTGCTTTTTCGTTCAGCACCAGATCCTGTAATTTCTGAATCTGAGCGCGATCGCTGAGCAGGTAAGCGCCGTTTTTCTTCATATAATGAATTAAAAAATCAGCCACCTGATCGACCACTAACAGCTCTTTTTCAGCCACACAGGGCATGTTGTTGTCGAAGCTACAGCCGTTAACGATGTCTTTTGCCGCCTTCTCAATGTTGGCCGTTTCATCAACCACCACCGGAGGGTTACCGG
The DNA here is from genome assembly GCF_009800925.1 of Budvicia diplopodorum. Classification (GTDB taxonomy): domain Bacteria; phylum Pseudomonadota; class Gammaproteobacteria; order Enterobacterales; family Enterobacteriaceae; genus Budvicia; species Budvicia diplopodorum. The sequence goes on along the minus strand of NZ_WOYF01000008.1, from coordinate 55,018 downwards.
CACCGGCACCAATGGCCTTTTTGCCGCTGGACATCACGGTATTGACGATAGCTGGCCCGCCGGTTGCGACCAGCATTCGGACCTTCGGATGCTTCATCAGTTGATTGGTGCTGTCAATTGACGGCTGCTCGACGGTGGTGACCAAATTCGCCGGAGCGCCTAACTCGGCCAGCTTCTGGTTAATCATGGCGATCGCCAGCAGCGAAACCTGCTTTGAACGCGGGTGCGGGCTAAACACCACGCAGTTACCCGCCGCCAGCATACCAATCGCGTTACAGATAATGGTCTCTGTCGGGTTGGTGGTCGGGGTAATGGAGCCAATAACGCCGTAGGCTGAATACTCAACCAGCGTTAGCCCACTATCACCGCTACAGGCCTGAGTCACAAGGTCTTCAACGCCGGGCGTTTGTAATACTGCCACCCGGTTTTTAATCACCTTATCGTGAAAGTTGCCCATTCCCGTTTCTTCAACCGCCATGCGCGAGAGCTGCTCCAGCACCGGCTGCTGACTAAACGCGTCACGAATGCCTTTGATAAAGCTGGCGCGATCGGCCATAGAACAAAGGGAATATTGACGCTGAGCGATATGGGCAGCCTCAATAGCCCGATCCATATGGCTAAAAATGCCATTATTTGAAGCATCGGCAGCGCTGGCGCTAAAGCCTATCGATGCCGGTGCGGGTACCGTAGCGCGGCTGGCGCTTTGCGCCGTGGTTTCACTCAATATCTGAGCCACCATTTTAGCGATCGGGTCTTCAGGCTCGGCTTTAACCTGTACCGGGGCAACATCAGCGTTGGCAGATGTCGGCGAAGCGCTTGAAGTGGCAGATGATCCCGTCGTTGCGCCATACTTACCCAATATATTGGCAACGGCCTGGGATATTTCTAAATCATTCATCTTGCTTTTCCTTGTCTTATTTTAACGCTTGATAACCCAAGACGGTCTTACTCAATACGGCCTGACTAAATGTAAGGCACGGTTGTAGATTTAATTTCTGCCGGGTCAAGCGTCGCCAGAAGCTGTAAACCAACCTCTCTGGCCGCAATAACGGCCTGACGCACCGCGCCGGAATCACCCGCAAAAGTGAAGATAACTTCGTTACTGAAGCTGGTACCTTTTGACGGGCTGCAGTAGCCTACGGGCTCAATCACCGCCGCTTTAGCGGCAACGTCGGCAATAACAACGCCGATAGCGGCCGGTGAACCGACGGTAATACCAAAGGATTTGCCCAGCGGTGCGCCAAAGGCTTTATTCAAGGCGTAGCTGGCACGGGCGGTGTACTGGAACTCCAAATGACCGGCAGGCGAGCCATAAACGTCACCCATGGTTCGTTCTACTTCAGATAGGGCAACTTCAACCGCCCGGCGAACGTCGGAAACGTCTTCGGCACCAAAAATAATTAAGCTACCGTGACCGCCGCCGCCCATGGTGTCGCGCGGTAGTTCAATCGACAGGATTTCGCTGTTAGTGGCTTTGACCGCTTCATCGGCGGCAAAAATATGGGGACCTGCTCCGGTACGGGCTCCGAGAATACCGATAGAACGGTACTTTTTGTCTGTTCCCATCAGTTCATGCAGCTGCGGATCGACATTGGCAATCACCAACCCAATGGTGCTGCCAATGGCGGTACCCACAAACTCTGTCAGACCACAGGCCCCCGAAAAAGAAGAGGCCCTTGTTTCCATCGTACCGTTGGCTTGTTTGCGCATCACTTCAGACACAATCTGGTCAACAAGGTTATCTTTCATCTTACCTCTCCTGCTCTAATCAGCTTTTTGTCATGGCGCTTGGAAGAATTTTTTCAACTTCGGTGTGAGGGCGTGGAATAACGTGGATAGAAACCAATTCACCCACTTTGCTGGCGGCGGCAGAACCTGCGTCGGTAGCCGCTTTCACCGCGCCAACGTCGCCGCGAACCATCACGGTGACTAAGCCAGAACCAATTTTTTCGTAACCCACCAGCGTAACGTTGGCTGACTTAACCATGGTGTCTGCGGCTTCGATGGCAGCAACCAGGCCCTTTGTTTCCACCATACCTAATGCTTCTTGTTGCATATTGACTCCTTAATGCCTTACGGCGGTTAGACGTAGTTAGTTTTTGATATAGTTAGTTTTTATCGCAATCGGTTAGCCCACGTTAATCGCACGCTGGCCGATAGACGGGACTTTTCTAAAATCGATAGTAAGTAGGAGGCAGGGAAATGTCTTGACAACTAACCGGAGATTCTTGCGATGAATAATTGCCTCAAGACAAAATATTCCTATCGGAAAAGAGAGAATAAGAATGGATTGAGGGCATTACGCCCTCAATGAAAATATTAATTGAATAAACAATAAATTAGAATTAACTCTACCAATTTTTAATTAGCAAATATTTGCTAATCTGACCACGTCCAGCGCAATCATTTTCTCTTCATTGGTTGGAATTACCGCCACAGCCGGGCTATTGGTCAGCGAAATAACCCCGCTCTTGCCGCCGCAGGTATGGGCATTTTTATCCGCATCCAGCCTGATGCCCAACACCGATAAATGATTTATCGTCAGCTCTCTAATCAGGCTGGAATTTTCACCGATACCGCCGGTAAAAATAATCGCATCTAAGCGAGACAGCGACATCATATGCCCACCGAGATAACGTGCCAGCCGGTGAACAAACACGTCAATGGCTAAAGAGGCTCGCGGGTGACCTTTACTGCGCTCCTCCTGTAAGGTACGGCAATCGCTGGAAACGCCGGATATACCTAACAGGCCAGACTGCTTATTCATCATGTCATCCAGCTCGTCTAAGGATTTACCGGTACAGCGGGCAAGATAGGTCAGAATGCCAAAGTCGATATCGCCGCCGCGGGTTCCCATGACCAAACCTTCGATCGGCGTCATGCCCATTGAGGTATCAACGCTTTCGCCGTTTTTAACCGCGCACACCGATGAACCGTTACCCAGATGAGCAACTAAAATGCCGTGATCGTTCGGGTCCAGCCCCAATAGAGCCACGGCCGACTCGGCAACGTAGCGGTGAGAGGTGCCGTGAAAACCGTAACGGCGAACCTGTAGCTCTTGCTGATATTCATAGGGAATGGCATAGGTATAGGCCGCCGCGGGCAAGGTCTGGTGGAACGAGGTATCAAAAACCGCCACCTGAGGCAACCGTGGAAAAACCGCCATCGTCGCTTCGATTCCCTGAGCGTTGGCCGGGTTATGCAACGGTGCCAGCATCGAGAATGAGCGGATATCGTCTAACACTTCAGGCGTAATCATCACCGACTGCTTAAACTTGCTGCCGCCGTGCGCCACCCGATGCCCGACGGCAACAATATGCGAAGTCATACCACGCTGGTCTAACTGCTCAATCAGCAATGCTAATGCACGTTGGTGACCCGACGGGGTTAGCGTCAGCGTGGTTTTCACATCCTGAGCGTCTTTAAATGAAATATAAGCGTTATCAAGCCCCAAGCGTTCTGCGATACCCGACAGCACCGGCCGGTGGTCATCAACCGCCAGAAGTGAAAATTTTAACGATGAAGAACCACAGTTAATAACCAATATTAAAGGTGAAAAGGACATCTTTGCTCCTGTCAGCAAGCGGTTTAATCAGATAAAGGGAACGGGCGTCACGACAATAGGAATAACCGAGCTGGGCTATGTTCTTTGCGGCGTAAGCTCAAAATCAGAGCGGCTAAACTGGGCAAGCGCATTAATGACAATCATCATATCTTGCGCTACGGTTCCGCCGCTAACGCCAATACCGGCAACTATTTTTCCACGGTGCCAGCAGGGGAAGCCACCGCCAACGCCGCTAATATTATTCAACTGCTGCAAACCGTATAAATCGGCACCCGGCGCCATTTGTTCGGCCAATAAGTGGGTCGGTATTCGCAACGCAACGGCAGAGTAGGCTTTTTTAAACGCCAGTTCGTGGCTGATTAATAACGCATCCGGCTGGCTGAAAAAGTACTTTTGCACACCGTTCGGGTCAACCAGGCTAAAAACAATCGGCAAGCCGATGGCATTGGCCTGCTCTTCAACCAGCTGGGCCAAACGTTTCATATCATTAAGGCTCAGAAACGGTGCGCGCTGAGCGGTACAGCGCTCAATACTGAGTTCGATCAGCCGATCGATCCGGCTGTCGGGTATCTGGCTCACGGTTGGCATCGTTGGCATCCTCTATCGCTATCGTTTCGGGCGTTCAGGCCAGCTCTACGGAATCAACGATGCCGACAATGGCAGCATCGAGCACCGAATGTTGTTTATCACAGGCTAAGCGGGCAGAGCTGCCGCAGGAAACAATCACAATTTCGCCGTTGCCGGCACCAACGGTATCTACCACCACCGCAGTACTCCCTTCCGGCTTGAGGTTTTCGTTCAGCTTGCTGATAACCAGTAGCTTCATGCCGATCAATGAAGGGTTTTTGGTGGTTGAAACCACGGTACCAATCACTTTAGCGAGATACATATTCATCACCTATACGGTTAATTAATTGGATGTTTCTTCGGTTAATTTCATCGCGCGCGGCGGGGGTTAATAGCATGTCCGGCGCAAGGCTGAACGGGCGTGAAGGATCGTGTAACAGAACGTCGCGCAGGCTAACCAGCCGTTTTTTCTGCTCAGCGCGACGATGGTCGCGAGGTGGATGGCAAAATGGATGAGCCAAAGCCGCCCAACTGGGTAATTCAATACCGGATACCAGCTCTGACGGATCGACAAAATCGACGCCGTATGCCTGTAGCCGGGCAATATGCTGCGCTATGTTAGCGGCATAGGCCGGTAAAACGGCGCTATTTGCCGGATGACAGAGACTGGCAACGATTCGCTTTCCCTGCGCCAGCGCGTGGGCTATCACCTCTGACGGCGTGCTATCGCTAATACCCAATGCCGATTTAACCAGCGTATTGAGTGACAGGCCCGGCAGTAGTAGCAAACCGCTTTGGTTAATCCGTTCGAAATAGTCCGCCGTGGTGTGTTCGCCAGGCTGACAAACATGCGCCGGTGACAACCCAGCTATCTCGGCCTGAAGCTGCTCCAGCATTGGCTGCGCGCTATAAGAAAACAGTAATGACAGTGAGTAATCTCGTTGGCTCAACGCCTGAAGCTGAGGTAGCGCTTGAATAAACGCGCGTTGGTCGCTGCCGGTAAACAGCACGGCAATGCGTTTTTTAGAACGCTGTAAAACCGCAATGACCCGCTCAGAAATCAACTCGATAATTGCTCTGTCAATCATCGCTGATAGCTCACATTGGCTCATTTAGCATCGCTCCTTTAACGCCGTACGCTAAGTGCAATCCCCAACGGGGTCACAAACAGCGGCTCAATCGAGCGAATCACTTGCCTGCCGGTCTGGTTGGCAAATACCGAGGTAAACTGTTCGAAATGGCTGGCGCCGCCAACCACATAGATATTCTTGGTGGCATAGTACCGTAGCCAACCGTCGACAATGCTGGCCATCTTCTCAACCACCGGCTTAATCATGGCAAACACCTCTTGCTCACGGGCGGGATCTTTTTTAATTTCATCCGCCTGTGCAAAAGAGATACCCAGCGCACCGGCCAGAACCAGCGTCATGTGCGTGCCGCCGGTCGGCTCATCGTCAGAGAAGATAACCTTGCCGTTGCGCAAAATGCTCATGCCGGTAGTACCGCCACCCACGTCGACAACCGCACCGTGTCTAATCTTTAATACGCTAGCGGCGGCAACCGGTTCATCCACAATGTTGGTTACTTCAAAACCGGCGGATTCAACCACGTTGGCGATAATCTTAGTATTACCGGCAGAAATGCCCGGAGGTATGGCGGTGGCGGCGTAGGTAAGCGTGCAGCCGAGTCGCTGTTCCAACTGCTGTTTTAGCTGCTTAACGACGCGCGTCGCGGTGGGGTAATCGACCACAATTCCGTCGCGCACCACGGTCGAAGGGTAAGTGACTCCGGCAATCGGATTATTTTTGCTATCGACTACCGCCAGAACAATATTGGCCGTGCCGAGATCGACGCCAACCTTTAAGTCACCGCAATAGGGGTTGCACGCCGCTTCACGCACCAGGCGGGCAAACTCGAGCAATAGCGTTTCCGATTCCGCGTTGGCCATATTCAATGCCCTGTTTATTTACTTTAACCAATAACCTTAACCAGACTGCCGTTAGTTAATCCGTAGGCATTGGCCTCTTCCACATCAACGTGCATTTCCAGTACTGAAGCCTGAGTGGCACGCACCGCAATACGCTGCATGATCCCAGCACGATGGCCTTCAGTTTGAACGCTAACCTCTTGCCCGTCGGTTAACCCGTACTGCGCCGCCATATCACAAGGAATATGAATATGCCGCCACGCAACAATCACGCCGCCGTCTTTGGTGACGCTGCCTTTCGGGCCCATAATCTCAATCGGGCTGGATCCGACAAGATCGCCGGACATTTTAATCGGTGCCTGAACGCCCAGCACAAAACCGTCGGCTATCGATATTTCAACCTGAGTTTCACTGCGCAGCGGCCCGAGAATGCGCACATTCTCGATCGCCTTTTTGGGCCCCTTAATAGTGACCGTCTCTGCAGCGGCAAACTGCCCCGGTTGCTTAACCGCTTTCATGCGGGTGAGCGACGATCCGTAGCCAAACAGGATATCCATATCTTCACGGGATAGGTGCACGTGCCGGTTGGATATGCCCACCGGTACCATTAGCGCAGGCTGCGCACTATCGCTTATCGCTCGGCTTGGTGACGCTGACTCAGGATGACTTTTTGCCATCTCAGCCATAATTTGCTGAGTGATCCATTGGGCTTGCGAGTTTGTTTCATTCATATTTAAACGCTCGGCTAAAGAACATCGTGACTGTTGGGTATAAACCGATGAACCGGTGAAATAGCGCTGTTTTATTTCTGTGCTTGAGCCAACTATTGATTCCACTATAAAGGAGCCGCTGGCAAAATGTCTTGACGGGCACGAGGAATTTTTTTACCCATGCCAAAAAAAACCACAAGATAATGCTGATTAACCAATAATTTTGGTTATCAGCCGGTCTACTTCGGCGGCGCTCGCTTTGCGTGGGTTGGTCTGAGTGCAACCATCGTCCAACGCGGCCTGAATAATACTGTCACGGTTTTTAGCCAGCAGCTGTAAATCAGAACCCAATGCTTTCAGGCTGTGCACAATGCCCATAGTCTGGTTCATACGCCTGATTTCATTGACCAGTTGCTTCACGGCATAGGGCCCGGAATGGCTATTCAGGCCAAAGATCTGTGCGCATGTAACGTAACGGTCGATCGCCGTTTTCTGTTGCTGTGCCGCGTTAAACTCAATGATTATCGGTAGCAGCATGGCGTTAATTTTGCCGTGGGGAATATGTAATACCCCGCCCAGCGCATGGGCTAAACCATGGACCAACCCCAAACCCGCTGAGTTAAATGCCATGCCGGCCATACAAGAGGCGTTATGGACCTTTTCACGCGCCTGAAGATTATTGCCATCGCGATAGATAACCGGCAGATAGGTATGCACTAAGCTCAGCGCTTTCTCAGCCAGCGCATCGCTAAAATCATTAGCATTGGTTGAAACGTAGGCTTCAATGGCATGAGTGATAACGTCCATTCCGGTATCTATCGACACAGAACGGGGCACGCTGAGCACGAGGCTCGCATCTAAAATAGCAATATCGGGGAGTAACTGATCCGATACCAGCGGATATTTACGCCCGGACTCCGGTTCGGAAATAACCGCATAAGAAGTCACCTCAGAGCCTGAACCACTGGTAGTGGGAATGGCAATTAATAGAATTTTTTGGTCGGGAATTAAATCCTGCAGGGTGACTAAAATACCTTTAGCGGCATCCAACGATGAACCGCCGCCAAGCGCAATAATTACCTCGGGCCGGAATGACTGAAAATAGCCCGCGCCCTGAACCAGAATATCGACGCTCGGATCGGGCTTAACGTCGCTAAATATTTTGACCGAGCACGACGAGAGCCTTTGCTGCACCCGGTCTGTCATTCCTGAACTTGCCATAAATGAATCGGTGACGATCCCTACTCGTTTATTGTGATACTGCTCAAGTAACGATAGAGAATCGGTGCCGGTATACACTTTGGGTTTCACATAGAATTGCTTTGTCATTGCGTATCGCTCGCTATTAGCGTCAATTTACATGGGTTAAATCTAGCACCGCTTATTATTTGGCTGATAGGTTATCCTTGTTCAAAAACAGGAATATTTTGTCATTATCCCAATTGCACCATCAAAAAATTCCTCTGATGCAACGTCATCCTCCCCTTATTTAAATAATATTTAAAAACAATAAGCACCTTCATGACCCAATAATAATTAAGCAGATAAAAATAGGCTAAGCCAAATATATAATATGATTATTTTAAATAAAAAAGCGAACCACAATAACGCTAGCATTATTTTTACAATCAAAGAAACGCAGTGCAAATTATACGTATCACCTGACAAGATAGTATAGCGACAGAAATAAACCACACGTGCTAGTTTCTCTTTGGCTATTAATTAGAAAAATAAAATCACCATCAATTAAAAGGTAATATTAGAATGAATATTCATGATTTATTAATTGTATTTGGTGCGGGAATATTTGGCGCAGCAATCGGGGCTTTGGCCGCGTTTGAATTCGTTGGTTTACTGGTGATTGCGCTGGTTGTAATACAGATCGCTACCGGCGCACCGTCTTCATTTATTGAACTGCCTTTTGGCATGTTCGGGCCGCACGTAGGTGGATTTGCCTCCGGCGTTGCGGCTACCGCCTATGCCGCTAAAAGAGGGAAATTAGCCAACGGGCGAAACATCGTCGCCGGGCTAAGCGGCCTCGCCGCGCCCGACGTTCTGCTAGTCGGCGGCATTTTTGGCGTAATCGGTTACCTCTGTATCAGCCTGGCTAGCAGGGTACCGGCGTTTTCATCGGGTCTGGCCTGGACGGATACCGTTGCGCTTTCGGTGGTAGTCTCCGGCATTATCACCCGCTTTGCGTTTGGTAAAACCGGCCTGTTTGGTAAACCTGATGCCGGCATTCGCCAGTGCTATCCGCCCAGTGATAAATGCTGGATGCCCTACCACAGCCGGATTGGGCAGTTAGCCACCTTGGGCGTTGGCATTGGGCTATTTGCCGGTTATCTTGGCAGCAGCCTTGGCGGCAACGGAGCGCTATTAGCCTTTGGTATTTCTGCGTTTTCCCTAATTTTCTTACATTTCAATACGCAGGTTCCGGTCTCTCACCATATTTCACTACCGGCGGCCACCGTCGCGGTGCTTTCAGGCAGCTTACTGTGGGCGGCGATTATCGGCGTGCTGTGCGCACTGTTGGGCGAACTCATATCCCGGCTATTTTTGGTGCATGGCGATACCCATATTGACCCGCCCGCGTTTGTTATTTTTATTATGACAACGCTGATTAACCTAAGCGCAACCTTTGGGCTGTTTGCCCTGATTCCGCTGGTCTAAACGTAATCAGCCTGAAGTAAGAATCCCTAGGGGGACCTAGCCAAGCTCGCCCTTGCCCTCGGGATAAATATAACAATTTAGCCCTCTATATTGCTCAGTGAGTAACTGGTTAGGGGTTAGCCCGGTAAAAAATCGGCAGGTTTTAATGAAATGGGATTGGTCGGTATAGCCATGGGCCAGCGCGCTGTCGAGCACGTCCTGACCGGATAATATCTGACGCAAGGTATGCTGAAAACGCGCAGTTCGGCAAAAATAACGTGCATCAACGCCAATAAAGTGACGGATACGTCTTTCCATCGTTCGCGGATTCAGCGCCAGCCGTTCACGCACCGTTGATAAATCTGCGCCATAGTAAAGCCGGTTGGCAGCCTGAGTCATATGAGGAACAGCAGTAAGATGTTGGTCTAACATGCTGATAAGCCAACGTTCTAACTGGCTTACTAATCCATTAAATGGCACTTCCAGTAGCTCAGGAAATGCATGTTTTAAAGCCATATCGTTCAGAGATATCGGCCGGTCTCTTAGTTCCTCAAGAGAAAGGCTAAACAGAGGAAAACTGGTACCGCAGCGTAAACGGGCCGATATAAATTTCACCTCAGACTGCATGGTCAATGGCGCAAGCCGGATCCGAACCCTGCGTGGGCTGAATAAAAATGCATCCCCGGTCCTGACGACCTGCGTATCGGTAATTATTCCGTTTTCCAAAGAAATCACCTTCAGCAGCAAAGGACCGCCTAAATTAAACAGCAGCTCCCCTCCAGTGCCGGGAAATAGCTCTGGTAACGCAGTCCCAGCGGGTAAATTCCAATACCAATAATGTGCTATCCACGGGGATAACACATTACCGGGTGACGCTATATACCTTTGCATCGTTCCAACTTATACCACCGCGGCATCTGCACCAGTGATTCCATTATTTCTGCTGTCTCCGCTACAAAATCCCATTAAGGGATGGGTATCAAAGCGCACCACGCCGACCTGCATTCGGCCTTTGGCTGCTTTAACCATAAGAGCAACGCCCTGATGACCAAAGCCTGCGCATAGCTCAACGGTTCTGATGCCTTCCTCATATAAATCGTCAAGAATATCGCACCCTTGTTGATAGCTAGCAACGGCCACGGTTTTAAGGTGAACACCCTCGGTTTTAACCCAACCGTTATGGATTGTCGGATCGGCTTTTGGTGAAGTAAAAATAAAAGCCGCTTTTATAATATCAGTCATTGGTTTATCTCCGGTTAGTGATGACCCGTAGACAATACCCCGTATCAAATTTAGTGGATTGTACCGTGACGACACATTGGTTCTTTTCACAGTAGGCTCTTTTCACCGTAGGTCATTCAACCAGTAACCCAGCCTAAATTGCCTTACGGCAGGACTTTGACAAAAACTGCTTCCACTTGTCTTTGTTATTCAGTTCCATCGGCAACATTGCGACGATGCTTTCCTCGTCCTCAATCTGCTGCGCGGTCTTTGCCTTATTCAGTGCATTTTTAACCCGTTCCTCAATAGCATCATCAATATGATTAACGCGAATTAAACGCTGACACTGACAGCCACTCCCGGCAAGATCGTTAGGAATTGTTTTAGTCATACAGGCGATTTCCGCTACTTCAGAAATCATATAGGACACAATGTTTATCACTCGTTTTCTGGATAAATCAAACTGCTCAGCAATCTCATTCGCATTGACCCACCGTTGTTGTTGCATCGACCAGCGGGCAATACTTAAATAGAGCGGTTCCCGATCAGATAATTCACTCATAAATTACACCTCACTTACCAATATTAAACATAATTTTAATATTTCATTATTTTTTCCATCACTCTATCAGCATACTAAGCTGTATATTTATCCTTATATAGATACTCCTTATTTTTGAAATCGCAAGCAAAAAATAATAACCAGACAGCACTCTATTTATCAATTTTTACAGGATAACAAAGTCACCAGAAAATATTATTCACACAGGGTAAATATGACATTTGAATATTCTAACAATGCGTTATACTGGTGAACATTAAATTAATAATTCAGTTAATTTAAACTTAGAGTACATAGCGAAAACCAATTTAATTCCGGAATATTATGAAATAACATAATTTTTATTTATCACGGAGTAACCATGAACAACATAAATAAAATTAGCCTACTCGAAAAACTCTCACACGAAATGCAGCAGGTTATCAAACAGCAAGAAATCAATACCACTATTGATAATCAACGCTCCGACGGCAGTTATGCAGCCATGCGTACTCAATATCAGAAAGAACGAGAGTACTGGAATCAGGGTGGTCCTGTAATGGACCATACGCTAGCGGTCGATGTTCCATTTGAAAATACAACCATTTCAACCAAAGTGTACTACCCGAAACATAAAGAATATGCGTCGTGCCTGTTCTATATACATGGCGGTGGCTTTATTGTTGGTAATCTAGATACCCACGATAGAATAATGCGAATAATGGCTGAAGAATCTCAATGTACCGTCATTGGCATTAATTATTCATTATCGCCAGAAGCCAAATTTCCACAGGCCATTTTGGAATGTATCGCAGCGACTGATTATTTCCGTCAGCATGCTGACCAGTTTAAAATTGATACTTCATCGATCGGCTATGTCGGTGATTCCGCTGGCGCACATATTGCTATGGCCACTTTTTTATGGCTAAGAGATCATCGTCAGGATACTTCATTTATTAAAGCCTTAGTCCTGTATTATGGACTGTATGGATTAAAAGACTCCCGCTCTATTCGACTTTACGGCAACGCATTAGATGGTTTAACAGAAGAAGATCTACAGCTTTATCAAGAGATGTATTTACAACAACCGCAGGATAACCAGTCTCCGTATTACTGCTTTTTTAATAATGATTTAACTCAGCAAATGCCCGCCTGTTTTATTGCTTCGAGTGAGTTTGATCCTCTGCTTGATGATAGTGAAACGCTGTACGCTATCCTGAAAGACAAAAATGTAGACTGCGAATACAAAATGTATCCGGGCGTGTTGCACGGTTTCTTACACTATTCAAAAATGATGGCATCATCCAAACGGGCAATTACCGATGGTGCGCACTACTTTAGAGCCCATATCAAATAATCAAAATAATGAAGATTGATAAAACAGAAGAGCGCGGGCCGGGCGCTCTTTGGCTGAGGTTTTATCCCATCACAAACGCAAAGCCTAAGACAATATTCCGTGCTGTATTTTGGTTTTAGCAATCGCGCTCATCACTGCCATCAGACAATCATCGCGATAGCGTTCCATTGCCGCAATGGAATGCGTTCCCAGCTGTTCAGTGGTTCCGTCAACCACCGCATCGATCAAAGCACCCGTCAGTTCAGGTGCCTGAAGGTGCGTCCAAGGTAGCCGTAACGCCGGGCCAAACTGGGCCATAAAATGGCGCATTCCGGCATCGCCGCCCGCCAGCGTATAGGTCAAAAAGGTGCCCATAAACGACCAGCGTAAACCGGCACCGAAGCGGATAGCATCATCAATTTCGCCGGTGGTCGCTACGCCGTCGTTCACCAAATGTAGTGCCTCGCGCCACAAAGCCTCGAGCAGCCGATCGGCAATAAAGCCCGGCACCTCTTTTCGCACCTGTAGCGGACGCATACCCAGCGCGCAATAAATCTGCATGGCGGCATTAACCGCAGCGGTCGAGGTGTGTTCCCCGCCCACCACTTCCACCAGCGGTAATAAATAGACCGGGTTAAAAGGATGGCCTACTACGCAGCGTTGCGGGTGGGCTACGCCAAAATAAAACTCAGAGGGTAAAAGCCCGGAAGTGCTGGAAGCAATAATAACCTCAGGACGGGCACTGCTAGCCATTCGGATGTGCAGCTCGTTCTTGAGATCAATGTCTTCAGGCACGCTTTCCTGAATAAAATCCGCGTGCTTAACGCACTCGTCAATGGTACCGGCAAAGTGTAACCGTGACTGGCTGGCTCCATCAGCAAGGCCCTGCTTTTGCAACGCGGGCCAGACATTAGCCACCCGCTGGCGAAGGTTGCGCTCAGTCTCTTGGGTTCTGGCCCAGGCAACAACGTCCGTTCCGTAGGCTAACGCACGGGCAACCCAGCCGCTGCCGATAACGCCGTTTCCCAAAGAAGCGAATAGCTTAACGTCGGTATTAATGCTCATTTTCGGCTCCAAAGTGATTGACGCTATCCATTAGCTAATCTGAATACCCGAGCTGACTGGTTTTTTCCAGCGATAGCCCCCGGGTTTCAGGTGCCATCGCGATTGAAACCAATAGGCCAACCAGTGAGATCGCCGCCCCCGCCAGCATGGCGTTTGAAATACCATAGTTAATAATAAAAATGGGCAGCGCATAGGTAGAAAGAACGGTACCTATGCGGCTCAGCGACATCGCAGCCCCTACGGCGGAGGCTCTAATTTCCGTAGGAAATAGCTCATTAGGATAAAGCCATTGCAGTATGCCCGGTCCGCCGGAGAAGAAGGCATAAATGGCAAAGGCAATCACCACCAGCACGATACTCGGAGTAGAAAATAGCCCCAGAATGCCCAGTGCCATCGTCATAATGGCAAAACTGCCAATCAGCAAAGGACGCCGCCCGATAGAGTTGAGCCAATACATGGCCGGGATACAGCCAATCAGGAAGAACATGCTGATAACGATATTGCCCAAAACGGCATTTCTACCGGCCTCTAAGCCCAGTAGCCCAATGATTTGCGGACCAAAAGTATAAATGGCAAACATCGGGATCACCTGACAGGTCCAGATAATGCCAACAAAAATAATGGATTTCAGATGACGCTTTTCGAACAGCGAACGATAAGAGGTCGCTTTGGGCTCTTCAAACTCAAAGCTCACTTCTTCGCCAAACATATCGAGCATCAGTTTACGGCACTCTTCCACCCGCCCTTTACGCATCAACCATCTTGGTGATTCCGGCAGGTTAACCCGGCCTAATAAAATCAGCAGGCAGGGAATGGCTGCGCTTCCCAGCATCCAGCGCCAACCGTTTTCAACGTCATACAGCAGGTAGCCGACAAAATCAGCGGCGGTGGCGCCGATATACCACATGGCGGCAATAAACCCCATGCTGAAAGCCCGCTGTTTGGTGGTAGAGAATTCGGCAATCATCGATGTGGCAATCGGGTAATCGGCACCGATCACGATGCCGATAAGAAACCGCATGATAATCAGTTCAACGGGCGATGAGATGAACATCGTGGCGGTAGAAATCACCCCGATGGCAATGATATCGATCAGAAACATCAAGCGTCGGCCAAATAAATCGGCAATATAGCCAAACAGCGACGTTCCGATAAAAAGCCCGACCAGCGTTGCGGCACCGACCAAACCAATCCATTGAGCATTAAGATGTAGCTCAGTTTTGAGAGGCTCCAGCGCAATACCAATAATGACTAATACATAGCCATCAAGAAAGGGGCCGCCGCTTCCCCATAACAGGATTTTTTTATAGATCGATGTATTACCCATATCATCGAACTGCTTTTTCTGTTCCATATGACTTTTCGCTATATTTTTCATTATTAGCACATATGTCCCGTGGTCTGGAATCATCAGAGATACCGGCTAATAGCGGGGACTAAGCCCATGTTATTAACCAACAGGCATCGAGAAACGGCTCACTGTTTATAAAATGACAATTCATCGATATGACAGAATAATGGCGTTCCCCTGCCCCCGGTTATCCGTACCGGTATTCGATACCAAACGATCCGCGGGGAAACTCCCACTTTTCAATTATTGAATTGCCGCATAGGATCCGACAGGTTCCACATTCCAGACAGCCGGCATAATCGAACTGCACCGAACCGTCGTCTTTCAGCTTATAAAGACCGGCCGGACAGGCCAGCATTAGCTTACGGTATTCCTGCATGTCCACATCCGTTTTAAGTACAATATGCGGATGACCTTCATCGACATAAAACTTATTTATGCCCAGTTTGAGATCTACGTTAACGGGTTCACTCATATCGCACCGGCTCCTTTAATTCCGTCTTTGATCAGGTTCAGATATCCGACCTGTTTAGCTCGCGCCATGATTTTTTTACGCAACGGCCGGGCCGGGGTTCCGTCGACGGTGAACAGGTCAGACATAATGCCGGTCATCATCTTCGGATACTGGTTAAACATGCGCGGGTTTTCCATCATTGACGGCAGCTTTTTGTAGAACTGGAAGTCCTTCATTATTCCGGCTTCCAGCAGCGTGCGGTAAGCCGACAATCCTTGCTCGCTAAAGTCATTTTTCTCTTTAGCAGCCAGAACGGCTTTCGCCGCCGCTTCGCCGCAGGCAATGGCCATATCCATGCCGCGGATAGTAAAGCCTAAGTTCAGACATAGACCGGCCGCATCACCGGCAATCAACACCCCGTTTCCAACCATCTTAGGCACCATGCTGATGCCCGCTTCCGGCACAACGTGAGCGCCGTACTCCACCATTTTGCCACCGGCAATCAGCGGTTTAACCACCGGATGCTGTTTAAAATCTTCCAGCATTTGTGGCACTGACTTGCTGGAGGTTCCGATATGGTGCAGGCCGCACACCAGGCCTAGAGAAACGGTGGAATCATTGGTATAGAGGAACCCGCCGCCCATCAGACCGTTTGATGGCGAACCGGCAAACAGCCAGGCTACGCCGTCGTTACCCTGAAGATTAAAGCGGTCTTCAAGCTGGCCTTTAGGCAATTCAATCAGCTCTTTAACGCCGACGGCAACGGAACCCGGCTGAACCCGGGGTGATAGCATGCCCAGCTTTTCGGCCAGAATTGAATTCACACCATCGGCCAGAATCACCACCCGAGCTTCAAGCACATCGCCGCCAGCCTCAACGCCGGTCACCTTGCCGCTGTCATCTTTGAGAACGTTATCAACGCGAATACCCGGAATAAACTGCGCTCCGGCTTCTTCAGCCTGTGCCATTAGCCATTGGTCAAATTTACCGCGCAGTACCGAGTAAGACTCCTGCACGGGCTTATCGGTTATTGGCGCATGGTAGTCCAGCGTCATTGCGCTCTCGTCGGTGAGAAATGACACTCGCTCTTTGGTAATTTTGCGCTCCACCGGCGCCCGTTGAGCAAACCCGGGCATAATCTTTTCCAGACTGTGGGCATAAAGCCGACCGCCGGTCAGATTCTTACTACCGGCATAATTCCCGCGTTCAATAACCAGCACTTCTGCGCCCGCTTTGG
Organism: Budvicia diplopodorum; assembly: GCF_009800925.1. Lineage (GTDB taxonomy): Bacteria > Pseudomonadota > Gammaproteobacteria > Enterobacterales > Enterobacteriaceae > Budvicia > Budvicia diplopodorum. Next base: position 38,395 of record NZ_WOYF01000008.1, on the reverse strand, counting down.
CAAGAATATAGGCCGCCACTGCCCCCGCGGGCCCGGCCCCTACAATAATTGCGTCAAATGCATCTTCGGACATAATCACACCTTCACACTGTTAATATCGGCAGTAACGCCCTAGATTGATGACAAATTCACTGCTTAACCAAGCGATCGTCTGTTAGCTAAAAGCTGGGTCCCGGCTTTCGCCGGGATGACGATAGTTTGAGAGCTCAATCTTATGGTCTAACACTCAATCGGCGGGAGAGGCTGCGGACGAAACCTACGCTAATCTCACATTACATTTCGCCGCTTAAGCCTCATCCTAACTCTTCAACACTTTCGTCAATGCCGGAACAACCTTAAACAAATCGCCAACAATGCCATAATCCGCATATTGGAAAATCGGCGCATTTTTGTCCTTATTTACCGCCACAATAATCTGCGCACCGTTAGCGCCCACCATGTGTTGGATCTGGCCGGAAATACCCAGCGCCAGATAAACATCAGGCTTGATCATAATTCCAGAAATGCCGACGTAGCGTTCATGCTCCATCCACTTTTCGTTTTCAGCTAAAGGACGTGAGCAGCCAAGCTCTGCGCCAATCGCCTTGCTCAGGCTTTCGGCAATATGAATATTCTCTTTACTGCCGATCCCGCGCCCAACGCTAACCACCAAACGGGCCTTGCCCAGATCGACTCTTTCACTCTGTTTCACCCGCACCTCAGCACAAATAATCGGCGTTTTAGGCATAACGAACGGAGTAACTATGGTTTCACCGGCGAGGGAATCATTTGGCACCGCTGGCGGGAACACGCCAGCACCAACGGAAACCACGGCTACCGGCGAAACAATTCGCTCTTCGCCAATGGCAAGCCCGCCGTAAACCATATGCTTAGCCTGAACGTTACCCTGAACGATAGTGATGTCTGAGGCATCGTTGAACACGCCAGCATTAAGCTTGGCGCCTAATTTAGCCGCCAGCGCTTTCCCCCTGCGGGTGGCGGGTAACAAAACCAGCGTGGGTTTCTCGCCGTCGGCAATCGCATTGGCCATGGTATCGGCATAATCTTCAACGATACGATCGGCAGCCCGCTCGCCCAGCGAAAACACTTTTGTTGCGCCTAACCGGTGCGCCGTACTAACGTCAGCCTGATTTCCCAGTACAAACACCGAGACGCAGTCGCCTAACTGGGCGGCACCTGCCGTCATTTCGGCTAAGCGGGATTGGTTATCACTAAATACCCATACGTTTGAAAGCTTGCTCATATCTCCCCCAATCAGTTAAGAACTTTACGCAGATGTTCTGCAAATTCAGCAATTTGTTCTTCGCCGTCACCGTCAATAATGATGCGCATCCGCTGTTTCTGTTTTGGTGCCAAAATCGATACGGTTTCAATCAGCGAAGGCACTTCACCGATATCTAAATCACCGATATGCAGCACTGAAACCGGCTTTTTAGCCGCAGACAGAATGGATTTCATTGAAGGAATTTGAGGGTCATTGATATCGGTCGAAACTGAAATAATCGCGGGTAACGGAATGTCTAACACTTCGACTTCATCGTCTAAGGCGCGCTCTACTTTCAGCGTATTACCCTGATACGAAAGGATTTTACTAACGCCGTTAATGGAGGGAATGCCCAGCAGTTCACCGGTTAATATTCCGACCTGTTGAGAGTACAAATCCCCCGAACCGTCGCCACAGACCATCACATCAAACGGCCTGTCTTTTACCGCGGCGGCCAGCACTCTGGCGGTGTGATAAGCGGGTAAATGGCTAAAGCTCTCATCAATAACAACGGTTAACTCATCAGGTCCACGAGACAGTACGTCTTTGCGCGCCTTCATATTGTCTAAGGCGCTTGCGCCGATACTCATGGCGGTGATATTGCCTTCCCCCGCCAGCGCTTTTAGCTCAACGGCGGCCTCAATGGCGTTAAGGTCAAACTGGCTGATTTTAAACTCAGCCTTGCTCAGGTCCAGCGAACCGTCGGCGTTGACCGCGATATCCTGTTCTTCTGGAACCAATTTATAGCATGCAATAATATTCATCTGTTCTCCAATGCCGATCGCTGATCTTTTCCGGGGTAATTGAAAAATATCGTTAATCTGAAATTTGGTGTATTCTCAAAAATTGATACGTTTTAATCTTAAAATTAGAAATATAGAACAGGCTAAAAGACAGAATATATAACCCACATAACAAACTATATTTTTAATAAAAGATATTTAGCCAATATACCTATATTTGGGAATAGTAAATTTACTTTCACGGAGTAAAGTTATCACAGCGTTAATGCCGAAAATAATACACACATCACCAATATTGAAAACAATACCTCTATCACCAATATTGAAATTACTTACTTCGACCCCTCCAGTTTCTATTTTATATTGATTTCGATCAAGGTTTATTAAGCAAGCCACAAGCACTATTAAATCCATAAGTACCTAGACTTTAAGCGGCAAGGTAATAAAGTTAAGGCGACTTATAGTCGTTTATTTATGGAAACACAACTCGGCAGTGGTTTAATTTAATGAAAAATATTTTTAATACTCAAACTCACTTCTCAACGTAAACAATAGTCGATAGCTTAAGGTTTGAGCATTAATATCTTTGGCATCTTTTGCTATATATTATTTTCATAATAATGGCAGAGGACTCCTATATAAAATAGGATAAGCATAAATGAATAAAAGTGAAAATGAAGATACCGCTAAAAAAGTTGGTATCGAACCAAAAGTTTTCTACCCATCACTTATTATCGTCGCAATTCTTTCTTATTTAACCGTAAGAGACTTAGATGCATCGAATAAAATAATCAACGCCGTATTTGAATATATCACTAACGATTGGGGCTGGGCCTTCGAGTGGTATATGGTGATTATGTTTGCCTTTTGGTTCTGGTTAATATTTGGCCCCTTTGCCAACAAAAAATTAGGCGAAGAAGCGCCCGAATTCAGTACCGCCAGTTGGATATTTATGATGTTTGCCTCCTGCACATCAGCCGCGGTGCTGTTCTGGGGGTCGATAGAGATCTACTACTACATATCAACGCCCCCTTTCCATTTAGCACCGTTCTCGACGGGCGCTAAAGAGTATGGGTTAGCCTATAGCCTGTTCCACTGGGGACCTTTGCCGTGGGCGACGTACAGCTTTCTGTCGGTTGCTTTTGGCTATTTTATGTTTGTTAAGAAGATCAACGTTATCAGACCAAGCGGTACGCTTGAGCCGTTAATTGGCGAAAAGCTTTCCAAGGGCATGATTGGCGTTATTGTCGATAACCTGTATTTGGTTGCGCTGATTCTGGCCATGGGAACCAGCTTAGGCCTGGCCACGCCGTTGGTCACCGAGTGTATTCAATACCTGTTCGGCGTTCCGCATACCCTCGAGCTTGACGCGATTGTTATCTCCTGTTGGGTGGTGTTCAACGCACTATGCGTGGCTTTCGGCCTGCAAAAAGGGGTGAAAGTCGCCAGCGATATTCGTACCTACCTGAGCATTATCGTTCTGGCATGGGTGTTTATCGTCGGCGGTGCAACCTTTACCGTTAACTACTTCACCGACTCGGTTGGCCTGCTGTTAACTAACTTCGCCCGCATGATGTTCTATACCGATGCGGTCGGTAAGGGTGGATTCCCACAGGGATGGACCGTTTTCTACTGGGCATGGTGGATTGTTTACGGCATCCAGATGTGTATTTTCCTCGCCCGTATCTCTAAAGGCAGAACCGTGCGTCAGCTCTGTCTTGGCATGGTCGGCGGCCTGACGGTTTCTACCTGGATCCTCTGGACCATCCTTGGCAGCAATACGCTGAACCTGATCAATAAAGGCGTATTGGACATTCCAAACCTGATTGATAAGTACGGTGTGCCTAGGGCGATTATTGAAACCTGGGCGGCGCTGCCGTTAAGCACCGTCACTATCTGGGGGTTCTTCATCCTGTGCTTTATCGCCACGTTAACGCTTATTAATGCCTGTTCCTACACGCTGGCCATGTCGACCTGTAAGGGCGCCACCGGCTATGACGAACCGCCGGTATGGGTGCGGGTTGGCTGGTCAGTATTAGTCGGCGTTATCGGTATTATTCTTCTGGCTTTGGGTGGACTAAAACCAATTCAGACCGCCATTTTAGTCGGAGGATGTCCGCTGTTCTTTGTCAACATTCTGATCATCGTTTCATTTATGAAAGATGCGAAGAAAAATCATTGGAAGAGTTAGCCGAATACCGTTACCGAATTTCCTATTATGAATATTTTATGAACAGATGAGGCATCAAGCTATGGATTTTAAACTAACAGACGAACAAGAGTTATTTGTCTCCGGCGTGCGCGACCTGATGGCCACTGAAAACTGGGAAAGCTACTTTGCCGAATGTGATCGCAACAGCGTTTATCCTGAGCGCTTCGTCAAACAGTTGGCCGATATGGGCATCGATAGCCTGCTGATTTCGGAAGAACACGGTGGCTTAGACGCCGGTATGGTTACACTCGCCGCCGTGTGGGAAGAGTTGGGCCGTTTAGGCGCGCCAACCTACGTGCTATACCAACTTCCCGGCGGATTCAATACCGTACTGCGCGAAGGTACCCAAGAACAGATCGATAAGATCATGGCGTTCCGCGGTACCGGTAAGCAAATGTGGAACTCCGCCATTACCGAGCCGGGTGCTGGTTCTGACGTCGGTAGCCTGCAAACAAACTACACGCGTAAAAACGGCAAAGTGTATCTCAACGGCAGCAAATGCTTTATTACCAGTAGCGCCTATACCCCTTATCTGGTGGTAATGAGCCGTGATTCTTCATCTGAAGAGAGCATTTATTCAGAGTGGTTTGTCGATATGACAAAACCGGGCATCAAGGTGAATAAGCTTGAGAAGCTTGGCCTGCGTATGGACAGCTGCTGCGAAGTGGTTTTCGATAACGTTGAGCTTGAAGAATCCGATCTGTTTGGCCGTGAAGGCAATGGCTTCAACCGGGTAAAAGAAGAGTTCGATGCAGAACGTTTCTTAGTCGCGCTGACTAACTACGGTACCGCCTACTGCGCCTTTGAAGATGCAGCAAAATATGCCAACCAACGCGTCCAGTTTGGCGAAACCATCGGCCGTTTCCAGCTGATTCAGGAAAAATTTGCCAATATGCAAATTAAGCTCACCAACATGAGAAACATGCTGTACGAAGCGGCCTGGAAAGAAGACAACGGCATTTTGACTTCGGGCGATGCCGCCATGTGTAAATACTACTGCGCTAACGCGGCCTTCGAAGTGGTTGACTCAGCCATGCAGGTGCTCGGCGGCATCGGTATTGCCGGTGAACATCGGGTTACCCGTTTTTGGAAAGATCTGCGCGTCGATCGCGTGTCGGGTGGTTCTGATGAAATGCAAATTCTGACTCTTGGCCGTGCCGTACTAAAACAGTACCGCTAAGCACAATCATCAGATGAATGGGATGCCTTTTGCCACCGACTGACATAAAGGCATGCTAGTTCAGTTTCTATTAAAGAAGGGGAATATCTATGTCTGAACGGTTATCCATGCCTACATTTGGCCCTCTTGCCGGTTTGCGGGTGGTCTTTTCCGGTATTGAAATCGCCGGTCCCTTTGCCGGGCAAATGTTGGCTGAATGGGGAGCAGAGGTTATCTGGATCGAAAACGTTGCCTATGGCGATACGATCCGAGTTCAGCCCAACTATCCTCAACTTTCAAGGCGTAATCTACACGCCCTATCATTGAATATTTTTAAAGATGAGGGTCGGGAAGCCTTCCTAAAACTCATCGAAACAACCGATATCTTCATTGAGGCCAGTAAAGGCCCTGCGTTTGCTCGTCGCGGCATTACCGATGAGCTGCTGTGGGAGCACAATAAGAAGTTGGTGATTGCTCACCTTTCTGGCTTTGGCCAATACGGCACGGACGAATTCACCAATCTGGCAGCCTATAACACCATTGCTCAGGCATTCAGCGGATATCTGATCCAAAACGGTGATAAAGAGCAGCCAATGCCGGCCTTCCCTTATACTGCCGACTACTTTTCTGGCATGACCGTCACGACAGCCACCCTCGCGGCGCTGCATAAAGTCCGTGAAACCGGCGTTGGCGAAAGTATCGACGTCGCCATGTACGAAGTGATGCTGCGTATGGGTCAGTACTTTATGATGGACTACTTCAACGGGGGCGAAGTGTGTCCGCGCATGACTAAAGGAAAAGATCCTTACTATATGGGCTGCGGTCTGTACCAGTGCAAAGACGGCTACATTGTAATGGAGCTGGTCGGCATTACCCAAATTCAAGAAATGTTCAAAGATATGGGTATTTCTCACCTGTGGGGAACGCCGGAAGTGCCGGAAGATACCCAGCTGATTCACCGAATCGAATGCCCGGTAGGCCAACTGGTGGAAGACAAACTGGACCAGTTTCTGGCAACAAAAACGATTGAACACGTGCTTGAGCGCTTTGCAGAGCTTAAAATTGCATCAACCAAAGTGTTAACTATTCCTGAACTGGAGCATAATCCACAGTATATTGCACGTGAATCTATTACACATTGGCAAACTATCGATGGCCGCGACTGCAAAGGGCCAAACGTCATGCCTAAGTTTAAGAATAACCCAGGAAAAATCTGGCGCGGAATGCCAACTCACGGTATGGATACGTCGGCCATTTTGACCAACATTGGTTACAGCGCGGCAGACATACAAACGCTGGTAGCCAAAGGGTTAGCCAAATAAGGACGTGGCTTTAACTCACCATAGCCCCTTACCGGGCTATGGTTTATCGCGTCATTGCACCACCCACCGGAAAAGTGACAGCATGATTGGGTAGGTATTGAATGGATATGGTAGGTAAAGAAAACTTACGCCAGATGTGGGATAACCTTGCCGAGCAGTACCATGATAAAACGGCACTGATTGTCGAAAACCAGCAGGGCGTTGCGTGCAAATATAGCTATCGTGAACTGAATGAAGAGATTAACCGCACGGCAAATCTGTTTCATACGCTGGGAGTAGCCAAAGGCGACAGGGTTGCACTGCATCTCAACAATTGCGCTGAATTTTTCTTCTGTTGGTTTGGTTTAGCCAAGATTGGTGCCGTCATGGTGCCGGTTAACGCGAACCTGCTCAGAAATGAGAGCGCTTATATTATCGCTCAGTGTGAAGCCGCGCTCGTGGTGACCAGCGCTGAGTTTTATCCGATGTATCAAGACATTCGACAGCAAGACGGCCTATCGTTACGGCAGTTGATACTGATAAACCAGCCTCAAGATGCCGTATTACCGCCAGACGTATTGGATTTCCATGCGCTAAAACGGGTACAACCCGCTTATCTTATCCACCACGAAACGCTACACATTGAAGATACTGCCGAAATCTTGTTTACATCAGGCACCACGTCTCGTCCCAAAGGCGTAGTGATTACTCACTATAACCTGAGGTTTGCCGGTTATTACACCGCCTGGCAATGCACGCTGCGCCAAGACGATATTTATCTCACGCCGATGCCCGCGTTTCATATTGACTGTCAGTGTACCGCCTCCATGCCGGTTTTCTCCGCCGGAGCAACGCTGGTGCTGTTGGAGAAGTTCAGTGCCCGCACCTTCTGGGGGCAAATCTGTAAACATGGTGCAACGATAACCGAATGCATACCGTTGATGATTAAAACCCTGATGATGCAGCCCCAAATGCCATGGGAGAAACAGCACAGCCTGCGTGAAGTCCTGTTTTATCTCAATCTTTCTGAACAGGATAAAAACGCATTTGTGCAACGCTTTAACGTCAAGCTACTGACTTCTTATGGCATGACAGAGACCATCGTCGGCGTGATTGGCGATCGCCCGGGCGACAAACGTCGCTGGCCATCTATTGGCCGGGTCGGTATCGGTTATGAAGCCCAAATTCGCGACCATCAGGGTAACGAGCTGGCGGCAGGTGAATGCGGTGAGATCTATATCAAAGGCATACCGGGAGAAACGCTATTCAAAGAGTATTACCAGATGCCGGAAGAGAGCGCTAAAACGCTGAGCGCCGACGGCTGGCTACGCACCGGCGACTATGGCTATGTCGACAGTGAGGGGTATTTCTACTTCGTTGAACGAAGCTGCAACATGATAAAGCGCAGCGGTGAAAATATTTCGTGCGTGGAGCTGGAAAACATTATCTCGACTCACCCCAAAATAATGGATGTTGCCATCATTGGCTTAAAAGATTCGATTCGGGACGAAGCCATTAAGGCCTTCATTGTATTAAATGAAGGCGAAGCGATAACCGAAGACGAGTTCTTCCGGTTTTGCGAAAGCCAGATGGCTAAATTCAAGGTACCGACCTTTCTGGAGATCAGAAAAAATTTACCAAGAAGCTGCTCCGGGAAAATTATCAAAAAGGGTCTGCACTGAGTGAGTTAACAACGCTGCGCGACATCGCTATTTCATCGTGAGGTCGTATCGGCTTTCCGCACTTTATATCGGCCCAGTGGCGTAATGCTTGTCAGTTAAGCATTTCTACATAATGTGACTCTACTTTGTCGTCATCTCGGCGAAAGCCGGGAGCCAGATTTTAGCTAACAAATTGGCGCTTGGCCTAAGAGTTGGCCGGGGTGACGAAGGGGAGCCTCTTAACTGATAAGTATTGGCCAGTGACATTATTTATTCTATTTAATGGAGTCTTAACATGAGTGAATCATTGCACGTTAGCCAAAATGGCGACATTCTGGAAATCATTTTAGACCGACCGAAAGCAAATGCTATCGATGCCAAAACCAGCTTTGAAATGGGTAAAGCCTTTATTGCCTTTCGCGACAACCCCAAACTGCGCGTTGCGATTATCAGCGGTGCCGGAGAGCGATTCTTCTCTGCGGGCTGGGATCTTAAAGCAGCGGCAGAAGGTGAAGCCCCTGACGCTGACTTCGGCCCCGGCGGCTTTGCCGGTCTGACAGAGCTGTTTGATCTCAATAAGCCGGTGATTGCGGCGGTTAATGGCTACGCTTTCGGCGGTGGCTTTGAGCTGGCACTGGCTGCAGATATGATCGTCTGTTCACAAAATGCCAGCTTCGCCGTACCAGAAAGCAAGCTGGGCATTGTACCGGACAGCGGTGGATTACTGCGTTTACCTAAGCTATTACCGCCGGCTATTGCCAACGAAATGATGATGACGGGCCGCAGAATGGATGCCCAAGAAGCGCTACGCTGGGGAATTGTCAACCAAGTAGTAGAAAGCGATCGGCTGATGGAAGCCGCCCGAGAGTTAGCGCATCAGCTGGCACAAAGCGCGCCGCTGGCGGTAGCCGCAATCAAAGAAATTTTTCGCGAAACCGGCGAAATGTCAGTAGAAGAAGGCTATCGCCACATTCGCAGCGGCAAGCTGAAAAACTACCCGTCAGTCCTGCATTCTGAAGATGCGCTGGAAGGACCAAGAGCGTTTGCTGAGAAACGCGACCCGGTATGGAAAGGCCGGTAATCATAGCGCCTGATTGTTTATCGGCAGCTTAAGCGCTGCCTAGATACCAATTGAAAACGGGATCTGCCCCTTAGCTTCAAAAAGCTAAAGGTCGGATCCCTTTTTTTGCGTACCGTTTCCACAATTTAAAATTCTCCCCTTCCCGCCAATTGACCAACTCAAAAGACAAATCTACTGTGCGTCAGTGAGCCTGAGCTGGCGAAAGAATAGTGTCATTCGGCCGCAGGGAAACGATCGTATTCCAAGGTCGAATTTGCAAACAAAACCTGCGCAACGGCTAAATTAAACCACGCTGTCAGCATAATGCGTTTTCACATTATGTAGCCCCACCGTCGTCATCCCGGCGACCGCCGGGACCCAGATTTTAGCTAACAAACGGGTACTTAGCTTAACCACCGGGGTGACGACGGGGAGGGTCAGCATAACAAAAAATGACTTCACAAGTTGACTTCAATAACAGAAGGTATATGATGACTTCACAAAATGACATCAAACAACGCATCAAAGAAAGCATTGAGAATTTAAGAAACAGACAAAAAGAGACGCTGGAGCAAATCTTTAAATTACCGGTTCCATCTAACGTTAAATGGATAAGCATTGAATCACTGATTACCGCGTTGGGTGGAGAAATAAAAGAAGGTACCGGTTCACGGGTGCGCTTTCTGCTCAACGGCAGCATCGCCCGACTTCACCGGCCGCACCCTAACCCAGATACCGATAAAGGTGCTCTGGTCAGCTTACGCGAATGGTTAGAAAGCATAGGAGTCACACCATGGGTAAAACAGCAGATGCAATTAATGTCATGACCGTTGCCGGGCAAAAAGCAATTATCAGCTATGTGCCTGAGATCGGTAGATTACGCGGTAAATTTTTAGGGCTTTCAGGCTATTGTGACTTTGTCGCAGACAGTATTGAAGAGCTCAGAAGTGAAGGTGAAATTTCACTGCGCCAATATTTAGAAGACTGTCAGGAAAACGGCATTGACCCTTATGAAGCGGAAGAAAAGGTAAAAACGTTCACGCTACGTTACCCCGAATCATTTGGTGAAACGCTGGCGTACCGCGCAGCAGAGAGCCAAATGTCGGTCAATGCCTTTGTTCTTAATACGCTCAGCGAACGTTTAAAGCATTCATAATCGCCAGCGGGTCGCACAGTGCGCCACCCAAGCAGATCGGCAAACAAAATACGATCTTACTCGGGCGGTCACCGTTCAGACCTCTTGGTTATCAACAGCATTGGGTTAATTATCTAATATTAGATATATGAACAGTTTGTAATCTTTTATTATTTAGACCTATAATAAATCAAGCATAAAAATATATTTTCCAAAAATATTAACTTTGATACTTTAAATAAAACACAAATATAAAATATCAATTTTGATACTTTATTTAATTAAGGTTCTCTTCTTACTCATCGACAACACCCCAATAAAGTATCAATAATCATTCATTACACCCTATGATATATAAAGAATCACCGCTGATACTTTAAAAAATTTCGCCACAGACGCTTTCTGTGATCCTTATATATTATTGACCTCAATAAAACCGTTAGAATTAAAATATAGAAACAGCACGCTTTAATTATATTTAATCGTTAGGTCAGCCCCGGCATTATTATTAATGCTGCGGTTAATTATTATAAATTCTTTCTTGGGATCCACTATGAGCGCAATACATTCAGACACAACTATTCCAGTACAGGCTAGCAGTTGGCGTAAAACCGACACCATGTGGATGCTGGGCCTTTACGGCACGGCTATCGGCGCTGGCGTACTATTTCTACCGATAAATGCCGGTATTGGCGGGCTTATTCCGCTAATTATTATGGCAATTATTGCTTTCCCAATGACCTATTTCTCGCACCGCGGGCTTTGCCGGTTTGTTCTTTCAGGTAAAAACCCGGGCGAAGATATTACTGAAGTGGTCGAAGAGCATTTTGGTATTGGGGCCGGTAAGCTGATTACCCTGCTCTATTTCTTTGCTATTTACCCAATTCTATTAGTTTATAGCGTGGCAATTACTAACACCGTCGACAGCTTTATTACCCACCAAATGCACTTACCTTCGCCGCCCCGGGTTATTTTATCGTTAATCCTCATTCTGGGTTTAATGGGTATTGTTCGCTTTGGTGAGCAAATGATTGTTAAAGCGATGAGCATTTTGGTGTTCCCGTTCGTTGCCATACTTATGCTGCTGGCGCTGTATTTAATTCCTAGCTGGACCTCCGCCGTTTTTGAAACGGCGAGTTTCTCTGCATCAGCCAGCGTGACCGGTAAAGGATTATGGATGACCCTATGGCTAGCCATTCCGGTCATGGTGTTTTCATTTAACCACTCCCCTATTATTTCTGCCTTTGCCGTCGCTAAAAGAGAAGAATACGGCGATAAAGCCGAGAAGAAATGTTCAAAAATTCTGGCCTGTAGCCACGTTATGATGGTTATCACCGTTATGTTCTTCGTCTTTAGCTGTGTATTAAGCCTGTCACCGGCAGATCTGGCCGCAGCCAAAGCGCAAAATATTTCGATTCTGTCCTATCTGGCTAACCATTTTGATACGCCGATCATTGCCTATATGGCACCAATCATTGCCTTTATTGCTATTACTAAATCGTTCTTAGGACACTATCTGGGTGCCCGCGAAGGCTTCAACGGTATGATCATTAAATCGCTGCGTAGCAAAGGCAAAACCATCGAGCTCAATAAGCTAAACCGAATTACTGCCATATTCATGTTAATCACCACTTGGATTGTTGCCACGCTGAACCCGAGCATTCTTGGAATGATTGAAACGCTGGGTGGCCCAATTATCGCGATGTTACTATTCCTGATGCCTATGTATGCCATTCATAAAGTCCCGGCTATGCGCAAATACAGCGGTCATATCAGTAACGTGTTTATCGTGATTATGGGTCTAATTTCCATGTCAGCCATCATCTATAGCCTTCTGGGCTAACTGTTACTCAACATATACTCAAAACCATTCAAGTTGCAGGTAGGCGGCAACCAAGCAAATCCCGATGAGCTTACTCAAGTAAGCGATTCGGGTGCGTGAGGGAAACCAACACTCCTGCAATTTGAAGGATGCAGGGTATAACGCTGTAAGGAAATCCTATGATTAGCGTATTTGAGATTTTTAAAATTGGTATTGGCCCTTCAAGCTCCCATACCGTCGGCCCGATGTTAGCAGGTACTCTATTTATTGAAGACCTCAAAGCAAAGCAGCTGGATACCCTAACCAAACGCATTGCGGTTAATATTTACGGTTCGCTATCACTAACGGGAAAAGGGCACCATACCGACATTGCGATAATCATGGGATTGGCGGGCAATAAGCCCGATACCGTTAAGGTGGAAAGCATACCCGCGTTTATCCAGCACGTTCATGAAAACGGTACGCTATCGGTTCAGTGCTCAGATAACGTTGAACGTCAGGTCAGCCTGACGCTGAACTTCTGCGATAACGTACTGCCGTTGCATGAAAATGGGCTGACCTTTGAAGCTTATGATGGCCACCTGCTGATCCACACCAAAACCTACTATTCAATCGGCGGTGGTTTTGTGGTGGATGAAGAGAACTTCGGCAAAGAGCAAACCTCAGAGGTTGAAGTTCCTTATCCTTTCTATTCGGCTAAGAACCTGCTGCGCCACTGTAAAGACAACTGCCTGTCACTTTCGGCCATCATGATGCAAAACGAAATCGCTCTCCACGGTCGGGAAGAGGTAGAACGCTATATGGCACTGGTATGGGAAACCATGAAAGGCGCTATCCACCGGGGAATGAACACCGAAGGCGTATTGCCGGGGCCGCTGAAAGTACCGCGCCGCGCCTCTGCGCTACACCGGGTACTGTTTACCCACGATCGTATGTCAACCAATCCAATGGCCGCCATGGACTGGGTGAATATGTTTGCCATGGCAGTCAGCGAAGAAAATGCGTCCGGCGGGCGGGTAGTAACGGCCCCCACTAACGGCGCATGCGGGATTATTCCTGCCGTACTGGCCTACTATGACCAGTTTATTCAACCGGTAACGCCGGAGTCTTATACCCGATACTTTCTCGCGGCGGGCGCAATCGGTTTACTCTATAAAATGAACGCATCCATTTCTGGCGCAGAAGTCGGCTGTCAGGGTGAAATAGGCGTTGCCTGCTCGATGGCGTCGGCCGGTCTGGCGGAGCTATTGGGCGGTAGCCCTGAGAAGGTGTGCAATGCCGCTGAAATCGGTATGGAACATAATCTGGGCCTAACCTGCGATCCGGTAGCGGGTCAGGTACAGGTTCCCTGTATTGAACGTAACGCCATCGCCGCAGTTAAAGCCATCAACTCGGCAAGTATGGCGATGCTGCGCACCAGCGACCCGCGGGTTTCGTTGGATAAAGTTATCGATACCATGTATGAAACCGGCAAAGATATGAACGCCAAGTATCGTGAAACATCGCAGGGAGGGTTGGCTATCAAAGTGGCGCTGTGCGAATCCTGATCGCTAAATCCTAATAACTAAATTCTAATACTAAGGCCATCTGTCCGCGACAGTCGCGAACGGATGGCCTATTCACCGCTAGAAACAGCTATTTCTTCTCGCTCTCAAAGCTCGACCAAACCACTTTACTGCGCGCGGCCGACGTATACCAACTGTCGCTGTCTAATAGATGGCTACGCTGAGCCGGAACAACGGTTACGCTATCGGCATCGCTGCCGTCCGCCCTCTTGCGAATACGCACCGGCACTTTTTCAGCATCCGGCGTGATTTGGGCATTAAAGGTTCTCATTTCAGAATCAAATAAAACGGATTCCAACTGGTGCAAACGGCCCAGCCCACGCAAAATACCAATCAGCGTACTTAACGTAACCGACTCGCCCATTTCAACCCGTTTTATGGTTGCTATACCAACCTGAGCCCGCTCTGCCAGCTCAACCTGAGACAATCGCATGGTAATACGCGTTTCTTTAATTCGCCGACAAAGTTCTGAAATAATTTCGCTATCAGACACGGTATCAAATTTCATGGTGTACCTGTGGAGTCACTGGATCAGGCGATATTATAACCGTGAAGTTCAGCGGGCGGGCACACAGATTTAAACAAATGAGACAATCGGAGCCAGATAAAAGCCACGAATGTGAATGAGGTCGCAATAATCAGGAAGGTTAATCTCGCCAGCAATTCAAAAGCAGAGATGTTTACATCATGTAGCCCCACCATGCCGTCATCCCGGCAAAAGCCGGGACCCAGGTTTTAACTAACAAATTAGTATTGGCTTAAAGACCGGCCCCCGGTTTCCACCGGGGTGACGACGGGGAAGGCCCAATGATAACCACGCAGATTACCATTTCAAGCATGTTGACGGCCCTTAACTGACAAGCACTACGGCAATTGCCACATCTTTTTACGTTAGTGAACGAGGTTACTTAGCCGCCACCGGCGTTGGGCTAATCTCTGGTTTGATCTTCGTCGTCCAACCACGGTAGGCCAGAGGCATAAAGGACACCGCAACCGCTAGCAGCGCTACGCCACCGACATAATAGGCCGGAGCCATATAGCTCTCTCTGAGCCATGCGCCGGTAATCATCGGCGTTAAACCGCCGAATACCGCATAAGATAGGTTATAGGCAAACGACAGCCCTGAGAAACGAATGTGGGCAGGAAACGCGCGGGTTGCCACAATCGGCGTTGTCGCGATCGCACCGACAAACAGCCCCATCAGGCCATAGTTAAACATCAACTCACCGGCAGTTATCCCAGAGTGCAGAGAACTATAGAAGTAGAATGACGTCAACACCAAACCACCCCACGCCAGCGTCATCGTGAGACGGGTACCGGCTTTATCGCTCATCCAGCCCCAGAAAATGCAGCCCAGCGTTAGCATCAGGGTTGCCACACAGTTAGCTTCCAGCGAAATGGTGCGGTCAATTTGATACATCTTCTCAACCACGATCGCCGGCGTCATTAAAATGGTCACCACAATGGCAGTCGACAGAGACCAGGTTAAAATTGCGGTAATAAAGCAGGCTACCTTATGGCTTTTCATTACGGTAATTACCGGCATTTCGCTGGCCAGTGCCTTCTTGGCGGCCATCTCTCTAAAGATTGGCGTTTCCTGCAAAAATTTACGCAGGTAAACCGAAATCAACCCAAACACCCCGCCCAGAATAAACGGAATACGCCATGCAAAATCGTTGATCTCGGCGCCGCTGTAGCTGCGCTGAATAATGATTGCCACAATGGAACCAAGCAAAATACCGCCAGTGATGCCTGAAGTCAGCGTACCGACGCCTAAGCCATAGCGCTGTGCCGGCGTATGCTCGGCAATAAACACCCACGCACCCGGCATTTCACCGCCGATAGCAGCGCCCTGCATAATGCGCATCAGCAGCAGTAACACCGGAGCCATTACGCCAATAGAGGCGTAGGTCGGCAGAAGGCCTATCACCAACGTTGGCACAGCCATCAGGAAGATACTTAGGGTAAACATACGCTTGCGGCCAATTTTATCGCCGTAATGCGCCATAATAATTCCACCGAGCGGGCGAGCGAGGTAGCCAGCGGCAAAAATACCCAGCGTTTTCATTTGGGCAATAAATTCGTTGTCACCGGGGAAAAAGAGCTGAGTCAGCGTTCCGGTAAAGAAAACGAAAATGACAAAATCATAGAACTCTAGCGTTCCCCCTAGAGACGACAGCCCCAAGGTTTTATAGTCATTCTTATTTAACGGTCGCGCCGCTGGCTGGCCTGTAGTGATTGATGAAGACGATGTCATGTGTAAATCCTGCTTTTAACTATTATTGTTTAACCTGCTGTATGAAATGTAGCTCAAAACTCAATACAAGGATCTGCGGGTATAAACCGCACGAGATCGATTCAAAGGCCAACGATATTAAGAATAGAAATGGGAACTCGTTCAGATTGAATCTGGCGATGAAAACATTCAGTCCGTTGATATGTCGCTAGCGGTGCATAGTTAGAATATGTAGTGAACTTCAAACGTTATATCAGCAAATTTGCGTGGTTGTAAACGGATAGACTGAAAAGCAATAACACTAGGTTTTACGTGGCTTTGAAGCAATAAACTAGACAGGCATCTAACTGAATGATAATAAATCGTCCGAAGGGTTACAGAGTTATAGATCCGTCTTTATAAGTCGGGTTTCACACTTCATTCACCTTTCTCAATTTATAGCATATTGTTCTGGTGATTGATTAATAAATAATCAAACAAAAACCCAAATCAATATAAACCACTGGAAAAATCAAATAGCCTCATCGGTCTGCCAAGGCTAAACGTCATCATGGCTTACCTGACTCAGGGCCCCAGCAAAAATCAGTTTCTGCCGGGGCCTGTAGCGGTAATAGTAATATTAGAAAACTGAATGGCTATCGGGCAGAGCGAGCCATCTTCCAGACGCTGGCAATATTCCTTGCCGTCACTCTCAGGTTTTCTTCTGCATCCTGCAGAGCTTCCGGTAGCGTTACAACGCGCGTCAGCACCGAAAATACCGCGTCCAGACCGTGATCGTGTACTACAGGATGATCTGCGGTTAATCCCCCGGCCAGTGCGATCACCGGTTTATTAAAGCGTTTGGCCGAACGGGCCACGCCAATCGGGGTTTTACCATGGATACTTTGGCTGTCGATACGGCCTTCACCGGTGATCACCAAATCGGCATCTTCGACTAGCCTATCCAGTTCCAGCGCCTTGATCACAATATCAATGCCCGGTTTCAGCTCGGCGTTGAGTAACCCCAACAACGCGGCACCCATACCGCCAGCAGCACCGGCTCCGGCGGCATTCAGAACCGGATTACCGGTGACTTTTTCAATCATCGAGCCGTAAGAGAATAGCGCGGCATCCAGCGTTTTAATCATCTCCGGCGTCGCCCCTTTTTGCGGCCCGAAGATTGCCGATGCGCCGGAAGGGCCGCACAGCGGATTATTAACGTCACAGGCTACGGTAATCGACACGCTGGCTAAGCGAGAGTCTAGTGCGCTTAAATCAATCTCAGCCAGACGGCAAAGCGCCCCACCGCCAACCTCTAGCGGCAGGCCTTGCTCATCGTTGAATGAAACGCCCAGTGCCTGCATCATGCCTGCACCGCCATCGTTGGTTGCGCTACCGCCGATGCCCAAAATAATGCGCTCAACCCCATGGCCCAGCGCCGCCAGTACTAACTCTCCGGTACCATAGCTGGTGGTGTAGAGCGGATTACGCTGTTCCATCGGAACGTGATGCAGCCCGGACGCGGCGGCCATCTCTATCACCGCCGTTTTTCCGTCGCCCATCAGCCCCCAAAAACCGTCGACCGGTAGCCCCAGCGGCCCCGTAACAACCTGATTGAAATACTGACCTTGAGTTGCTTCAACCATCGAGATAACCGTACCTTCACCGCCGTCGGCCATCGGTAATTTGACGTATTCAGCATCAGGATAAATTTCACTGAATCCCCGCTGAATTGCCGTAGCAACCTGCATAGCAGAAAGGCTTTCTTTAAATGAGTCGGGCGCAATTACAATTTTCATATCACCTCTATCCTGCCAGTCCGAATACGCCAAACATCAAGGTAGAAACAATCGTGATGGTTAAACCGATGATGGTTTCGTAAGGCAATAGCTTAAGGCGTTCTCTAATTTGCATATTCACGCTACCCCCGGTGGCGTGGAAGAAGCTGCCGTGTGGCAGGTGGTCAAGCACGGTCGCACCGGCGTGAATCATCGCAGCACCCGCTAACGCACTAACGCCAAGCTCAAGTAAAGTTTGGCTAAATACGCTGGAAGCCACGGCGGTACCCGCCGTGGTCGACGCGGTCGCCATCGACATAATGGCACCGGAGATTGGCGCTAGCAAATAAGGCGGTAAGCCAGAAGCCGTCAGGCCGTTAATCAGCACCTCTTTTAAGCCCGAGTTACCAATAATACCTGCCAGCGTACCGGTACCGAGCAGCATAATGGCGACCGGAGCCATTCGGCTCAGGCCTGCGGTCATGAATGCATTACTCTGCTTAAGCCTACCCATCATTAACGCACCAAACAGGCCGCCGACCGGCAGTGCGATCAGTGGGTCAATGGAAATACCGGCAATCGGACGCAGTGATAACAACGCAATGGCGACCAGCGGAGCGCTGATAGCGGCAAAAAAGCCGGGCTGAGCTCCTGACTGGTGAGAGACCACTTCACTCGGATCAACTTTGCTACCTTTGTTGACTAAACGCTTAGCCAAAAAGTAAGCCATCACTAATCCAAAAATCCCCGGCACAATACCGGCCATCATGACCGACGTCAGCGGAACGTGAAACGCATCGGCTGCCGCAATAGAGTTAGGATTTGGTGACATCACGTTACCCGCTTTACCGCCGCCAATCATCGCCAACAAAATGGCCATTTTGGACAGATCAGCGCGCTGGGCAATAGATAAAGCAATCGGCGCTACCGTGATAACCGCCACGTCGATAAATACGCCGACCGCGGTTAATAACATCGTGGCGATCGCCAGTGCTAATAACGCTCTGGTTTCTCCCACTTTTCGTACCACCGTTTCAGCGATGGTATTGGCGGCCCCTGATTCAATCAATACGCCAGCCAGTATACCAGCGGCAAGAATGCGTAATACGGCGTTAGTGATGCCCTGCGCACCGGTCACCATTAACGTCACGGTTTGAACCAGATCGGCTCCGCCGATCAAACCACCGACTAAAGCACCAATCATCATGCCGTAGGCCGGTGAGACCTTTCTTAATATCAGAACGATAGCAACGACTAACGCCGCTAGTGCCCCCAATGCAGAGACAGTTGTCATTATTATTCTCCAAATATAATGTTCCAGGGTAATTGTGTCTGGTCGTGCAGACTAAAGCTTGATACATCCGGCTAAATCGCCGGATGATTTGGCGGAAAAAACTGTAGGAAACGACAAATCAACGCTGTAATTGCATACCGATGTAAAGCCAAACGGCCTGCTGTAAGTCGTTAATCTTTAACGCAGTTATCTCTTCTATACGCTGTAATCGATAGCGTAATGTATTGATATGAATGTGTAGGCTGGCGGCGGTTTGAGAAAGATCACAGTTCTGTTCAAAATATTGCTTCAGCGTAACCTGTAAAATGCCTTTGCTATCCTGAGAAACCAACTTTAGCCACACTTTTGATAATTCCTGAGCCTGCCAGCTATCTGCCAGCCCCCCCAACAGCGCAGGTAAGGTATGGTCGGAATAAAACACATACTTGTTTTTGAGCTTCATGCGCTGAGCCATAACCTGAGTGGCTTTGGCAGACTGATAGGAGCGGCGAATCCCCCCTTCGCCAGCAAAATAGCCGCCGACAATCATACGGGAGAACCCGGCTGACTCCATCTGCCCTTTGAAACGCTGTAGCTCTACCAGTTCCTGTTGAGGATCCCAGCGGTCTTGCTTAACCGTGACGGGTTTCAGCACAACTAACTCATTAAAGTCAGTAAAGGTGACCAAATGATCCCGGGCACTGTATTCAAAGAACTCAATCAGGTTACGCAGCACCTCACTGTCAGGCTGATGTAGCTCAATAATTAATACTACTCTGGGTTGCAATAAATTAACCCCCAGATAGGAGACCATCGAGCTTAGCGATGACGAGTAGACATCTTTTAGAATCAGTTGATTAACCAGCTCTTCCCGGTAACGTTTATCCCACTGTTTTTGTTCCAGCAGCGCCATTTGTTCAATAATCAGCTCTGCGGCCATTTTTACCAGCTCGGCGTAGGCCCTGACTTCTGAAGGCTCTCCGGATATGCCCAAAACGCCGATAAGCCGATCCTGAAAGCTGATTGGCAGATTAATTCCCGGTTTAACGCCTTTTAGCTGGCTTGCCGTAGCGGTGTCAATTTCCACGATACGGTTTTCGGTCAGGGCTAGCACCGCCCCTTCATGACGTTGATGAATGCGGGAAGGCTCTCCGGACGCAATGATTACCCCGTGTTCATCCATAACGTTTACCGAGTATTGAATAATACTCATCGTGCGCTGAACAATCTGACGCGCAGTGGAATCTTTAAGGTAATTGGATCGGGTAATGTGCATTTAAGTCTCTCAAAATAGGACTGAATCCGGTAATTCGAGCGGTTGAATATCCGTTGAATAAACAGCCAGGCTATCTTTGCTTATTCTATCGTTGCTTATTATAGGATCGGCGCTGCAATGTCTTGGTTGATGCCACAAGAATATCCCGGATATGCGATGAGGTATTGTTCATCCGCACAAAAAAGATCGGGCTGAAAATAATAATGAACCGATAACTTACGGTAATTTATTGTAATGGCTTAGCTTTATCGCTCAGGGTTATTCAGTCACGAGGGCCGTAAGCAGAAATGATACGGTTCACGGTTTAAATAATTACCCAAAAGATCGCGGCGTTGGTCATTAGAATCGAATAGAAATATTCGCTATGCTCGTTCTACCCGCGTTTCAACGCTTTATCAATTGAGTTCAGGCCGTTTAGTACCAGGCTATCCAACATCGCTTCATCCAGCCAGCGAGTTTGTTCAATATCACGAAAATAGTGGGCTAATGCGCTCAGACACAGGCTTTCGCTGCTGCTTTTTAGCTGATGGGCCAGCGTTCGTACTTTTTCAGTATCTCCGGCCCGATGGGCTGATTTCAGCGTTTCAATCAGCGGTAAATTATTCTCACGATACAGGCTAAGCCACTGGCTGAGCTTTACCGGGCCAAATAGCTGAAGATCTTCCTGTAGCTGTTTTGTGTTTAAGGTTTCGTTCACGGAGATGGCTTTTTCACCGGTTAAATGGGCCGACAGATATTCGGTTAATTCGCTTAAGCGCAGCGGTTTACTCAAAAATCCGATAAAGCCGGACTGATAGCAGCGCTGTGGAAGATGGCTTAGAAGGTGGGCGCTAAAAGCCGTTAGCGGTAAATCAGGCACCAAATCTTTTAGTCGGGTAGCCAGTTCACAGCCATCCATATCGGGTAAATCCAAATCGACCAATGCCATATCAAAACGCGGTAGTGAATTAGACAACAAATCAATCGCCTCCGTGGCGGTACTGGCTACGGTGACCTGCACCTTGAGCTGATGCAGTAACGCCGTCGTCACCCGTTGATTAATCAGGTTATCCTCTATAAGCAGCAAATGAGAACCCGCAAACTGCTCAATAGGCTGTAACACAGGCTGAGAAATGCCAAGCGGTTTTATGGCTGGTTCAAGCGGAAGACACAGCGTAAAGCAGCTCCCTTTTCCGTACTGACTGCTAAACGATAGCTCCCCGTTCATCGCCTGAGACAAACGCCGACAAATCGTTAGCCCAAGACCGGTACCACCCCGCCGATGGGTTAATTGAGTAAACGGCTGAAACAGGGTGTTTTGCTGCTCGGCCGCAATACCAATACCGGTATCGGACACGGAAATTTGCCACCTGTTTTCCTTTTTTCGGCTACTCAGCGTAATGCTACCGCTGTCGGTAAACTTGATCGCATTACTCACCAAATTACAGACAATTTGCCACACCCGCTGCCTGTCGGCATTAAGATAGTCCGGCAGGGCTGGATCCTGTTCAACGCGCAGCGTTAAGCCCTTTTTGTGAGCGGCGCTGCTCATTAACTGATAAGCCTGCTGAATCAGTAGGTCCGGTGCAAACGCAGAAGATGAAATGACGACTTTTCCGGTTTCTATCGACGAATAATCCAGAATATCGTTGAGTATCGAGAGTAGATTTTCCCCGCTGCCGTTAATCACTTCGATAGCGGACCGATCCTCATCGGAAAGCGGTTTTAGCAGCAATAGCTCGGCCGTTCCCAAAATACCGTTGAGCGGAGTGCGGATCTCATGGCTCATGGTGGCTAAAAACGTCGACTTAGCCTTATTGGCCATTTCAGCATCCTGCCGGGCCAAAGTATGCTGTTGAACCAGTTCATTCAGCTGTTCCGTTCTCTGGGCGACCAACATCTCTAAATGACGCTGTTGATGATGAAGAGACAGCGTGTTGGTCCGAAATCGTTCAACCAGAGAACCAATGGTTTTTAGCTCGCTGGCTGAAATCGTCTGAGGCAGCGGAGTTTGTAGATCGCCATCGAGAATTCGCTCAAGCGCTTCAGTCTGCATGGTTAACGGCTTGGCTACAGAGCGCCAGACGATCCACCAAAGAATAAACAGCAGTGCCACTAAAGAGAGGATACTCATCACCACCAGTAAATTCTGGCTAGTATCACGGGCCACGCTTATCTGTTCCAAATCTTGCTGGCTCTGCGCATTAACCTGTCGCACTAAAGCGTCTAACTCACTATTAAACTGAGAAAATAGCAGTAAGCTATATTGGCCGGACAGGCTCAGCCGCCGCTGAATGTCCATACTTTCACGTTTATATTCAAACAGGCCATAGTAAGATTCCAGATCGGTAAGCAGCGGCAACAGCAGAGAGCGGCGATGCGGGTCCTCAACCAGTTGAATACGGCGTTTTACGATGGTGACCAGTTGGCCAAAATGGGTTTCAATTTCGCTTAGCTTCTCTTCCGATACGGTATTGACTGCCTGAGATAGCAAATTAGCCACTATCAGTGATTGTTCGTGCAGTTCGGTCATCCGGCTTTGATGATCCAAATCAACCTCCACTAAACGATCGAGAGCATTCTCAACCGCTTTGTGGTTATTTTTTTCAACATCATCATAGATAGTCGCAATGTTGGCGCTCACCGCCGTACCGGCATTACTGACCTGGCTTTTACTTAATACCGTTATTTGATTGGCCGCTAAGGCGATACGGTCGTGAATATCGCTGAACTGCCGGTCAGCCACTAAACGATTTTCAACTAACGCTCCCTGCGTGCTGAGGTGCTCCGAAAGCCGTAGTTCCTGTTGCTTAATTTTGGACGTATCAAAACCAGAATCCTGTAATTGAGAAAGCAGGCTACGGATTCGGATACTTTGAGTAGTTAATATTTTTCCCTGAGCCTGACGCTCATCTTCTGAAGTGACTTCATTCAGAGCCTGACCGGAGAAAAGAATATAGGCCCCCGCCTCATTCAGTTGAAATGCGGTTTTCATGGTGGGCAGCAGGTTTACGGTGCTTTGCTGTTCAATCTGCTTGATATGACGAAACCCAGCCCAGCCGATCAGGGCGCTGGTCAGTGACAACATGGCCATCAGCACAAAAGCCAACCACAAGCGGTGAGTTAACGACATTCAGATTTATTGACTCAAGATGTATGAATATATTTCCAAACAGTTTATCAGATAACTATTTTTCTGTGTTGTGATCTCTTAATGAATAATAGAGTGCCGTAGCGAAAAAATAACAGTAGTAGATATTTTATTTATGGCTTATTTTAAAGCAGTAAATTTATCACCAAGATAAATTATCGCATTAATCTTATAAATATAATGAGTGATATGACTATTTTTTCTATGCGCTTATTTACCTTTATTTTACTTTTAATAAGTTTTTCCGTTACAGCTTTTGTCGGAGAAATTAACCTTTGGTCTCCGGGGTTTTCATATACGACAAAACCTGAAAAAGTGGTGTACCGGTCAAAACCGGCTAAACGACCGTGGCGACTATGCGCGCTTTACCCTCACCTTAAAGACTCCTACTGGCTATCGGTTAACTACGGCATGGTTGAACAATCGCGGGAATCCGGCATTCAGCTACAGGTTTATGATGCTGGAGGCTATGACAATTATGCTCTGCAGCTTGAGCAGCTACGCCAGTGCGCCAGCTGGAAAGCCGACGCCATCCTGCTAGGTGCGGTCTCTCACGATAAAATTAACGAACGGCTTCCCGAGCTAGTTGGCAATATTCCAGTGTTAGGGCTGGTGAATGAAGTCAGTCAGCAAAATATTGCTGCCAGAGTCGGCGTTCCCTGGAGTGAAATGGGCCACAACGTCGGGCTATTTCTGGCTAAGCTGTCGGAACATCGGCCAATTAACGTGCTATTGCTTCCCGGCCCGAAAAATCGCGGCGGTACCGACTTAACGGAAAAGAGCTTTAATCAGGCAATTGCTAACCACAACGTCCGGGTGGTGGATATTGCCTGGGGAGATAACGACCTCGAAGTACAGCGTAATTTATTGCAGCACATGTTGGAAAAGCATCCGGATATTAACCTTATCGCAGGGAGCGCAGTGGCCATAGAGGCCGCCATTCCTGAGCTACAGTTAAGAAAGCTGAACGGAAAAATTGATCTGGTCTCTTTTTACCTTTCCCACGAAGTCTATCGGGGTTTAAAAAGACATCGGGTATTAATGGCTAACAGCGATCAAATGGTGCTACAGGGCAGGCTGAGCATCGATCAGGCAATCCGGCTACTGCAAAAGGAGCCCTTTTTAGCCGACATTGGTCCCACTATCCTGACCTTAACGCCAGAAAATATCTCAAAGATACAGGTTAACCTATCCCTGTCACCCGGTGATTTTCACCCCGAGTATCAGGTTTATTCCACCTCAGCGCAGAATAAATAACCTTCGCCATGAATCGAGGTAAACAGCTCTGGGTGTAGCTTATTGCGCAGGCGGCGGATCAGCACATCAATGGTGCGTTCATCAGGGCTACCATTGCGGTGAGAGATCATCGACAGCAGCCGTTCCCGGCTCAGCACCTGCTGAGGATAGCGAGAAAAAGCCAGCAGCAGCTCAAATTCAGAACGGGTCAGCTTAGTTAAATTTTCGCCGAACCACAGCTTACGCTTGGGAATATCAAGACGATAGTTTTCAAAGTGAATCGTTTGATCGTTATCCGGTAGCTGAGCGTTTTGCTCGGCTTTTTCAACCAATGAAATCCGCCACAGCAAGTTTTTCACTCTGACCGCCAATTCCCTTAATTCTACCGGTTTAGTCACATAGTCATCGGCACCCATTTCGAGACCGACAATACGATCGACGCTGTCGGTTCTGCCGGTGACAAGAATAATACCGATATCAGAACGCTCTCTTAACTGCCGGGTTAATAATAGTCCATTCTCATCGGGCAAATTAATGTCTAATAAAATCAAATCAACACGTTGCAGTGCCATCACCTCTCTCAACTGAACGGCGTTGGCTGCTTCAGAAACTTGATATCCCTCTTGATGAAAATAGCTAATCAATCGACAACGCGTTATTTCGTCGTCTTCTACTACGACTACATGCCATTTTTTCATTTACTCACCCGAACCGTATTTCTAATAATAATTATTTTCATATTTTTTCATATTTTATATTTGGCTGTTCACATATGACCGCAACTCTATTCATATATAAGGGCTAGTATATCAGAAATAATAAAAATACCGTCCATGCCATAATTAAGGAATTCAAAATGAAAAGTCTGTGGCTGAAATTAAAGACGCCGAGCAAAAAATGGTCCGTTCTTGCTATTTTAACTATCGGAATCATTATTGGTGTCGCTGCGATCTTACTCCCACATGCGGGTATTGAAATTACCGGATCGACAAAGTTTTGTGTCAGTTGCCACGAGATGGAAGATACGGTTTATAAAGAATATAAACAAACCGCTCACTTCAGTAACGCCTCGGGCGTTCGGGCTGAATGTAGCGACTGCCACATCCCACCGGGAACGTTAGCCACCATTGGCCGGAAGCTCGAAGCCACTAACGATCTTTATCAAAAGTTCATCACCGGTTCAATCGATACCCCTGAAAAATTTGAAGCCAAGCGGGCCGAGCTGGCCGAACGCGAGTGGGCGCGGATGAAAGCCAATAACTCTGCCACCTGCCGTTCTTGCCACGATTACGACGCGATGGACCATACCAAGCAGCATCCGGAAGCCGCCAAGCAGATGAAAATCGCGGCCAAAGATAACCAAAGCTGTATCAGTTGCCATAAAGGTCTGGCGCATCAAATGCCTGACATGAGCACCGGGCTAAAGAAAGATTTCGAGAAGCTGGTGAAAGATGCCGAGGCTCAGTCTGACGCCAATACGTTATACACCCTGAATCAGAAGCCTATCTTTGCCAACAAAGGCGATAAAGAGCCTGAAGGTTCACTGCTGCCGGCCTCTGAAATCAAAGTGCTCAAACGTGACGGCGACTGGCTGGAAGTCAGCATTGAAGGCTGGACTGAAACCGACGGACGCCAGCGGGTACTTTCCCTCTTACCGGGCAAGCGGATCTTCGTGTCCACCCTGAGAGGTGAAGTGCAGCAGCGGGCCAAGGTTCTGGAACAAACCGTGGTTAAAGATACCGACGCTAAGTGGAGCAAAGTGAGCACCACTGCATGGATACAAAAAGGCGAGCTGATTAATCGCGTTGAACCAATATGGGAATACGCAGGAACGCTTTACAACAGCACCTGTAATCAGTGCCACGGCGCGCCGGATATCAAACACTACGATGCCAACGCTTGGATCGGCACCCTGAAAGGGATGATTGGTTTTACCAGTCTGAATACGCAGGAAGAGCGCATCTTGTTGAAATATTTGCAGGTAAATGCATCAGACATGCCTAAAGAACAACAAAAATAACAGGACGCCGTCAGGAGAAACCAATGAATATGAAAACTAACGCCATGAACGTATCCAGACGCCACTTTTTATCCGGTATGGGAGCCTGTGCTGCCGTCGGTTTATTAAGTCCGTCGCTGCTGGTTTCTGCCAAAGCGCAGGCCAGTGCCGATACCACTCGTTTAGTATTAACCGGCTCCCACTGGGGAGCAATCCGCGCCAAAGTGGTCAACGGCCGCTTTGTCGAAGCCGTTCCCTTTGAGCTAGACGCGCACCCCACCAAGATGATCAACGGGCTGGCTGACCATGTGTATGCCACTTCACGGGTTCGCTATCCGATGGTGCGCGTTGACTGGTTACGTAATCGCCATAACAGTGACACCACCCAACGCGGTGATAACCGGTTTGTCCGAGTCAGTTGGGATGAAGCGCTGGATCTGTTTTATCAGGAATTAGAGCGCGTCCAAACCCAGTACGGCCCATCCGCACTGCTGACCAGCAGCGGCTGGCAGTCAACCGGTATGTTACATAACCCGGGCGCCATGCTGAGCCGCGCCATTAGCCTGCACGGTACCTCATTAAGTACCGGCGGTGACTATTCAACCGGCGCTGCTCAGGTGATTCTGCCCCGCGTTGTTGGCGCGATGGAAGTGTATGAGCAACAAACTTCGTGGCCACTGGTGCTTAAAAACAGCAAAACCATCGTTATTTGGGGTTCCGACCCGTATAAAAACCTGCAGGTTGCCTGGTGGTGTCCGGATCATGATGAATATGCCTACTACGCTCAGTTAAAAGAGAAAGTAGCCAGCGGCGAAATTAAAGTTGTTAGTATCGATCCGACCGTTTCATCAACTCACGATTATCTGGGCCGGGATAAGGTGCAGCACATCGCCCTGAATCCTCAAACCGACGTTCCGTTGCAGTTGGCGATTGCCCATACGATTTACAGCGAAAACCTGCACGATAAGCGTTTCCTAAACGAGTTCTGCGTCGGCTTCGAACAGTTCCTGCCGTACCTGCTAGGCGCTACTGACGGCCAGCCAAAAGATGCCGAATGGGCAGCCAAAATATGTGGCATTGACGCCGACGTTATTCGGGCGCTGGCAAAACAAATGTCTACCGACAGAACCCAGATTATTGCCGGCTGGTGCGTTCAGCGCATGCAACACGGCGAGCAGTGGGCGTGGATGATTGTGGTCATTGCCGCGATGTTGGGACAAATCGGGCTACCGGGCGGAGGCTTTGGCTTCGGCTGGCACTACAACGGTGCCGGTGTTCCAACCCGTAAAGGCGTTATTTTGGGTGGATTCTCAGGAGCCACCGCCACGCCGCCAATTCATAACGGCGACTTCAAAAACTATAGCAGTTCTATTCCGATTGCCCGGTTTGTTGATGCCATGCTCAGCCCCGGCAAATCCATTAACTGGAACGGTAAAGCCGTTACGCTGCCGCTGATTAAAATGTGCGTATTTGCCGGAACCAACCCGTTCCATCGCCATCAGCAATATAACCGGATGATTGAAGGTTGGAAAACGCTGGAAACCGTTATCACGGTTGATAACCACTGGAATGCCACCTGCCGCTTCTCAGACATTGTTCTTCCGGCAACCACGCAGTTCGAACGTAATGATATCGACCAGTTCGGTAACCACTCTAACCGTGGCTTAATCTCAATGAAGCAGGTGGTGACACCGCAGTTTGAATCGCGCAATGACTTTGATATTTTCCGCGAGCTGTGTAAACGCTTTGACCGTGAAGCTGCCTTTAGCGAAGGTCTGGATGAGATGGGCTGGATTAAGCGCATCTATCAGGAAGGCGTACAGCAGGGGAAAACGAAATCAATTACCCTGCCCGACTTCGATACCTTCTGGAAAGAGAAAGAGTACGTTGAGTTTCAGGGTGAAAGCCTGTGGGTCCGCCACCAGTCTTTCCGTGAAGATCCCGATCTGGAACCGCTGGGCACGCCAAGCGGCCTGATTGAGATCTACTCAAAAACTATCGCTGCCTTTAATTACCAAGACTGTCAGGGGCATCCGATGTGGTTTGAGAAAGCAGAGCGTTCTCACGGCGGCCCGTCTTCGGATAAGTTCCCGCTGCATCTGCA
Organism: Budvicia diplopodorum; assembly: GCF_009800925.1. Taxonomy (GTDB): domain Bacteria; phylum Pseudomonadota; class Gammaproteobacteria; order Enterobacterales; family Enterobacteriaceae; genus Budvicia; species Budvicia diplopodorum. The sequence goes on along the minus strand of NZ_WOYF01000008.1, from coordinate 9,462 downwards.
ATCCTGCCATCCAGATTTCCGTCTCCATTCGCAGCTTTGTGAATCTGAAACCCTGCGTAAGCTCTACGGCGTAGACGGTCGGGAACCGCTGTTTATCAGCCCGAAAGACGCTGAATCCCGCGGGATTAAAAACGGAGATACGGTCAGAGTATTTAATAATCGCGGTCAGGTACTGGCCGGGGCCGTGGTATCAGACCGGTATAAGCCGGGCGTTATTCGGTTACATGAAGGTGCGTGGTACGACCCGGTATCGGGCGGTGAACATGCCGGGCTGTGCCGCTATGGTAATCCGAACGTGCTGACGCTGGATATTGGTTCTTCCGAACTGGCACAGGCCACCTCGGCACACACCGCGCTGGTACAAATTGAGCGTTTCAACGGAGACAGCATCAAGGTTGAGGCCTTTAACGGCCCCAAAGAGATGATTGCTCAATGTGAATATGTGCCAAAACCGGCAGAGAAATAGCGTAAAATGGCCGCTGTAAATACGGCGGCCAACAGATTGATGACAAACCTTAATCATTGAATGCTTGGTCTTAAAATAGTCAATCGAAGGGAGAGTTTTATAGGCTACTTCCTGTAGCCTGCCCTACGGGCCAACACTTACGTGTTGTTCAACCCCGTTCCCGACGGCGTTGTCCGTTGGGGTCGTAGCGGGCTTGCCCGCCGGAGCGCCCCTAGGAAAGCTATGCCCGGAGCCCTATGCACCTAAAAACGCCGCCCCTCGGCCGCTAGGCAAAGCGAATATTCCGGCGTTGATGACGCGGACGAAACTTACGATAAAACCAAATTGAACGACTTTGTCAGCAGTCTGATGGCAAAGCCAAACGGGAGTACCTCATGAGCCACAATCAAGATCTGGCGCTTATCTGCCAGCACAGGGCGACTATTTACGCTTGGTTTAGCGGGCTGTTTGCCAAAGAGCTAGATTCAGAGGGCATTGCCCGCCTGCTTTCACCACCGGTTAATCAATGGCTAACCGCGCTGGGCACCGAAGCGTCATTAACCGCATCGGTTAATCAGTTTAAGCAGTCTTTAACGGCATTAAACCTGCGACAGGACGCCGTGCTCGAACTCTCAGCCGATTTTGCCGGTCTATTTTTAATGCCAAAGCCGGTTGAAACCCAGCCTTATGCCTCTATCCATACCGATAAAAGCAGCGCGCCAAAGTTCAGGCAGCAGGCCTGCTCCGACGTTCAGGCACAGCTAGCCAGCCTCGGGCTCAAGCTACATAGTGCGTTTAACGAACCGGAAGATCACCTTGCCGTTTTGTTGGAACTGATCGGCCACTTAGCCTATGCATCAGCAGAGCAGCCTGAACGACAAGAGGCGCTACTGTTACTACAAAAACAGCAAATTGCCCAACTGCTAAGCTGGCTGCCAGACTTTAGTCAGGCATGCAGAAAACACGACGCATTCGGCTTTTATGCCAATCTGGCGGACCTGATGGTTAAGTTCATTCAGTCAGATAGCCACTGGCTGGAACAGTAACCGAGTACTTCCCTTCATTTGTAATAAGATGTGTTCACTTCTACACTTCCTCCATTGGGTCATCACGGCTTCAGGCCAGCGGCGATACGGATAAATACGGATAGTTAAGAAACCGGACTATCGCCGCTTTCGCGTCATAACATAAATTTTTTTCACCGCCGGATTGACGACTTCGGGTATCTTACCCTATATTTGCCTAGGCAATTACCTCCATATTCTTGATGAAAAAGACAACGTTAACCCTGAGTATCTAAATGAAAACTTCTGGTGACAACGTGCCCGCTAGCGAAAGATCGTTAGGGCACTTAATACATTTGCTGAATCAGCATAAAGACCGGGAACTCAATCAGCGTACGGCTCATCTGGATATCACCGCAGCGCAGTTTAAAGTGATTATTTGTATCAGCAAGGGCATGGTTAATCCGGTTGAAATTTGCCGTCGTCTCAGCCTCGACGGAGGGGCATTGACCCGTCTGTTAGATCGTTTAGAGAAAAAGGGCCTGCTGGTTAGGGTAAAAAACGCTCAAGACCGCCGTCAGGTCATCATTCAGCCAACACCGCGCGGCGATGAGCTGATAGCCCAAGTTCCTCAGATTGTGTTCGATACCTCTATTAGCATGACCCGGAATTTGAACGATGACGAAATCAGTACCTTAAAGCACTTGATTAAGAAAATAATCGATTCCGGCGCAGAGTAAGTTTCATACCGGCCTCTACGTTTAACCATCAGAGAACTATCAGGAAATATCATGGCAGAGCAGCCTATTCAAACCTCGGCTAACGATACGCCATCGTCAGGGCAGTCGATTAAAAAGAGCAATAAACGCAAACTGTCGTTTCTTATTTTATTGGCGATTATCATCATCGGTGGCGTCGGCAGCTATTTATACTATGCGCTCTATAGTCGCTATTACGAAGAGACCGACAATGCCTATGTCAACGGTAACCTGATCGTGGTTACGCCACAGATTTCCGGCATTGTCACTGAGGTGGTGGCCGATGAGGGAGACTATGTTTTACAGGGCCAGACGATGGTTTTGCTCGACCCTCACGATACTGAGATTGCCTTACAAAATGCCGAAGCGAGCCTAGCTCAGGCCGTTCGTCAGGTACGCGGCCTGTACAGTAATGTCGACAGCTATCGGGCTCAGGTTGAAATGAAACAGGTCGCCTACGCTCAGGCGACCGATGACTATAACCGCCGCCAAAAGCTATCGGCTTCAGGAGCCATTTCACAGGAAGATCTGCTCCACTATCGTGATACCCAGCGCTCGGCGAAAAACGATTTGATTGCCGCTCAAAAAGAGCTGGCAACCAATATTGCGCTGGTGGACGACACCATTATCGAGTCTCATCCGGAAATTAAAGCGGCCATTGCTCAGCTACGCCAGAGCTACCTGAATAACCAACGAACCACCATTGTCGCACCGGTCAGCGGCTATGTAGCAAAGCGAGTGGTTCAGGTTGGTAGCCATATTCCGTCGGGCACATCTATGATGGCGATCGTGCCAAAAGATCAAATCTGGATTGATGCCAACTTTAAAGAAAATCAGATGCAGGAGATGCGTATTGGCCAGCCTGCCACCATCACGGTGGATTTATACGGCGATAAGGTCAAATACCGCGGTAAAATTGAATCGCTGGGAATGGGAACCGGCAGCGCTTTCGCACTATTACCGGCCCAAAATGCCAGCGGTAACTGGATAAAAATAGTTCAAAGGTTGCCCGTTCGCATTCAGCTAGACGGCGATAATCTGGATAAATATCCGCTACGAATCGGGCTTTCATCCGTGGTTAGCATCGATCTACACGATACTGATGGCCTGCTATTGCCCAATGCACCAACGGGAAAACCGCGTTTTTCTACCAACGTTTATCAGGATCAAATGGTCAAGGCTGACCAACTGGTTGAGTCTATTTTGCACGACAACGGCAGCAACAGGCCCGATGCCGCTCAGACTAAAAATGTGACCGGAATGAATCAATGAGTGATGCGGATTTTCGGCCCCTTAGCCTGCCGTTGGCCACCATTGGTATTGCGCTTGCAACCTTTATGCAAGTGCTGGATACCACGATTGCCAACGTGGCCCTGCCGACCATTGCCGGTAACCTTGGCGTAAGTTCCGATCAGGGCATTTGGGTTATTACCTCGTTTTCCGTTTGTAATGCTATTGCCCTGCCCTTGACCGGCTGGTGTTCCCGCCGGTTTGGGCCAATAAAGCTGTTTTCCGTGGCTATCGGTCTGTTTTCCATTACCTCATTTTTATGCGGTATGGCTCAGTCCATGCCGCAGCTCATTTTCTTTCGCGCGCTACAGGGATTCTTTGCCGGGCCGCTGTTCCCGATGTCACAAACGCTGCTACTGGCGATTTTCCCCAAAGCTAAGCGAGGGCTGGCATTGGCGCTCATATCAATGCTAACGGTGGTTGCACCGATTGTCGGGCCCATAACCGGCGGATGGATCACCGATAACTACACCTGGCCGTGGATCTTCTTTATCAATGTGCCAATCGGGGTGTTTGCCATTTTCGTGGTGCTGACTCAGCTGAGAGGAATGCCGGAAAAAATTGTAAAATCACCGATCGACTATATCGGGCTGATGCTTCTGGTGCTTGGCGTCGGCACCCTGCAGGTTGTGCTGGATAAAGGCAACGATCTCGACTGGTTTGAATCTCATTTTATTCTCTGGATGTCGTTGATCGCCGGGGTTGCACTGACTTGCTTTGTTATTTGGGAGCTGACCGAGAAAAATCCTATCGTAAAACTCAATCTGTTTAAGGATCGCAACTTTACCATCGGAACGCTGGTGCTGGTGCTGGGCTATTCTGCCTTTTTCTCTATTAACATCATCCTTCCTCAATGGTTACAAACACAAATGGGATACACGGCCATTTGGGCCGGGCTGGCCGCAGCGCCAATGGGAATAATTCCGTTTTTCCTCGCGCCGATCGTGGGTAATTACGCTCACCGGTTCGATCTGAGGCTGCTGACCAGCATTTCATTTACCGTTATCAGCAGCTCTTGCTTTATTCGCGCGCTGTTTAATACCGATATCGATTTCAGGCATATTGCCGAAGTGCAGCTGTATATGGGGATAGGCGTTGCCATGTTCTTTATGCCGTTGACGTCAATTCTACTGTCGAAGCTCTCTGGCCCCGATATCGCCGATGGCTCAGGGCTGGCCACCTTCCTAAGAACTCTAGGCGCCAGCTTTGCCTCATCGCTGACAACCTGGATCTGGAACCGTCGGGAAGTCTTTCACCACGCCAATATTAATGAAAACGTCAGCATCTATAACCAAAATACGCTGGATTACCTACATTCCGTTGGCGGCATCACTCAACAAAATCTGGCTAGCGTTGATAATCAGATAGTTCAACAGGCCTATATGATGTCAACCATCGACTACTTTACCCTGTTAGGTTGGATTTTTTTGGCGATGATTGTGCTTATTTGGTTTGCTAAGCCCCCGTTTATTATGGCGGCGAAGGGCACGTCTAGCGGGCATTAATGCTGACTCGCGTTGGCGTTGGCTGCCGTTGTTAGACAGTAAACGCGCTATCGCCACATGAAGCACCATGATGAAACCAATAGCTAATTTGAAATTGCATAAAGAAACGGTGGCAATAGCGCATCTAATAATAGCCAATAAACCGCCGGTAATTATTTTCCCCTTAACGTAATAAAACGGTTAATAAAGCTATTAATAAAAGACTAATCAGTAAGTTTTTGGCTATTTATTTAATCGCCAACTTTTTCTGAAATAGAATAAAAAGGCGTTGGTTTTAAATTCGCGAAATGGGATAATCTCACGCAATCATAGAGTAATTTCCGTCTCTGATAGCATATAGGCCCTACAACACCGCCCCGTCGGGATGCTGCTTCATAATTCATCACCGCTGATGGTTATCGGCCTTTATCGTAAATTATTTGCCTATCAGGGACAGATACCAGTATTTAGCGTACAGGTCGGGGCAAATGAGTTTTTTCTCGTTAGATTTTTCTTATTACTTTGTCATTTTCTTTTTACTCTATTGGTTACTCCGGCCTTATGTTGCCGTTCAAAACTATTTGCTCATTGCGGCAAGCTATCTGTTTGTCTATTCATTTTCTATCGGTTCAGCCGTTATCCTGTTTGGATACAGCATATTCATCTATCTGCTGGGGCGGTTATCGACATCCAATAGGCTGAGCGGCAAAAAGCCGGTTTACATTTTGCTGACCGCTCTGGTGGTCTCCTGCTTTACCCTGTTTAAATACTATCCTTTCTTTCGCGAAGGGCTTCAGGCTAAGCTCGCGCAGATCGGTTTAACCGTTGAGATGCCGGTGCTCGATATACTGGTTCCTCTGGGGCTGTCGTTCTACGCGTTTCACTCCGTCAGCTATGTGGTCTCGGTGTGTAAAGAGGAAATTAAACCGGCATCATTTCCAGACTTAATTCTCTACCTGTGCTTTTTACCCAGCATCGTCGCTGGCCCGATTAACCGGGCCAGCGTATTTCTGCCGCAGATTCATCCGCAACAGCCCCGCGAACTGCTCAACGTTAATCGGGCTATCGCCCTGATCGCATGGGCCATTGCTAAGCTATTTTTGTGCAGCGCCTTTCTGGCAGAGAACTTGGTTAACGGCGTATTTGAATCCCCCGACAACGCCGAGCCATTGCAAATCCTGATCGCCGTTTATGCCTATGCGTGGCAGATCTATTTTAACTTTTCAGGCTATACCAACTTAGTTACCGGTCTGGCGCTGCTGCTGGGCTTTCAGGTACCCAAGAACTTTAACTCGCCGTATTTATCTCACAACCTGCAAGAGTTCTGGAAACGCTGGCATATCAGCCTGTCTGAGTTCATCCGGGACTATATTTATATCCCGCTGGGCGGCAACAAAAATGGGTTTATGCGAAAAAACGCTAACCTGATGGCCGCGATGGTTATTTCCGGTATCTGGCACGGCGTGGGCCTTAACTTTATCGTTTGGGGTGCCCTGCATGGGCTTGGGCTCGTCCTGTTCAATATTAAACATAAATACCGGCCAGCCTCGGCCAGCGGCCATATCGTCTCTAATCTGGCAGCCCAGCTGCTCACGTTCCACTACGTTTGCTTCGCGTGGATATTTTTCCGCGCCAGCGATTTTGGCAGTGCCGGGGTGATATTGCATCGCCTGAGCGAAATCTCGCTGTCATCACTATTCTTAGACTGCAATGCAGTCCTCGTCTGGCTGTTTGTACTGTTAGTGTCGATTTATCCGCTGTGGACCAAAATCAAAGCGTCGTTGGTCAACATGGTTGAACGATTACCCTGGTATGCCTACCCCGCTCCATTAATCGCCTTTTTAACGCTGGTATTCATATTTGCTCCTGCTGGGGTTCCGGGGTTCATTTATGCTAACTTCTAACTATAACGATGTCTTAAGCAAGGCATATAAAGTGGTTTATATCCTGCTGCTCAGCGCATTGGGGCTAGTCTGGCTAAACCAACAGTCCCTCTCGCTATACTGGCAACAGCAGTTCCACCGCGAAAGCCCGTGGTCGCGCGTTGAAAGCCCAATCTGGACCAGCGGTGGTCGCCTGACCAGCGCCTTTGTCGCCGCCAAGCAGGCGTTTGTCGCTACGCTAAGCGGCGAAACCAATAGCGCCACCGCTGAAAACACCGGTGATGACCAGCAACCAACCGGTGCAGAAAAATCACCGGTATTAGCGTCTAACCAAGCGGACTGTGAATGGAATACGCCCGAGCTACGGGAAAAGCTACTGTACAAAATACCGACGTTCCTGAAGATTACCTCTATTACCACCGATGTCGGCTCAGGGACCATGGTTGAATCAGGCATCATTACCACTGAGCCTGAAGCCAAAGTGGACAATACCAACCGTATTATTCCCGGTCAGCCAATTCACTTAAAGCCGGAAAACCAAGTACTGTTTGTCGGCGACTCGATGATGCAGGGGGTTGCGCCCTATGTGATGAAAACGCTAGCCACGGCGTATGAGGTTAAAAGCATTAACCTCAGTAAGCAAAGCACCGGTCTGGCCTATCCGGGTTTCTTTAACTGGCCGAGAACCATTGCCGATACGCTGGAAAAGAATCCAGATATCAGTCTGATAGTCATCTTCCTTGGTCCCAATGACCCGTGGGATATGCCGCCAAATAAAGGCGCCAGATTCTATAAATTTATGAGTGCAGAGTGGGAACAGCTTTACCGTAGTCGGATAGAAGACATCCTGTCGCAGGCAAGAGCTCGGAATATTAACGTTATCTGGGTCGGGCCACCCAATATGCGCAAACAGGCCCTGTCTGACGGCATACGCTACCTGAACGGTCTGTATAAGTCTGAGGTTGCTCTGGCTGAGCAGCTGTATATTCCGGTCAATGATATCTTTGAATATCACGATGGGGCATACTCAGACTATCTTGAAGTGGGTAATAGCAAGGTTAAACTGCGTAGCGATGACGGCACTCATTTTACTCCGACCGGGCAAAAGATGATTGCTGAGCGTATACTCTCCTTTGTTTCGGTGGATAAAACAGCGAAAGAAGAAACAAAAATAGCAGAGAACAAATGAATAAAATTTCAACAAAACAAGACATGATCAGGACATCGCTCAGGCTGATGGCATTAGCCACCACGCTACTGTTGGTATCCTGCCACTCCACAAAAATCGAGAAAACGTCCCCAATCAATCCCGGCGAACATTACCAACAATTAACCAACTATGGTGAAGCCAATCTGGCGACTTTCTCGACCAAGTTAACTAACGCAGCTAACCACAGCGTACATATCGTTCAGCTGGGCGATTCCCATACCGCCGCTGATTTCTTCACCGGCCAGCTAAGAGATCGTTTCCAAAAACGGTTCCATAACGGCGGTATTGGCTTTGTTAATCCGGTTGCCGTTCCGGGACAACGCTATTCCCACATCATTTTTAGCCATGATAAAAAGGCGTGGAACGTACTGACTAGCCGTAAAGATAAATCGGATCAATTCCCGCTTGGCGGGTTTATTGCTGAACCAACGGCCCAACAAAGTAGCCTTAGCATCAAGCTGCGCACGGCAGATAATCAACGCTATCTGGCTCAGGCTCTCTATTCATCGGCCAGTGACGCTAGTCTGGCAGTCAATTCCAGCGCCGTAAACTTAGCGGCCACCAACGGGCAGTGGCGTTTCTCACCAACGCAGCCGGTCTCATTTCCGTTAGAGGCTACCGCCAGTTCAGGCCAAGGGCTTAAGCTGGGTGGCTGGTTTATTACCCGTGAGCAGCCGGGTGCCATTGTTTCAGCGTTAGGCATTAACGGCGCAACACTAACCATGGTCGACAAATGGCAGCCTCAGTGGATAGACACGCTGGCTCAGACCAAGCCGGATATGATTATTTTGTCTTACGGTACCAATGAAGCGTTTAATGACACGCTGGATCTGGCCAACTACAAGCAGCAGTTAGAACAAAAAGTGATCCAGATTCGTCAGTCAATGCCGCAGGCCGTTATTCTGCTAATGGGCCCGAGCGACAGCATCAAAAATAAAAACCAGAGCGGATGCCAGCGAATGCAGCCCCAGCCGCTGAATGCCGTTATTCAAATCCAACGGGAAGTAGCGCAGGCTCAGGACACGCTATTCTGGGACTGGCGCGCGTTTATGGGCAGAGAATGTTCTATCCAGAACTGGGCCGCAGAAGGTAACGCCCAGCCCGACTTGGTTCATTTATCACAAAATGGATACAAGAAAAGCGCCGATGCAATGTATAGCCAGCTAATGGTCGCATTGGGGCTTAAATAGGCTGGGGCTTAAATAATTATTAGGCCAGAATGCAAAACACCTCCGTCGTTGGAGTAATGCCGATCAGTTAGGGATCGGTTGACCGATCCAGTGGTTGTGTAAGAATCCGGAAATGCTCACCCGTTTCCGGATTTTTTTATGCACATTGGACAGGCCCTTGATCTCGTTTCTCGTTACGACTCCTTGCGTAACCCACTA
>NZ_WOYF01000007.1 GCF_009800925.1 Budvicia diplopodorum | reverse complement strand
ATGAATTCAGATTACCGCTCTGAATAACCGATGCCGCCGAGTTATTCACCACCAGCGCTGAGCCGCCGTTAGCCTGAGCAACGTTCACGCTGGCACCGCTTTTCACCGTGGCATCATCCGCGGTGTTGACCAGAATACCGGTACCGCCGACGCCGTTCAGGTTAATCACCAGCGCGGTTGAATCAGACATATCCAGTTGGGAGGTATTCGCCACCACGCCGCCGGTGGCGGTTTCAAACGCCAGACCGGTACCGCTGCCGGATACGTTGATCGAACCTTGGTTCGTTTGCGCTAACGTTGCCGCGGTACGGATACCTTTGCCGTCAGCCACGTTAATTTGGGTGGTGCCGGTTAGCTGCAGGCCGCTAATTTCAGCCTTGTTTTCAACGCCGTTACCGGTTGCACCGGCGGCATTGACGTTGATTTTTGCACCGGCAATTATCAGGCCTTTGGCGCCGGTATCCAATAACACACCGTGCGCGGTGCCTTGTCCTTCAACCGTACCTAAACCGCTACCGGCCAGATTGAGCGATGCATCCTGACCGAGCTTAATCGCCGCTTCGCCGTTGGTCGCGACGATATTACCGCCGGTGCTGGTTACGACTGAGCCTGCACCTTCCACCGATACGGCAACGCCGTTGACTTTAATATCGCTGGATGTGTTTTCAAACTTACCGTTAATCACCTTCACGCCGGTGTTGCCGCTACCCAGAGTAAAGTCGATATTGCCCTTATTAACTAATAGCCCCTGATTTTGAGTGATAAATCCGATGGCATTATTTAAGGTGCTGGTAATGTTGGATTCATTGGTCAGGGTAGAGCCGGTATTACTGGTCAGAATGTTACCGGCCAAATCATATTCGTTGCCGTCAACTACGCCCACCACTGCGCCATCGCCCACCAGGCTGACGGTAGTGCCGGATTTTAACGTACCCTTGGCCGCGCCGGTGATATACATACCTTTTGCGCCCGCGCCTAAGATTTGGAAGTCGCTGCCGGAAGAGGCGATCACCGTGGTGCCTGCGCCGGTGGCCCAGATACCGTTAGAATCTTTACCGGAGGTTTGCATCTGCAGCACGCCCGACTGCGCTGCGCCGTCTTCAATACGGAACAGCGTCGACTGTTTACCGCTGGCGTCCAGTATGTTACCCGGCAGTAGGCTAGTCAGAATGCTTGAACCAGTGCCAATGACACGGAAGGCAATCTGGTCGGTCACGCCGGTGGCTTCAGCGGCAAATACCGGTAATGAGTTACCGGACAGGATCACCTTACCGCCAGCCATCGCCTCAACGCCGACCGCGCCTTGCCCCTGCATATCAATAGAACCGCCGGTCATATTGACCGTGACTGCGCTGCCCGAAGCCTGAATACCCTTAGTGCGGTTGGCGTTGGTGCCGCCTTTTAGCACTAAGTTACCGCTATTATTAATGGTGGTAGCCAAATTCGACGAGCTGGCTATTAGACCAATACCGCCGTCCTGTAAGGTAATGCTACCGCTGTTGCCGCCAACAGAGCCGTCTAATACCTGAATACCGGTGGTGTTTTTGCCGCTAAAGGTAATATTGCCGGAGTTGCTCAAGGTTGAACGGTTACGGGCAATATAGCCGGTAACGTCATCCAGAGATGAATTTAGATTGGCCCCGGCCACCAGAAGCGTTCCGGTACCAAAACCGGCAACGCCCGCATCGAGAGTTGCGTTGTTAAGTACGCCGGCAATCGGTGCACCAACGTTAGCACCGGCTAAGTCGTGTTTTTGCCCATCGGCAATACCGGCAATGGCACCGACGCCGATCAAGTTAATGTTAGCAATAGCGGCAATTTTACCCTGCGCCCCGCCTTCCACTAACACGCCGGTGGCATTCTCGCCGCTCAGATTGAGCGTCATGCCGCCAGAGTTATAGGCCGATACATCGGTACCGGTTAAGCCGGTCACCATCACCGCAACGGAATCTTTACCAGATGCAGTGAGCGCAGAACCGGCACCCGTACCGCCGGTAAAGTCGGCACCGTCTTCCATACGGAACAGAGTAGAACGTTCAGTAGAAACATTCATAGTACCCGAACCGGTATTGGTCAGAGAGGCTGCCGGACCGTAAACGAAGAAGCCAATCTGGTCAGTACCGGACACGAACTTCACTTCCCCCGATCCGTCGATAGCAATACTGCCGCCGTCACGGGCGTGAACGCCAATCGCGCCGGTGCCAGCTAGATTAACCTTACCGGTTAACGTAATTTTACTATTCGGGTTATGCGACCACAGACCATAGTTGCGCAAACCCGAAGCCGGGTCTGTTCCACCGGTTATATTGATAGTCCCGCTGGATAAGGCTTTAGCGCCAAGAGAAGTCTGGATACCAATATTATTTATGCCCAGCAGGTTAATGGTGCCCGCATTATCTACGACGGTTCCGGTCGCAGAGTTAACGGTGCTTATTCCGTAGTTAACCCCCGGACTAGCGCTGTAGTGACCATTAACCGTAATGGTACCGTGATTCGTCACATGAACAGGCAATACGTTAGTAATATTGATCGCGCGACCGTTTTGAACCAGATCGCCAACGATCAGAGAGCCTTTGTTATCGACTACCGCGCTCGTCGCTGACACCCGGATCAAATCCCCGCCGATAGTCTGAACGACATTGGCACCGCCCCGGGCAATCGATGCGGAAGTGGTATCTGTGCTTCCTTCGCGGCCTAGGTACATCACACCATCGGTCTCGTTAGCAAAGTAGGCTGAACCTAGATCCAAAACAACGCCATATAGCGTAGAGGTACCGGTCGTGGTAATAGTACCGACGTTATAAGTCCCGTGGTTTTCCGCACTTGCCCCATTTCGAACGTAAAGCCCAATATTTTTGGAGCCAGTTGTATTGTTACGGTTCCAGCCAGCTAGGTTGACGACGCCATTATTGACATAGGTGGAACCGGCACCGGCCACCGAATCAAAGCCCCCGGAACTGCGTAGGCCGCTTAACTCGCCGAGATTACGTACGCCGTTGTTAATGGCATGGCCACCAAGATTGGCTACTAATCCACCGGGCTCGTTATATCCAAAGGTTGTGACAGTGCCGTTATTAATCACGGTAGCGCCATTAGAGGCTAACAAAGCCGCCTTGCCTGATGATAGCGTTATAGAACCGGTAGTACCCACCTGCGCCAACGCATTGACACCGTCAGCATGCATCGCAGTCTGTGTACCGTTTGCCTGATATAGCGGATCGCTTGCCGGGATCAAAAGCGGGTCTCGAATTAACTGGTAGTTATTACTGGTTGTCGTGACCGCTGCCGCAATAGCCGCATTATATGCAGACTGGGCTGCCGTTCCGCTGCCCAGCTTACCGGCAGCCAGTTGCGTAGCCAGCCAACTGTTATAGGCTTGAAAGTCGGCCAGATTATTAACCGTTCGGGTTTGTACACCATCGCTGGTGGTCACCGTAAAGGTGCCATTATAAGTCTGGGTAGCAATTAGCTGATTCGCTGGCACTAAACTTCCGAAGGTAACATCGGCGTAAATATCCGCAAACTCCACTACGTTAGAGGAATTCCAGTTAGCCGTGCCATCAGTGACCTTGATAAAAGCGGTACTCTTAACTGAGGTATCGCCCACCATACCGTTGACATTTATGTTTAGCGTACCGCCGTTAGTGACGTTAGCGATCTCAGCTTCAATAAACGGACTGGCACCAGCAGGCGTAGGTTTATAAACATAGAAGCCAAATGCCCCGCCCGGAGTGACCTGAGTGATGTTCGAATTATTGTAAATATTGACGGTCGTCGCCCCCCCGGTGATGGGGTCAGGCACAACAACGCTACCGCTTTGTGAACCATAAACTAAGGTAAACGTTCCGTTAGGGTCGACTGCTCCGTTCACATAGCCTGCGTTATAGCCCTCTACGATACTATAAAGCCGCTTATCGACGCCGGTAGAGCCAGAAAATATCGTGTCACCGGACAAATTCACGGTACCACCATTAACGCTAATGCTACTGGCTTTGTTGTTAAATTCACCGACGGTTACCGTCGGATCAATAGTAATATCAGTGGCCCCAGTGGCAACGGCTGAAGTGCCCATTAGTACGACGCTAACGATAGCGCTAAGCAGCGATTTTTTGCTTCTAAATATCGGCGTAACAGTGCGGCTTAGCGTTGTCCCCGAACTGACCGTACTTTTAGTTTTACCACGGCTCAATTCAGAGGCTACAACCCACAGCCCCAGCGCACTGTTCCAAATAATTCGATATACTTTGTTCATAAAAGCTCCAAAAGGTAATAAGTCAATCCCTGTGATTTCACGACATCAATTTCCAGAGAGCTAACTAATTAGCTCTGGAAATATGATAATTTTTGTTTATTTTTCCATCGGATAACGTGTTACTCAGAAGGGTAATAATTAAATGGAGATAATTACTCCAGAAATTGAACCAACTGAATTCAGGTACACTTTCAGCATTAATAAATAGCCAATTAACACACTGTTACTGAATGGTAAAAATATATAATCCCACAACTCATACGCGATGAATCATAGAACAAACAAGTCTTCCTATAATTTTAAAACCCTAATTCCAGCGGATTATAATGTAGTTTTTATTTATTAAACACCCAAAAATGGTAAAAGAAGATAAATTTACGAAAATATTGACGCACAGCACATTCGATCGAATAAATAACCAGATTGAAGTTATACCCCAACAAATCAGCAACAAAGAGAGAAATAAACTAAATGGCACATCCAAATCAAAATAAAAGATCTCAATTAAATATAAACGCGCTCAATTATTTTTTAATAATATTTTCATAATCAATGAGAGAATTTCATTAACATAATAAATACAAATTAACACCCATTTAAATGATAACTACATTTGGGTACACCCTTAATACAACCTTGTGTAAAAATAAATTAATGATTGAAAAAACGGATATCATTTATATATAACGATATAAATGAATTTAATAATTCAGGCATAGCGTAATGGGATTGAATTTTCTCGTTATTAATCGTTTAGATATCCAATCGAGCAACACAGTCAAGATCGGCGTTAAATACCTGTAGCTGGCCCAAAAAGCCAGTAACAGGAAGCTGCTACCCTTCCCGATTAATCGTGACCATTTGACGATCCAAGCGGTGGAATGCCACCGTTGCCACGCATTAATCAATTATTCTTCATAATCATAAGGTCGAGTCAGATTTAGCGTCCCTGATACACTGTTTTTCTACAGAACAGCTTCACCTTATATAGAACAAGATATCTAACGGCAGGTACAAAACGACTGACCGATCACTGCGTCAGGGAAAACCAATAGATATCAGATTATTAATACGCTCCCCTCACCTATAGCAGCAAAAAAATATTGCTGTCGGTCACATAAATTCAACTTTACCGGTACATACGATTGACTCTTAACTCGGCCGAGTTGAATATGAATCCACATAAAGAACATATGTTCCACATGAAGAACAAATCAGCAGCCGTAACTATTTTTCAACAACCTTTAAGGAATAAAAAATGATTACTACTGCTATTTTTCCCGGCCGCTATGTTCAGGGTGCTGATGCTATTAAGCTGTGCTTAGGCGAAGAGCTATCCCGCCTAGGCAAGAAAGCGCTAGTGTTACAAGACCCGTTTGTTAATAAAGCGCTGGGCGACAAGATTGCTAAAGCACTCGACGGCAAAGTTGACTATCAGGTCGAGGTGTTTAATAGCGAATGTTGCGATGAAGAGATCGGGCGAATTTCAGCGCTGGCTAAAGCCTATGGTGCAGAAGTCGTGGTCGGCATGGGCGGAGGAAAAACCTTAGATACCGCTAAAGCTACCGGCGCAGGGCTTAAGCTTCCCATAGCCATTGTTCCTACTCTGGCGTCGACCGATGCTCCCTGTAGCTCATTGGTAGTGATTTACACTCAAGAAGGCCAGTTTAAACGCTACATGATGATCCCACGCAACCCTGACGTGGTGCTGGTCGATTCAAAAGTGATTGCTCAGGCTCCGGTTCGTTTTCTGGTCTCTGGCATTGGTGATGCGCTGGCAACCTGGTTTGAAGCCGAAGATTGCAGAATTAAGATGGCGGGAAACATGACCTCTCGCCCGGGCCCGATGTCTGCCTTTGGTCTCGCACGCCTTTGCTACGATACCCTGTTAAAATATGGCGTTCTGGCTAAATCTGCCTGTGAGCAACAGCAGGTAACGCCGGCCCTTGAGCACGTAATTGAAGCCAACACCCTGCTTTCCGGTTTGGGCTTTGAAAGCGGCGGCCTCGCGGCAGCGCATGCCATCCATAACGGCCTGACCGTTCTGCCACAAACCCACAGCTACTGGCACGGCGAAAAGGTTGCCTTCGGTACGCTGGCAATGTTAATGCTGACCGACAGAGAGCCTGACATTATCAATACGGTATACACCTTCTGCCAGCAGGTCGGGCTACCTATCACGTTAGAAGATATTGGTCTGAAGCAGGTCAGCGATGAAGACCTGATGAAAGTGGCTAAGGCATCCTGTAATGAAGGTGAAACCATCCACAACGAGCCTTTTGAAATTACGCCTGAGAACGTTCTGGCCGCGCTTCGGGCCGCAGACGCAGAGGGTATGCGCCGTAAACTGATGGCATAATTTTAGCGGTATTCTCTAAACAATCCTACGGCCTGCCGTATTGACGACAGGCCGCTTTACCGTTGGCTATTTTCTTCTCTCTACCGGCAGGCCGGTTGTCACGCCGCGGGCCAAACGCACATCACATTATATTGAGGGATTAGCTGAATATTCTGACGCATTTCGGTACGCCTTTTTCCATCATTTTATCGGACTCAGGCATACCCGGTTTACGCTGAAATTCGGCACCAGAACTGTCATTTTTACAGGGTAAAATACTAAGCCGATCACAGTTCTATTTACCCGATCTCGTTTTGCATAAAAAAAAGTTGACTATCCCGAGAATGGAGAGCAGCGTATTAACACACAGAACAACAGTTCCATATACGGAACTTATTTTAAATGGAGCGCTGCATAATATGAGTCTTGATAAATTTAAAGGTATTTTCCCGCCGGTTCCGACTATCGTCGATGGTTCAGGCAAGCTCGACCGCGTAGGTATGGGCAAACTGATCGATAGAGTGATTGAAAACGGTGCCAACGGCATGCTGATTTTGGGCAGCGGTGGTGAATTTTGTCATATGTCTCATGAAATGCGTCTTGAAGTCGCAGAATTTGCCATGCAGCACGTAGCTGGCAGAGTACCAGTACTGCTGGGCATTGCCGCACCGGGTACCGATGAAACTATTCAATACGGGCTTCATGCACAAAAAATTGGTGCCGCGGCCGTACTGGTAGTGAACCCTTATTATGCAATGCTAAACGGTGAATATCTCTATCACCACTATAAGACTATTGGCGAAAGCCTGACCGTTCCGGTGATGTTATATAACTTCCCGGCGTTAACCGGACAAGATATCGGCCTCGATATTATTACCCGCTTAGCGAAAGACGTGCCGAATATCATCGGCATCAAAGATACTATCGATAATATCAGCCATACTCGCGAAATAATTAACCGGGTCCACGCTTTCCGCCCTGAGTTTATTATTTTCTCTGGCTACGACGAATATATGCTGGACACCCTAATCCTTGGCGGCCACGGCGGCATTCCTGCCACGTTCAATATTGCCCCACAGGTTACCGGTGGCATATACAAAGCGTTTGTCAATAAAGACTATGAAAAGGCCTTTGAACTACAGCGTACTCTGGCGAAGCTTTCGTCGCTATACGCCCTTGAGTCGCCGTTCTTTGGCGTAGTTAAAGAAGGCATTAAAGCGTCAGGTTTAGATATTTCAACGGAAGTAATTGCGCCGGTGAGAAAGCTTTCGGCCGATAAGATTGCTCAGGTTAAAGACATTCTGAAATCCGTTGGCATTAACGCAAAATAACAATAAGAATCGCAAGTTATACCCAAAAGTCACTGACACCTGTAGCAAACGGGCAAAACCCACCCCGCTGCTACAGATGCCATAATAAAGTCAGGGCCAAGGGTAAAATTATTATCAGGAGGTTTCATGAGTCATGTTTATCCCGTAATAAAGCTCAACCCTAACGACGACGTCGTGGTTGCCCGTTCTCCGATCGCTGCGGGAACCCTGCTGCCTAACGAAAACGTCACCGTTCAGTCTGACATTCCGGAAGGTCATAAAATATCCCTGCACGATATTGCCGCCGGTGATGCGGTAAAACGCTACGGTCAGATTATCGGCTTTGCTTCTCAAGCCATTAAAGCCGGTGACCATATTCACACCCATAATCTGAGCATGGGCGACTTCGCCCGGGATTATGCCTTCGGTGAAGATACCATTGAGCTGCCTAAGGCGGAAAAAGTCGATACCTTTATGGGTATCAAACGTGCCGACGGGCGTGTAGCAACCCGCAATTTCATCGGCATTCTGACCTCGGTAAACTGTAGCGCTACCGTTGCCCGCGCCATTGAAGATCACTATAAAAAAGTGGGTTTAGAAAATTATCCTAACGTCGACGGCGTGGTTGCCCTGCCCCAAAGTTTCGGCTGTGCCATTGGTTTTGATAGTGAAGCCATGGACGTTATGCGCCGCACGCTGAGCGGATATGCCCGCCACGTCAACTTTGCTGGCGTCGTTATCATTGGTCTTGGCTGTGAATCTAACCAAATTAAAGATCTGATTCAGGTTGAAAAGCTGACTGAAGGCAAAATGCTCCACACCATGACCATTCAGGAAACCGGCGGAACCCAGAAAACCATCAATAAAGGCATTGCCGTGATTGACGGTATGCTGGCTGAAGCGAATCAGGTTAAACGCGAAGTAGTACCGGTTTCTGAAATCATTCTAGCCTTAGAGTGCGGCGGTTCTGACAGTTACTCCGGTATTTCAGCCAACCCGGTACTCGGCTATGCGGCGGATAAAATCGTTCAGCAAGGCGGTACGGCGATACTATCAGAAACCTCTGAAATTTACGGCGCAGAGCACTTACTGACTCGCCGTGCGGTTACGCCAGAAGTCGGTAAAAAGCTGATTGCCCGCATTGAGTGGTGGGAAGACTACTGCGCCCGGAACAAAAGTGAGATGAACAATAACCCGTCTGCCGGTAATAAAGTTGGCGGCCTGACGACCGTTCTGGAGAAATCGCTGGGCGGGATCGCCAAAGGCGGAACCTCTAACCTAGTCGACGTTTATGAGTACGCAGAGCCGGTCACCGCCAAAGGCTTGGTATTTATGGATACCCCGGGATACGACCCTATCGCCGTAACCGGGCAAATTGCTGGCGGTGCGAATCTGCTGTGCTTCACCACCGGACGTGGTTCTGCTTTTGGCAGTAAGCCAACTCCGTCTTTAAAGCTGGCGACCAACAATACGCTATGGCAGCGTCAGGAAGAAGACATGGACATTAACTGCGGCAACGTGGTTGAAGGAACAGAAACCATCGCCGAAGCGGGCGAGCGTTTATATACCATGATCCTCGAAATGGCGTCGGGCAAGAAAACCAAGAGTGAGCAATTCGGCTACGGTGGTCTGGAATTTGTCCCTTGGAATATCGGCTCAATCATGTAATTACTGATTATTGATGCACGGCTATGAATCTATGCCGTAAGACAGGAACAGATAGCGGTGCATCAATAACAAAAAGAATAGCTAATTATTTTGATAAGCATGAATAGGAGTTATTACCATGTCTTTTATTGACGAACTATTACAAGATGTCCCCTTGCCCAATATGATAAAAATTCGTCAGCACTTCGCCTCTCCGGACGAAATTGCTGATATTGAGTCGGTCGTCAGGGAACAGCTAAATAAGCCAGAAATAAGACAAACCATTAAACCTGGCATGACGATTGCCGTTGGCGTTGGCAGCCGCGGAATTGCGCAAATCCCCAGAATAGCCCGAGCAGTCATTACAGAACTAAAAGCCCTCGGCGCTAAGCCTTTTGCCGTTCCGGCAATGGGTAGCCACGGCGGAGCCACGGCTGAGGGACAGCGACACGTGCTGGAAAACCTCGGCATGACCGAAGAAACGCTGGGCTGTGAAATTCGCTCATCGATGGAAACGGTCAAGCTCGGCGAACTGGATAACGGCCTGCCGATCTTAATGGATAAGAATGCCATGCAGGCTGACGGCATTATTGCCATTAACCGCATCAAAGCGCACAACGCCTTCACCGCACCGATAGAAAGCGGCATTATCAAAATGATTACCATCGGTTTTGGTAAACAGGACGGTGCCGATTCTTGCCATACCCATGGCTTTGGCAATATGGCAAAAAACATTGTCGATATGGCCAGAATTAAGGTGAAAAAAGCTCCGTTCTTATTCGGCGTGGGTACGGTTGAAAATGCCTATGACCAAGTCGTTAAGATTGAAGCTATTGCCGCTGACCGCTTAGAAGAGCGCGAAACTGCCCTGCTGGCGGAGTCAAAAACTTACTTTCCTAAGATCATGTTTGATAACGTAGATATTGCGGTTATCGATCTCATGGGCAAGATCTATTCCGGCGGCGGTATGGACGGACACGTGATGGGACGGGCTCCTACGCCTTTCGTTGAACCTATCGCGACCATCAGGCCTGACCGCATAACCGTATTAGACCTACACCACCAAAGCGGCGGTAACGCCACCGGTATGGGATGGGCAGATTACTGTACTCAGCGCCTGTATGACAAGGTCGACCTGCCGGAAACTTATCCAAACGTGATTACGTCTCGGCTGGCCCGCGATGGCTTTATCCCGGTTATCATGTCGTCGGATAAACGAGCCATTCAGGTAGCCATTAAAACCTGCATTATATTAGACGGCCGGACTGAAGCTCGAATGGTCAGAATAGCCAACACCTTGCACGTCGGTGAAATATATATTTCTGAAAATATGCTGGAGGATGCCAAAGCAAATAATAACATTGAAATACTAACTGAACCGACTCAATTTATTTTTGACCAACAGGATAACTTTACTGATATAGGTCAATGGTAATAATTAATACGTAATAATGATAAGAATTAAAAAACCAATAATAAACCGTTTATTTAGGCTGATGACAAAGTTTAACGATTGAACGCTTGCTCTTAAAAATAGTCAATCGGAGGGAAAGCGTGACAGGCTATGTCCTCGCACTCCATAACGGCCGGTAGAAAGGCTTGGCCCTGAGCCCGTAGCATTTAACGTGCTGGCTCTCGGCCGCCTGAAAGTGACCGTATTCCGATAGTCTATTGGCAAGTAAAACTAACAAAACAATGTAATTAAACGCTTTTATCGGTAACTAAAAATAAGAATTCGGTTTATTTAATCCTAACAACATATAACTACATAATTTTATAAGGACATACTATGTCTATATCTTTACCGTCGATCGTTAATAAAACTAAATGGCGACTAATACCATTTATGCTGATGTTATATATATTAGCCTTTTTGGATCGATCAAATATCGGTTTTGCCAAACAAACCTATCAGCTAGACATCGGCCTAAGTAACGAAGCCTATGCTCTGGGTGCTGGACTGTTTTTCGTGGTTTACGCCTTTTTAGGCGCACCGGCAAACCTATGTTTAAGAAAGTTTGGCGCTAAACGCTGGATCGGTGTCACCACCCTAGCCTGGGGTGCGCTTTCAATGGCGATGGGCTATGCCGATAGCGAAGCAAAATTCCTTACCGTACGCGTATTACTGGGTATTGCCGAAGCCGGCTTCTTCCCTGGTATGATCTACCTGACCTCCCAATGGTTCCCGCAGTCTAACCGCGCCAGCGTTATGGGCCTGTTCTATATGGGTGCCCCCTTAGCCATGGCCTTTGGTTCCCCGTTATCCGGTGCGCTGCTTGAACTGCACGGCCTGCTTGGTCATCCGGGATGGTTCTGGATGTTCATTATTGAAGGTGGGCTGGCGTTTGCCGCCGGTCTGTGGACATTCTACTACTTAGACGATGCGCCAACCTCTGCCCGCTTCCTGTCTGCGGAAGAAAAGACGGTGCTGATAAATCAGCTCAGAACCGAAGAGAGCAAAAAGGAAGCCTCCAGCATTATTGAAGCGCTGAAAAACCCTAGAATATGGCATTTGGCCCTGATTTACGGAACAATCCAGTGCGGCGTGTATGGTCTGATCTTCTTTTTACCGACCCAAGTTGCCTCGATTATGGGCAGTTCAGTTAACTTCATGACCTCCGTTGTTACCGCTATTCCGTGGATTTGCGCGCTGTTCGGAACGTTCTTTATTCCTCGTTATTCAGACCGCACTCAGGAAAGACGCAAAATTGCAGCCGCAACCCTATTCGTCGGCGGTATCGCAATTATGAGCTCTTCCGTTGCAGGCCCGTATGGCGCTATCATTGCACTATGCTTAAGCGCAACCGCGTTCTTTGCCTGTCAGCCAATATTCTGGGCTATCCCGACCAGTATTCTTTCTGGTAGCGCACTGGCCGTTAGTATAGGCTTTATCAATATGTTCGGCGCTTTCTTCAGCTTCGCGGCCCCAATTATCCGCGTTCATGCAGAAACCGTGTTTAATAGCCCAGCCGCCGGACTGGTTGCCATTGGTTCCGTCGCCTGTATTGGTTCGATAGCCATTATGGCGCTAAGAAAGCAGAAGTAATAACGACAAGAAACAGGGCCGGTTATTACCCCTTTCGGGCCTAATAACCGGCTATTCTGATCAAGGTCGATAAATGAAAAAACAGCCCAGAGACCCTATGCATATACACCTTGACGCGGTCGGCGGTATTGCCGGAGACATGTTTTGTGCCGCCATGCTTGATACCTTCCCCGAACTGTCTACGCCGTTGTTTAACCAGCTTAATCAGCTAGCGTTAAGCTCATCGTTAGATATTGAACTGGAACCGGCACAGGATAAAGGGCTGAACGGGAAGCGTTTTCAGGTTCGGCTCAAAGGAAAAAACGTTAAAGACACCACCCACTTTGTTTTCCACAGTCATCAACAGCACGCCTGTGTATTAACGCCCGCGGCCAGCCAGCACCAGCACAACAGTTGGCAAAAAATTATCCATACCCTAGAACACGCACCGCTTGCCGACGACGTACGGCAGTGCGCTATCGAGATTTATACCCTGCTGGCTCAGGCTGAAAGCCAAGTCCATCAGGTTGAGCTATCGCAGATTCATTTGCATGAAGTCGGCGCACTGGATGCGTTGGCCGATATCATCAGCGCCGCATTTCTGATTATCCACTGTGGCGCTAAAAGCTGGTCGTTTTCCTCCCTGCCTTGGGGCGGAGGAACGGTACGCTGCGAGCACGGTGAGATACCGGTTCCGGCCCCCGCAACGCTAAAGCTACTCGAAGGTTTTAACTGGCATGATGACGGAGAAAGCGGCGAGAGAGTCACGCCCACCGGTGCCGCCATTCTGGTATGGCTAAAACAGTTTCAACGCCCCATCGGCGGCCACGCCGAACGTGCTGGCTATGGTTTTGGTAACAAACGCTTGAAACAGCGAGCCAACGTATTGCGGCTCTGCCCGTTCACAGCTGAACGCCCTCTTGCGCCAAGTGATAAACCCAATAATAACTACTTGAGCCAGACGGTCTGCGTGATTCAGTGCGACATTGATGATATGACGCCAGAACTGCTGGCGATTGCCCAACAAAAACTGCGTGCATTAGGCGGCCTAATCGACCTTACCAGCCAAACGTTACAGGGCAAAAAACAGCGCTGGGTAGTGAGGCTAGAAGCTATCTGCCTGCCTGAAAATTTATCTGAAATATGCGATGCGATATTCATTCAAACCTCTACTCTCGGCGTGCGCTATTGGGAAACTCAGCGTTTCATTTTGCCACGCACTCAAGAGCAGGTTGAGTTTAACCAACAAAACTGGCCGGTGAAGTATGCCCTGCGCCCCAACGGTGAACGCAGCTGCAAGCTAGAGGCCGATTCATTGCTCGACCACTTTGTCAGCCACTACCAACGACAAACCATGAAGGGCAGTATTGAAAAATAGCAGTGACCCAAGATAGAGAATCATTTATTAGTGCAGGTTAAGGAGACAACATGAACAGCAATGACCGCGCTCGGTCAGCCTTACAACGGTTGGAAGATTGGCTGATGTCCATCGGGCAATGTACCGTTGCCGTCAGCGGCGGCATCGACAGTATGTTGATGGCTTACGTTGCCCACCGGGCGCTTGGCGATAGCGCGCTGATGGTTCATGCCACTTCGGCGGCCGTCCCTCAGGCCGATGGTCTGCGGGTCGAAGAATATGCCCGTCGCTATCAGTGGAACTTTAAGCGGGTCGTCACCGGCGAAATGGATCAGGAAAACTACCAAAAAAATCCGGTTAACCGCTGTTATTACTGCAAAAGCAGCCTTTATCTTAACCTGCGTCATTTAGATCACGGTCAGACCGTCAGCGGTACCAATCTGGATGACCTCGGAGACTATCGCCCGGGGTTAATTGCCGCCCAAGAACAGAATATCCGTCATCCTTATATTGAATGCCAGATTGATAAAAACACTATTCGGGAAATGGCAGCCCTGCTTGGCCTGACCGATCTGCAAGATTTACCAGCATCGCCCTGTCTGGCGAGCCGTGTCGAAACCGGCATCCGTATTTTGCCGGGGCAGTTGGACCTGATTGACCGCGTTGAACGCTTGGTTCGCAGCCAGATTGTCGGTGAGACTATTCGTTTTCGCATTCGCCAGTCCGCCATGGTGTTAGAGCTTGACGATCGCGTATTAACCCAGCTAACGCCCTGCTACCTCGATGAGCTTTCTCAAAAGATAGAGACCATGGCAAAAGAGAGCGGATTGAATGCGCCGCTGTCTATTTCAGCCTATCAGCGGGGCAGCGCCTTTGTTGGTCATAAGGAGCCGGTAAACTATGTCCGCGCCTGATGAGTCGATACCTTCTATGCCCACGCCTGACATTATAATGGATTTCGGGCGATTACAGCGCTGCGGTATTGAAGAAGCGGTGTTTTGTGAATTCAAACGCAGCGAACAAATTGAACACATTCTGTCGCTGGCAAAAGAGAAGCAGCATCGGCTACTGCTCACGCGCCTGACGCCGGAAAAATTCGTTCAACTGTCTGAAAGCTGGATCCGTCAGTTGGAATATAACCCAACCGCACACTGCGCCGTGTTTGGCGACAATGTTTCCTTAGCGGCTCCGACCAGAATTGGCATAATTTCCGGCGGCTCATCGGACGCTTCCGTCTGCGAAGAGATCAAAACCACCCTTAACTTTCATGGAATAGGCTGCGATCTGCATCAAGACATTGGCGTTGCCGGGCTATGGCGGTTGCAGGAGAGGTTGCCCGTGCTGCGTCACTACGCCATTATTATTGCCGTTGCCGGTATGGAAGCGGCATTGCCAACGGTGATCTCCGGGTTAGTCAACGCCCCGATCATCGCGGTGCCAACCTCAGTTGGCTATGGTATTGCCAGCGGAGGCCACGTTGCGCTGAACGCCTGTCTGGCGAGCTGCGCCGGCGGCGTAATGACCATGAATATTGATAATGGATATGGCGCAGCCGTGGCGGCGATAAGAATTTATAAACAGATTGTGGGTTAACGGATTACTAAAATATCTAAGACTCAAGCAGAGAGCGGGCTACTTACCGTAGCCCGCCCGTCATCCAGCAGAAAATGGTTTTATTCCAACCTTCTCAAAATGACTTCATTTCCTGATTAACCTTACTCAACCACGCTTTATGCAATTTACGGTAGTGGGGCTTTGCCCGGCGGGCTGTAAGTTGAATGGTTTCTAACTGTTGCTTTGCCGCCACCATGTTGCCCTGCTGTTGTAGCAACTGATAATAACGATATCGCGCTTCAGGACCGGAATAGTAGTCGATCAATACCTGATATTCCTCTTCAGCCTTAGCAAACTGGCGGTTCTCAGCCAGCGCTCTGGCATACAGCAAATGGCCATCCTGCGACTGATAGCTTGGATTAGCCACTATCACTGCCTCTAACGTGCTTTGACAACTCACCGAATCGTGGCTGTCAAACTGGGCATGGGCCATTTTAACCATAATATCGGGGTCGTGAGTAAAAATGCCGGTTAGTGCATTTTTATATTCCTCAACCGCCTCTTGTGGGCGACCAACCCGGGCGAGTTCGTCGGCCAAAAGAACGTAATTTTGGCTGGTTTGGGTAATCTCGAGTTCATCCCTGAGCATACGGATATAGCGTTCCGGGTCTATTTTATCGTAGGCATGGTTAACAAGCCTATGGCCATCACGGCTACGCAGTGCGTTCGGCAGCATAACGCCAAGAGCATAAATAGCACAGCCAATGCCAGGCAGCCCGATAATCAGGTATAGCCAATAACGCTCCTGATCGGATTTAATCGCATGTACACCGCATAAAATCTGAATAAAAACCACGAAAATAACGGGCATTTTAGCACTCCTTGCTAAAAAACAAGCTCAACAGAAGCTAAACAGACGTATAAAAAGTCCTTAATAATAAGCCGTCTTCAACGTGTTGACAATCAGAACTACGGGCTAAAACCATCAGAAAACAGTAGGTTTAAAAATGCCTAATTATCGTTATTTTAGAATAATTCAAATTAAGGGTTGCTATTGCCTCACCAAAATGCGTTAATACTGGCACAGGCTGGAACGCAGTCTATTATATGTATGTCATTTTGAGTAAAGTAGTTCCTATTTCAAGCGTTATCTCTCGATATCACTTATCTGATGAATTTCTTCTTAGTGCCGCCATATGTAATAACTAAAATCACAGCTTATCGTCGCCTACTGTTTAGGCGTACATAATCACTAGAGGAAATTAAAAAATGGCTAAAATTACTGGTCAGGTAAAATGGTTTGATGCAGGTAAAGGTTTCGGTTTCATCACTCCAGCAGACGGCAGCAAAGATGTATTCGTACATTTCTCTGCAATCGAAGGTAACGACTACAAAACATTAGATGAAGGCCAACAGGTTGAATTCAATGTTGAAGCTGGTCAGAAAGGTCCTTCAGCTGCAAACGTAGTTGCTATCTAATTAAGCTCCGGCTTAATCAAGATTTAAAAAACCGCCTCAGGGCGGTTTTTTGTTGCCCGTCATTTTCCGTTCTTTTTATTCTGATTATTTCCATACCCCCTATCCTCTTTTGTTACGATTAAATAAAAAATAATATTCGTTAATCCTGAAATAGGGTTTCTTTATTTATATGAATAAACCAACCTCAGGTAAAATTATCCTGACACGCAAACTCCAAAATATGTTAACGCTTGTTAGTCATTAATTTATAAATTTGTTAAATAAAATAAAAGATTATTATCCAATTGATATAATTAGATATTTTTATTTTTCAAACCTTTCGATATGTAAATTAATATATATCGATATTTTATTATTTATAAAAAACTGTGATTGATCTGATAGATAAATAGTAGTGCAGTGACTATTATTTATTGAACAAACGGTAATGCAATCATTTCTAAATTAATGAGCACAGAGACTTAGTTTTTTTTCAAACGAGTGCTTATTGATATACAAGGTAGTCATACGATGAAAATGAAAAAAGCAAGCGTCGCCCTGATATTATTTATCGGTCTTATTCTAGGTGCTATTGGTTTCGGCAGTGGCTCTTATCTGTTACATAAAACTTCAGAAACTCAGTTTTGCCTCTCATGCCATACCATGCAAACCCCCTATGATGAATATACCGGTTCCGTGCATTTCACTAATCAGAAAGGTATCCGCGCCGAATGCTCTGACTGCCACATACCTAAAGCCCCGCTCGACTTTCTGATCGCAAAAATGAAAGCCAGCAAAGACGTTTACCATCAGTTTGTTACCGGAAAAGTTGACACGCCTGAAAAATTCGAGCAACACCGCCTCGAAATGGCTCAGGAAGTTTGGAAACAAATGAAAGAGAATGATTCTGTAACCTGTCGTTCTTGCCATCAGTTCAGCGCCATGGACATTCAGTCGCAGAGTGCAGACGCTCAAAAAATGCATAATCTGGCTATCAAAGATAAGCAAACCTGTATCGACTGCCATAAAGGCATCGCCCATTTCCCTCCGGAAATAAAAATGGACGATCAAGCCATGACAAACCTGCTCGATAGTGCCAAACAAACGCCATCAACCGCTGAAGTGGTTTTCCCTGCCCAGCCAATTCAGTTGGGGAATCTGGGTACCGCCTATCCGGCAACCGCGCTTAAAGTGACTAAAACCACCGGCACTCAGCGGGAAATCACCATCGAAGGCTCTCAAATGAAAGGTGCCGAACAGGTTATCTATCTGTCCCAAGGCCAGCGCCTGATTCTGGCAAGCCTAAGCGAAGAAGGTGAAAAAGCGCTGCAGATTAACGGCGATTTCACCAAAGACCAATATGACAATGAATGGCGGCCGGTTTCGTTAAAAGCCACCATCAACGAACCGGTACTGGCGAAGCAAGAGCCGCTTTGGGCCTACGCAGAAAATCTGGATAACGTCTATTGCTCCGGCTGCCACGCCAAAATATCCGCCACGCATTACACCGTTAATGCATGGCCAGCAGTCGCCAAAGGCATGGGAGCCAGAACCGACATTTCGCCTGAAGATTTAGAGATTTTAACCAAGTATTTCCAATACAACGCCAAAGACATAAACAGTCACTAATTATAGAGGATGCTATATGAATGTTACACGTAGAGGCTTTCTGAAAGGGACCGGAGCAACAGCCGGAGCGATGGTTATATCATCAGCAATACCGCTTCCAGCCTGGGCAGATGCACCCAATGGCATCATCCTTACCGCAGGACGCTGGGGTGCAATGAACGTAGAAGTAAAAGATGGAAAAGTGATTTCATCTAAGGGTGCGCTGGCAAAAACAATTCCTAATAGCCTGCAAGAGACCGCTCCCGATCAGCTTTATACCAACGCCAGAGTTAAATATCCGATGGTGCGTAAAAGCTATTTAGCCGCACCGGGAAAATCAGACGGCAAACGCGGCAGCGATGAGTTCGTGCGCGTATCTTGGGATGATGCCTATAAGCTAATTCATGAACAACATATGCGGATCCGCAAAGCGCACGGGCCTGCATCGGTATTTGCCGGTTCATACGGCTGGCGTTCAAGTGGTGTACTGCATAAAGCCCAAACGCTACTGCAGCGTTATATGAGCTTAGCCGGTGGCTATTCTGGCCATATGGGTGATTACTCCACCGGTGCGGCTCAGGTCATCTTGCCTCACGTTATAGGCTCAACCGAGGTGTATGAGCAGCAAACCACCTATCCAATGATCATGGAACATACTCAGGTGGTAGTGCTATGGGGCGTAAACCCGTTGAATACGCTGAAAATCGCCTGGAGCAGTACTGACGAACAGGGTATTGAATTCTTTAATAAGCTAAAAGCATCGGGAAAAACGGTTATTGCCATTGACCCTATGCGCTCAGAAACCATCGAATTTTTTGGTGATAAAGCCCAGTGGCTGGCACCAAACATGGGTACCGATGTGGCCCTGATGCTGGGTATCGCCCATACCATGGTGAGCAAATCGCTTCACGACAAGGCATTTTTAGATAAGTACACCACCGGCTACGATAAGTTTGAAGAATACCTGTTAGGTAAAACCGACAAAACGCCGAAAACGGCGGTCTGGGCAGAGGCTATCTGTGGCATTCCGGCTAAACAAATTGAGCTATTGGCAGAAATTTTCAGTAAAAATAAAACCATGCTGATGGCCGGCTGGGGCATACAGCGCCAGCAATACGGTGAACAAAAACACTGGATGCTGGTTACGCTGGCCGCTATGCTAGGCCAAATTGGTACTGAAGGCGGCGGTTTTGGCTTCTCGTATCACTACTCTAACGGCGGTAACCCAACCCGCAGCGGCGGCATATTATCCGCTATTTCAGCTAAAGTGGCGGGCGGCTCATCCGCTGGTAACGACTGGGCAGCCTCAGATGCGGTAAGCAGCTTCCCACTGGCGCGGATCACCGATGCACTGGAAAAACCTAACACCAAGTATCAGCACAATGGACATGAAGGAACCTATCCGGAAATCAAAATGATCTGGTGGGCCGGTGGTGCAAACTTCACCCATCATCAGGATACCAACCGGTTAATCAAAGCATGGCAGAAGCCAGACTTAGTGGTGGTTTCCGAGTGTTACTGGACCGCGGCGGCGAAGCATGCAGATATCGTTCTGCCTATCACGACATCGTTTGAACGTAATGACCTCACCATGACCGGCGACTACAGTAATCAACACTTAGTCCCCATGAAGCAGGTTGTCGCTCCGCAGTTTGAATCGCGCAATGACTTTGACGTATTTGCCGATATGACCGAATTGCTGAAACCTGGCGGCCGTAAGGTTTACACCGAAGGCAAAGAAGAGATGGACTGGCTTCGTGAGTTCTACGAAGCGGCTCAAAAAGGTGCCCGCGCTCAACGCGTTAATATGCCGCAGTTCAACCAGTTCTGGCAGGCAAATAAACTGATTGAAATGCGTGACAACGAAAAGAATGACAAGTATGTACGCTATGCGGAATTCCGCGCCGATCCGGTAATGAATCCGCTAGGAACGCCGAGCGGTAAAATAGAGCTATTTTCTAAAACTATCGAAGGATTTGGCTATAAAGACTGCCCTCCTCACGCATCGTGGCTGGCACCAGACGAGTGGAAAGGTTCTGCCAAAGAAGGCCAACTTCAGCTGTTGACTGCCCACCCGGCCCATCGTTTACACAGCCAGCTAAACTATGCCGGTCTGCGTAAGCTCTATGCGATTGCCGATCGTGAACCGATCACTATCCACCCGGATGATGCCAAAGCGAGAAATATCGCTAACGGTGACTTAGTCCGGGCTTATAACGATCGCGGGCAGGTGCTGGTGGGTGCGTTAGTCTCTGACGGCATCAAACCCGGCATTGTCTGTATTCACGAAGGTGCATGGCCAGATTTAGACCCAGCGGCCGGTGGCATTTGTAAAAATGGAGGGGCGAACGTTTTAACCAAAGATATTCCAACCTCACAGCTTGCCAACGGGTGTTCAGCCAATACGGCTCTGGTCTATATCGAAAAATACACCGGACCGGTACTGCCACTGACAGCGTTTAATCCACCGAAAGGTGAAAGCGCTGGCGCATAACGCCACCTAGCCCCATCGCTGGCCGATATTATTATCGGCCAGCGCTTCACGCTACAACGCGCTTTGTTACATTAGCCCATCGTTCAATCTTCGCAATAATCTCACTGCCATTAGATTAATTTAATTTTTCCGGCTAAGATGCCGTCCGGAATAAAACGATCGGATAAAATTCAGCCGGTGTTGGTTATCAATTGTGCATAACCGACGCCAATCTGTGGCATAATGTGCCCAATATCACATTTTCAACCTATGAGTACTCGTCTTGTTAATAAGTAATAACATCACTATGCAGTTTGGCTCCAAGCCACTGTTTGAAAATATCTCTGTCAAATTCGGCGGCGGCAACCGCTATGGCCTAATCGGCGCGAACGGCAGCGGTAAGACAACCTTTATGAAGATCCTCGGCGGAGACCTGATTCCCAGCGCCGGTAATATCTTCCTCGACCCTAATGAGCGCTTAGGTAAACTGAAACAGGATCAGTTTGCTTTCGAAGAATATAGCGTTATCGATACGGTTATCATGGGCCACGTTGAGCTATGGGCCATAAAAGAAGAACGCGATCGTATCTATAACCTGCCTGAAATGTCGGAAGAAGACGGCCTGAAAGTTGCCGATCTTGAAACCGAATTTGGCGAAATGGACGGCTACACCGCCGAGTCTCGCGCAGGTGAACTGTTACTCGGCGTTGGCATTCCGGTAGAGCAGCATTTCGGGCCGATGAGCGAAGTGGCTCCGGGCTGGAAACTGCGGGTATTACTGGCTCAGGCGTTGTTCGCTAACCCTGATATTCTGCTGCTCGACGAACCAACCAACAACCTGGATATCGATACCATCCGTTGGCTGGAACAGATTTTGAATGAACGCAACAGTACCATGATCATCATTTCCCATGACCGCCACTTCCTGAATATGGTGTGTACCCACATGGCCGATCTGGATTACGGTGAGCTGCGGGTTTATCCGGGCAACTACGACGAATACATGTCTGCATCAACCCAGGCCCGCGAGCGTCTACTGTCTGATAACGCCAAGAAAAAGGCGCAAATCAACGAACTTCAGTCTTTTGTCAGCCGCTTCAGTGCTAACGCATCTAAATCACGTCAGGCCACTTCACGCGCCCGTCAGATTGATAAGATTCAACTGGAAGAAGTTAAAGCCTCTAGCCGCCAGAATCCGTTTATCCGCTTTGAGCAAGATAAGAAACTGTTCCGCAACGCGCTGGAAGTCGAGAATCTGTCGAAAGGCTATGACAAAGATCCGCTGTTTAAGAAAGTTAACCTGATGGTTGAAGTCGGCGAGAAAGTAGCCATTCTGGGTACCAACGGCGTGGGTAAAACCACCATGCTGAAAACCCTGATTGATGAAATAGCGCCAGATACCGGCCGGGTTAAATGGTCTGAAAATGCCAATATTGGTTATTACGCACAGGATCACGCTACCGACTTTGAAATTGATATGACGGTATTTGACTGGATGAGCCTGTGGATGCAGCCAAGCGATGATGAACAGTCAGTGCGCAGTATTTTGGGCCGCCTGCTGTTCTCTCAGGATGACATCAAGAAGAATGTGAAAGTGTTATCCGGTGGTGAAAAAGGCCGCATGCTGTTTGGTAAACTGATGATGACCAAGCCGAACATTCTGGTTATGGACGAACCCACCAACCATTTGGACATGGAATCTATCGAATCGCTGAATATGGCGCTGGAAATGTATCAGGGTACGCTGATTTTCGTTTCCCACGACCGCGAGTTCGTTAGCTCACTGGCCACGCGGATTATCGAAATCACGCCGGAGAAAGTAACTGACTTTACCGGTAATTACGAAGATTACCTGCGTAGTCAGGGTATTTCTTCCTGATAGCTTATCGGCGCTGACCGCGCCAGATGTAAAAAGCCCGCAATGTGACTGCGGGCTTTTTTATTGAATGCGCCTGAAGCTCAGTTACTCGCCGGTAGTATTCGACCGACGTGAACCTGAATAAGTAGCACGCTTTTGCGAACTGCCATTTTCTGAGCGAGGCTTTGAGCTGCGCGGAGCACCGTTACCAGCGCCACGGCTGTCTGACGATTTACCGCCTTTATTGCCCCACGGACTGCCTTCACTGCGGCCTGCGTTTTGAGCGCCGGATGAAGAACGCGGTGCGCCAGCATTTTGACGACCGCCTTGAGCCGGACGACCACCCTGCCCTTGACGACCGCCGCTCTGGCGACCGTTAACGATCGGTTCAGCTTTAATGCTTGGATCCGGCTCATAGCCCGGCAGTGCGATGCGCTTAATTTCAAACTTCAGCAAACGTTCGATATCCCGCAGCAGTTTATGCTCATCAACGCAAACTAATGAGATCGCCTCGCCGGTGCATTCCGCGCGGCCAGTACGGCCAATACGGTGAACGTAGTCTTCCGGCACGTTAGGCAACTCAAAGTTAACGACGTGTGGAAGATGATCGATATCCAGACCGCGAGCGGCGATATCGGTCGCGACCAGAACGCGGATTTTACCATTTTTGAACTCGTCTAACGCACGGGTACGAGCGCCCTGGCTTTTATTGCCGTGGATCGCAGAAGCCGTAATGCCGTCTTTGTTCAGCTGTTCTGCCAGATGATTTGCGCCGTGTTTAGTGCGGGTAAATACCAGCACCTGCTGCCACTGGCCTTCACCAATCATTTGGGATAACAGTTCCCGCTTGCGTTTACGGTCAACGAAATGAACGCTTTGATCTACCAGTTCAGACGGCGTATTACGCTTTGCCGCTTCAACATAGGCAGGATTGACCAGCATTTTGCTGGCAAGCGCCTTGATGTCGTCGGAGAAGGTTGCGGAAAACATCAGGTTCTGGCGCTTGGCCGGTAACTTAGACAATACGCGACGGATATCATGAATAAAGCCCATATCCAGCATGCGATCGGCTTCGTCCAGCACCAGTATTTCAACGGTAGACAGGTCAACGGCGCGCTGATGCTCTAAGTCGAGTAAACGGCCCGGCGTTGCCACCAGAACGTCTACACCACCGCGCAGCTTGAGCATTTGCGGGTTAATGCTAACGCCGCCAAAAACCACCAGCGAACGCATATTTAAATGCTTGCTGTAGTCACGCACGTTCTCACCGATTTGCGCAGCAAGCTCGCGGGTCGGGGTAAGAATCAGAGCGCGAACCGGACGACGCCCTGAACGCGGCGCAGCCTTTTGGCTATCAAGAATTTGTAATAACGGCAGCGTAAAACCAGCCGTTTTTCCGGTGCCAGTTTGAGCACAGGCCATGAGGTCGCGGCCAGCTAATACCACCGGTATCGCCTGCTGCTGAATAGGGGTTGGATCGCGGTAGCCTTGTTCTTCAACCGCACGCAAAATTTCGGCACTTAAGCCGAGGGAATCAAATGACATAACTAGGAAAACTCCAGTCTCGTCCTGGCAAATCATCTTTCGCAAGATGTGATATTTGCTACGGTCCTGACGAGATAAACATACGAGGTATTACGTTGAGGCATTACCGCGAGGAACATGGCGTAGACCGAAGTACGCCGGATTGTGCGATTATATCAGATCTGGATCACATTCGCCCGTTTATTATCTGTGCAGGTAAAATGCCGATAAAAGGGTTTAAATAATAGTTCAGATAAACCAAGGGCGCGATAATCGCGCCCTTGAAATACAAACTGTATACTGCTGAGTATTAGCGACGATCGCCTAGAATACGCAGTAACATTAAGAACAGGTTGATGAAGTCTAAATACAGCGTTAATGCACCCATAATCGAGTGCTTGCGGTAGTTTTCTCTATCATCAGCCGAGACTTGCTCACCCATAGCCTTCAGCTTTTGCGTGTCATAGGCGGTTAAGCCAACGAACACGATAACGCCGATATAGGTAATCGCCCAATACATCGCGCTGCTTTTCAGGAAGATGTTAACGACAGAGGCAATAATAATACCGATAAGCCCCATCATCATCATGCTGCCTAAACCGGTAAGGTCGCGCTTAGTGGTATATCCGTAAACGCTCATCGCGCCGAAAGTACCGGCCGTCACGACAAAGGTACTACCGATAGAAGCGCCGGTGTATTGCATAAACACCACCGACAGGGTCAGACCGGTTAGCACGGAATACAGCATAAACAGAGTGGTAGCCAGACTTCCGCTAATTCGGTTAACCATTCCAGACAGGAAGAATACCAAACCTAACTGAGCGATAATCAAGCCAAAAAATAAGATGCTATTGGTCAGAATTGCTTCTTGCAGCGCTGAACCATTAACGAACCAAGCGGTAAACGCTGTCAGCAGCAGACCGCAGGACATCCAGCCGTAGACCTGTGCCATAAACGCCTGAATACCCGAACTAGTGGTATATTCTACGTAAGAACCATTGTGACGTGGATCCATTTGAAATGTCCCTCATAAAACGTTTGAACTAAAGAAAATCTGGTGATAAAAACACCTAGACCTTATTTAAGATTACCACAAATTGAGACAATCAATAAAAGAAATAATTTCTTTGTGGTTCAAGTAAATGTCGAAAAAATGAAACTCAAATGTCCCTATAAAATAACGGATAAATTATTTTTCCCAACGCTGGGTCAGCATAGCAACCCGTTGACCAAACAGCCGTGCCGTTTCTAAATCGCCCGGGAGCGGAGCCTCTTCCACCGAAGCGTCTGCCGGTGACACGGTCATTAACCCCGAGAATCCTGCTATATAATTCACATCGTTACGCGTCGCCGCTTTGGTATTCGAAGGCAGCATTCCCATACCAACCCACACGCCGCCGTGCTGCTGCGACAAATGGAACATATAGTCTAACGTGCTGAGCTTATCGCCATTCATACTAGCCGAATTGGTAAAACCGGCAAACAGCTTATCTTTCCATTGCTGCGCTGCCCACGGCTGAGAAGATGCATCACCAAACTTCTTAAACTGCCACGACGGCCCGCTCATGTAGGTTGGGCTACCAAAAATAATGCCATCAGCGGCAGATAAAATTGCCCATGCAGAATCAGGTAAATAACCCTCTGCATCAATAGGAAGCATATCAATATGGGTTCCCGCTATCTCCCTTACCCCTTTGGCTACCGCTTCTGCAGCCTTTGCCGTATGTCCGTATCCGCTGTGATATACCATTGCAACGCGCGTCATTAAAACAACCTCAGTCAAAAATAGTTATTATCGGGGAAAGCGACGCGTCATTAGGCTGAACTAAAGCTATCGCTTTAATTTAACGCTAGATATTGCGTCGGCCCCCTAAAAGTTACCCGAAGATGATAACATTTTCGGCTGCCAATGTTTACCTTGGGGAAGATGAAGGGTACGGCGAGCACCGCTCCCGCCTATGCGGCGGTTTAGTCGAAACTAACTACCAGCGTTCGGCAGCTTGCTTATCGCTATCGCGGGACTCAACCCAGCGGTCGCCCTCTTGCGTTGCTTCGCGCTTCCAGAACGGCGCGCGGGTTTTGAGGTAGTCCATAATGAACTCGGCGGATTCAAAGGCAGAATTCCGGTGGGCGCTGGTTACGCCAACAAACACAATTTCATCGCCGGGAAATAGCTCACCAATGCGATGGATCACGCTAACCCGCTGTAACGGCCAGCGCTCACGGGCTGCATCAATAATTTCGGCTAACGCTTTTTCGGTCATACCGGGATAGTGTTCCAGCGTCAAAGCGCTAACGCTATCGCCCAAGTTATGATTACGCACCTTGCCGGTAAAAGTGACCACTGCGCCGTCGTCATCGCACTGAGATAACCACTGGTATTCGTCGCCAACGCTGAACAAAGCGGCGCTAACGGTAATGCGGGTATTGTGCGTATTGGTCATATTATCCTCCCGTAACCGGAGGGAAAAATGCCACTTCATCGCCGTCAGTAATCGGATGTTCGGCGGTAACCAGCGTCTGATTAACCGCCATCAGTAGCTTATCGGACTCTAATGCCAGCGGCCATTTATTGCCGCGCGTGCATAGCGCCTGACGAAGGGATTCAACCGTCGGATAGCCTGCCGCCACCTCCAGTTGGTCAACGCCGACCAGCTCTCTGACCTGAGCAAAAAAGACAACTTTAATCATGTTATTGTTTTCCTTATACCCGATCGGCATCGGCGTTAAAGTCGCCGGACTTACCGCCGCTTTTGGTCAGCAGCCTGACCGGGCCGATAACCATATCTTTTTGAACCGCCTTACACATATCGTAAATCGTTAGCGCGGCGACTGAGGCCGCCGTCAGCGCTTCCATTTCGACGCCGGTTTTGCCGGTCAAACGACAGCATGACTCAATGCGCACGCGGTTAGTTTCCGGCAGGGCTTCGAGGGAAACTTCCACTTTACTCAGCAATAGCGGATGGCAAAGCGGGATCAGCTCCCAGGTTCTTTTTGCCGCCTGAATACCGGCAATGCGCGCGGTCGCGAACACGTCACCTTTATGGTGGCTACCTTGCATAATCATGGACAGCGTTTCGGCTCTCATTTCAACAAAGGCTTCGGCCCGTGCTTCACGTATCGTTTCAGTTTTTGCCGAAACGTCGACCATGTGGGCTTCACCGGCGGCATTAATGTGGGTTAACTGTGACATTGTTGGCCTTATTTCTATTTCTTACGCATATGGGGAATAAAATTACACGGGCGATGGCTGGCATCGAGCTGCTGCACGATGATTTGCTCCCATGCGGTACGACACGCATTGGTTGAGCCCGGCACGGCAAAAATAACGGTGTGGTTAGCGATACCGGCAACCGCACGCGACTGAAGCGTTGACGTGCCGATATCTTCAAATGAGAGCATTCTGAACAGTTCACCAAAGCCTTCTACTTCCCGGTCAAACAGCGGCAGAATAGCCTCTGGCGTGTTATCACGTGAGGTAAAACCGGTACCGCCGGTAATCACGATGGACTGCACCGTTTCATCGGCAATCCAGCCGGATACGATAGCCCGGATTTGGTAAATATCATCTTTTACAATGCGTTTATCAATCACCTGATGCCCGGCCGCTTTGGCCTCATCGGCCAAATAGTGCCCGGAGGTGTCTTCTGCGTCACCGCGGCTATCGGATACGGTTAATACGGCAATAGATACCGGAGTAAATTCGCTGGCTGCATGTCCCATGGGAACTCCTTAAAATCTTGATGTCGGGCGGCTCTAACAACGTGGCGCATCAACCGCCAATAAATGACAGATTTTGCGTGATACCGCTGTTACCCTGATGCAGAAAATGCATCTGCTTCTTAGTCTGAAGGTTGCCCTGAATCCGCAGTTTTAGCTGTTCCAACTGGCTATCGTCAGTCAGCAAATCGCGCAAAGATATCCCCTGCTCACCGAACAGACACAGGTGCAAATTCCCCACGGCAGAAACCCGCAGGCGGTTGCAGCTTTGACAGAAATCTTTTTCATAAGGCATGATCAGACCGATTTCACCCTGATAGTCAGGGTGACTAAACACCTGAGCTGGCCCATCGCTGCGTGCGCGAATGCGTTGCTGCCAGCCTTTTTCAATTAACTGCTGGCGAATAACCTGACCAGAAACGTGATGTTTGCGAAACAGATCGGTGCCCTCTCCGGTTTCCATCAGTTCAATAAAGCGAAGTTGAATCGGGCGAGGTTTAATCCACGCGAGAAAGGTGTTGAGGCTGCGGTCGTTAACATCGCGCATCAGTACGGTGTTAACCTTAATTTTGCTGAAGCCCGCTTCAAAACCGGCATCGATTCCTTCCATAACCTGGCGGAATTTATCCTGACCGGTAATAGCATGGAACTGATGAGCATCGAGGCTATCAACGCTGACGTTAACCGAGGTGAGCCCGGCGTCTTTCCAGCTTTGAACATCTCTGGCCATGCGATAACCATTGGTCGTCACGGCCAGTGTTTTGATGGCCTGATTTTCACGGATAGCGGCAATAATATCGACAAAATCACGGCGCAGAGAAGGTTCACCGCCGGTCAGGCGTACTTTTTCAGTACCCAGCTCGGCAAAGCCCCTACCGATGCGTTTAATTTCATCAAGGGTCAGAAAACGCTTACTCGCGTTTGGCTTATAGCCATCGGGCAGACAGTAATTACAACGGAAGTTGCAAACGTCTGTAATAGATAAGCGCAAATAATAGAACTTGCGCGCAAAAGCATCGGTCAGTTGCGATACCATAAAACACCTTTCCAAATTCGGGAGGCGCAGGCATTTCTACCTTGCACCCTGGTGACTTAAAGCCACGGCTGTAGCACCGTATCAATGACTGACTTAGGTAATACAGCTCAGAGTTTCATCGAGTTGCCTGATTAGCAGAAAATCTAACAGGCGATGTATCAATACTAATTCTTATTCGTTGTTCTAACCAGAACTAAAACCGCTATATAACTAATTATACAGCACTTATAGCTCTGTTTTAGTATCTCAAAAGATACTTAAAAAACCCTATACTCAGCTTGATATAGGTCAATGTTGACTTACATCAAGCTAAATAACACAGGTTTCGCCTTTTCATTCAAAATCGGTTAACTTATGCCGAAAATTGGGTTCTGCTAAAAAGGAATAACATGCGTAGTCGCACGTTGAACGATCTGGAACATGTTGTCGCTTTAGGCGGCGGTCATGGTTTAGGCCGAGTGATGTCTGCTCTTTCAACCTTAGGTTCCCGGCTTACCGGCATTGTTACCACCACCGATAACGGCGGCTCAACCGGGCGAATTCGCCAGTCCGAAGGTGGCATAGCATGGGGTGATACCCGCAACTGTCTGAATCAGTTGATCACCGAACCGAGCATTGCGTCTACCATGTTTGAATACCGCTTTAGCGGCAACGGTGAGCTGGCCGGCCATAACCTTGGCAATCTGATGCTCAAAGCGCTGGATAACCTCAGCGTTCGCCCGCTGGAAGCGATCAATTTAATCCGTAACCTGCTCAAAATTAATGCCTACCTGCTGCCTATGTCGGAACATCCGGTCGATCTTGCCGCTATCGACAGCGACGGCCATTTGGTTTATGGCGAGGTCAACGTCGACAACCTGAAGCAAATGCCAAAAGAGCTAATGCTTGAGCCGGTAGTGAATGCCACACGGGAAGCGATTCAAGCCATCGAAGAGGCTGAACTGATCTTAGTCGGCCCCGGTAGTTTTATGACCAGCCTGATGCCGCCGCTGTTACTAGGCGACCTTGCTCAAGCGATTGGACGCAGTAAAGCGAAAATTATCTATATTGGCAATTTAGCCAAAGAGCTTAGCCCGGCAGCGGCTTCGCTAACGCTTAAGCAGAAAATGGACATCGTCGAAGAGACCATCAACGGGCGTAAAATCGACGGCGTTATCGTTGGCCCGACAATCAATATTGACGGAATTCACGGTAAAGCGATCGTTCAGCAACCGCTAGAAGCCGATGACGTTCCCTACCGCCACGACCGCGATTTGTTGCGAAAGGCGCTGGAAATAGCGTTACAGCAGTTTGGCCGCTGATCGAGCCTGATTACCGAATCTCAAAAAAGCAATTTAGAAGTGCCCTCTTTGCGAGGGCATTAGCTTAAAACACCGTTAACGCTTGGTTGTATCTTTTCTATTTCTCACCTTAAGCTTTTTAGTAACCGCATCGTAGTACCTACTCGGCCATATCTTGCTCGGGTGAACGTCTATCGCTTCTGCTATCAACCATTCACCTTTCGGCCAAGGACGAATTAATGCGTTGGCCAGCGTAGATGAACTTAGCCCGGCACAGCGGGACACGGCGGCTAACGTTGTACCCTTCTTGCGTAAAGCAGCAATGATATCGGCAGAGTGCCAGTCGGATTGCATCGTCATTTGATATCACCACTTATTTTAT
The DNA here is from genome assembly GCF_009800925.1 of Budvicia diplopodorum. Taxonomy (GTDB): domain Bacteria; phylum Pseudomonadota; class Gammaproteobacteria; order Enterobacterales; family Enterobacteriaceae; genus Budvicia; species Budvicia diplopodorum. The sequence continues at coordinate 151,637 of NZ_WOYF01000007.1, read as the reverse complement.
AAATAAAATGGTGCAGGATAATGCGAAGAGAAACGGTAAGTAGGTCGGGCTATGAGAGGTTTTAGTCATGGTTAGGTTTCCAGTAGATTTGATGTAACGCCACCACCGGAGGTGCAAATCTCTTTGGTGGTGGCTCAAGCAGGGTTTGCACTACCGGCTCTACTGGATACCGGCCAGCCCGAAGGCTGCCCTACCTGAGACACCGTAGTCACGTAACAAAACAGCCTTATGAGCTGCATTATTTCGGGTGTACAAAGGCAATAACATCACTACACAGCGTAGATGATGAAACCAGTATATATCAGCAGGGTGCAAATCCTGACTGTGGATTTCACCACAGCCCGGCGATTGTATATTAAGAGCTATAGCTAACCAAGGAATGAACATTAGTTTGCGAAGTACATTCCAAAGTTTTTTTATGTTTGAGGTGTAGGCTGCCTGAGCGGCGGTTCAGATATTTCCATTCCTGTTCAAGCCATTGACGCCTTTCTAAGCCGCCTATGCGGCGGTTCAGATCAATCTCATTAATGGACATCAACAATATGGTTTTCTAAGCCGCCTATGCGGCGGTTCAGTGCTCTGGAATGCGCAGGCGTTACGCGTGCTTTTTCTAAGCCGCCTATGCGGCGGTTCAGCGATAGCCAGCGCCGTGGCGGCGGCAGTCATCTTTCTAAGCCGCCTATGCGGCGGTTCAGAAAAAAAGCTGCAGCAGGGCTCTCGCGTCAATTTTCTAAGCCGCCTATGCGGCGGTTCAGTTTATCGCCTGCTCTGTAACTTGATCCGAGTTTTTTCTAAGCCGCCTATGCGGCAGTTCAGTGGTCGTGCCTATGAAATTGATGATTACATCTTTTCTAAGCCGCCTATGCGGCGGTTCAGGAATTATTGCCTTATTTAGCGTGGGCGTTTTCTTTCTAAGCCGCCTATGCGGCGGTTCAGCAATTAGCATTAGCAGGGTTCCGCGTTCTCGTTTTCTAAGCCGCCTATGCGGCGGTTCAGAACAAGAGTTTGTAATATGGGGTGTGAGGGAGTTTCTAAGCCGCCTATGCGGCGGTTCAGCAGTATAGCCATTTTACGTCCCTCTCATAGTATTTCTAAGCCGCCTATGCGGCGGTTCAGGCTGTAGTGCATTTGTAGCTAATTCGCGAATTTTTCTAAGCCGCCTATGCGGCGGTTCAGTCATCATACACCCCCAACAGTTGATACAACACTTTCTAAGCCGCCTATGCGGCGGTTCAGTGCATGGCGGCCGGTGTGCCGCGGTGGGTGAGTTTCTAAGCCGCCTATGCGGCGGTTCAGATTGTTAGGTATTAGTCCTCGACAGGCTGATATTTCTAAGCCGCCTATGCGGCGGTTCAGCCGCCTGTAATGCATTGAGGGTCTGTAATACCTTTCTAAGCCGCCTATGCGGCGGTTCAGAGACGAGTACGAAGCTGGGATAACTCGAACAGTTTCTAAGCCGCCTATGCGGCGGTTCAGAGGGTCTGCTGCGATTGCCATGATTAGTTCATTTTCTAAGCCGCCTATGCGGCGGTTCAGGTTCGTGACGGTTATTGCTGCAAACAGGATACTTTCTAAGCCGCCTATGCGGCGGTTCAGATATAGTGTTGAGGTTTGGGAGGACAACAATTTTTCTAAGCCGCCTATGCGGCGGTTCAGTAAACCCCACCGTAGTCTTTACTCGCCTGATTTTTCTAAGCCGCCTATGCGGCGGTTCAGACTACTCGGGACTTAACTCGCTTTGTTATCTGTTTCTAAGCCGCCTATGCGGCGGTTCAGCAACCACCGACTGTAATATCTTATAGGTGAGTTTTCTAAGCCGCCTATGCGGCGGTTCAGTCGAATATTTTGATAAACAGGTGGTGAAACATTTTCTAAGCCGCCTATGCGGCGGTTCAGCCTGTGCAGCTGCCGAACTTTAGCGTCCCGCATTTCTAAGCCGCCTATGCGGCGGTTCAGGCTAGGTCTAGATTTGGTTTTGATACAGTAGCTTTCTAAGCCGCCTATGCGGCGGTTCAGTAACGCGTAGATAACTGACGACTGTTCGTGACTTTCTAAGCCGCCTATGCGGCGGTTCAGCAAACGAATACGAGGCGGGCATAACGCGCACATTTCTAAGCCGCCTATGCGGCGGTTCAGTCTAATTCATCTAGCCACAGGCTCGTGCGGTATTTCTAAGCCGCCTATGCGGCGGTTCAGTGCGTTGTATGGGCATACGCCTGCCTCTCTGTTTCTAAGCCGCCTATGCGGCGGTTCAGTTCTGTATTTTTGATTAATGCTGCGTACACCCTTTCTAAGCCGCCTATGCGGCGGTTCAGTCAAACTCGCGCGGGTCAATTCTTTCTGTCATTTTCTAAGCCGCCTATGCGGCGGTTCAGATTGTTAGGTTACCACAAAGCCCCTCTGACAATTTCTAAGCCGCCTATGCGGCGGTTCAGCAACCTGGCCATAATTCTGATCGACGCAGCCGTTTCTAAGCCGCCTATGCGGCGGTTCAGAGTGTGCAGTTGATTACTGGCGTCGGAACCTATTTCTAAGCCGCCTATGCGGCGGTTCAGGTTATTACGTGAAACGCCTCAGCGTGTCACAATTTCTAAGCCGCCTATGCGGCGGTTCAGGTAACATTTCACATGCGTGTAGCAGACCGTTGTTTCTAAGCCGCCTATGCGGCGGTTCAGGCAAGCAGGTAGCTAAATTAAACTACGCGCTATTTCTAAGCCGCCTATGCGGCGGTTCAGTAGAGAAACAGGAGTTAATGTTGTGGGGACTATTTCTAAGCCGCCTATGCGGCGGTTCAGTCTAATGTTGGTCTCCGACGGAGTCGGGATGGTTTCTAAGCCGCCTATGCGGCGGTTCAGCAACCCTCTCTCGGCCCCGGCTTAACGTCGTGTTTCTAAGCCGCCTATGCGGCGGTTCAGAGCATGTGCAGAGGTAGGGTAGCCTAGGTCATTTTCTAAGCCGCCTATGCGGCGGTTCAGGATAAAGCACATAAGCACCTGAATGCACATTTTTTCTAAGCCGCCTATGCGGCGGTTCAGAAGTTCTAGTGAGCTACTTAACTTTTACAGATTTTCTAAGCCGCCTATGCGGCGGTTCAGTTACGCAACGCGTTACATGAACTTGCTGACAATTTCTAAGCCGCCTATGCGGCGGTTCAGTTTTAAAATCCTCATTTGTTGTTGATGTACTATTTCTAAGCCGCCTATGCGGCGGTTCAGTTGTCATCTACCCGATGTATTTCATCTTTCTTTTTCTAAGCCGCCTATGCGGCGGTTCAGGTGGTTACCCCCAGAGGGGGAGGGGGTGGGGTTTTCTAAGCCGCCTATGCGGCGGTTCAGACCATCAGCGGGGGTGAGGACGGGGGAGGTGATTTCTAAGCCGCCTATGCGGCGGTTCAGCTGAACGATTCGCACCGCCCGCGCCTCGGACATTTCTAAGCCGCCTATGCGGCGGTTCAGCCAAAACCCTGCAATTCGCTATCCCAAACGCATTTCTAAGCCGCCTATGCGGCGGTTCAGAAACGCCACTTACTGAGAGCGATCGATTTTATTTTCTAAGCCGCCTATGCGGCGGTTCAGCACGGAGTTGTATTTCACCGCGACAAATCTGTTTTCTAAGCCGCCTATGCGGCGGTTCAGCTCATACACCCCAAGAACTTGTGTGAATGACATTTCTAAGCCGCCTATGCGGCGGTTCAGGCACAAGGCTTGGAAGCATACAATGGCAAAGTTTTCTAAGCCGCCTATGCGGCGGTTCAGTTGAGTCTCAATGAGGCAACATATCATAGCTGTTTCTAAGCCGCCTATGCGGCGGTTCAGAGGGCTATAGGATTATGGGATGATGTGTTCACTTTCTAAGCCGCCTATGCGGCGGTTCAGACTACCCACTTACGTCTGGTCTCTCACCTCAATTTCTAAGCCGCCTATGCGGCGGTTCAGGTGTCCAACGTGGCACTACATTTCAATTAAGATTTCTAAGCCGCCTATGCGGCGGTTCAGTGAATTGGCCCGAGGCGTTTACTTATTCTGTTTTTCTAAGCCGCCTATGCGGCGGTTCAGATTCAGCGCGAGCGGCGGCAATACGTCTATTGTTTCTAAGCCGCCTATGCGGCGGTTCAGCTCGATGAGTTGATGGGTGCTAAAATCCGGATTTTCTAAGCCGCCTATGCGGCGGTTCAGGCCGTTCTCTGCCGTGAGTGCCATCGGCATCATTTCTAAGCCGCCTATGCGGCGGTTCAATTTCCGGATATGGGACTTGACAGCACATATCCTTTCTAAGCCGCCTATGCGGCGGTTCAGTAGCAGTGTTATCACGGGCGTTTCCGGATATGTTTCTAAGCCGCCTATGCGGCGGTTCAGATAATGCAAACTATTTCTTGTCCACGACCCGTTTTCTAAGCCGCCTATGCGGCGGTTCAGCTGTGCATGTGCTGTGTATGTGTGTAGTGTGTTTTCTAAGCCGCCTATGCGGCGGTTCAGAACATATCTGAAAAAGCCCTGCTGCTTACTTTTTTCTAAGCCGCCTATGCGGCGGTTCAGGCGTCGGCGGTTACCTCGACCTCAGAGGCACGTTTCTAAGCCGCCTATGCGGCGGTTCAGTAGAAATTTAAACTAAAAACACCCTTGCAGATATTGCTATCTAAGGATAGTTATCAATTTCCGGCTAAAATACCCTTTTCTCAGCGGGTTTCGTAACTTATTGTTTTATATAAGTCAGAATTTATCGTTGAAAAAAGGGTTAGTTAAGTTCATCTCCGCATTATTAAAGAACCAACTCCATTAACGTTTAAAAAATCGGAACGGTGGCGTGGTTGGTTGGGTCGCTTAAACCATATTTTGTGAACTGACCGGTTTTCTCCGGCGTTATTCGTTTATCAATAAAGAGATAAAAATGGTTTTTGTCCATACCCTTTGCCGGTGCCGAGCTATGGCTAATCAGTTGAGCAAACGGATAATTGCAGTTGAGTTTGCCAATAAATCGCGTCAAGCTCTCTTGTGCTTCCTCATTCCATTCACCGCCTGATTTTTTTAGCAGATGCTGGCGTTTGCGTTCAACGTCGCGCGGGCTTTTAGTGTGCTTACGCACAAATACCGCATGATTTTTTACCTGTTCGGGAACGGCTAACACCTCGCTGACCGCGGCATAATCAGTAATACCATCGACGCGTCGAGTGATATCTAATGCGGTCAGAACCTTAGCGGTGCCGTGCAACCGAATACAGGAGCCTAACCCTCCGCCTTGACTATGCTGGTAGCCCGGAAAACTAATGCCAGCATGGTTATTGCCATCAACCAACAGCAGGTGCAGCTGATAAAATAGCTGATTCATTACCAGCGGTGCGGCAATTTCAGGATTAGGTAAAATCTGGATATCAATATAGTGATCCATAATTTTACTCCTTACCGCTTTCACCAAATACGCCGCCGCGGATCAGGATTGCCGCCACGTAATGCTGCTGTTCCAGTTCTGGGGCCGTATCCTTTAAAATCCACCCGTCAAACAGGCTGTAGAAATCGGTTTTAGCCTTTGGCTGGCGGAAAGCGGTTCCCATTGAAGTGACAGCGCCATAGGGTTCAACCGCAATCGGGAACTTAGCGTCCGGATACCAGGTATCGATGGTTCTTAACGCATTACTGATTTTTTGTGAATGCATGGCTGACGCCTCGTCAATGGTATACAGCGTTTTGCTTTTCTTACCTTTGCTGCTGCCCTGATCGAGGATCAGTTCCTGCGATGGATAAACTTCTTGCCCTTTGCCGACGCGGGCAAACGCTTCGATGTGCAGCAAAACAAACCGTTCGCCGGCAAGCCCTTGTTTAATCAGTTGTGTCAGTTTTTCTAACTGGGCGTCAGACCGTTTAAAATCCACCAGCGAATAGGTTTTAGCATCGAAAACCAAATCACTCTGGCCTTCTACTTTCACCACCACCTCAATATTCTCTGCACCCATTCGGTTACGCCATAGGAAGCGAGCGTTGGCAATATTGGTAGCATAGCGTTTGGCTAGCTCATCAAAGCCCACGTTATTGATATAGCTTTGCAGCGTTGCTTCCAGCTGGCTTTGATATTCAGCGCTATTACATACACAAGGCTTACCGGTAAAAGGTAATACCTTTAGGCTCCATTTAACCAATAGCGTGTCATGTTGCTGATTTAACGCAGAGACATCGACGGTTTGCAGGTTAGCTTTTTCAATTTCAGCGTTTAACTTAGCCGAATCGGCAGCAATCGCCGCTTTTAAGCGATTAGAGATGGTACCGCGCACCGATTTTTCACTGTTTGTAATTTTTATCGGCGCGGTGCGATCGTCCCAGTTGGTTTGATAAAACACGCCGTCAGACACGTCGAAGTTACGTTCAAAAGCCAATACTGACGCCGTTTTTAATGTGGTTTTAGACATGGTCGAGCTCCTTGAAAAATTTCAGATTAATTAAAATACGTTTTGTTGGCTTTCATCGCCCTGACGGGACGGAGCCACAAGAAACAGTTGATTATCGAGATCGGTCTGATAACGCCAGAAAATGTTACTAAAGGCAGGCAGGTTATTAACAAAGCGCCACTCGCCGATTGAATAAACCGATTCAACAAAATGGGTCGGGTACTGAGGTGCGCGAATATCGGCAACCTGATTCACCGCAAACTCTGGCGCAATGCCTTTATAGCCAACCGGGATCGGCACCAGCCAGCCGTTTTTGGCCGATGATGTAGTCCAGGCGACTTTCTTTTCTGTCGCGTCTACTTCTTCATCCTTGGATGTTTCAACCTCAGGATGAACATGGATGCCGCATAGATCGATTAAGGCATCCAGCGCGGTGTTATCCGGGTTTTTAGCCTGTAGCTTTGCAGTGTGTTCGTTCAGCGCATCTTGCCTGTCTATCAGTAAAAATGACGGGCTAAGCTCAATTTGAATCGCTGTAACCTTTTTCGGGTCGCCTTTAGGATCGTTGTGTAAGCTTATCGAACGCCGAGCATTACCGATGCTCAACACCGAACCACCCGCCAAGCGCTGCTGCATCATCTGTTGATAAACCGCATCGCAAAATGCCTGCTTTTCTTCGCTGTTCCAGTCGGCGTTGCCGATTACTTCGATAACCAAGCTCAGGCTTAAATGAACGTAGCCTTCCTCAATAATCGATGGAGAACTACCGTCTTTCTTGATCGGATGGCGGGATTGGATAAAGCTCCAGTCAGAGTAACTATTGGGTCTGGAACGTTGAATATCATAGTCATGAGCCGCGATGGCTACGCCGTCTAACGTGACGTTAAATGCAGCTGAGAGCTTACGGCTAAGGGCATGAACCGCGCCGGTAAATGCGGTTATCGCCGGGAAACCGTAGGTTAGCGGGCTGGAAATGCAGTTGGCGTTTTGCACTTTGATTTGCGGTATAACTAAATAGTATTTCATTCAAATACCCCCCAGCCTTCGCGAATGGTTTGCTTAATCAAATCAACCATGTCGTATTTCCATGCTTTCTGTTCGGTATCGGCTAAGTGGATTTGTTTGTTATTGTCGTATGCCTTATTAAGCTGTTGGTTAAGCCACAGGCCAAAATCATGGGCCAGCTCGGTTTTCCAGTCAGTATTTTCCCTCTGCTCGGCCCATTGGGTATCGGTTTCAGCACGCTTTGGGTCTAACCAAAATGCGTGAGCCTCCTTAAGGTTACTACCGTCAGACCAACCACCGTCAAGGCTATGAATCGATTGCCCATACTTTATTAGCGTAGAGAGAATATCCTGAATAATCCGTTGCCGTTTTTCACGAACAGACTTGTTGTTGCGCGATTCATCAATCACTTCGCGGCAAAAGCGCTGAATATCCTTTTTGGCAAAGTAGTTAAATTCGCCGCTGAATATTGACTCCTGCTGCTTCAGCGCGTTGATTCCTTGATAACGGAACTTAGGGGGAAAAGAAGGCAGCAGATAATTGCGGCCGCCGCGTTCTATATTACGCTGGGAAATATTCTGAGGCTTAAACCCACCCAGTTTGATATGAGCAATGTCAGGTAAAAACACATAACCGGTTGAATACCTTTCTTCATTTTTATGTGCCTCTTTGGCTAACTTAACCTCATCGCCAAAACGTATTTCCTTTAAATTTTGATAGACCTGATGAACAAAACTAGTGGGGTAAAGAGGAACAATGTTTCGGTAGTTACCCTGCCGTTGGGCATCATTATTAACCGGCCATAGCAGCTGTTTCATTAACTCATCGGCTTTGGCGTTTTCTGTCGAGCTGTAGGAGATGCTTTTAAACGCGGTCAGGTGCTGTTTCGCTTCCTGAACATCGTTAGAAAGCACCGGTAATAAACGAGGGTCTTCCCGTAATACCAAGTCTAATACCGTGGTATTTTTATCAATTACAACATTTAAGAACTTACAAATGTCGAGAACACCGGTATTACCGGCCACATCCAAAGCGTGTTTGCTCAGGGTTGAAGATCCGATTAAGCCTTCTGGTAACTCAGTAAACTGAGCTTTAATATTGGTCCCTTTACTGTAGGGATGAATTCCTTTTACCGTATGGGTGACAAACTGAACTTTCCCGATCCGCTTTGCTGCATCGGCTATCCATATGTATAACTGATATTCTAGCGTTACATTATCAATTTTCCGCTGAGACTTGGCTTTATCATACTTAGCCTGCAAGAGCTCATTGATAAAAGCATAAACCGCCTGTTGAATCGGCATTCTCACCTCCCTTTGTAATTATTCGTTAAAATGAAAACTGTGATGAACAGTGAATTAAAAATTAATAACTTCAATGTTAATCATTTAACTATTAGAGATAGGACACAAAAAAACCGCCTGAATGGCGGTTTATAGGATTACACTATTATTAATAATTACAAGCAGATAAAAATAGTTTCGATAATAAAACTATTAACAATCAGGACTAATCAACAACAAAAATAACACATTGAAGTCAGAATAAATCCGCTGTTATCTCGGACAAAAACCCAGCAGCGGATGGTAATTCCACTCTAGCCGATGGCTATCCAAATCAACGAATCCAAACCTTCGCGCCAGACGGGCTAAATCCTCGGTTTCCAGTTTCTGAGCTAGCTGATTTAACACTACCTCATAGTCCTGATTTAACCACGGTTGAACCGGCCCTTTACATTGAAGAATAGCTGGCTTGAATTTGGCATCTTCACTCTGATTAGGGTATTCAATATTCTCAAACTGCATACCTCCTTCTTCGTTTTGCACATAGACATAGCGAGTCTGAGGCAGCCCTTTCCTGAAAGGCGTCTCTTTTTGCAAATAGAACAGATAAGGATTAGCTAATAAAACCTCCGGTTGTCCCGCGCTCAACGAAGTTCGCCACCATGCATTGACCAGATTAATCTTGCCCTCAGGATGGTTCATTACCCGCCCAACAGCCTTATGCTCTAGGGCAATCAGTAAAATTTCAGGCATCGGATTTTCAATTCTGGGCGCAGAATTAATATGGCCTAAAGCATTAGCCAGAATCTCCGCGGTTTTATGCGACTCAAGCATCAGCGCCCGGCCGACTAATTTATTGGATCTGGTTTCAAAACCCGGCAAGCAAAATACCGGCACGATGTCTTTACCTTTAACCCCGAGATTACTCCCCTGCTTCAGCGCCCGAACGTTGGTGCTCATAATCAGCATATTCGGTTCAGTAACCGGCACCGGGCGATGGCGTTTAACCCGCCCCGCCAGTTGAATAATCGATCTCATGCTGGAAGGCTCAACAATCGCCCAGTCATAGTCGTGATCCCTTCCCACTTCCGCCACGGGAGTGGCTAACACAATAAAAATCACGTTCTCGGCCTGAGCTTTTTTAAGCACCGACGAAACCGGTTTAAGGCCAAAAACGTCTGACTCTTGATGACGGTTCAAAATACGATCCAGCTGATTTTCTAAATCGGACCGCAGGGCCAGCAGTTGGCGAGCATGGTAAACGCACAGATGAATTTCGGTATCGGCCAGCCCCTCGCTTTGGTACAACGCCTGAGCCAGCTCCACCAGCGGAGTAATATTGCTTAGGCGAATCAGGCCAAAGCTGACCTGCTTACCGGTATGTGGGCAAGGTTGCCGATGAGCGGAGTGTAAGGTCTGAACGCCGCGTAAAACGTCGTGCGCCAGTTGGTCAAACTGAACGTTTTTCTGCGGCGTGACCGACAGCGATAAAATAGCCGCCTGACGCAGCACCGGCGCTTTTTCCAGCATAGCAACCCGGCGGGTAACAAATTTAGCATTGGCCTGCGCAAACCCGGCGTTATCATCACAGTCAGCCTGCTGCGGTTCTTGCTCATCAAACCAGCCACACACGATCCGTTGCCCTTTAATACCGTGGTGACGGTTCCAAATAGCCCGCCCTGCCTGATAGGCTTCAAACAGGCCGACTAACATAGCCGGTGGCAGCGTAGCCGATGACAGTAACACTCGGGAACCCAGCATACCGGCCATATTGACTAAACGGGAAAGCGCGGGTAAATCTTCCAGATTAAAGTCATCGGGTTCATCTAAAATCAAATCGGCAGACAGTAGCCGCAGCATCGGAACAATATATTTACCGCCCCGGGCAGTCTCAGTCGCCCCCATCAGGTGATCGATGGTGCAGGTGACTATCGGCGCATACAGCAGCTTTTTGGCTTTCGCATCGCGAATAACCGAACCTAAATGATGGTCTTCAATCGGGCTGTCGTAGTGAACGTATCCGTCTTCAAGCTCCATGGCCGATTCACTACCGGCACCGTAATTCTTTATCAGCGCTTCGGTAAACGTTTTAAAACTATCTTGTTCATAAACGTTAAGTTCTGATGAGCTGAGTGCGGTACTTTCACCGGTCTCATCAGAGCGTTTATATAAATTAAACAGATCAACCACTGACTTACCGCCAACTAAAATCGCTAAGTCGTCTTCATTCAGCCCCATGCGTTGGCGATATTCCTCACCCGTTTGTAGAGTCAGCACCCGCAGCCCCAGCGCCATGGTGAATCGGGCCCCTTTGGCCGGATCGCTTAAACCATACATAATCCGGCCGTTGCCCAAGGTTTTGCCACAGCCGGTTGAAGCCATATTGATGCCGAAGAACCCCTGCATCTGGCTTTTTTCGCGTAGGCTAACCGCCAGTTCATAGGCTTTATTTTGCCAAGCAAAGCGATCGTGGGTCGTGCGCTTTTTAAACCCCCGGTGTTCACCAATGCCCGGCAGGCTATCTGTTATGCGCGGCAGCAGTTGGCTGAATTTTTCCGCATGCTTTGCCACACCGACTAAATGCTCATCTAGCCGCTGTCGGGGGGTTCCTGCTGGCGTGTCTGAGTCAACCTTTTCCGTATTGGCATATAGCCCAAAATCGCTATCGCCGTATTTATCGTGGCGGGGTAAGCCAGAATAGGTGTGGTCGCCCACCATCAGGCTCATGCGGGCCAAGTGCATAAGCAGCGGGTCAAAAAAGGCAAAGCTGATCTGTTTAGTCAGGTGATTATCTCTGAGCGCCCGCTCGGCCCAGCGGGATACCGATTTGCGCCATGACTGGCTGTCGGTCACCATGGCGTTAAACGTCCAGAAAGGGACGATCGGTTTGGGGCCCGCTTCCGCTGGATAATGATTGCTCACCCAGCCGTTAACCGGCTTCAGGTGCCGTTCTAAGGCTTCAACAATCGAGCGGTTCTCTTCTCCGTCGTTGTCGGCATAAAACGGCATTCGATGGTGGGAGGTGATTAACCAGCCGACCGCCTGAGCCAGCGGTGGTAAATTAGCCCATGCGTAGTCAGAGCTGGCCTTCGCATCAATATGGTCTTTGAGAATATCCTGCTGCCAGTTCGGGTACCGTTGTTCAAAGGCATCAAAGTCCGCCAGAAAGCCTAGCCATTCGGCGTCGGTTTTAGCCTTACCGACAATAGCCTGAAAGATCCGCATTGAAACCCATTCATGACGATAAGGATCGCCCTTCAGCCCGGAATCAATGCCCTTCAGCTTTTGCTGAAAACCCACCGATGATTTGCCTAAGTCATGCAGCAGTGCGGCCAAAACGCTGAGAATTTGCAGGCTGTGGCTAAGCTGCCAGCTCTCTTCATCGGTTTTGCGTAAAATATTGCGCTGTGTGCGGTTGGTTGGCACCCTGCCTTGGGCGTTAAACGCGTTACGATTACCGACCACCCACAGCAGCTCCGTATTATTCTTGCCGTGGGTCCAATAGCAGGCTACGGCGGTATTTCTACGGGCCGTTTTGCGCAGAAGTTTACGTAGAGTATCTAATCCCTGAGCGGTGATAACGGTCTGCCAGGTCCGATCGCCACAGCGCTCGGCAAACTGATCGACAATGCGTCGGGTTTCGGTCAGGGCTTTTTTATGACATTGGGAAATCAGTAGCACGTTCATGGCTGACGCTCTGAACAGTCCATGGTTTCGGCAATCAGCTTTAGATTGTCAATCATGAAATCCAGCGCGCTATGGCTGGTCAATGTCTGAATGCAAGCCTGTCGGAACTGTTGTTCCGTGTGTCCAGCCGTTGATGAGATAAAAGCCTGCGGTAAAATCAGCGCGTCTTTGACTAAGTCAGCGGCATCAAAAACCAGACCACCGCGTCGGGTTTTACCATGCAATAGCGCAACGCCGTGCGGTAAACCCAATACCCAAGTGGCCGTAGCGCCCAAACCGTAGGCTAAATAGTTACCGTGATCGAGAAAACGATTGGCACCATCGCCTCCGCCGCCTTTGGTGCGGGTAAAATCACCGTAGTTAACCGCTTTTACCGCTAAGGCATACAGTGCCTTGGTCAAACGGGCTTCCTGAGTCAGTAAGTGAGTGATGTCCGGCGCCAGCGCGATCTCATCGCTGTACTTTTTGAGTAATGTCGTCAGCCAGTTGCCATCAATATCGAAATCGGCATGTTTGGGCCAGCACAGTCCAATCAGGGTTAAACGAGCCTGTTGCAATAATTTAGCCGCCGCCAGCCGCTTTTCATCGTTAAACCAAAAGCTCATCCACTGACGTAAATACTCGGTTGGCCGGTATTCACTCTGTGGCGAAAACCATGCCACGTCGCAGTCCACTTCATTGGCAGAAAACAGTGGCGTTCCGCCTCCGCCGCAAAAACCGATCAACACGCCGGCTTTGGCCAGTTCCCGCACGGCGGCCTGAGTAATTGAGGTTCCCGTTCCCAGTAAAATAGAGGTGGTATTTGCGATCGGGATATTCCAGTAAAGCGACTCTTTTCCGGCGTCGGTGACATACTCAACCCGACCGCCGTTAACTAACACCCGGCAGTGTTCAAGATAATAAAGATTGGCGCGTTTTGAATGCAAAATACTTTTAAGATCTGACGGTGCAAAATCATCCATTATCTATGCCTCAATACCTGAATAATCAAAAAAATACCACGATATAAGCGCTAGCCGATCATCCATACGCTACTTCGCCCACTTCCCCCATGGCCCATTGGCGTCATCGCTTTTTTCTGATTTTTCTAACCGTTGAGGTTTGTCTGATTTTTTTGGCTTTTCCAACGCGTCCTGAAGGTCGCGGATATACAGCTCTTCTACCTGCTTTCGGGCCCACGGCGTTCGGCGCAGGAATTTTAAACTCGACTTAACGCTGGGGTCGGATTTAAAACAGTTGATGTTCACTTCACCGGCCAGCTTCTCCCAACCGTGTTTATCAACCAGAATGGTTAATAAACGTTCTAGAGTGACGCCGTGGAGGGGATCGTTTGTTTGCTGGTCCATAAGTGCCGTTGCCCGCTGAGTTGAAGAAAGCCGAGTATACCAAGCATGCCACTTAAGGTAAAAAAACGATTCAACGGAAGGAGTAATAGTGAGCCATAGAGAGTAATAAAGCTGATTTGGCCAAAGCGTTAGCATAAACCGAAAGAATATCATTGCGCGGAGTTGGCGAAGAGAGATAAGTCGTCTTATGCTTGAATATAAAGGTTATTTCAACCTGCATGCGTCATTCAGGCCGCCGATCCGCACGCTTTATGGCGATATGGACAGCAACTATCAGCCCCACAGACCGTTAGATCGGGATCCGAGAGAGGCTTTATCATGTACAGAAGAATCACCGCCCTGCTGTCCGCATTGCTGTTGAGCTGTGCGGTACTGTCGGCAAGCGCCGCCACCGCCGACAAAACGACGCCCAACGGTCCTTGGCCCCATAATTACACCATTGATGGCACTTCCCTGACGTTTTATCAGCCACAGTTAGACAGCCTGGAAGGCAATATTCTCAAAGGCCGGTTAGCCGTTTCGGTTAAACAAGGCGCTGCCGCCACTGGAAAAAGCAAGGCAAAAGACAAGCTGGCCTATGGCGTGGTCTGGTTCTCCGCCCGGACCAGTATCGATACCGTTGGCCGTACCGCTCAGCTCGATAATATCACTATTGATAAGGTCAGCTTCCCAACCGAAGCGGCCAGTCAGGATGCCTATCTGGCGCTGATCCGCAAGGCCCTTCCGGCGCATAGTTTAGTCACTAACCTCGATCAGCTAGAGGCCGCGCTGGCCATTAAGCAGGCGGAAGGCATTCAGACCGGCATCAGCGTTGACAATAAGCCACCACAAATTCTGTTTACCTTCAGCCCGGCGCTGTTGGTGTTGGTCGACGGTGAGCCGGTGATTAAGCCTACCGAGGTGAAAGGCGTATCCCGAGTGATTAATACCCGCTCATTATTGCTGGTTGAAGACAATAGCTGGTACCTGAACTTTGCCGGCCACTGGATGAAAGCGCCGGGGCTAAATGGCCCATGGGCCGGGGTTAAAACCGTCTCCCCGGAATTGAATCAGGCAAGGGAATCGGCGATAAAAGCCAAAGCGGTCGACGTGATGGATAAGCCCAGCGATGAGATGAAAAAAATGCTGGCGGACGGTCGGTATCCAACTATCTATAGCTCAACCGGAGCGGCAGAGCTGATTACCGTTCAGGGCGAGCCCGAGTTTGCGCCGATTGAAAACACCGGTTTGGCCTATATCACTAATACCACCAGCGACGTGTTTATTGATGCCTCGGCGGATAACGCGTGGTATGTGCTGTTATCCGGCCGTTGGTTTACCGCCTCCTCCACCAAAGGCCCGTGGGCTTACGTGCCCGGCGACAAGCTACCGGCGGACTTTGCCAAAATACCGCCTGTGCATGAAAAAAGCCCGGTTTTAGCCTCGATTCCCGGCACACCGGAGGCCAGAGAGTCGTTGATCGCCAACGCCATTCCACAAACTGCCAGCGTGAATATCAGTCATGCCAAGCTCCAAGTGGCCTATGACGGCGGCGCGGCAAAATTCGCGCCCATCGATGGCACGTCAATGTCTTACGCGGTGAATACGCCGTTACCGGTGATTCAGCTAAGCCCGGTGCTGTATTTCGCGGTGCAAAACGGCGTATGGTTTACCGCTACAGCGCCGAATGGACCATGGTCGGTTGCGCTGTCGGTTCCTTCTATTATTTATACCATTCCGGCCAGTTCGCCGGTGCATTACGTAACCTATGTTCACGTTTACAGCCATACCGATACGGTGGTTTACGTTGGCTATACGCCCGGCTATTACGGCACGGTGGTGACTAATGGCGTTGTGGTTTATGGCACCGGTTATGCCTATACGCCATGGGTTGGCACCGTCTGGTACGGCTATCCGGCGACCTATGGCTATAACGCCGCCTTTGGCTACGATCCTTACGTGGGCTGGACCTTTGGATTTATCGCCGGTGCCGCATGGGCTTCAGCCTGGTATGGCCCGTACTGGGGGCCATGGTATGACCACGATGACTGGGACGACCACCATTCGTGGTACGGCGGCCCGTCGGTGGCGGTCAGCAATGCTTACGGGCGTTGGGGAAACACCGTGGCTCAGGGAACCAGAGTCAGTTGGTCTAACTCATGGACCGGCAACTATGGCACCAGCATGCGCGGTAACTTCTATAATCAGGCCACCGGTACTCACGGATTTGGCTATGCGGCCAGAAATACCAACGACTACACCGGCGTCACCCGCGGTGCGGCGGGCGACGTTCGCTATAACCCAGAAACCGGCAGGGCCGTTGCAGAACGCGGTGGTGCCGCGGTTAACCGTAATAACGGCAATGCGGTTGCCGGTGGCAGTAGAACCACGGTGAATACCCGCACCGGGCGCGTCACCAACAGCGTACACGCGGCCGGGCGAACTGACCAAGGGGCGACGGCGGCCGGTTCATTTAACAGCCGGGGTGCCGGAGGCGATGTCCACGGCTCAGGCTATGTCCACTATGATGCCAGCACCGGGCAGGTCACCCACGGCGGCGTGGTGAATACCAACGGTGGCGTTTATGCGGGAAAAGACGGTCAGATTTACCGCTATCAACGAGGCCAAGGCTGGCAGCAGGCTCAGCCTGACGGTCAGTTTAAATCAGTACGGCCTTCGGCTGATTCAGGCGTGACCACCGACAGGCTAGCCCGCAGCCGCGGTGATGAACGCACCGCACAGCGCAGCCATCCGGCGGCAGATAGCAATCAGGCTCAGCAGCTCATAAGCCGTACGGGCCAGAACCACCAACAGTTTCAACAAAATCATCCTAACGTTCAGCAAAACCGCCAGTCAGGTCAGCGGCTAGGCCAGAACGGTGCCGGGCAGCGGATCCAGAGCAATGGTGACCGGTTCCAAGGGCAGCAGAATGTCAATCGGGGTAACGTGAACCGAGGTAACTTTGACCGAGGTAACTACAGCCATGGATTTCAGGGCCACGTTGGCGGAGTAAGGCGATTCAGGTAGGTAATAGCCACATCTAAGGGCGTTCGGCCCTTAGATGCTGGCGACCGTCATAGGGTTACGACAGCGCAATAAACTGGGCTCTAAGCTGCTGTAGCTCATCTCTGAGATGCGCGGCCTCTTCGAACTCAAGGTTTTGCGCATGAACGTACATCTTGCTTTCCAGCTCTCTGATACGTTTATCCAGCGCCTGCGGCGTAAATGCGGTGTAGTCGGTAGTGGTTTCGGCCGCTTTCTTCTTACCGCGCCCTTTGGCGTGCTTCAGCGTGCCTAGCCCTTGGCCAAGTTCCAGAATATCTTCAACCGATTTATTCAGCCCCTGAGGCACAATGCCGTGCTCGGCGTTATAGGCAATTTGCCGCGCTCTGCGGCGTTCGGTTTCATCAATCGCCTTAGCCATAGATTTAGTGATTCTATCGCCGTACAGGATGGCTTTTCCGTTCAGATTACGGGCCGCACGCCCGATGGTTTGAATCAACGAGCGTTCAGAACGCAAAAAGCCTTCTTTGTCGGCGTCCAGAATCGCCACCAGCGATACTTCCGGCATGTCCAGACCTTCCCGTAACAGGTTGATGCCGACCAGCACGTCGAACTCGCCAAGGCGCAGGTCGCGAATAATTTCAACCCGCTCAACGGTATCGATATCAGAATGCAGGTAACGCACCCGTTCGCCGTGCTCTTCCAAATATTCGGTCAAGTCTTCGGCCATCCGCTTGGTCAGCGTGGTTACCAGCACCCGCTCGTTAATCTCTACCCGTTTGCGAATTTCAGACAGTAAGTCATCGACCTGAGTGCCAACCGGCCGCACTTCAATCAGCGGATCTAATAAACCGGTAGGACGAACCACCTGTTCGATAATCTCACCGCCGGATTTTTCCAGCTCGTAATTGCCCGGCGTCGCCGAAACATAGATAGTCTGAGGCGCCAGTTGCTCGAACTCTTCAAACCGCATTGGCCGGTTATCCAATGCTGAAGGCAGACGGAAGCCGTATTCAACCAGCGTTTCTTTACGCGCCCGATCGCCCCTATACATACCGCCAATTTGAGGCACCGTTACGTGAGATTCGTCGATCACCAGCAGGCCGTCAGCCGGTAGGTAATCAAACAGTGTCGGCGGCGGTGCGCCCTCTGGCCTGCCGGATAAATAGCGCGAGTAGTTTTCGATACCGGAGCAGTAACCCAGTTCGTTCATCATTTCGATATCGAATTGGGTACGCTGGCTTAAGCGCTGCTCTTCCACCAGCTTATCGTTGGCTAATAATACCCGCTTGCGGTCCGCCAGTTCGACCTTGATGCCTTCGATGGCCTCAATAATTCGCTCTCTTGGCGTCACATAGTGGGTTTTAGGATAAATAGTAAAGCGCGGCACCACCTGCTGAATTTGGCCGGTCAGCGGGTCGAAAATAGATAAACGTTCAACCTCTTCATCGAACAGCTCTATACGCAGAGCGTATTCGTCAGATTCCGCCGGGAAAATGTCGATCACCTCACCGCGCACCCGGAAGGTACTGCGCTGAAACACCTGATCGTTGCGGACGTATTGCAACTCCGCCAAACGGCGCAAAATAGAACGCTGATCGATAATCATGCCGCGGGTAAGGTGCAGCATCATTTTCAAATAAGCGTCGGGGTCGCCTAAGCCATAGATAGCGGAAACCGATGCCACCAGAACCACGTCGCGGCGCTCTAACAGAGCCTTGGTCGCCGATAGCCGCATTTGCTCAATGTGTTCGTTAATCGAAGCGTCTTTCTCAATAAAGGTATCTGAACTGGGAACGTAGGCTTCCGGCTGGTAGTAGTCGTAGTAAGAGACAAAATACTCCACCGCATTTTCGGGGAAAAACGCTTTCATTTCACCGTAAAGCTGAGCCGCCAGCGTTTTGTTGGGGGCCAGAATCATGGTCGGGCGTTCAAGCTTGGCAATCACGTTGGCAATGGTAAAGGTTTTACCCGACCCCGTTACCCCTAGCAATGTTTGATGGGCTAAGCCGTCTTCTAATCCTTCAGTCAGCCGCCGGATAGCTTCTGGCTGATCGCCAGCAGGTTGAAAGGCTGAATTTAGTTTGAATGTTTTGCTCATTGTAAGCTCTATCTGGATTAAAAAATCGGATGCCGGAAATGAAATAACGACGATCAGCGTTAGCAAAAAGGACCACAGATCTATTATGTAAATCTTGTCGTCTTTTTGCCATCTTTAGTATACTGTATATTAATCCAGTGAAAAACAAAAATAAGCTAACTGGCTAATTCTAAAACAACATTATTGGCCTTATTAGAAGTTCTATATTTTGAGTAAAGTCAAGTTGCAAAAGTGTAATTTATCCCCAGAAGTTGATTGACATTATGGGATACAACTCATTGAATCAGTCACAAATCCCGAAGAGAAAAGAGACAAATTGAGATCTCTTGATTTTAGTTAACGCAATGATAATTAATGTATTTAAAAGAACGACGACAATACGGACAAAATTCCAATAGGCCGCATAGGCTCTAGCCCTAAACTACTTTTCTAACGTTAATGCACAAGGTTATCCACAGGAATGGTGGATAAGTGAAAATTTCCTACTAATACTGCTACATTGCGAACCATCGCATTTTTTAAAAAGGCATTTCACTGACACTTTTTTAAATTTTTTTTACACATATTTACTAGCGATTTATGCTTAAAAATGTCTAAAAAAAGCAGTAGTCCGATGACCATATTTTTAATTTAAGCCATCCGTTAAATATTACCCAAAACCACTCAATAGCTAGGGGTATTGGCCTGTTGCCCGTCGGTTACCGCTGGTATCGGCAGTTTCACCCGATCGCTCTCTTATCAGCAACGCGTTTCTTAAAATTAGCCTATCTTTGCTTTGTTACAGAATGGTTACTTGGAATATATTTATTTTCAGCGCCGTCGGCCGAATTAACCTTTGATCAAACGCCGGTTTTATGCTCGAATTGCGCATTCCGACAACGACTCTCTCCTGTCATCACCCAATAAACAGATGAAATCAGCCGATATGAAATATCATACTATTGCGCTCGATCTGGACGGAACCTTACTCAATCCCCAGAAGCAAATTCTGCCAGAATCGTTAGACGTTCTCTCTCAGGCCCGCCAGAAAGGCATTCAGGTTATTATCGTTACCGGCCGTCATCACGTGGCGATCCATCCTTTTTATCAGGCATTACGGCTCGATACGCCGGCAATTTGTTGTAACGGAACCTATACCTACGATTATCAGCAAAAGCAGGTGCTGTCAGGCAATCCGCTAACTAAATCGCAGGCTATTCGTGTGGCGGAGCTACTACGCGACCATCCAATACAAAGCCTGATGTACATTGATAATGCGATGACGTTTGAACATCAGGATGACAGTATTACCCGTTGGTTTGACTGGTCGGCCCGTTTACCCGAGAACCAGCGTCCGAATATGCTGAAGGTAGACAAGTTTGAAACCGCAATTAACCGCGCAGACAACGTCTGGAAGTTTGCGACGTCAAGTGATGATACCGATGCTCTCAACCACTTCAGTTCATTGGTTGAGCAAGAGCTGGGGCTTTCCTGTGAGCGTTCATGGCATAACCAAATCGATCTGGCCCAGCGCGGTAACAGCAAGGGAAATCGCCTGCGCCTGTGGGTTGAATCTCAGAATTTAACCATGGACAACGTGATTGCCTTCGGCGATAACCTCAACGACGTTAGCATGCTGGAACAGGCGGGAATGGGCGTTGCGATGGGTAATAGCACCGATGAAGTAAAAAACGCGGCCAATATGGTGACGACCGATAACGATGTACCAAGCATTGCTAACGTCATTCGAGAGTACGTGCTTTAATTCACTTGTGACACCGTCATGCCACTCACCGCGTCGACCAACAAAATAGCGTCGGTGGCGGTGAGATAGCGGATTACCAGTTCTCCCGGCTCATTGATACGCTTTTGACTTGCGCAAACAGTTGCTGGCCCGGGTGAATGTTCAAATCGTCTCTGGCCCATGGGGTAATCCGGGCCCAGAGGTAATGAGGCCCTACCGCTAGCTTCACGTCTACCCGCCCGTTGCACTCATGAAGCGCGACCACGTCTGCCGGCAGAATGTTACGGATGCTGCTGTGTAGCGGCCGCTCCAGCACCAAAGAGACGTCTGCGGCGTGGATCCGAATACGTAACGTTTGCCCCGGCACCCCGTCTACCTGATTGACCCACAGGCAGTGTTCGCCCAACGCCAGCCCGCTCATTTGATAATCTTGGTGGTGATGAAGCAACGTAACGTTCAGCACGCTGCTTTGCTCCTCCTGCTGAAGCCAAGGTGCCATGGCGTCGCTGGACCATACCGACTCCAGCTCACCCGCAGCGATCACTTTGCCACTATCCAGTACCACCACCTGCTCCGCCAAACGCAAAATCTCTTCCATGCTGTGAGTGACATACAGAATCGGAACGTTCACGTCACGGGCCAAACGTTCCAGATAAGGGATCAGCTCGCGTTTACGCGGAACGTCCAGTGAGGCTAAAGGTTCGTCCATCAATAGCAGTTCAGGTCCGGTTAACAGTGCCCGGCCAATAGCCACGCGCTGCTTCTCTCCGCCGGACAGGGTTAAAGGGAAGCGTTTCAATAGGTGGCCGATGCCCAACAGCTCGACGATGTCATCAAACTGCCCTTTCATGCCGTCACGCATGCCGTACTGCAGGTTTCCCTTGGTGCTGTAATGCGGGAACAGCCGGGCATCTTGGAACACGTAGCCAATCCGGCGTTTTTCCGGCGGTAAATAAAAGCGCCGGGCGCAGTCCACCAGAACCCGATCGTTTAATACAATGTGGCCGCTGTCGGGGCGAGTTAGCCCGCTGACTGCGTTGATCAACGACGTTTTACCGGCGCCGGATAGGCCGAAAATAGCGGTAATGCCCTGGCCCGGCACCTCAGTAGAAATATCTAATGTAAGATCGCCCAGTTGCTGTTTGAAATTGAGTTTTAGCATCAGATACCCAGCCTGCGTCGGCTCCAGCGAGCCAGCCATTCGGACAATAGTAGAGAAACCAGCGAGAGTAAAATGGCAATAGCGCACAGCCGGGCCGCGTCGCCTTCTGCGCCGGGCGTTTCAATCAGCGTGTACATGGCTAGCGGAATGGTGCGGGTTTCGCCGGGAATATTGGAAACAAAGGTAATGGTCGCGCCAAATTCCCCTAGCGAACGGGCAAATGCCAGCACCACCCCCGCCAGAATGCCGGGAAAAGATAGCGGCAGCGTCACGGTAAACAGCACGCGCCAAAAGCCAGCCCCTAGCGTTCGGGCCGCCTGTTCCAGCTTTAAATCCACCGCTTCAAGAGCCAGCCGAATTGCTCTAACCATCAGCGGGAAAGCAATCACCGCC
Source organism: Budvicia diplopodorum (assembly GCF_009800925.1). Taxonomy (GTDB): domain Bacteria; phylum Pseudomonadota; class Gammaproteobacteria; order Enterobacterales; family Enterobacteriaceae; genus Budvicia; species Budvicia diplopodorum. The sequence goes on along the minus strand of NZ_WOYF01000007.1, from coordinate 129,579 downwards.
GATGCCAGCGCGGCTCCGCGCCAGCTAAACGTAAAGCTAAAGCCAAACCACTGATAAAGCCACTCACCGATAACGCCGCGCTTTCCCATGCCGATTAACAGCAGGTAGCCAATAACCACCGGAGGGAGAACCAGAGGAAGATGAATAATACTGTCGACCAAGGCCTTACCCGCAAAGCTGCAGCGGGCAAGGATCCATGCGACAAAAATGCCCAGAGGCAGGCTGAAGGCTACGGCAACGCCGGCCACTTTGAGGCTAAGCAGTAGAGCCTGTAGCTCGTATTCAGATAACATCACTATTTCCGTGGACTAAAACCATAGCGTTTAAATACTTCAGAAGCTTCCGGCGTTGAAAGATAGGCAGAGAAGGCTTTTACCGCCGGCGTTAAGTGGCCTTTAACGGTTGCGATCGGGTACTCTACCGGCAGGTGGCTCTCCGCCGGGAAAATGCCGACGACTTTCACTTTTTTACTGGCTACCGCATCGGAACCATAGACAATACCCAGCGGTGCTTCTTCACGTTCTACCAGAGCCAGCGCGGCCCGAACGTTATTTGAACGGGCCATTTTAGATTCCAACTGGTCCCAGTTGCCTAAATATTGTAAAGCCTGCTTGGTATAGATACCGGCCGGTACGTGATCAGGATCGCCAACCGCTAAACGCCCGCCGTTAAGCAGCGATGTCCAGTCAGTTTTTTTATCGATGGTAACCGTTTTCAGCGCGCTGTTTTCTGGAGCAACTAACGCTAAATCATTACCCAGTAGGGTTAGGCGAGTATTGTCTTCTATCACCTTTTTATCTACCGCGTAATCCATCCATTGCTGGTCGGCCGAGATAAAAATATCGGCCGGTGCGCCCTGTTCAATCTGGCGGGCCAGCGTTGACGATGAAGCAAAAGAGGTCAAAATTTCATTACCGGTTTTTTTCTGATAGTCGGCTGAAATTTCCTGTAGCGCATTGGTGAGTGAAGCCGCTGCAAATACGGTGATTTTTTCAGCGGCTGATGCCGTGTGAAAAACGCTGGCGGTAAATAATGCGATAAAAGCCGTGAGTTTTAATCTGTTTTTCATCATGACCTCATTGGTTGGTCGACTGAACGGTGATAGCGGAAGCTTTCGATATATAAACCACAATATAGCGACTTGAATCTTATTTGTCACCGACTGAATCAACCTATTCGCAGAAGATGATTACCCAATAATACGCAAAAAAATACCGGCCTGATTAAACAAGGCCGGTATTTTTTGCCGCCAGGCAGAAACTTAAATTTTCTTTTTATCTTTATGACCAAGATTAGAAATAAAGTTAAAAAGTTCGCCAAGACCGTAAATCGAACCCAGAATAAAAGCCATTACGACGGGTACCATTAAGGTGGCTACAAACAAACTTTTTAATATTTCCATAGGTACCTCATTTAAACCTTAACGCGCTGGTGAACTGTATATTTACAGCTAATCAATAGCCAGCAGATAGCTAAATAATAACACAAAGTTTAGCAACTATCCGCAGATAAGTTTCATCTAAACGTGCTGCAAAAGGGAGTTTGGCAGAATACCAAAAATAGGTAACAATGAATCATACCTTTGTTAAACGGGCAGATACATCCATGGACGCTGAAATTCTACTGACGCTCAAACTACAGGGCAATCTATTTGCCGACCCTCGACGTATCGCACTATTAAAGCAAATAGCACACACGGGCTCAATTAGTCAGGGGGCTAAACTAGCCGATATCAGCTATAAGAGCGCCTGGGACGCGGTTAATGAAATGAATCAGCTCACTGAACACCTGCTGGTTGAACGCAGTACCGGCGGTAAAGGCGGCGGAGGTGCCGTACTGACCACCTACGGCCAGAGGCTGATTCAGCTTTACGATCTGCTGGGTCAAATACAGCAAAAAGCCTTTGACGTGTTACAGGACGACAGCCTGCCGCTTGACAGCCTACTGGCGGCGATTGCCCGTTTCTCGTTACAAACCAGCGCCCGCAACCAGTTTTTTGGCACGCTGGCATCCAGCCATGAAAACTCAGTTCAGGACAATATTGTGGTGCTGATGGCCGACGGCAAAACCCAAATCAATGCGTCGCTGACCCAACAAAGCGCAGCACGCTTGCAGCTATCGGCGGGCAAAGAGGTATTAGCCTTAGTGAAAGCGCCCTCGATCTCGTTGCATACGGCTCAGGTAAAAAACGGCGATAACTGCCTTCATGGTCAGGTAACGTCGGTAAAACGCGGTGAAAAAAGCAGTGAAGTGCTGATGCAATTGGACGGCGGTGAAGCCCTGTGCGCCACCATCGTTAATGAAGAGGCGGATAGGCTGTGCCTTAAGAGCAAGCAATCGCTTTGGGCAAGCTTTAGCGCAGAAAGCGTGATTATTGCGACGCTGTGCTAATCCGGAATTAACCCTGAGTTTATCACTCCGCTCATATCGCTATGTCGTTCTAACGGGATGGCGATATTGTTTCCCCTCTTTTGGCCTGTTTGAAATTCGTTAAACCTCAATGGCCAAAATTTCACGAGCTCTGTCGAATATCTGGCAAATAAATCTTAATTTACCCACCACCCGCATTTTATGTCGATGATTTTTAATTTACTCTTTGCCATGCTGGCTGACCGGGGCAATAAGCAGAAATAGCCGATCAACATTCAAATTGAAGGGGCATTTTATGAAACAGTTAACCATTTCAGAAGGGTGCTTTAGGCTTAGCCATACTAAAACCCTATCCTTGCCAATATTGTCTTTAAATGAAGGGCAGCGTTGGGCTTTTGTCGGCTCGAACGGTAGCGGAAAGTCGGCGCTCGCCCGAGCGCTGTCGGATGAACTGACGCTATTAACCGGTCGCAGAGAATGCAGTTTTAAACACATCGTTCGCCTCTCCTTTGAGCAGTTACAGCAATTGGTGACTGAAGAGTGGCAACGAAATAATACCGATATGCTGAGTGAAAGTGAGGATGATACCGGTCGAACCACGGCGGAGATTATTCAGCTAGAACGGGCCAATGAGCTAGAATGCCTGAAGTTGGCCAAGATGTTTGGTATCAGCCACCTGCTCACCCGTCGGTTTAAATATCTTTCAACCGGAGAAACCCGAAAAACGCTGCTTTGTCAGGCATTACTTTCCTCACCTGATTTACTCATTCTGGATGAGCCGTTTGACGGGCTGGACGTTGCATCCCGGCAGCAGTTGGCGGAGCTATTGTCAGAACTATCGGCCGCAGGCTTGACCGTAGTTCTGGTGCTTACTCGCTTTGATGAAATTCCCGAGTTTATTACCCACGTTGGCGTATTGGCCGACTGCCACCTGACCCGTTCGGGGCTGCGTCAGGCAATTCTGTCAGAAGCGCTGGTGGCCCAGTTAGCCCAAAGTGAGCGGCTATCCGGGATTGCGCTTCCACCGGCCGAAGTCACCGCAACGGCGCTATTTCCCCCGAACACGCCGCTCATCACGCTGAATAACTGTATTATCCACTATAGCGATCGGGCAATCATTAACGGCCTTAACTGGCAGGTAAAGCCCGATGAACACTGGCAGATTGTTGGGCCTAACGGTGCGGGTAAATCCACCTTACTCAGCCTGATCGCTGGCGATCATCCGCAGGGTTATAGCAATGACCTGACGCTGTTCGGGCGTAAACGCGGCAGCGGTGAGACCATCTGGGATATCAAAAAGTACATTGGCTACGTCAGCAGCAATCTGCATCTGGACTACCGGGTCAGCGTTAGCGTGCGTAACGTGATTCTTTCCGGCTACTTAGATTCTATTGGCATCTATCAGGCCACGTCGGATACGCAGGAAAAACTCACTCAACAATGGCTCGATTTGTTAGGGTTAACTCAGTTGGCCGATATGCCTTTCCATTCACTGTCGTGGGGGCAACAGCGGTTAACGCTGATTGCCAGAGCCTTAGTCAAACATCCTACGTTGCTGATACTGGATGAACCATTACAGGGGTTAGACCCGCTGAACCGTCAGTTAGTTAAGCGTTGGATTGATGTGCTTATCGGCGAAGGAAGAAGCCAGCTGTTGTTTGTTTCTCATCATGCCGAAGATGCGCCAAAATGTATTACTCATCGGCTAAGCTTTATCCCTACGGGCAACAGCTATGCTTACGCCGTTGAAAAAAGGGGCTAGTTACACCGCATTCGATAATTCCACGCTTAAGAAGATGAGAAAGCCACAAGAAGTGACAGTGTAGCGTTTATTAATTGAATTGATATCATTAATACAGTCAAAAAAACCGTAGTTTACGGATAAAAACCACCCTGCCGGTGCGCTGATAGCAACCGGTAATCTACAATAAGACATACTGAACGATAATAGACATATCCGTTGGTTTTAAGCGTTAAAGAAGCGCGCCACAACGTTTGATTTCCCTTGAGCCAGTATATTAGGAGCGTTTATGTCATCTGCACTAATTATTATTGATTTAATTCAGGATATTGTCGGCGAGCACTCGGCCAGCCACTCACAGACTCAGGCCAGAGGCATTATTCCACTGGCGAACAGCACCGCGGCCTATGCCCGCCGCCAAAACGTTCCGGTTATCTGGATTAAAGTCGGTTTTGCTGATGATTACCATGATATTCCGGCTAATTCTCCGATGTTTAGCGGCGCTAAACGGGCAGGAAGGCTGCGCCTGAGTGCTAACGGTTGCGATTGGGCCGAAGGGTTGGACGTTCACGCTCAAGATGAAATTGTAGTGAAAAAAGCCGTTTCAGCCTTTGCCGGTAATCAATTACAGCAGTGGCTAAATGACCGCGGTTATGACCATCTGTTGCTCGGTGGCGTTAGCTCATTAATGGCGATCCAAAGCACGGCCAGACAGGCTCACGATTTAGGATTTAAAGTCAGTATATTAGAAGATCTTTGCGCAGCGGCAACGCAAGAAGCTCATCAACAAAGCATGACGGCCTTAGCCGGTATGGCACATATCACCAATACCACCGCGTGGGTACAAGAGTCATAATTTCCTCTAGCCAAAGGCGCTGCATCCAATGTAGCACTAGCTTGGAACGGTAAAAAGAAAATGTTAGACTTGCCAAAGAGTAGATAGGGAAAACCATACTTAGCTGATATACCCAAAATAATTCAAGTTGCCATAACGCAGCCAACGCACAGGCAGCCTGAAGTATGACGGGTATAGCGATGGTCCGATCTTACGACTCCATTATTATTATGCTTTGTTACTCTATTAAGGGATTAATACATCATGTTTTCTATTGTTACATTTCAAATCATATTTGGCGTAATCGCCGTTATTTTAGCCGTTTCGCTATTTGTTCTTTTTCGTAAAAACATCAAACTTAGAAAAGGCGCAGGCGTCGTTGGTTTACTGATTGGTGCCGCCGGGTACTTATTTCTGGTCAACCACGTTTATATCGTTACCGACGATAACCAAGTACAACAGTTTGGCTTGATTAAGAGCAGCGATTTTGAATTGGTTAACGGCTCCACTATTCGCTTAGTACCTGAATATAAAATGGATAAATCATGGTTAGTCAATAACGGCAAGCTTCCAATGACGTTTGAAACCGTGATTTATGGCACTACCAGCAAGAATCCGTATGGCTTTGAACTGGCTGGCTATCAATCTATTGGTTTAGATAATGCCGTCGACTATATGTTTCAAACTCCGCCTAACAGCGTTAAAACTAAGGGTAAATCAGCGACTAAAGGCTGGTTACACCGTTAATTAGATTAATCTATTTCTAAACAAACCCCGGGCATTCCGGGGTTTGTTTTTTTTACGGCAAAGCATAGATACCCGCGTCGATCGCTTCCCCTCTTCTCTTGCTGTCTATTTATTCGCTTCCCATTGCTATGACGTCAACTCAAAATGTAATCGGTTTCACAATTTACAATAACCGCCCTTTTAGTTAAAAAAGATTATGCTAATATATATCCAATATATACCCATAGATATATACGAGAGGATGTTCAATGAAAGTGTTAATTACGGGTGGTACCGGTTACATAGGCAGCCATACCTGCGTACAACTGATCGATGCCGGGCATACTCCGGTGGTGATTGATAATCTCTGTAACAGCAAAGTCAGCGTTCTCGATCGTATTGAAAAGTTAACCGGCCATAGGCCCGAGTTCTATCACGGAGACGTGCGCGATGCGGCGCTACTCAACAAAATTTTCACAGAACATACTATCGACTCGGTTATTCACTTTGCTGCGCTGAAGGCGGTCGGTGAATCGGTCAATAAGCCTCTGGAATACTATGATAATAATATCCACGGCTCGCTGGTATTAGTTGAAGCCATGAGCCGTGCTGGCATCACTAACTTTATTTTTAGCTCATCGGCTACCGTTTACGGCGAACAGCCGGTTGTTCCTTATGTCGAAACCATGCAAACGGGTAGACCTTCCAGCCCCTATGGCAACAGTAAACTCATGATCGAGCAGTGCCTTCAGGATCTGCAAAAAGCGCAGCCTGAGTGGAGTATTGCCTTACTGCGCTATTTTAATCCGGTCGGTGCCCACCCTTCCGGCACCATGGGTGAAGACCCTCAGGGTATTCCTAATAATCTGATGCCGTTTATCGCGCAGGTTGCCGTTGGTCGCCGTGACTCGCTCTCGATCTTTGGTAATGATTACCCGACGCCGGACGGTACCTGCCAACGCGACTTTATTCACGTACTTGACGTTGCTGACGGGCATATTGCCGCACTGAACAAAGTGACAAATCGTCCCGGCGTTTATATTTATAACCTTGGTGCCGGCTTTGGCTACAGCGTTATGGACGTGGTCAATGCGTTTAGTCAAGCCTGCGGCAAACCCATTGCCTACCGCTTTGCTCCCCGCAGAGAAGGCGACTTAGCCAAGTTTTGGGCCGACCCGACCAAGGCCGCTAATGAGCTAAACTGGCAGGTAAAGCTTAATCTTGCTGATATGTGCGCCGATACCTGGCGCTGGCAGTCTGCGAACCCTCAAGGATATCCTGATGAATAACCCAGCGTTCAATCCGGTGGACCATCCGCATCGGCGTTTTAATCCATTAACCGAACAATGGATTTTAGTTTCACCACACCGGGCAAAACGCCCATGGCAGGGCCAGCAGGAATCGATTGAACAGGTTAAGCGCCCTGCTCACGATCCTGAATGTTTTCTCTGTGCCGGAAACACCCGGGTTACCGGTGATATTAACCCTGACTATCAGCAAACTTACGTGTTTACCAATGACTTTGCGGCGCTGATGCCTGATACGCCAGAAGCCGCTGAGTCACAGGATCCGCTAATTCGCAGCCAGAGCGCGCGAGGTACCAGCCGGGTGATCTGCTTTTCGCCAGATCACAGTAAAACCCTGCCGGAGCTGCCACTGAACGGTGTTGAAAAAATTATAGAAACCTGGCAACGGCAGCTCGCCGAACTGGGCCAGACCTATCCTTGGGTTCAGGTATTTGAAAATAAAGGCGCCGCAATGGGGTGCTCTAACCCTCATCCACACGGTCAGATTTGGGCAAACAGCTTTTTACCTAACGAAATTGAGCGAGAAGACCGCCTGCAAAAGGCCTACTTCGACCAGTATCACTCCCCCATGTTACTGGACTATGTACGCAAAGAAATGGCCGACGGAAGCCGTACGGTAGTTGAAACTACACACTGGCTGGCGGTGGTTCCTTACTGGGCCTCGTGGCCGTTCGAAACGCTGTTATTGCCCAAAGTTCAGGTTCAGCAAATGACAGAGCTGACCAATGAACAAAAAAGCGATTTGGCGCTGGCGTTGAAAAAGCTGACCAGCCGCTATGACAACCTATTCCACTGTTCTTTCCCCTACTCGATGGGATGGCACGGTGCGCCGTTTAATCAACAGGATAATCAGCACTGGCAGCTACACGCTCATTTCTATCCACCGCTGCTTCGCTCGGCGACGGTACGTAAATTTATGGTGGGTTATGAAATGCTGGCCGAAGCTCAGCGCGATTTAACGGCCGAACAGGCCGCCGAGCGTTTACGGGCCGTCAGCGATGTTCACTATAACCAGTCAGGAGAGATTGATGAATAATTTAAAACCTCAGACTCAGGCGATTTTTCAGCAGCAGTTTGGCTACTCTGCGGAGTTAACCATTCAGGCTCCGGGCCGGGTTAATCTGATTGGCGAACATACCGATTACAACGATGGATTTGTTCTGCCCTGTGCCATTGATTATCAAACCGTTATCAGCTGTGCCAAGCGCAACGATCGACAAATTCGGGTAATTGCCGCCGATTATAACAACCAGCAGGATATTTTCTCGCTGGATGGAAAGATTGAATCACACCCTGAATATATGTGGGCTAACTATGTGCGCGGCGTGATTCTGTTTCTACAGCAACGGGTTGATGGCGTTGGCGGAGCCGATTTAGTCATCAGCGGAAACGTACCGCAGGGTGCCGGGCTGAGCTCATCGGCATCGTTAGAAGTGGCGGTAGGCAAAACCCTTCAGGCGTTGTACCAGTTAGATATTGATGACGTTGCGCTGGCGCTTAACGGCCAACAGGCTGAGAACCAGTTCGTTGGCTGTAACTGCGGCATTATGGACCAGCTTATTTCGGCATTAGGCGAACCGGATCGCGCTCTGTTAATTGACTGCCGTAGTCTGCATACTCGGTCTGTACCCGTGCCGAAAGATATGGCGGTGATTATCATTAACTCCAACGTTAAGCGCGGCCTAGTGGATAGCGAATACAACGCTCGACGCAAGCAGTGCGAAATAGCCGCCGCATTCTTTGGCGTGCCTGCCCTCAGGGACGTTACGCTAGAACAGTTAAACAGTGCCAAAGATCGTCTTGACCCGATAGTATTTAAACGCGCTCGCCACGTGATTACGGAAAATAACCGCACGCTGGCAGCGGCCAGTGCGCTAGCCGCGGGTAATTTGCCTGAATTGGGCCAGCTAATGGCGGATTCTCACCGTTCTATGCGCGATGATTTCGAAATCACCGTTCCGGCGATTGATACGCTGGTTAACATCGTGAAACAGGTTATTGGCAATCGCGGTGGCGTTCGGATGACCGGCGGCGGCTTTGGCGGTTGTATCGTTGCGCTGGCACCGCAATCGCTGGTTGACGCGATCCGTCAGGCGGTCAGTGAGCAATATCATCAACAAACCGGCATGAAAGAAGTGTTCTATGTTTGTCGGGCTTCAGGAGGCACCGGACTATGGTAAATACTCAACGACAAATAGCCCCGGACGGTAAACCGTTTACCCTCGTTACGCTGAAAAATGCGCAAGGAACCCAAATTCAAGCCATGGACTGGGGGGCAACATGGCTTTCGTGCCGCTTGCCCTTGCTCGATGGGTCCGTAAGAGAAGTGCTACTGGGATGTCAGCATCCGCAGGACTATCTGGCCCAGCAGGCGTACTTAGGCGCGACCGTTGGCCGTTACGCTAACCGTATCTCTCAGTCTCGCATTGAACATCAGGGCAAAACCCTTGTTCTTAACGCTAATCAGGGCGAACATCAGCTCCACGGCGGCGAAAACAGCTTTGATAAACGTCGTTGGGAGATTCTGACGCGCGCTGAGCAAGCCGTTACGTTCCGGCTAGAATCTGAAGATGGAGACAATGGCTACCCCGGCAATATGCGGGTCGAGGTGACCTATAGCCTGACCGATGATAATCGGGTAGAAATCAGCTATCAGGCAACGGTCGATCGCGATTGCCCGATAAATATGACTAACCACGCCTATTTTAATCTGGACGGAATCAACCATGATAGCCGTGGGCACCGGCTGCAAATAAATAGCGATAGGTTCCTGCCCGTCGATAGTCAGGGAATTCCGAACGCTGATTTAACGCCGGTAGATGGCCTCAGCATGGATTTCCGCCAGCCTAAGACCCTTAGCCAAGACTTCCTGCAGGACGAATTCCAGCGTCAGGTCAGCGGCTACGATCACGCTTACCTTCTTGATGCGCAGTGCCTGAGCGGAGATAAACCGGCGGCTCACCTGTGGTCGTCTGATAACAAAGTCAAGATGTCGGTATTCACCACCAAACCTGCACTGCAGCTCTACAGCGGTAACTTCCTTGCGGGAACCCCCGCCAGAGACGGTGGCACTTATGAAAATCATGCCGGGCTGGCGCTGGAAACTGAATTTCTACCAAACAGCCCTAACCATCCGCACTGGCCGCAGCCCGACTGCTGGGTATCACCCGATGGGGCTTACCGTTCAATGACGGTTTATCAATTTGAGACAAATTAGGCTAACGCCCGGTGAAATACCGGGCTTTTTCACGATGTTATCTGAATCTTATTCTTCCCCCGATTAATTCAACTATGATTGTATATCAGCAACATTCTGCTATTTAATTGTCGTTCGCTTAGAGTACAATGATAATCATTACCATTTGTATCGCGAGTTTATTAAGGAGAAAATGATGGCTGTAACAAAATTAGTTCTCGTCAGACACGGTGAAAGTGAATGGAATAAAGAAAACCGCTTTACCGGCTGGACCGACGTTGAATTATCGGATAAAGGGCGTGCTGAGGCCATTCAGGCCGGCGAACTGTTAAAAGCCGAAGGTTTTACCTTTGACTTCGCGTATACCTCGGTGCTGAAGCGGGCTATTCATACGCTGTGGAATATTTTGGACCAAATGGATACCCAATGGCTGCCGGTAGAAAAATCCTGGAAGCTCAATGAACGTCATTACGGCGCACTTCAGGGGCTAAATAAGGCCGAAACGGCTAAAAAATACGGTGACGAGCAGGTGAAACTCTGGCGCCGAGGCTTTGCAGTAACCCCGCCGGAATTGACCAAAGATGATGAACGTTATCCCGGCCACGATCGCCGCTATGCAAACCTGAACGATGCGGATTTACCGGTAACCGAAAGCTTGGCTACCACCATTGAGCGCGTTGTACCCTACTGGACCGACGTGATTAAGCCCCGTATGGCGAAAGGTGAACGCATCATTATTGCGGCCCACGGTAACTCGATTAGAGCCATGGTGAAGTACTTAGACAATATGGGCGAAGATGAAATCTTAGAGTTGAATATTCCAACCGGCGTGCCGCTAGTATATGAGTTCGATGAAAAGATGAATCCAATTAAGCGCTATTATTTGGGTAATGCCGATGAAATCGCCGCGAAGGCAGCGGCGGTGGCCAATCAGGGAAAAGCAAAGTAGCCGTTGTGTAACCGGTAAAAATGAGAAGGGAAAGCCTACGCTTTCCCTTTTTCTATTCTTAACTCAATTTATTTACGGCGCGCTTTAACCGCATCGGCCAGCTTCTGTAGCAGAAGCTCGGTATCATCCCAGCCAATACAGCCATCAGTAACGCTTTGGCCATAGACCAGCGGCTTACCGCCCTCTAAGTCCTGCCCGCCTTCAACCAGATGGCTTTCAACCATCACTCCGGTAATCGCAGCATCTCCGGCGGCAATTTGCTGGCAAACGCTATCACAAACTTCCATCTGCTTTTTATATTGCTTACAGCTGTTAGCGTGACTGAAATCGATCATAACGTTTAGCGGCAGTTTAGCCTTATTCAGCGTCTCTTTAACCGCCTGTACGTCTTCCGGGCCGTAGTTTGGTGCTTTACCGCCGCGCAGAATAATATGGCAATCGTGATTACCTCGGGTAGTCACAATCGCTGAATGTCCGTATTTATTTACCGATAAGAAGCAGTGAGGCGCGCTGGCTGCGTTGACGGCATCAATAGCAACTTTGATGGTGCCATCGGTACCGTTTTTAAACCCAACCGGACACGATAAACCCGAAGCCAGCTCACGGTGAACCTGAGATTCTGTGGTTCTGGCACCAATGGCTCCCCAACTCATTAAATCAGCCATGTACTGCGGGGTTATCATATCGAGGAACTCACCGGCCGTCGGCAAACCGCTGTCGTTGATATCCAGCAGCAATTTACGCGCAATGCGTAAGCCGTCGTTGATTTGATAGCTGTTATCTAAATGCGGGTCGTTAATTAAGCCCTTCCAGCCAACGGTGGTACGCGGCTTTTCAAAATATACGCGCATCACGATTTCCAGCTCACGTTCAAAACGTGAACGAATATTCAACAGGCGCTGGGCATATTCGAGTGCAGCTTTGGTGTCATGAATGGAACAAGGACCAATAACCACTAATAAACGATCGTCTTCACCGGTGAGAATATTATGAATCGCTTCTCTGGCACCAGACACCGTTGCCGCCGCCGTCTCCGTTGCCGGATACTTTTCCAGTAAGGCAACCGGAGGTAATAATTCATTTATTTCTTTTATTCTTACATCATCATTTTGGTAATTCATCGTCACTCATCCGGTGTCAAATAATAGAAGCAAGCTTACAGCCTACAACAATCTGCTATAAGCAAACAATACTATCTATATCTGCGGCCAATTACAGACAGTTAGGCGGTAAATATCCCCTTCAACATATTTTTGTTTGACGAATATCTTATAAATTGAACAAATGGTCTATCGATTAACGGTAAGCATAGCCATGTGAGCCGCGTGAAGTCAGGCTATGGGATTTATTAGCCAAAGTGACTCAATGATCGGGGTTGATGGTTAAGAGGCTTAGACAGGCGTTCAGGATGATAAAATTAGAATTAATGGTTCACTGATAGACAGGGCTGACAAAGAGGTTTGATTTGGTTATAGCTCGAACATTGTGAGGTTGCTGACAGATTGGTTTAATTGGATTGCAGCGTAAGTTTCGTCCGCGAACACAATGTCGAAATACTATCTTTTTCTAGCGGCCGAGGAGCGATGTTTTTTAGCTCAGATGCTATAAACGAAAAAAGCGCCTAAGGCGCTTTTTTCTGAAATTGGTGGGGCGTGCAGGATTATTCGGCCGTTGGCCTCACCCTACGGGCCGTTATCTTCGATAACATTGTCTCGCTGCGCTCGGCTCGAACCTTTAGGTTCTCATCCGGCACGCTTTGGCTTCCGTGGACTATAAACGAAAAAAGCGCCTTAGGCGCTTTTTTCTGAAATTGGTGGGGCGTGCAGGATTCGAACCTGCGACCAATTGATTAAAAGTCAACTGCTCTACCGACTGAGCTAACGCCCCAATTTCTTAATACTTTATCGTCGGACCCAACGGTACTCTTTGATTGATAAAAGAGTGGTGGGGCGTGCAGGATTCGAACCTGCGACCAATTGATTAAAAGTCAACTGCTCTACCGACTGAGCTAACGCCCCAACGTTTTTACCGTTCCCAGTTATCTCCGGCAACGGCGGCATATATTACTGAATTACTGACAGTGTGCAACAATAATTTCATCTTTCAGAGTCTAACTGCCTGAATTTCACTCGGTTAGACTCATAAAATGCACAATCAGATAAAATAGTAGGCAGACTATCACGACTCAAGGCCATTACAGACCAGCTAAACGCTTTTCAGCCTGTTTCGCAATATCCGTATTGGCATACTGACTAACAACACGTTGATACACCGCTTTCGCTTTATCTTTGTCGCCCTTCTCTTGCATGATAATGCCCACTTTCAGCATGGATTCAGCAGCTTTTGGCGATTTCGGATAGTCTTTAACAACGGTAGCAAAATAGTATGACGCATCGTCTTTTTTGCCTTTGTTGTAAAACAGCTGGCCTAACCAGTAATTAGCGTTCGACTGGTAGGTTGACTTTGGATATTGCTTCACAAAACTTTGAAATGCCGAAATAGCACGATCGTAATCTTTGGTATTAACAACCAGCGCCACAGCGTTATCATAGTCCTGCTTTTCATTACCCGTACTAGCAGGTGCAGAACCGGTAGCTGGCGTTGAAGTAGTGGCTCCAGCGGCCGCTGTTGCTCCGGTGGTCGCTGCGGCTGCAGAACCTTTAGAGCTCAGCTCATCCATTTGCTGCAAAATGAATTTTTGTCTTTCTACGATCTGATCCACTTGATACTGGCTGGTCTGAATCTGTCCACGCAGTGTATCCACATCCCTTTGCATATCCGAAAACTGCTGCTGCAGTTGTGTAAATAGCTGGCTGTGGGCATCAGATATTCGCTCAAGCTGAGTAAGACGATCGTCAGTTGAAGCAGCAATAGCAGCCCAAGGGGCCGCTATGCCAGCCAGTAACGACAGACTTAGTAAATAACATCTGAAATTACTGTTCATGTTGTTCTCTTAGTAAACCAGTACTGCACGACGGTTTTTAGAAAACGCAGCTTCGTCATGACCTAACACGGCTGGTTTTTCTTTACCGTAAGATACGATAGAGATTTGGTCGCTAGATACGCCTTTGCCTTGCAGATACATTTTAACTGCGCTAGAACGACGCTCGCCCAGTGCGATGTTGTATTCTGGCGTACCGCGCTCATCCGCATGACCTTCAACGGTTACTTTGAAAGACGGGTTTGAACGCAGGAACGCTGCATGAGCATCCAGCATTTGAGCGAAATCAGAACGCACATCGTAACGGTCAAAATCAAAGTATACGATATTGTTTCTTTGCAGCTCTTGCATCGCTAAACGAGCTTGTTCATCGGCGGAACCATTACCACTTCCCATTCCGCTACCGCCGTTTAACATACCGCCGCTACCGTTTAGGCCAGACTGATCGTTATCTTTATTAGACGTTGAGCTACAGGCAGCCACAGCAAGAATAGGTAAAGCCAGCATCAGCCCTTTTAGCACTTTGTTCAGTTGCATTTTTCGATCCTTTTAAATAAATTTGCCATACATATTCACATATGCATTACATTACAAATACGGCGACCAAGCAGGGAATTTAACCTGACCTTCAGTCGTCGGAAGACGCGCTTTAAAACGCCCATCGGTCGACACTAAACGTAATACGCTACCCAGCCCTTCAGTGGCACTGTAGATAATCATAGTACCGTTAGGTGCGATGCTAGGCGTTTCATCCAACATGGTCTCAGTCAATACTTGCACCGACCCTGTTTCCAGATCCATTTTAGATATGTGCTGTTGACCGCTTGCCGAGCTCACCATGGTCATGAATTTGCCGTCTGGTGAAACATCGGTATCTTGGTTTTGACCACCTTCCCAAGAAACGCGAGCCGGCGCACCGCCGTTAATATTAACTTTATAAATCTGTGGTCTACCACCCTGATCTGAAGTATAGGCCAGAGTTTGGCTGTCAGGATACCAAGATGGCTCAGTGTCGTTGCTATGACCTCGAGTTACTTGGCTTATCTGATTTGAAGCCAGATCCATCACGTATAAATTTAAGCTGCCGTCTTTAGACAAAGCAAACGCCAATTTTCTGCCGTCAGGTGAGAATGCCGGAGCACCATTGTGACGAGGGAAAGAGGCAACCTTTTGAATTGCGCCGTTAGCCAAGGTTTGGGAGACTAACTCTGAACGCCCACTCTCAAACGTAACGTAGGCAATCTTACTACCGTCTGCAGACCATGCCGGAGACATTAACGGCTCCGGTGAACGGTGAACAACAAGCTGGTTATAGCCATCGTAGTCGGCCACGCGAAGTTCGTGTGGGAATTGGCCGCCCGCTTTACGCACAACATAGGCAATACGGGTGCGGAATGCACCTTTAATACCGGTCAACTTCTCAAAAGATTCATCGCTAGCCGTATGGCTAGCGTAGCGTAGCCATTGCTTAGTCACTTTGTATTGGTTCTGAGACAGTACGCTTGGCGTAGCGGCAGATGTGTCAACCAGTTGGTAAGAAACTAAGAAGCTACCGTCAGCACTTGGTTGAATTTGGCCAATAACTACCGCAGTAATACCTAACGCAGACCATGCCGCTGGGGTCACTTCAGAAACCGACGTCGGTGATTGAGGATTGCGATTTGGAGCTAACGGATTAAATTTACCGCTATTTCTTAAATCAGATGCAACAATTTCACCAATATCTTCAGGCGCAGATCCTGAACCAGTCCATTTAAACGGAACAACGCCAATAGGACGAGCCGAGTCAACGCCTTGGGTAATAACGATTCTGACTTCAGCGTGTAACACAGATGCCCATAAAATAAGCAGGCCCATAGCTAGTCGAAATGCATGCTTCATGTTCTCTCCCTTATCTAGACCTTCTAGGCCAAGATAAATTGCTCATTAGTAGTAAAGCGGTATAGCTTAAGCCTTAAAATATTGGTCATAAAAAAACCGTAAATCAAACCTAAGCGTTATTTATGTTGGTATTCTTTCATCACTGAGGCTTAAAATCTATGGGAGCATTTTTAAACTTCTCATAAATTTCAGTAGACGGTGGCTTAGGCAGCTTAGTTACTTTTGCCGCTGCGATAGCTACCTGGCACAGTGCTGGATCGCCGCCTTCGGCTTTAACATCATAGATTGTACCGTCAGGAGCCATCTTAATTCGCAACGTACAGGTCTTTCCTTTATACAACTGAGCGTCGAAAAAGTTCCTCATCAACGCCGCTTGAACCTGACTCATATAACCGTCAACTTCCGGGCCAGAAGCACCGGCTTTAGTACCGCCGCCTGATGCTCCATTGTTTGATGGCGTATTTTTATCTGAAGTCAAACCGCTAAAGATGTCATCAACGTCGGCGCTCTGTTTTGCTGCCTCAGCAGCAGCTTTCTTGTCATCAGCGGCCTTTTTGGCATCGGATGCTTTTTTAGCATCATCAGCTTGCTTCTTCGCTTCCGCTGCTTTTTTAGCATCATCGGCCTGCTGCTTCGCTTCTGCTGCTTTTTTAGCGTCATCAGCCTGTTTCTTCGCTTCTGCTGCTTTTTTAGCATCATCGGCCTGCTGCTTCGCTTCTGCCGCCTTCTTTTGTACTTCCGCATCGGCTTTAGCCTGTGCAGCTTCTGCATCAGCTTTGACTTTTGCCGCTTCGGCCTTGGCTGTTTCCGATTTAGCTTTAGCCGTGTCGGCTTCAGCCTTCTTCTGAGCATCTTCAGACTTCAGACGGTCAAGCTCTTGCTGCTTCAGTTTTTTCTGCTCAGCGGCCTGCTGCTGCTTTAGCTCTTCGGCCTGACGATCGGCTTCTTGCTTACGACGTTTTTCAGCCTGTTTAGCGTCGGTCTTTTGCTGACTTATTCGCTCTGACTGCTGGGCCATTGCGCTAGGATCGACCATAACTGCGTCAATAACAGCGCCGCCTCCATTATTTCCACCCAAGATGACATCTTTTTGCATAAATGCGCCAATAGCTAAAATGCCGAGCACTAAAATATGCAAGATTATCGAAACCATCACGGAACGGTTTAATTTATCGTTTTGCTCTGTAGCCTTTCCCACGCGCTGTTTTCCAAAAACTAATTAATTGGCTGAGTCATCAGCCCGACAGACTTCACGCCGGCCTTATGAAGCATATTTAACGCTTTAATCACTTCATCGTAAGGAACTTCTTTAGCCCCGCCGATTAAGAATACCGTTTTCGGGTCTTCGGCCAGTCGGGCCTGTGCTTCGGAAACCACCTGCTGTTCAGGTATTTGAGGAATACTTTCAGCACCAATCCTCAACGTATATTGACCAATGCCTGAAACTTCGACAATCACCGGCGGCTTATTATCAGATGCGACTGCGGTTGAATCGGTAGCATCAGGTAAATCAACCTCAACGCTTTGGGTAATAATTGGGGCCGTTGCCATAAAAATCAACAACAGCACCAACAAGACGTCCAATAGCGGAACAATATTGATTTCGGCTTTGGTATCACGACCGCGCCGAGAACGCTTATACGCCACGTTAACCCCCTAGCCTATTTAGTCTCAGTAGAGAACGCCTGACGATGGAGAATAGTGGTAAATTCTTCCATAAAGTTATCATAATTCTGCTCAAGTTTGACAACTCGCAGGTTAAGGCGACTATGAGCCATTACGGCAGGGATAGCGGCAAACAGACCAATGGCCGTTGCAATCAAGGCTTCTGCAATACCCGGTGCTACCATCTGTAAGGTAGCCTGCTTTACGGCACCCAGTGCGATAAAGGAGTGCATGATCCCCCATACGGTACCAAACAGACCGATGTACGGGCTGATAGAACCCACAACGCCGAGGAATGGAATATGGTTTTCCAGATTCTCAAGCTCACGGTTCAGAGACAAACGCATAGCGCGAGTCGCACCTTCAATTGCCGCTTCTGGCGCATGATTGTTTGCACGATGGATACGGGCAAACTCTTTAAAACCAGAATAAAAAATTTGTTCAGAACCACCTAACTCATCACGACGAGCGCTACTTTCTTGGTATAGGCGGGATAAATCGATACCCGACCAAAATTTATCTTCGAAAGCTTCAGCGTCGCGTCTTGCCGTACTCAGAATCCGAGTACGCTGGATAATAATAGCCCAAGATGCAATAGAGAACCCGGCCAGAATCAGCATTACAAATTTAACAAGTAAACTAGCCTCTAAGAACAGGCTCATGATATTCATTTCAGTCACTTATTTAACTCCGCGACAATAGACCTAGGAAGTTTTATTGGCTTCATTAGGTGTGAATCAACACATGCTACTAACACATCGGCCTGGCTAAGTAATTTACTATGTTGGTCAAAGATGCGTTGTGCAAACGTAAGGGATGCGCCCCCGATGGCGACTATTTCAGTTTCAATCTCCAGCATGTCATCAAGACGGGCAGGAGAAATATACTCAACGGACATTCGGCGGACAGCGAAAGCGACATGCTCACTAAGCAATTGTTGCTGATTATAATTGTATTGACGCAGCATCTCTGTGCGCGCTCTTTCATAGAAGGCTGCATAACGGGCATGGTAAACCACACCGCCGGCGTCAGTATCTTCAAAATAGACCCGAACGGGCCATCGGAACAGCAAGTTACTCACAATATATCCAGTCTAAAATTCTAATAACTAACCGACTGATACTATACGCAAGAGCAAACCTCTTGGGAATGGGAAGAATGGATGCGGGCGAAAATAATTCTCAGTTAGAATAACTGACCATTATTTTTGCTCGTCTTCGATTAGCTTATGATAAATAGTAGGCTAAACCTGCGATCAGGATCGCAATTGCCGGAAGCGGCGTAAAAAATACTTTCCAACGCATTTGATTGGGTCTGAACCCTACGCCATGGATCACGCCAGTGCAGACGGCCCACATAATCAACAGGCTTTGCCAGATGGCAATTGAACTGGTTTTAGCCGCAAAACTGGCTGGCTGCCAAAAAACACAGAACGCCATCGAAAACGCCAAAATTAAAGAAAGGGCCCGAAACGGGCCCTTATCCATAACCGCGTACAGTTTATTAAACACGGTACCCATTAGATTTAGTCTTTATCCCCGTTATTCGTTTCATACCAAACGGCACCGATCATACCGGCTGCACAGGCAAGCAACGTTCCGAGACTCCAAGCAAAATACCACATTGTTTAGCTCCTTAAGTTGATATCAATACAGCGCAGCGTGGTTGTCTTCAATGTGTTTCTTATCAAGACGACCAAACATTTTGACGTAGCTCCAAATCGTATAAAGCAGCACGATAGGAACAAATATCAACGCAACAAAAGTCATGATTTTCAACGTGAGATGAGTAGCCGTTGCGTCCCACATTGTCAGGCTCACATCAGGCATGATGCTTGACGGCATAACGAATGGGAACATGGTAATACCCGCAGTGAAAATAACGCACGCGATAGTCAGTGAGGAAAACAGGAATGACCAGCCGCCTTTATTACAGAGTGAGCAGATAATGGTTAATAAAGGTAAAGCTACGCCTAAGGCAGGAACGGCCCACAAAATAGGATAGCTGTTGTAGTTAACCAACCATGCGCCAGCCTGATGAGCCACTTCTTTTGTCAGTGGGCTTGATGGTGCAGTGTGGTCTAACACGGACGTAATAATGTAACCGTCCATATAGTACACAACCCAAACGCCCGCTCCCGCAAAGGCTAACATCACCACCAATGCCCCGATTTGCGTTGCAGCGCGAGCGCGTAAACGCAGTTCAGCGGTGGTTTTCATTTGCAGCCACGCGGCACCCTGAGTCACTAGCATCATCAGGCTAACAACGCCTGCGATAAGAGCAAACGGGTTTAGCAGCTGGAAGAAATTGCCGCTGTAGGTGACACGCATCAGGTTATCAACGCTGAAAGGTACGCCCTGTAACAGGTTGCCGAAAGCCACGCCAAAAACTAATGCGGGTACAAAGCTACCAAAGAAGATGCCTGCATCCCACCAGTTGCGCCAGCGCTGGCCGTCAATCTTACCGCGATAGTCAAAGCCTAGCGGGCGGAAGAATAAAGCGCAGAGGACCAGAATCATCGCAACATAGAAGCCGGAGAATGCCGTAGCATAAACCATTGGCCAAGCGGCAAATAAAGCGCCACCGGCGGTGATTAACCATACTTGGTTGCCGTCCCAATGAGGGGCAATACTGTTGATCATAATACGACGTTCAGTATTGGTCTTACCGATAATAGGCACCAGAATACCAACGCCCATATCAAAACCATCGGTTATGGCGAAACCAACCAGTAACACGCCAACCAACAGCCACCAGATAAATCGTAATGTATCGTAATCTAACATGTCTGGACTCCTGTTTACCGTGTTTCTTGCGCTATCGAAGCACTGTTTTGTTCATAATGATAACGGCCGGTTTTCAGAGCGCTTGGCCCCAAACGCGCATATTTAAACATTAAGAACATTTCAATAATGAGGAACATTGTATACAGCCCACAGATCAGAGCGATCGAGAACCATAAGTCGCCCACGGTCAGCGAAGACGTTGCCGCAGCCACCGGTAACGTATCGGCAATGGCCCATGGTTGACGGCCATACTCGGCGATAAACCAACCGGCTTCAACGGCAATCCAAGGTAACGGAATGCCGAACAGAGCCATACGCAGCAACCAGGATCTTTCACCAATCTGGTTGCGGGCAACGTTCCAAACGGCCAAACCAATGATGAGTAGCATTAACACACCACACCCAACCATCAAACGGAATGAATAATAAAGCGGAGCAACCTCTGGAATAGTACTCAGAGCCGCCGCTTTAATTTCTTGATCGGTGGCGTTATTGATATCTTTAGCCTGCGTGTGTAGCAGAATACCAAAGCCGAGGTCTTTTTTGGTCTCATCAAACGTATGGCGAACTGCCGGATCTTTATCGCCTGAGCGCAGTTTTTCTAACATTTGATAAGCGGTAATACCGTTACGCACGCGCTGTTCATTCTCAACCACTAAATCTTTAATACCGGTAATTTGCGTATCCAGAGAACGGGTAGCAATGATTCCAAGCATGTAAGGTATTTCAATGGCAAAGTTATTTTCCATTTTATCCTGATTAGGAATACTAACAATGTTAAATGAGGCAGGCGCTTTTTGGGTATCCCATTCAGCTTCAATAGCGGCTAATTTAACCCGCTGTACGTTGCCTAATTCATGACCAGATTCGTCGCCTAACAGCATAACGGAAAGTACAGAGGCAAGGCCGAAACAGGCTGCGATAGCAAATGAGCGTTTAGCAAAACCAATATCGCGTTTTTTCAGCAAGTAGAATGAGCTGATACCTAAAACGAACATGGCGCCGGTGACATAACCCGCAGAAACGGTATGAACGAATTTAACCTGCGCAACCGGGTTTAGAACGAGTTCGGAAAAGCTGACCATTTCCATACGCATGGTTTCAAAGTTAAATTCTGAAGCAACTGGATTTTGCATCCAACCATTAGCAACCAGAATCCACAGTGCAGAAAGGTTAGAACCCAGAGCAACAAACCACGTTACGGCTAAGTGCTGAACTTTGCTTAGGCGATCCCAGCCAAAGAAGAACAAACCCACTAACGTTGATTCTAAGAAGAACGCCATCAGGCCTTCGATAGCCAGCGGCGCGCCGAATATATCGCCAACATAATGGGAGTAGTAGGACCAGTTTGTACCAAACTGGAACTCCATGGTTAAGCCGGTAGCCACACCCAGAGCAAAGTTAATACCGAATAACTTACCCCAGAACTTAGTCATATCTTTATAAATATGCTTACCCGTCAGCACATATACCGATTCCATGATTGCCAGCAAAAACGCCATACCCAGCGTTAGCGGGACAAACAGAAAGTGATACATTGCCGTCAAGGCAAACTGTAATCGTGATAGTTCGACGACATCAAACATCTTGACTCCTTGCTTATCGCAGGAAGGCTTGGGATGGCAATAACCCTACATTTGGCATGCCCAAAACCTTGCACTATACTCACCAAAGGTGAATGCCTAAAATTTAACAAATTAAACAACAAACGAAATTTGTAAAACCACTCTTCTAATGGTAGTGACGTATTTTGAATTACGAACTCGGCCATCTGTCGGTAACACTGTTGGCAACAAACGAAGCCATTACATCAAACGTCTCTATAACAATTCGAATATTACGCCTCCAATCCCTTACAATAAATAGGTATTTAACAATAAAATCCAGAAATGTGAACTCAAATCAAAATCAATGTGTAATGAATATATCAATAAAATGATCTAGAACACGTTTAGCTAATTACACCATAAATTCACAATTTTTCAATTATGTTTAACTGCCATTTTCACAATATCTACTGAAATGTATAGTTACTGCCCGCCGATATATAACATAATTTACTTTTTGTTATCATATGCGCAATATTTAATTCCGGTTGTGAAAACTAGCCACCGCGATTAAATCAATAAACAACGCCGATATCCCCTTTCCCATTCTGGTTTTTTTAAGCATAAAAAAAGCCGCTTTCGCGGCTTTTTACATCAATTTGATATCAATGTTACATTCAGACTAATTCACTTCAGCAGACAGCGTTTTGGCAGCGTGGGGTTTACTGCCTAAGGCTTTTTTTACTGCATCACCGATATCCGCCAAACTGCGGACCGTATAGACACCGGCGGCTTCCAGCGCAGCGAACTTCTCATCGGCGGTGCCTTTACCGCCGGAGATAATCGCACCGGCATGGCCCATACGCTTGCCCTTTGGTGCGGTTACGCCAGCAATGTAGCCCACAACCGGCTTGGTCACATGATGCTTAATGTAGTGAGCCGCCTCTTCTTCAGCGGCCCCGCCAATTTCACCAATCATCACAATGGCTTCGGTTTGCGGATCTTGTTCGAACAGCTTCAGAATATCAATAAAGCTAGCTCCCGGAATAGGATCGCCGCCAATGCCCACACAGGTAGACTGACCAAATCCGGCATCCGTTGTCTGCTTTACCGCTTCATACGTCAATGTACCCGATCGGGAAACAATGCCAACGTTACCCGGCTTATGAATATGGCCCGGCATGATGCCAATCTTACAGGCTCCCGGGGTAATCACGCCCGGGCAGTTTGGCCCAATCATACGAACGCCTAGCCGATCGATTTTCACTTTAACCGTCAGCATGTCCAGCGTTGGAATACCTTCGGTAATACAAATAATTAGCTTTATTCCGGCATCGGCGGCTTCAAGGATGGAGTCTTTGCAAAACTGAGCCGGAACGTAAATAACCGAGGCGGTAGCCCCCGTAGCAATAACGGCTTCGCGCACCGTATTAAACACCGGTAAGCCCAGATGTTCCGTTCCGCCCTTGCCCGGCGTTACCCCACCGACAAGTTTAGTCCCGTAATCAAGCGCCTGCTGGGAGTGAAAAGTGCCCTGACTCCCGGTGAACCCCTGACAAATTACTTTGGTGTCTTTATCAATCAGTATCGACATTAGTTAGCCTCCGCAGCAGCAACAACTCGTTGGGCGGCATCAGTCAGGCTCGATGCACCAATAATATTCAGCCCGCTTTCGCTCAGTTTCTTCACCCCAAGCTCGGCATTATTGCCTTCCAAACGCACCACCACAGGCACGTTGATACCGACATCGCCCACCGCACCGATGATGCCGTCAGCAATAAGGTCACAGCGCACAATACCACCGAAGATATTAACGAATACGGCCTTAACCTTTTCATCAGAAAGAATGATTTTAAACGCTTCAGTCACGCGTTCTTTGGTGGCACCGCCGCCAACGTCGAGAAAGTTAGCCGGTTCACCGCCGTGAAGCTTAACGATATCCATGGTGCCCATCGCCAGACCGGCGCCGTTAACCATGCAACCGATATTGCCGTCTAACGCAACGTAGTTCAGTTCCCATTCAGCCGCGTGGGATTCACGCGCATCTTCCTGAGTCGGATCGCGCATTTCGCGCAGTTCTGGCTGGCGATACAGCGCATTGTTATCGACGTCCAGTTTGCCGTCTAAGCAGATTAACTCGCCGGATTTAGTCACCACCAGCGGGTTGATTTCGACTAAAGACAGATCGCATTCAAGGAACAGTTTGCCAAGCCCGACAAAGATATTGGTAAATTCATTAATCTGTTTACCGCTCAGGCCCAGTTTAAACGCCAATTCCCGGCCCTGATAAGGCATTGGGCCCGTTAACGGGTCAAGCTCCATCTTGTGAATCAGCTCGGGCGTCTCTTCTGCCACTTTCTCAATTTCTACCCCACCTTCGGTCGAGGCCATAAAAATCACCCGACGAGAGCTGCGATCGACCACGGCACCAAGGTAAAGCTCACGGTCTATATCGGTCGCACTTTCCACCAGAATTTGATTCACCGGTAAACCGGCGGCGTCAGTCTGGTAGGTTGCAAGACGCTGGCCTAACCAACGATGGGCAAAATCACGGATTTCATCTTTTGTTTTAGCCAATTTCACACCGCCGGACTTACCGCGCCCGCCGGTATGTACCTGACATTTAACCACCCAAGGGCCTGCGCCAATTTTTGCGGCGGCTTCGACCGTCTCTTGAGCTGTGTTACAGGCATAGCCTGTTGGTACCGGTAAGCGATACCGAGCAAACAGCTGTTTTGCCTGATACTCATGTAGGTTCATGATGTTCTATCCATTATTGTGGGGATTAAAGAACTGCGCCTTTCTACGCTCAGGAGATAACGCGCCCCCTGAACTCGAAAACACACTCACTAAGATAAGCACGCTCGCGTTATACGCATTGGTGCTCATCATCCTTGGCTTGACGGCAACACATAGCCGAAAATCGGGCGGCTATGTGCTGTGCATCAACTAACGCTTAAACCGGTAAATACGCTAAACGTCTAATAACAAACGGGTAGGATCTTCCAGCAGATCTTTTACTGCCACCAGAAAACTCACTGACTCACGGCCATCAATCAGACGATGGTCGTACGACAGCGCCAGATACATCATAGGCAGAATCACAACCTGACCATCCACCGCCATTGGGCGGTCTTTAATCGCGTGCATGCCCAAAATAGCGCTTTGAGGCGGGTTGATAATCGGCGTTGACATTAATGACCCGAAAACGCCGCCGTTAGTAATGGTGAAATTACCGCCGGTTAAGTCTTCTACGGTCAACTTACCGTCACGACCTTTGACCGCGAGATCCTTAATGCTTTTCTCGATATCCGCCATGCTCAGAGAGTCAACGTCGCGCAGTACCGGCGTGACCAGACCGCGTGGAGTCGATACGGCAATGCTGATATCAAAATAGTTGTGATACACCACGTCTTCGCCATCGAGCGAAGCGTTGATTTCTGGGAAGCGTTTTAACGCTTCAACCACCGCTTTCAGGTAGAAAGACATAAAGCCTAAGCGTGCGCCGTGGCGTTTCTCAAACGCCTCGCCGTATTGCTTACGCAGGTCCATTATTGGTTGCATGTTGACTTCATTAAACGTAGTCAACATGGCGGTATTGTTTTTTGCTTCTAACAGACGCTCTGCAATACGCTTACGTAAGCGGGTCATTGGCACGCGTTTTTCACTACGGTGCGCCATTGGCGTGCTGTCAGCCTTTTTAGCCTCAGCGGCGACCGGTGCAGCTTTTGGCGCAACCGTTTCCCGTTGAGCCAAATGCTGGGTAACGTCTTCACGGCTGATACGGCCACCAACGCCAGAGCCTTTAATCGAGTTAACGTCTAAGCCGTGTTCGGCAATGAGGCGACGCACAGCCGGGCTGAGAGCGTCATTCGAGCCCTCTTCCAGACTGGCTGTCTGGCGCTGAGCGGGCGCTGACTCGCTGTTTTGCGGCATATCGGTAATTTGCTTACCCGTGACATCCGCCGGGCGCAGTCGGCCCAACAGCTGGCGGGAGGTAACGGTAGCGCCTTCATCTTCCAAAATGGCGTCTAAAATTCCGGACTCCAGAGCGGGAACTTCCAGAACGACTTTATCGGTCTCAATTTCAACTAACACTTCGTCGCGCTGAACGCTATCGCCCGGTTTCTTGTGCCAGGTTGCAACGCTTGCATCGGCGACGGATTCAGGAAGGTCGGGAACGAGAATATCGATGTTACTCATTATTTATCCTTAATTCATTTAACGTTAAGCGCGTCTTCAACCAGATTCTTTTGTTGTTCTTGGTGTACAGACATGTAGCCTACGGCCGGTGAAGCCGAAGCCGGGCGGCCAGCATAGCGAAGCGTTGATCCCGCCGGGATAACGTCGCGAATATTATGCTGACTACAATACCAAGCCCCTTGATTTAAAGGCTCTTCCTGGCACCAGACAAAATCTTTCACATGAGCATAGTCGGATAATGCGTTTTGCATCGCCTGATGCGGGAACGGATAAAGCTGTTCGATACGAATGATAGCCACATTGCTTTGCCCATTAGCGCGGCGCTGTTCTAGCAGATCGTAGTACACTTTACCGGAACACATCACCACGCGTTTGACTCCGTCAGGATTCAGGCTATCAATTTCACCGATAGCCGGCTGGAACACGCCGTTTGCCAGCTCATCCAGAGAGGAGATAGCTAACGGATGGCGTAGCAGTGACTTCGGAGACATCACAATCAACGGCCGACGCATACCGCGCAGCGCCTGACGGCGAAGCATGTGGTAAACCTGAGCCGGAGTCGAAGGCACGCAAACCTGAATATTCTGCTCAGCACACAGCTGTAAATAGCGTTCTAAGCGCGCCGATGAGTGCTCTGGCCCCTGCCCTTCATAACCGTGCGGTAGCAGCATAACCAGTCCACACATCCGGCCCCATTTCTGTTCGCCAGAGCTAATAAACTGATCGATAACCACCTGAGCACCGTTGGCAAAATCACCAAACTGGGCTTCCCATATGGTCAGAGTACGCGGTTCTGCCGTGGCGTAGCCATATTCAAAAGCCAAAACGCCGGCTTCAGACAGTACGGAATCCCATACCTGAAAACTCCCCTGACTGCTGTGCACGTTAGCCAGCGGAACATAGTAAGAACCGTCTTTTTGATTATGGACCACCGCATGACGGTGGAAGAAGGTTCCCCGACCGGAGTCTTCACCAGAAATGCGCACAGGAATGCTCTCATCGACCAGCGTGGCATAGGCTAGATTCTCTGCAGCACCCCAGTCAAAAGGCTTTTGACCATCGGCCATCAGGGCCCGATCTTCATAAATTTTCACCACGCGGGGATGCAGTTCAACGTTGTCAGGCACTTGGCTAATGCGCTTCGCCAGATCCTGTAACCGTTTCATGTCAACCGCATTGGGGTAGGCTTCATCCCATTCGTGATTCAGGTAAGGCGCCCATGACTTTGAGTGACCGCTAATTGGGCGCCACTCTTCAACCACGCAGTCGCCGTTATCTAATGCATCGCGATAAAGGTTAACCATTTCGGTCACTTCTTCCGCTGAGACCACGTTGGTTTCGATCAGCTTATCCGCATAAACTTTGCGCGGCGTTGGCTGCTTCCTGATCTTCTGGTACATCATTGGCTGCGTTGCGCTTGGCTCATCGGCTTCGTTATGGCCATGGCGGCGATAGCAGACCAAATCAATCATGACGTCGCGCTTAAAGGTATTACGGTAATCAAGGGACAGTCGGGTTACAAAAGCCACGGCTTCCGGGTCGTCAGCATTCACATGGAAAATCGGTGCCTGAATCATTTTCGCGATATCAGTGCAGTATTCCGTTGAACGGACGTCCTGAGGGAAGGATGTGGTGAAGCCGATCTGGTTGTTAATCACGATGCGTACCGTTCCGCCCACTTCATAAGCGCGAACCTGAGACATATTCAGCGTCTCTTGTACAATTCCCTGACCGATAACTGCTGCATCACCGTGGATAGTAATCGGTAGCACTTGGTTGCTACTGCCGGTTGCATCAATTCTGTCACGACGGGCGCGCACCGATCCGATAACCACCGGGCTCACAATTTCTAAGTGGGATGGGTTAAATGCCAGCGTTAAATGAACCAGTTTGCCTTCGGTTTCAAAATCAGAGGAAAAGCCCTGATGGTATTTCACGTCACCGGTGCCAAGGTGCTCTTTATGGATACCGGCAAATTCGTCGAACAGATCGCCCGGGCGTTTACCCAATAAATTAATCAATACGTTAAGACGGCCGCGGTGGGCCATACCCAAAACGACTTCGCGACCATCGTTATGTGCCGCATGGCGAACCATCTCTTTTAGCATAGGAATGAGTGCATCTCCGCCTTCCAAAGAGAAACGTTTTGCACCCGGATATTTAGCACCGAGATAACGCTCTAGCCCTTCTGCCGCGGTTAGCTCTTGTAAAAATCGTTTCTTTTCTTCATGGCTAAAGCTACCGCGCCCCACCACCGATTCAAGACGCTGTTGAATCCAGCGTTTCTCTTCGGTATTGGTAATGTGCATATATTCTGCACCGATAGAATCGCAGTAAGTCTGCTTTAGCGCCTGATAAATTTCACTGAGCTTCATGGTTTCTTTACCGATGGCAAACGAGCCAACGTTAAAGGTTTCCTGCATGTCTTCTTCAGTTAAATGATGAAAGGCAGGATCGAGCTCAAGCACGGGCTCTTTATAGCGAAGTTTGATCGGGTCAAGGTTGGCATTCTGATGGCCACGGAAACGAAATGCGTTAATCAGCTGTAAGACTTTAACCTGTTTAGCGTCATTTTCTGGATCGCTGACGCTGGAAGAATAACGTTTAGAATCTTTGGCTAATCGGCGGAAATAATCACGGGTGGTTGAGTGGAATTGGTCCGGGCTCAGGGCGTCGGTTGGCAATTTATCGAAAATGGCTCTCCAACTGTCGTCAATAGAATTCGGATCTGTCAGAAAATCTTCATACAGCTGTTCTATATAAGATTGATTCGCACCAGCAAGATAAGATGAGTCTAACCAAGTCTTTATTGCGCCG
This sequence comes from Budvicia diplopodorum, assembly GCF_009800925.1. Lineage (GTDB taxonomy): Bacteria > Pseudomonadota > Gammaproteobacteria > Enterobacterales > Enterobacteriaceae > Budvicia > Budvicia diplopodorum. The sequence continues at coordinate 100,615 of NZ_WOYF01000007.1, read as the reverse complement.
TTCTGCATTATGACCTCTTAAGCTTCACGCTTCAGTATGTGTTGTGATACTCGCTACCACACTCTCTAACACGTCGTTACTAAAAGCCAACAAGCCTATATTTAATTTATTGCAAAAAAGTGAGTAAGTAGGTTTCACTTTTATGCAACACCAGAAAACCGCCAAAACTACCGCGATCCCCTTATTAATATCAGATTATTTAGTTGAACATAACCCTTTGTTATCTTTAATTGTTATGTTCAAAAAAACGTCAGCCCAAATATAATTATAAGGAGGTATAACCCGTAGCTCCAACGTATAGGTTGCAACTCCCGATTCGGAAGTGTCCTTGAGTATAGAAGGCTCATTTTACTATTACAATTCAAATAAAAACAGATTGATAACATTTTCCCAGAAAAGTGATAACGATCACAACCATCAAAAAACCATTAAAAACAACGGCTTTTAATGAATCGTGTCAACTACACTGTGTAGTGAATTGTTATACCAACCCGAAAATGTAAAATAAAAGTAAAAATTATCTTCACGATGGTCTAAATTTATGCAACTGTATTTAAGATAATTTAGAGGAAGGCAATCGCGTTGTATTTTATCGATTTTGCCGCACTTCCCTAAGCAGAAATTATTTGAGGAGACAACCATGGCTGTAGAAAAAAAAGCAACATTGGTCTTTAATAGCGGTAATAATATTGAACTACCAATATTATCCGGCTCGCTGGGAGAAGACGTTCTAGACGTAAGGACCCTTGGTTCCAAAGGGCTTTTCACCTACGATCCTGGCTATCTCTCTACGGCTTCTTGTGAATCAAAAATAACCTTCATTGATGGTAATCAAGGCATATTATTGCACCGCGGTTATCCAATTGCGCAATTAGCCAAAGAATCTACCTATTTGGAAGTTTGTTATATTTTATTATATGGCGAAACCCCTACACCTGAACAATTTGCCACCTTTAAAGACATCGTTACCCGACACACTATGATTCACGAGCAAATATCCCGTTTATTCCAGGGATTTCGTCGTGACTCACATCCGATGGCGGTTCTTTGCGGCGTAACTGGCGCGCTGGCTGCGTTCTATCACGACTCTCTGGACGTGAACAACGAGCGCCATCGTGAAATTACCGCATTCCGTTTACTGTCAAAAATGCCGACCGTTGCCGCTATGTGCTACAAATATTCGGTAGGTCAGCCGTTTGTATATCCGCGCAACGAGCTGTCGTATGCGGGTAACTTCTTGCATATGATGTTCTCTACGCCGTGCGAAGAGTACGTGGTTAATCCGGTGGTTGAGCGCGCTATGGATCGCATTTTTATTCTGCACGCCGATCATGAACAAAATGCGTCAACCTCTACGGTAAGAACCGCAGGTTCATCCGGTGCAAACCCATTCGCCTGTATTGCTGCCGGTATCGCCTCACTGTGGGGGCCTGCCCACGGCGGAGCCAATGAAGCCTGCCTGAAAATGCTGGAAGAAATTGGCAGCGTTGACCGTATTCCTGAATTCATTGAAAAAGCCAAAAATAAAGATGACCCGTTCCGCTTAATGGGCTTTGGCCATCGTGTTTACAAAAACCACGATCCGCGCGCTACGGTCATGCGTGAAAGCTGCCACGAAGTGCTGAAAGAGCTTAACCTCAGCGATGAGCTGTTAGATATCGCCATGGAGCTTGAACACATCGCCCTCAACGATCCGTACTTCATTGAGAAGAAGCTCTACCCGAACGTTGACTTCTATTCAGGCATTATTCTGAAAGCAATTGGCATTCCAACCACCATGTTTACCGTGATCTTTGCCATCGCCAGAACCATCGGCTGGATTGCCCACTGGAATGAGATGTACACCGACGGCATTCGTATTGCCCGTCCGCGTCAGCTCTATACCGGTTACGCCGAAAGAGAGTTCCATTCCCAGATCCCAAAAAAATCAGATAAAGCCTGATAGGTAAGATTAGTCGTTCATAGTTAGTAAAAAATCCGGGGTAATTCCCGGATTTTTATGGCTAATACTGACAGCCCGCACAGTAAAAGAACGGACGAGAGGACAGTGACGTTTTTTGAATGATATCACCACACCGCGAGCAGGCCTGACCTTCCCGAGAAAATACCTGAAAGGCAAACAGTGCACCATGATGATAATTGGGGTTATCGTCACCCCGGGTCATATACGATAAACGGGGAATAGTCAGAAGAGAGCTGGCCAACCGGGTCAGCTGCTCTGAGGTTAAATCTTCCGGTTTATGCGCCGGTAATAATTGTGAATCCCACAGTATTTCCGCCCGTAGGTAATTACCAAGCCCGGCTAAAAAGGACTGATCGAGTAACATTCCCCCCAGTTGCCTGCGCACGAAACGCTTATCAAGCAGACGAACTGCAACGGCATCAACGGTTAACCTATTATCTAAAATATCGGGGCCAATACGTTGCAAAAACCGATGCTGTAAAATAGCGTCCCGAGGGCCAATTTCAATATCGGAAGCGCTGTACAGCAAAATAGCTTTATCGCTGGCTTCCAGTACTACCCGCAAATCCCGCTTAGTCTGTGGGCGCTCTCCGGCATCAACCACTTTCCACAGGCCATAAAGTTGGTTATGGCTGTACATCGTCAGGCCGTTAGAAAAGTGTGTGAGTAAGGCTTTTCCCCGGGTTTCAATTCGTTCAACCCGCTGCCCGACCAGCGATGATTCAAAGCCTTTCAACTGAGGGAAGGCAAACCAGACTGAAGCCAGTTGTTTATCTTCAATAGCGGTAACCAGCTTATCGGCGGCGCGGCGAATCTCCGGTCCTTCGGGCATAATCACTCCTTACATACGGCAAAAACGCCAATCGGTATTTAACTCAGACAGGGTTATTGATATCAACAAAAGTAACATCAAACTGATGTTCACCCGCCAGCCACCCGCCTAACTGTTTAATACCATCGCATTCAGTCGCATGATGGCCGGCGGCAAAGAAGTGGATACCCATTTCCCGCGCGATATGAATGGTTCGCTCTGAAACTTCACCGGTAATAAAAGCGTCAAAACCCTGCTCTGCGGCCAGCTTAATATAATCCTGCCCGCCGCCGGTACACCAAGCGATGCGACGAATCTTCGGCGGCGCGTTATCGCCACAGTGCAGCGGTTCACGCGCATATTTTTGGGCAATTCTAGCCGCCAGCTCACTACCGGTAATCGGTTGTTCAAACTCACCGTGCCACATAAAGCACCCCGAGTCCTCAGGTTCAAAGCTGCCATACTGACGGACATTTAATACTTCGCCCAATAGCACGTTATTACCCAGCGATGGGTGGGCATCCAGCGGTAGATGATAACCATAAAGATTAATATCGTGATTAATCAGAGTTTTTATTCGCTTATGCATCATACCGGTAATCACCGGCTCATCGTTTTTCCAGAAATAGCCATGATGCACCAATACGGCATCGGCCTTTAGCTCTACCGCTGCATCCAGTAAAGCCTGACAGGCGGTGACGCCGGTTACAATCCGCTGTACTTCCGGGCACCCTTCCACCTGTAGTCCGTTAGGCGCGTAATCTTTAAAACGGCTAACGTTAAGCTTTTGGTTCAGTAAAATTTCTAACTGTTTATTCAGCATGTTGTTCTCTCAAAACGACCTACGTAACGGTCCCTTTACGGGCCGTTTCAAATGCATTAGCAGCCAAATCACCGTTAATCAGCTGTGACATAAAATAGCGTTCACCGCGCCGCCAATCAATCAGTAAATTTTCACCAAAAAGCTGGCAGTAATGATGGGTCAACGACGTTGACAGTAAGATTAATAGAAATCTTTAGGCGCTCGCTCTGATAAAGATAGCCATACGGGCTTAGTGCTGGTTTTACTCCACACCCGGTGCAAATAGCTATAATAACGGCTCTTATCGCTGCGAAACATCATGAAAGGTAAGGCTAATACGCCGAAAAAGATAACGCCAATGCGGCGAAGTACGATGCGATGGAGCGGATATCTTTGATACATAATCGCCTCCTGATAAATAACCGCGTTTAATCTGACGGCTAAAATAGCTTAAGATGCTTTATCTTAGCCGATGACTTTAGCTATCACAACTAGTCTGACCAGTTAAAATAAAAACTAATCTCCGTTAATCCAGTCTTCTTCAATATTGCAAATTCCGTCTGATATCAGCGGAATTAACGCCAGCAGGTAAACGTGGGGATATTTGTTCAAATAGAGAATCATCCAGCCGTCACCGCTTAATTCCCGTAATTCATTACAGTTAAATCGCCGTGCCAGCTGCCACTTCAACCGTTGATTATCGCTGTTTGTCGCTGTTCGGTTAAGGAACAGGCGACCACGGCAAGGGTAACGCCCGATCTGAGGCAACACGCTATTTTGGATCCATTCGGGATTAATCGACCCCGCAGCCATGGCATCTTTTAACATCGCAACGAACTGGTGGGTAAAATGTAGCTGACCGCTGATAGCCATAGTGATTTCTAAGCCCCGTTATTTGAGTAAACGCTGGTTATTGAAGTTGTTATGGCTAGTTACCCTGCGGGAAGCCACATCATTCATGCCTTTTAAAGCAGCGTTCAGGGCTGAATGGTGTAAATGTTGATAAAAATTACGCTGTAGAAATAAAAACTGGCGCTCTTCGAGCCTCAACCCTTTCATAGCAATCCCTCTGGAAGATTAACGATTCAGGTAACATATTCAGATGATGGTCAGAGTTCCAGAAACAGAATAAAAAATTGCGGCGCTTATTCAGATAATTATGTCGTTGTGGCTTTTATGTATAACTTTCCACCCTCAGCCGCTTGAGCCTATATCAGAATTAGTCGTAATATTATTGCCTTCACAACGCTTACCCTCTTCTCTAGGATTTACAATGAGTACTTGGCTAATATATGCCCTGCTGTCGGCGATAACGGCGGCACTGGTCGCCATTTTTGGAAAAATTGGTTTACAGCATCTGGATGCCAACACGGCAACGGCCATCCGTTCTATCGTCATGGCAGTATTCTTAGTTGGCGTTGTGGTGGTTCAGGGAAAGCTGAACATGGTTTCTGAAGTGCTAGCCGACCATAAGGCGCTGCTATTTATCATTCTCAGCGGCGTCGCTGGCGCGCTATCATGGCTATTTTATTTTATGGCGATAAAAAACGGCACGGTATCTCAGGTTGCGCCCATCGATAAGCTTAGCGTCGTTTTTGCGGTGATTCTGGCGGTGATTCTGTTTGGCGAGAAAGTGACACTGTATACCGGCATTGGCATCGGTATGATTTCCGTCGGGGCGCTGTTGGTTGCGTTGGGATAACCGTATAAAAAAAGCGTGGCGGTTATTATCATCATAACAACAGACCACGCTTTATTCAGACCAGGCTCAATGCCGCAACGGCAAACCCGGCGCTATTTTGCCGTTGCTAATACAGCACTGACAATATCCACCGCTTCACGTTCTATCTTTTCGCGGTGCTCTTTTCCTAAAAAGCTCTCACAGTATATTTTGTAAGCCTCTTCAGTGCCTGACGGGCGAGCGGCAAACCAGCCGTTATCGGTTATCACTTTAAGCCCGCCAATGGATGCCCCGTTGCCCGGCGCACTGGTCAGGCGTGCGGTAATTTTATCACCCGCCAGCACGTCAGCCGTGACCATTTCCGGCGAAAGCTTTGCCAGAGTCGCCTTCTGCGCATGGGTTGCCGGAGCCTGAATGCGATTATAGCTAGGCGCACCAAAGCGGGCGGCCAGATCTTGGTAATGATCCTGAGGGTTCTTGCCGGTAATCGCCGTAATTTCAGCGGCCAGCAGGCACATGATGATGCCGTCTTTATCGGTAGACCATGGCTTTCCGTCAAAGCGTAAAAACGACGCACCGGCGCTCTCTTCTCCGCCAAAGCCTAAGCTGCCGTCAAACAGACCGTCAACAAACCACTTAAAGCCGACGGGAACTTCAACCAACTTGCGGCCAAGGCTGGCGACAACGCGGTCAATCATCGCGCTGGAAACCAAGGTTTTACCTACGCCGATATCGTTATTCCACCGAGGGCGATGCTGATAAAGATAGTGGATTGCCACCGCCAGATAATGGTTAGGATTCATCAACCCTTTCGGCGTAACGATACCGTGGCGATCGTAGTCCGGATCGTTAGCAAAGGCTAAATCAAACTTATCTCTTAGCGCCAACAGCCCGGCCATTGCGCACTCGGATGAGCAGTCCATCCGAATAATGCCATCGTGATCTAAATGCATAAAGCGAAACGATGGGTCAACGGAGTCATTAACCAGAGTAAGGTTGAGCTTATAAAACTCGGCAATACGCTGCCAGTAAGCGATGCCCGCGCCGCCTAAGGGATCGACCCCTAGCATTAGCCCGGCGTTTTGAATCGCTGGCATATCGACCACATCGGCCAATTGTTCAACGTAAGGTTGGACTAAATCTTGCGCGTGGATAAACCCGCCCTGTTTCGCCACGGCAAACGTTAAACGTTTAACGCCCTGTAGCTTATCGCGCAGTAGTCCGTTAGCCCGGGTTTCAATCCACTGAGTAAGGTTAGTATCCGCTGGCCCACCGTTAGGTGGATTATATTTAATGCCGCCGTCTTCCGGTGGATTGTGAGAGGGAGTAATCACAATACCGTCGGCTAACGCTCCGCCTTTGCGGTTATAGCAAAGAATAGCGTGAGAGATAGCCGGCGTTGGCGTAAAGCCGTTATCCTGTTGGATAACCACGTCTACACCGTTGGCGGAAAGCACTTCTAAAACCGAAATAAACGCAGGTTCAGACAGGCCGTGAGTATCTTTTCCGACAAAACAGGGGCCGGTAATGCCGTGAGCCGTACGGTTTTCAGCAATGGCCTGAGCAATAGCTAAAATATGTGGTTCATTAAAGCTCTGCCGAATCGAGCTTCCACGGTGGCCCGAAGTACCAAACTTGACAGCATGGGCGGCGTTGTCGCAGTCAGGCTGTAAGACATAATATTCAGAAACTAACTGAGGTATATTAATCAAATCGCTTTGCCGCGCTAGCTGCCCGGCTCTTGGGTGATTAGCCATTTGGTACTCTCTCTGGAACTTGCCGATAAATTAGATACTGCCGCAGGTTTGTTGTATGAGTTCGGCCGGGAACTGCATTGCGGCCATAATATGTTCAACCATGCTGCGTTTACGCTCTGAGTTAGTATTGGTGATAACCCAGTATGGCGTTTCAGGTACCGCTTTTGGTTTAGTATGGCGGCCATTTTGTAACAACGTTTCTTGGGCGTTAGAAAAATAGATGCGGGTGCGGCCGTGGAGCGACTCGGTCGCATCAGCAAAATCATTTTTATTGATCTGATAGAGCACTGACAGTATCAATAAAAAGCGATCGACCGCCTTTTTCTGCTCATTAAACTCTTCCGACAGCAGCAGTTCACCGATCCGCTGACTGCGCTCAGCCGGTGAAACCACTTTAGCGACGCTTGCAGGAGCCACTGACGCATTGATTGACGCGTTAATTGACGAATGGGAAGCCTCTTCAGCCACCAGCATTGCCGGTGTAAAATTAAGCATCCGGCGTAAAATTTCAGAAGCGCTTTCACCAATATGTAAAGTCTGACTGGCGATATAACGATAAAGCTCTTCGTCAACTTCGATAGTTTTCATCTTTATCCTATAATTCTTTTCAGGTTATTCATGGGAATTATACTCGTTCGTATCGTGATACTCTAACGCAAAGCAACCAAAGATGTGACTATTGTTATGAAATTAAACTACCGCATCCAGGGTAACGGGCCAATAATTGTTCTCATACATGGCCTCTTTGGAACTTTAGACAATCTGGGCGTGCTTGCCAGAGATCTCCAGCACGATTTTCAAACATTGCAGGTTGATTTGCGTAACCATGGCCTCTCCCCTCACTCATCGGAAGTCAGCTATCGATCGATGGCCGAAGATTTACTCTCGCTGTTCGATCGGCTCGACATGCATGATATTAGCGTAGTGGGTCATTCTATGGGTGGGAAAGTCGCGATGATGCTGACGGAACTAGCCCCGAAACGAATATCCCGGTTAGTGATTATTGATATAGCACCGGTTGCCTATCAAGAAAGGCAGCACGATGAGGTTTTTGCCGCACTCAATGCCGTCGCTCAGTCAAACGTTACCCGGCGTACTCAAGCGGCCGAAATAATGAAACCGTTTGGCTTGCATAACGACGTGATTCAATTTCTGCTCAAATCATTTCATGAGGGGGAATGGCGCTTTAACGTTCCGGCGCTGGAGCAGCATTATGACGAAATTATCGGCTGGAAAGAGGTTAACGAATGGAATAAACCGGTGATGTTTATTCGCGGTGAACGCTCTGCGTATATACAGGACGGCTTCCGCCCAGCCATTGCTCGTCAGTTTCCGATGGCCAGAGCCTACGTAGCCGCAGGATGCGGGCACTGGATTCACGCTGAAAAACCGCAGTTAGTTATCCGGGTTATCCGTAAGCTATTACAGCCCTGATTGGGTTCGATTACGCAGCTATTACTACTTTTTTACCGACTAATATCGGTTTGACGTTGGCGGGAGTCCGGTATCTGCGTTATGATTTGCGGCCACGCTATTAGCGTAGATAGCCTGAGCTCTCCATCGCTCCATCATTGATGGTCACGGTTGGTTGAACGCTCGGTTTTTTGTATTTATCTGGTTTCATATACTCACTGATTTTATGGCAAAAGAACAATTAGATCGTACCACGCTGGATCTTTTCGCGGATGAACGTCGCCCCGGGCGGCCTAAAACCAGTACCTTGCCCCGTGACGCGCAATTACGAATCAATAAGCGTAATCAGCTAAAACGAGACAAAGTTCGTGGTCTAAAACGCGTTGAGCTAAAGCTGACTCAAGAAGCGGTTGATGCGTTAGATGGGCTGTCAGAAATCCATCAAATAAATCGCAGTGAGCTGATCGAATTCCTGCTGTTGAACGAATACAAAAGGCTCAAGAAAAGCCGCTCATAAAACGCAGGCAGTTAGATCCCCACACTCCCCGCCGCCAGACGGTTATCGTGTAGATTAACGATGCCATCGAGCACCAACAATGTTATATTATTGAATACGACGTATTAATATCCATACAATATTTATAAGGTGTAACACGCTATGGCAACCGTAGGTATCTTCTTTGGTAGCGACACTGGCAATACTGAAAACATTGCCAAGATGATTCAAAAGCAGTTGGGCAAAGATATTGTCGAAATATACGATATAGCAAAAAGTAGCCAAGAAGATATCAATCGTTTCGATACGCTGCTTCTAGGCATACCAACCTGGTATTACGGTGAAGCACAGTGTGACTGGGATGACTTTTTCCCAACGCTGGAAGAGATCGACTTTGAAGGTAAGCTCGTAGCCATTTTTGGCTGTGGCGATCAAGAAGACTATGCAGAGTACTTCTGTGACGCAATGGGCACTATCCGCGACATCATTGAACCGCGTGGTGCAACCATTGTCGGTAACTGGCCAACGGCAGGCTACCAGTTTGAAGCATCGAAAGGCTTAGCCGATGACGATCACTTTATTGGCCTGGCCATTGATGAAGATCGCCAGCCAGAACTCACCGCAGAGCGAGTTTCCGCTTGGGTAAAACAGATTGCTGAAGAAATGAATCTGAACTGATCCATTATTCTATTCAGGCTGCATTACACAATATATATTTTATATCAGTAATGCAGCTATCAATATAAACTACACACCTATCAGCCAATCAATGTTATAACGCGCTGATTTATTATTTTTTGATATCCCCCACACAATCACCCTGCATTAATTACGGTTTTTAGTGATAATGAAAAACTAAAAAATTTGCCAACCTGTGAGCAAGTGCAAACTAGTTTTTTGAATCTGTTGATAAACTCTATGACACTAATAGTCTGAATGATGATTTTCACAGTATTAGTGATTCTTCATAAAACATCGTAATGACGATGTCATTTTTAACAAAAACCAATTAAAACACAAGCATACAACAGCTACTTGAAATATAAATCATTCAAGCTATATGGGCTCAGCCGTAATTAAGATGAGGTAAGAAACCAAAAATATGATTATCTGATTTCAGATACGCATTATTGATATAGATTAACTTGCTATATTCCAACTATCGTCTAGCAAGTATCTATTATAAATAATCTGAAAATAAACTTTTATTCCCTATTTTATTGTTTCCTACAAATGAGGAGGACCCTATGCGCAGCATAGCGTCTCATATTACTTGGATCGCCGTCGCTATACTTGGTGCCTGTGGACTAGCCATTATTGCTTTAAATAACGGTGAGAAAATTAACGCACTTTGGATTGTTGTTGTTGCAGTATGTGTTTATTTAATCGCTTATCGCTATTACAGCCGCTTTATTGCCGACAAAGTACTGCGTCTTGACGCAACCCGAATGACGCCAGCCTACCGGCATAATGACGGGCTGGACTATGTTCCTACCAATAAATATGTTCTGTATGGTCACCATTTTGCAGCCATTGCCGGAGCAGGCCCATTAGTTGGCCCGGTTTTAGCGGCACAAATGGGCTATTTACCCGGAATGATCTGGATTCTGGCCGGCGTGGTTTTTGCCGGTGCGGTTCAAGACTTTATGGTGCTGTTTGTCTCAACCCGGCGCGACGGACGTTCGCTGGGCGATTTAGTTAAATCAGAGCTTGGCACCATTCCGGGAGTGATTGCGCTATTCGGCGCATTTATGATCATGATTATCATTCTGGCCGTACTTGCGCTCATCGTAGTCAAGGCGCTCATTAACAGCCCGTGGGGTGCCTTTACCGTTGGCGTTACCATTCCAATTGCGCTGTTTATGGGGGTTTATACTCGCTATATTCGACCGGGTAAAATTGGTGAAATATCTATTATCGGATTTGTGTTGCTGATGCTGGCGATTATCTACGGCGGGGAAGTGGCGAAAAGCGAAACGCTGGCACCTTACTTTACCTTAGATGGGATCCAACTGACCTGGGCGCTGATTATTTATGGCGGCATCGCCTCCGTACTACCGGTTTGGCTATTGCTTGCACCGCGCGACTATCTGTCCACCTTCCTAAAAATCGGTACCATTGTTGGTCTGGCTATCGGCATTGTTATTATCGCCCCTGATTTACAAATGCCGGCAACCACCAAGTTTATTGATGGTACTGGCCCGGTATGGGCAGGCAACCTCTTCCCGTTCTTATTTATTACCATTGCCTGCGGTGCAATCTCTGGCTTCCACGCCCTGATTGCCTCTGGTACTACGCCAAAGATGCTTGAAAATGAGAACCACGCGCGCTTTATCGGCTATGGCGGCATGTTGATGGAATCGTTTGTTGCCATTATGGCGCTGATTGCTGCATCGGTTATCGATCCGGGCGTTTACTTTGCGATGAATAGCCCGCTGGCGCTTCTGGGGCCAACGGTCGAGTCAGCCGCATCGGTTGTCAGTTCATGGGGCTTTGTCGTAACGCCCGATGTGCTGGTCCAGTATGCAAAAGACGTGGGTGAAACAACCATCGTTTCCCGTGCCGGTGGAGCACCAACCTTGGCGGTGGGTATGGCCCACATTTTGAGCCAAATAACCGGCCCAAGCATGATGGCGTTCTGGTATCACTTTGCCATTCTATTCGAAGCCTTATTTATTCTTACCGCCGTTGACGCCGGTACCCGTGCAGGTCGCTTTATGCTTCAGGATTTGCTGGGGACGTTTGTTCCTTCAATGAAACGTACTGACTCTTTCGTTGCTAACATCACGGCAACCGGCCTTTGCGTGGCCGCATGGGGTTACTTCTTGTATCAGGGCGTGGTCGATCCTCTCGGTGGAATTAACACCCTATGGCCACTATTTGGCATTGCCAACCAAATGCTGGCGGCCATCGCACTCACGCTTTGCGCGGTAGTATTGTTTAAGATGAAGCGCGAGAAGTACGCTTGGGTGGCCGTTGTTCCGACCATATTCTTACTGGTTTGTACGCTAACTGCAGGATGGCAAAAAGTATTTGATGCCAATCCGCGCGTTGGCTTCCTTGCGTTGGCGAAAAAATATCAGGTCTCTCTTGATGAAGGTAAGATTCTTGCTCCGGCAAAATCTCTCGATCAAATGAGCTCGCTGATATTCAACAACCAGTTGGATGCCGGCCTTACGCTGCTATTCATGTTTGTTATGCTTAGCGTTGTGGTATTCGGTTTACGCACCGCGTTTAAAGCGCGCGCAAATCCGATCGCTACGGCCAATGAAATTCCTTATCAGGCCATGCCTACAACGGCCGGTCAGGCTTAAGTAAAATAGCAACGGTAAACGATGGCGGTAGCTGAAGAGAGATTCTCGGTTACCGCCATCACCGTCAGGGGAGTCTATCGCTATGTTCGAAGATCTGGCAAAAGTAGGACGATACCTTGGTCAGGCTGCTCGTCTGATGGTCGGTGTCCCGGACTATGATAATTACGTCCAGCATATGCGCCTTACTCATCCCGAGCAGGAAGCCATGACCTATGAAGAGTTTTTCCGCGAACGTCAGGAAGCCCGCTATGGCGGCGGAAACGGGCCGTGTTGTTAAATATAAATTGTTAAATCATACATTGCTAAATCACAAAACGGTGTGCCAATTCAATACACCTCCAGTCACGTTTAACATGACGGTAAAAGGCTATACGCTATGACCACCCCATCTCCATTGCCGGTCACGATACTGACCGGTTTTTTAGGTTCCGGGAAAACCACGCTAATTAATCATTTGCTGGAACAGTATCCCGACGAGCGAATTGCCATCATTGAGAATGAGTTTGGCGCCGTCGGCGTTGACGGCGGATTACTTGGGAAACACAGCGCAATTGAAGTGATAGAACTGACTAACGGCTGCGTATGCTGTAGCGTCAGAGGCGAATTGACCGAAGCATTGCACGATTTACTGAACCGCAGAGACACCGGAGCGTTACGGTTTGATCGACTACTTTTGGAAACCACCGGACTGGCCGATCCTGCGCCGATAATTCAGACTTTTTTTGTTGATGAAATTTTACGACAGCGATTACAGCTGGATGCGGTTGTCACGCTGGTCGACGCTGAACATGCCCAGAAGCAGTTAACTGAACATCGGGTTGCCGTTTCTCAGGTAGGATTTGCCGATCGTTTAATTCTGACTAAGCTCGATCGTATTGATACACAGACCAAAGCGTTACTGCTCGATCGCCTGCGTAAAATTAACGCCCGCGCAATCATGTGTGAAGCTGACCACGGCCTGATTGATAAATCAGCATGGATCAATATTCAGGCGTTCAACCTCGATGATTCATTCAACGTTGATCCCGCCTTTACCCTTTCGCCAAAAGCTCATTATAATTCGGTAGCATTTCGACCGATAACGCCATCGCCAACGCTTTTGAACCGTTCGTGGAATGACGACATTACCTCCCACGTTTTTGAAGCAGGCGACGTCGATATCAAACTCATTGGCGCATTTATGGAAACAGCCATCGAAAAATATGGCAATGACATGCTACGCTATAAGGGTATCTTGGCGATTAACGATGAACCTCGCAGGTTGATTGTTCAGGGAGTGCACCGCGTTGTTGGCTTTGATTACGGAGCCGCATGGAGTACTAACGAAACTCGCCAAACGCTGCTAGTGATTATCGGGCGTAATTTACCCATCGATATATTAAGAAACGATTTTTTGGCAACGGCCAAGACAACCGTAGGCGGCTAGCCAAAGTGGAAAAATATTGTCCACATGAATCATAAGGTTACTGATACTGTATTGTTACATTGGCATACGTTTAATTTCAGCTGGTGATTTCCATTTCATGTATCGGCCTCTATAATGATATATTGTATTTAAGTTAACCGTTCGCTAGCGATTCGTGGCGTCCCGAATTTAGGAATAATCTGCATGACTGATAATAATATTGCGCTGAAGAGGGCTGGCCTGAAAATTACGCTTCCACGGCTAAAAATTCTGGAAATACTTCAGGAACCAGAAAATCATCACGTCAGCGCGGAAGATTTATATAAAAGACTGATCGACATGGGCGAAGAAATTGGTTTAGCAACGGTTTACCGCGTACTAAACCAGTTTGACGATGCCGGCATCGTTACCCGCCACAGTTTTGAAGGTGGTAAATCGGTCTTCGAACTCACTCAACAGCATCATCACGATCATCTAATTTGTCTGGACTGTGGTCGCGTTATTGAATTTAGAGATGAATTCATTGAACAACGCCAGCGTGAAATTGCCGAAAAATACAATATCAGGCTAACCAACCATAGCCTGTATCTGTACGGAAAATGTCAAACAGGTGACTGTCGCAAAGACGACTCACTGCATGACCCGCGAGCTTAACTGACTCGGCGATTATCGGATAAAACCGACAATCATTAAAAAGCCCGAACGCTATTGCTTCGGGCTTTTTTATACACCAACGGCCATAACGCCATTATTACTTAGGAACTAGCCTGAGCCGTCCAAGTATCGCGTAAACCAACGGTACGGTTGAAGACCAGCTTATCTGCCGATGAATGGCGATTATCCGCACAGAAATAACCTTCCCGCTCAAACTGATAGGCAAACTCAGGTTTAGCATTTTTCAGGCTTGGCTCAACAAAACCATGAGAAACGGATAAAGATTCAATATTGATAGTCGATAAGAAATCTTCTGCAGCCCCCGGGTTAGGCACATTGAACAGGCATTCATAAAGACGGAACTCGGCCGCAAGCGCATGGGCAGCAGACACCCAGTGGATCACGCCTTTTGCCTTACGCCCGTCAGCCGGATCTTTACCCAGCGTATCGGGATCGTAAGTACAGTAGATGCAGGTAATATTACCGTCGGCATCTTTATCGGCGCGCTCAGCTTTAATAATGTAGGCGTTTCTTAGGCGAACTTCTTTACCCAATACCAAACGCTTATATTGCTTATTGGCTTCTTCACGAAAATCGGCACGGTCGATATACAGTTCGCGGCTAAACGGTACGCTGCGGGTTCCCATTTCAGGCTTATTAGGATGCGCGCCAACCGCCAGAATCTCTTCATGGCCCTGCGGTGCATTCTCAATAATGACCTTAATCGGGTTTAATACCGCCATTGCACGCGGAGCGTTTTCATTAAGATCTTCGCGAATGCAGGTTTCTAACGCCACCATTTCAACGTTATTATCCTGCTTGGTAATTCCAATGCGGCGACAGAATTCGCGAATAGACGCAGCGGTATAACCGCGACGGCGCAGGCCAGAGATCGTTGGCATACGAGGATCGTCCCACCCTTCTACCAGCTTTTCCGTCACTAGTTGATTTAACTTACGCTTCGACATAATGGCGTATTCTAAATTCAGGCGGGAAAACTCATACTGGCGCGGATGACAGGCGATAGTAATGTTATCTAATACCCAGTCATACAGACGACGGTTGTCCTGAAATTCTAGGGTACATAGCGAATGCGTAATGCCTTCTAACGCATCAGAAATACAATGGGTGAAGTCATACATCGGGTAGATGCACCACTTGCTGCCGGTCTGATGATGATCGGCAAACTTAATCCGATACAGTACCGGATCGCGCATCACCATAAACGATGAACCCATATCAATTTTAGCGCGCAGGCAGGCTGAGCCTTCGGCGAACTCGCCGTTTTTCATTTTCTCAAACAGCGCTAAGTTTTCTTCGATACTGCGATCGCGATACGGGCTGTTTTTACCCGCTTCGGTTAACGTTCCGCGATACTGACGCATCTCTTCAGCCGTCAGTTCATCAACGTAGGCTAAGCCTTTAGTGATAAGCTCAACGGCATACTGATGCAGTTGATCAAAATAGTCAGAAGAATAACGCACGGCGCCATCCCAGTGGAAACCCAACCACTGGACGTCATTTTTAATTGATTCTACGTACTCAATATCTTCTTTTACCGGGTTAGTATCATCAAAGCGCAGGTTGCATAACCCCTGATAATCCTGAGCAATACCGAAATTCAGGCAAATGGATTTGGCATGGCCAATGTGAAGATAACCATTTGGCTCTGGTGGAAAACGAGTCTGTACAGATTGGTGCTTACCGGATGCTAAATCTTCGTCAATAATTTGACGAATAAAATTAGTTGGGCGAACTTCAGCCTCACTCATTTATTTCTTCCTCTATACAAAAGCGCTCACACGTATTTAGCCAAAATCATTCAAGTTACCGTCAGGCGGCAAGCGCGCCGGTAACTTGAAGTATGACGGATATAACCTCTTATAATCCAACAACAGCCTTCCAGACACAACCGTTAGTTACATCAAAAGATATTTGTCGTCGATTATTTACTCACATGGCATTGGTTCTATGTTACCCGACGGGCAGTTAGAAATAAAAAAAGCGGAAAGGTTTTACCCTTTCCGCTCTCAATATTGACTATCTAGTCGATAAGTTTAAATGCTTACCCTTTGATATCAAAAAGCCTAGTCTGACCCGCGACGACGCTTCCTGCGGCAATATCTACTACGCCGGAGAAGTCATCGATATTACTCACTACGACAGGACTGATAATGGAAGCAGCGTTCTGCGAAAGATAATCGAGATCCAGTTCAAGTACCGGATCGCCAGCTTTCACCGTAGAGCCTTCTTCAGCTAAACGTTTAAAACCCTGACCGTTTAACTTAACGGTATCAATACCAATATGAACAACAACTTCGGCACCGTCTTCGGTTTCTAAACAGAATGCGTGGTTGGTACCAAAAATCTTAACCAGCACACCGTTTGCCGGTGCTACCACCAAATTCCCCGTAGGGCGAATGGCAATACCGTCACCAACCGCTTTGCTGGCAAACGCTTCGTCAGGCACGCTTTCTAACGCAACGATATCACCCGTAATTGGCGATACTAACGAGCTTAACTTAGAGGCTTTATTGGTCGTCACGGTTGCCTGAGGAGCTGGCGCTGGTGCAGTTGTTGCTGCCGCAGCGGCTTGAGCAACGGCCGTTGGCGCTGCGCCAGAGGCAATCACTTTACGCATACTGTCAGCAATCGATTCGGCTTTTGCACCCACGATAATCTGAATACTTTGTTTGTTCAGCTTAACCACACCGGCTGCGCCTAAACGCTTAGCGGCATTTGAATCAACGATGCCAGAGTCTTTTACGGTTAAACGTAAACGAGTGATACAGGCGTCAATGCCGGTCAGGTTATTGCTACCGCCGATAGCGCCAATGTAGCTAATGGCTAATGCATCCAGACCTTCATTGGTATTGCTGTTGGCTTCCGGTAAAACTTCGTCAGTATCGTCTTCACGGCCCGGCGTTTTCAGATTGAACGCACGGATAATGACGGTGAACAGAACAAAGTAAACGGCGAAAGCCACCACGCCCATAACCAACAACATCCAAACGTTGCTGCTCGCAGCCGGCAGTTTATACATTAACGCATAGTCAATGGCGCCCGCAGAGAAGGTAAATCCTGCGTGGATACCAAGAGCGGTTGCAATGTATAGACTGATACCGGTAAGGATAGCGTGAACTAAATACAGCAGCGGAGCCAGGAACATGAACATGAATTCCAGCGGCTCGGTAACGCCGGTCAGGAATGCCGTTAACGCAACGGATACCAATAAACCACCGACAGCAGAACGACGCGCAGGCTTAGCGGCAAAGTACATAGCAAATGCCGCACCCGGCAGACCAAACATCATGATCGGGAAGAAGCCCGACATAAACATACCTGCGGTCGCATCACCGTTATAGAAACGGTTGATATCACCGTGGAATACTTTGCCCGCAGCGTCGGTGTAGTCACCAATTTGGAACCAAGCAATGGTATTAAGAACCTGATGTAGGCCGGTAGGAATCAACAGACGGTTAACGAAACCGAAGATACCAGAGCCCAATGCGCCTTGAGATACAATCCATTCACCACCCAGCTGTATAGCATGCTGAATTGGAGGCCAGACATAACCAAAAATCGCAGCAAGAATTAAGCAGAAAAACCCTGTTGCAATGGGAACAAAACGCTTACCGCCGAAGAATGATAAGAAATCAGGTAACTTGATATCAGACCAACGGTTATATACGGCACCGCCGACCAGACCTGCAATAATACCGGCTAATACGCCCATATTAATGGTGGCTTCAATCGTGACCGTTGCTTTTGTTAAAATAAAGAAACCAACTGCACCCGCTAAGGCCGCAGAACCCGCGTTATCTTTAGACCAGGTTGATGCAACACCGATAGCAAAAATCAGCGCCAGATTATCAAAGATAGCGCCACCGGCCTGAGCCATAAACGCTAAGTTTAATAAATCTGGTTGACCAAAACGCAGCATTAATGCTGCAACGGGTAGTACGGCGATCGGAAGTTGTAGCGATCGCCCTAGTCGTTGAAAAAATCCAAGTATATTCACCTTGTTTCCCCCTGCATGTCCCAAAATAGGACTTATATTTTTATACTCAACAATAAGGCGTCTAAGGTAACCGCGCTTTTGCTACAGATAGAGCTACTTAATAGACAAGATACAGCTTAAGACCTACTCAAGATACAGTGTAAAAAATATATTTCGCATCGCAAATTAAAACCTCCTAATTTGTGATAAATATCACCAAAAACTCTATTTAACCACCCTAAAGACTAGCTATAGAGCCTAACTTATTTTATTATTAAAAATATCAGATTAACGGCATGTTAGAAACGCGTATGTATAACGTAGGCTATAGTTATAGCCATAAATTTCACCCTATTACGTTTAACTTCACGCATTTCAGTATAGCCAGTATTGTGTCACTAAGAGGTATATACATGAGACTTATTCCACTTGAAAGCGCTAAAGACGTTGGCCTATGGTCCGCACGCCACATTGTAAACCGTATCAATGCCTTTAAACCAACGGCCGATCGCCCTTTTGTTTTGGGTTTGCCCACGGGCAGCACACCGTTAAGTACTTATATTCGCTTAATTGAACTCTATAAAGCTGGTGAAGTTAGTTTTAAGCACGTCGTAACGTTCAACATGGATGAGTATGTAGGATTAGAAGAATCTCATCCACAAAGCTATCATGCGTTTATGCATAATAATTTTTTCAGCCACGTTGATATTCAAGCTGAAAATATCAATTTACTAGACGGCAATGCCAGCGATATTACGGCAGAATGCAAACGCTATGAAGATAAAATTAAGTCTTATGGCCATATTCACCTGTTTATGGGCGGCGTTGGTAATGACGGGCACATCGCCTTTAATGAGCCAGCCTCTTCTTTAGCATCCCGTACCAGAATTAAAACGCTGACCGAAGAAACCCGCATTGCTAATTCACGCTTTTTTGACAACGACATTAATCAAGTGCCTAAATATGCATTAACAATTGGCGTAGGTACGCTGATGGATGCGCTTGAGGTGATGATTTTAGTAACCGGTCATAACAAAGCGTTGGCATTGCAAGCTGGGGTTGAAGGCTGTGTTAACCATCTTTGGACCGTATCTGCACTGCAATTACATCCAAAAGCTATCATCGTCTGTGATGAGCCATCAACGATGGAACTTAAAATTAAAACGGTAAAATATTTCCGCGAACTTGAAGCCGAAAATATTAAAGATCTGTAATCTGCACTGCGGGGTTTACCATGTACGCTTTGACTCACTGCCGGATCTACACCGGTCATGATATGCTCGATAACCATGCGGTGATCGTCGCTGATGGCTTGATAAAACAGGTATGCCCTCAGTCCGATCTACCGGCAGGTATCGACGTTATCGATCTACAGGGTGCCATCTTGGCACCAGGATTCATCGACACTCAGCTCAATGGCTGCGGTGGCGTTCAGTTTAATGACTCGCTGGATGCTATATCGATTGATACCCTTGAAATAATGCAACGGGCGAATGAAAAGTCAGGTTGTACTAGCTATCTTCCAACGCTTATCACCTCAAGTGATGAGTTAATGAAATACGCCATTGAAGTCATGCGTAAATATCTAGCCACCCATGCTAATCAGGCTTTAGGCCTTCATATTGAAGGACCCTATATCAACCCGGTTAAGAAAGGGACTCATAATCCTGACTTTATCCGCAAGCCTGATGCCGCAATGATTGACTACCTTTGCGCCAATGCTGACGTTATTACTAAAGTGACGCTAGCGCCGGAACGGGTTGAAAACCATTATATTCGCCAGCTAGTTGACGCGGGTATTGTGGTTTCTGCGGGCCACTCCAACGCAACCTATGAACAAGCACGCGATGGATTTTCTGCCGGTATTAGCTTTGCGACTCACCTTTACAATGCCATGCCGTACGTCACCGGCCGAGAGCCCGGTCTGGTGGGCGCAATTTTTGATACTCCAGAGGTTTATACGGGTATCATCGCCGACGGTCACCACGTAGCCTGGCCCAGCATTCGTAACGCTCAACGTCTAAAAGGTGACAAACTGGTATTAGTTACCGATGCCACAGCCCCCGCTGGTGCGAATATAGATCATTTTATTTTTGCCGGTAAACCCGTATATTACCGTAACGGAATGTGTGTGGATGAGAATGGAACCCTCAGTGGTTCCGCATTAACCATGATTGAAGCTGTTGCTAACAGCGTTCAGTTTGTTGGTATTCCCCTCGATGAAGCCATTCGGATGGCAACGCTTTACCCTGCCAGAGCCTTAGGCGTATCTCAACGCTTAGGAAGCATCGAACCGGGAAAAATTGCTAACCTCACCGCATTTACCCACGATTTTAACGTTACTCATACCTGCGTAAATGGGGAAATGAGGCCATGCTAATTACGAAGATAAATAGGAAATAAAGGTCATGATGACGACGGGTGGTCAAATTGGTAACATCGATCTGGTGAAACAACTCAATGGTGCGGTTGTTTATCGACTCATCGATCAACAAGGTCCGATCTCCCGTATACAAATTGCTGAACTGAGCCATCTTGCCCCCGCCAGTATCACTAAAATTACCCGGCAGCTTCTTGACCGGGGCCTGATAAAAGAGGTTGAACAACAGGCTTCAACCGGTGGCCGCAGGGCGGTTTCTATTGTGACTGAAAATAGAGCCTTCCATACGGTCGCTATTCGCCTCGGTCGAAACGGCGCGACCATCACACTGTATAACCTGAGTGGAAAACCGTTAGCCGAAGAGGCCTATTCACTTCCTGAGCGAACTCAAGAAACCTTAGAAATAGGCTTATTGAACGCTATTGCTGCGTTTATCAACACCTTCACCAATAAAATTCGCGAACTGATCGCCATCGCTATTTCGTTACCCGGCTTAGTCAATCCTGAAGATGGCATAGTCAAATATATGCCACACATGAGCGTGAATGACTGGCAATTAGAAAAAGCTATCCGTGAGCGATTCAAAGTCAGCTGTTTTATCGGTCACGACATTCGTGCGTTAGCGCTAGCCGAGCACTATTTTGGCGCAACGCAGGAATGTGAAGATTCAATGTTAGTAAGAGTTCATCGGGGAACCGGCGCGGGCTTTATTATTAATGGGCAGATTTTCCTTGGTAAGAACCGCAACGTCGGTGAACTGGGCCATATTCAAATCGATCCGTTAGGTGAACGCTGCTATTGCGGCAACTTTGGCTGCCTTGAAACCGTCGCCTCTAATGCGGCCATAGAGCAGCGGGTTCGTAATCTGTTAATTCAAGGCTACCAAAGCAAACTCACGCTAGACGATTGCAGCATCTCGGCTATTTGCAAAGCGGCGAATAAAGGCGATGAACTGGCCGTTAACGTTATCGATCGGGTTGGGCGTTCTCTGGGGCGCGCTATTTCCATGGCGATTAACCTGTTTAATCCTCAAAAAGTGGTCATTACCGGCGATATCGCCGAAGCCGAAAAAATCTTATTGGCTGCGATTCAAGGCTGTATCGATAATCAGGTTTTGATTAATTTCAGAAAAGATTTGCCCGTAGTAATTTCCCAACTCGACCACCGTTCCGCCATTGGCTCATTTGCATTGGTAAAACGTTCAATGCTAAGCGGTGTGCTATTACAGCATCTGCTCGGTGACAGTAACGAGTAGTCTCCTGCCCTGTTTTTATTCATCTATTCGATACGCCGTGCAATGCCCCATTCTCGGGCATTGCACTGAAATAGATCCGTTATTGCACCCGAGTAGTGCAAATCAACTGCTATGATCATCAATAGCGTCAAACCAACGCCATCTCATCTATATCAATCAGATACCAAGTCTGGCTTAGTTATTGCATAGATTGCATAGATGGAAAATTAGGTTAATTTAGTATTTAGCGACTAATTCAATGACAACTGAACAAGAGAGATAACAATGTGCTCAATATTTGGTGTACTCGATATTAAATCTAACCCGGTTGAGTTGCGTAAAAAGGCATTAGAGATGTCTCGTTTAATGCGCCACCGGGGTCCTGACTGGTCCGGTGTTTATGCGTCAGATACCGCGATTTTGGCCCATGAACGCTTATCTATTGTCGACGTTAATAACGGCGCTCAGCCGCTTTATAATGCTGCCCACACTCACATTCTGGCCGTTAACGGTGAAATTTATAACCATCAGGAAATTCGCCGTCGGTTAAAAGACACATATGAATTTCAGACCGAATCTGACTGCGAAGTTATTTTGGCGCTCTATCAGGAAAAAGGCATTGATTTTCTGGACGACCTACAGGGGATGTTTGCCTTTATTCTGTATGACAGCGTCAACAACAGCTATCTGATAGGCCGCGACCACATCGGCATTATCCCGCTATATACGGGCCACGATGAAAACGGCAATTTCTACGTTGCATCAGAAATGAAAGCGCTGGTTCCGGTGTGCAAAACCATTAAAGAATTTCCGGCCGGCAGCTATATGTCGAGTAATGACCACCAGATTAAGCGTTATTACCAACGCGACTGGATGGAATTCGACAGCGTCAAACACAACCCTACCGACGCCAATGAGTTACGTAATGCGTTAGAAGAGTCGGTAAAAAGCCACCTGATGTCGGACGTTCCCTACGGCGTATTGCTCTCCGGAGGCCTTGATTCATCGGTTATTTCCGCTATTACCAAAAAGTATGCCGCCCGCCGTATCGAAGACGATGAGCGCAGTGAAGCCTGGTGGCCGCAGCTACACTCTTTTGCCGTAGGGCTTGAAGGTTCACCGGACCTGCTAGCTGCACAAAAGGTAGCCAATCATTTAGGCACAGTTCATCACGAAATCTACTTCACGGTACAGGAAGGAATGGACGCCATTCGTGATGTGATTTACCACATCGAAACCTATGATGTAACCACCATCCGGGCGTCTACCCCCATGTACCTGATGGCCCGAAAAATTAAGGCCATGGGCATCAAAATGGTGCTATCCGGCGAAGGGGCTGATGAAGTATTTGGCGGGTATCTTTATTTCCACAAAGCCCCAAATGCGAAAGAGTTCCATGAAGAGACGGTACGCAAGCTATTAGCCTTACATATGTATGACTGCGCCAGAGCCAATAAGGCCATGTCGGCCTGGGGTGTTGAGGCCCGGGTGCCGTTTCTGGATAAAAAATTCCTTGATGTTGCGATGCGCATTAATCCTGAAGATAAAATGTGCGGCAACGGAAAAATGGAAAAGCACATTGTGCGCGAATGTTTTGAATCTTACCTGCCAGCCAGCGTGGCCTGGAGGCAAAAAGAACAGTTCTCTGACGGGGTTGGCTATAGCTGGATTGATACGTTAAAAGAGGTCGCGGCTAAACAGATTACCGATCAACAGTTGGAAACGGCAAAATTCCGCTTCGCTTACAATACGCCGACGTCAAAAGAGGCCTATTTGTACCGAGAGATATTTGAAGAGCTATTTCCGTTACCCAGTGCCGCAGAATGCGTTCCCGGTGGCCCTTCCGTTGCCTGTTCTTCGGCTAAGGCCATCGAATGGGATGAATCATTTAAAAGAATGGACGATCCTTCCGGACGTGCGGTTGGGGTTCATCAGTCAGCCTACAAAAAATAATTTATCGTTGATGTAGGACGGTGAAAATCACACAATAAAAGCGGGTGAATATCGCCTGCTTTTGCTTTTTCATTCCGCCGCTGACTACGCGTGAAATGACATAAGAAAAGCCTGATCCCGTCTTTTTTATCATCATATCGGTTATAAGCCAAACAATCAGACCGTACAGAGCGACTTATAGCAAAAAACTTGTTGACGGAAAGGAACCAGATACGCATAATGCGCCCCGCAACGCCGTTGAAGGTTAAGCAAAATGTTATGGCTACGTAGCTCAGTTGGTTAGAGCACATCACTCATAATGATGGGGTCACAGGTTCGAATCCCGTCGTAGCCACCATAATATTTGCGGGAGTGGCGAAATTGGTAGACGCACCAGATTTAGGTTCTGGCGCCGCAAGGTGTGCGAGTTCAAGTCTCGCCTCCCGCACCATTTCCTTCAATGACAATGCTCGGGTGGGGTATCGCCAAGCGGTAAGGCAACGGGTTTTGATCCCGTCATCCCCAGGTTCGAATCCTGGTACCCCAGCCATTTTCACTTTCTTCTTGAAGCGATCTCAAATTGAAGTGATATCAAAAATTATCCTTTGGGGTATCGCCAAGCGGTAAGGCAACGGGTTTTGATCCCGTCATTCCCAGGTTCGAATCCTGGTACCCCAGCCATTTCCTCCCTCTTTTTCTGTCTCCATTAAGCCCGATATATTTCTTATTTTTTTCTGCTATTTCTTCCCACTACGTTTAATCACATCACTATTATTGCCATTCAATTACCGCTGGCCAATCGGCTACAACTTAAGCAAACAAATCACCAAACCCTTGACGAAACCAACCCAGATACGGATAATGCGCTGCGCAATTCAGTTGAAAGTTATGCAAAGACGTTATGGCTACGTAGCTCAGTTGGTTAGAGCACATCACTCATAATGATGGGGTCACAGGTTCGAATCCCGTCGTAGCCACCATAATATTTGCGGGAGTGGCGAAATTGGTAGACGCACCAGATTTAGGTTCTGGCGCCGCAAGGTGTGCGAGTTCAAGTCTCGCCTCCCGCACCATTTCTTTCAACGACAACGCTCGGATGGGGTATCGCCAAGCGGTAAGGCAACGGGTTTTGATCCCGTCATCCCCAGGTTCGAATCCTGGTACCCCAGCCATTTTTCTCTTCCAATCTTTATCTGCTCTTACTTTTCCATTTCCCAAATATTTCCCAAATGCAAAAAACCCGCCTTAGCGAGTTTTTAATCAGTACGGCAAACCTTCACAACCTTAAAGGCCCAGCGCATATTTCAGCGCCCACTCCTTAAGCTTGCCTGCACGCTGAGCCGCCATGAGCGCTAGGTTCCTGATCAGGCGCAACGGGGGAATGTCATTGCTAAACGCTTTATAAAAAATGTCCATTCCTGCCTGCATCAGTAAATTGTCAGGATAACGCCGGAGCTGATACCGGCTGAGGACCTCATCAGAAGCGTAGTCTTTACCTTCTTTATGCGCATTCAGTAGCACATCCAGCAGCACTTCCACATCCCGATAGCCTAAATTCACGCCCTGCCCTGCCAGCGGATTAATGGTATGGGCCGCATCACCGACAATCACCACGCCAGATTTGAAATAACGCTGCGCATGGCGGCGGATCAGTGGAAAAGAAGCGGTCGCTTTAGCATTAACCGCGCCTAATCGCTCTGGAAAAGCAGCGGCAATTTCGCTATCGAGTTCCGGTAATGAAAGAGACTGTAAATGGCGAATTCTGGCCGGAGAGTCATACCATACCAGTGAAGCATGACGGTCGGACAAGGGTAAAAAAGCCCGAGGACCCGAAGGATAAAATTTCTGCCAGGTAACGTCCTGAGGAAGTTGTTGAGTTTCAACTGAAATCAACATGCACGACTGACGATATTGCCAGCCGGTAGTACCAATTCCGGCCAGTTTGCGCACCATAGAATTAGCGCCGTCTGCGCCAATTACCAGCGGAGAACGCAAACAGTCACCGCTATCTAATATCACATCCCACTGAGCTGGATCTTGGGTCGTTCTTACCATCCGCTCTAGCCTAGCCGGGCAAAAAAGCGCTAAATCAGGATACCGCTCAAACTGCTGCCACAGCCCAAGCTGAATTAGCCGGTTTTCAACCATAAAACCTAACTCAGGCAGTGAAAGAGACGCTGCGTCAAAAACAACCTTAGACTCATCCCACTCCCAGGTTTCAAGCCGGCGATAAGGCGTAATCCGCATTTTCTTAATATCAGGCCAGACACCCAAACGCTCAAGTAAGGCGACTGAAGTACACCCAATCGCAGAAATTCGTATATCTGGTTGGCTATCTGCTATAAATTCAGACGGGCTTTGGTGTTCGATAATCGCAACCGACCAGCCCGACTGAGCTAAACCCAAAGCAACAGCGGCACCGACCATGCCGCCGCCAACGATAATGGCATCATAATTTTTTATAGTATTTTTCATCATTTAACCCCACCACCTGTCATCCTTACTAAAATAAAGTGTACCGGATTTTTACAATTCCTTCAGTCTTGAAGTTCGCCTATCTCTGGTCATGAGGCCAACAAACCATTACAATACGCGCCCTGCATAGGGTTTAACCTGTACTGAGTAAACGAATCGATGATTAAGAAACTATACATTAAGACCTGGGGCTGTCAGATGAATGAATATGATTCATCTAAAATGGCCGACTTATTAGAAAGTACTCATGGCTTAGAGCTAACTGAAATCGCTGAAGAGGCGGATGTTCTGCTATTGAATACCTGCTCGATTCGTGAAAAAGCACAGGAAAAAGTATTCCATCAGTTAGGGCGCTGGAAGAAATTTAAAGACTCACGGCCAGACATTATTATTGGTATCGGCGGGTGCGTTGCCTCACAGGAAGGTGAACATATCCGTCAAAGGGCACCTTTTGTTGATATTATTTTTGGGCCGCAAACCCTGCATCGCCTGCCTGAAATGATCAATCACGTCAGCGGTACTCGTAGCCCGGTGCTTGATATCAGTTTTCCAGAAATAGAAAAGTTTGACCGCCTGCCAGAGCCAAAAGCAGAGGGGCCAACCGCATTTGTTTCTATTATCGAAGGTTGTAATAAATACTGTACTTACTGCGTAGTTCCCTACACGCGCGGAGAAGAAGTCAGTCGCCCGTGCGATGACATTCTGTTTGAAATTGCCCAACTTGCCGCTCAGGGCGTGCGGGAAGTCAATCTGCTGGGTCAAAACGTAAACGCCTATCGTGGGCCTTCTTTTGAAGGCGGAATTTGTACCTTCGCCGAATTACTCCGTTTAGTGGCCAGCATTGATGGCATTGACCGCGTGCGCTTCACCACCAGCCACCCTATCGAATTTACCGACGACATCGTTGAAGTTTATAAAGATACCCCTGAGCTGGTTAGCTTCGTTCATTTACCGGTACAAAGCGGTTCCGATCGTATTCTGAACCTGATGAGCAGAACCCATACCGCGTTGGAATATAAATCTATCATCCGCAAGCTGCGGGCTGCTCGCCCGGATATTCTGGTGAGTTCTGACTTTATTGTCGGTTTCCCTGGCGAAACTCAGCAAGATTTCGAACAAACCATGAAGCTGATTGCCGATATCAATTTTGATATGAGCTACAGTTTTATCTTCTCAGCAAGGCCTGGAACGCCCGCAGCCGATATGGTTGACGATGTATCAGAAGAAGAGAAAAAGCAGCGTCTCTACCTCCTACAGGAACGAATTAATCAGCAGGCGATGCAATACAGCCGTCGCATGCAAGGCAGCGTTCAGCGCATTCTGGTTGACGGTACTTCCCGTAAGAGCATTATGGAGCTGTCCGGGCGCACTGAAAATAACAGAATTGTGAATTTCGAAGGTTCTCCGAACATGATCGGTAAATTTGTCGACGTCGAAATCGTTGACGTTTACTCGAATTCCCTGCGCGGTAAGCTGGTGAGAACCGAAGAAGAGATGAATCTTCGGGTTCAGGAATCGCCAGAAGCGATTATTGCCAGAACGCGTAAAGAAGACGCATTGGGCGTTGGTCAGTATCAGCCATAAAGCTGACTGTCCGTGATTTAAAAGGCCATAATGATGGCCTTTTTTGCATCTGCCATTTAGTCAGTTGGAATACCCACCACGATAGACAGTTCCTGTCCTCACAAAGAAGCCTTTTGGATAGCCTCTGGGCCGCCGCCATTCAGCGCGACAATTTGACGAGTGCGTAACTAGCACTATTCTTAATTATTAATACGCTAAGTAAGAGAAAGGGCGATAGCCGTAGCACGGAGTTTGTGCGTCTGTTTTATCCATCGGCCGCAGCTATACACAGCAGTTTTTAATTTTGCCAATATCGATAACTTTTTTGCGTCGTATAACATTAATGAGTGGAGGATGTATGCCTGTGGATATTCCGTCGTGCCAGTCTAACCAAACCTTGGGTAGGATAGTTCCGTCTGCCCTGCCCTTTATAGGTAACCATTTCTCTTTAACGCGTTTATACGAGAGATCCAGTATTGTCGCGGTAGCGCTGCTTTTCGGTTTATTTGCCGGACCGGTTTTAGCTGAAGACGTGATTTACCCCGGAGCCCCTCTGCAACCGGGGCTATTCGATTCGACCGTAAACTCTGTATATCCGATAGATGGCTGGATTAATAATACCGTTACGGTGAATGGCGGGGAACCTATTCTCGGCAACGTAGCGGGGGGAGTGAATTTCTTTATTCAGGACGCTACCATAAGCGGTAACGTAATACGGTTTAACGATGGTGTAGTATCACAGAATGTTATCGGTGCGGTGTCTAACGGCGGCACTTCCACAGGCAATAAAGTCTTTATTTCTGGCGGTTCGATTTTGATGAAAACGTCTGCGGGCATCGTATTGGATTTCGGCCTGCCGGGCAGTAATGGCTCTTATCAGGAGTTTAGTACCCTCTTCCTGTCCACCGGTAATACGTTGACTATAACCGGTGGCTCAGTGAGTGAAGAAGCCTACGGCGGATATTCGGTTGGTTCCGCAACCAATAATCAGATTATCTTTTCGGGTGGCTCCGTGGGATGGGCCATTGCGGGTGGGCTTGCGGGAGGAAACAGCGGAGGTCCTCAGAGAACCGGCATTGCAAGCGGTAACAGTGTGGTTATCTCCGGCGGCAGCGTGGGAGCCGGTGTACAGCCGCTCTCTCCATTCTTACCTGCTCCGGGCGTATACGGCGGAGCCAGCCTCAACGGTGCGGCTATTAATAACACAGTGACTGTTTCCGGTAACCCGGACCTGACGCTCGCCAGACTGGTTGGGGGATATAGCTACAGCGGCGACGACGCTTTTACCGGTAATACGCTAAACGTGCGTGAGTTTCAGGGCACGGTAGAAGGCATCCAAAATTTCCAGAACTACTATTTTCTCCTGCCTGCATCTCTGGCCAACGGAGATACCATGCTTTCTGCCACCACCACGCCTCCAGATATGACCGGCGCTACGGTCAATATGGATGTTGCGGAGGGCGGCACGCCTCTGGCCAAGGGGGACTCGGTAATATTAATCAGCAACGTCCAGAACTCGACTGCCAACGCGAGCGCTCAAGGGCGTAAAGGTTTATGGCTGCGGTATGATTTTGATCTGGCTACGGTTGGTCCCGCTCTGACCGCTACCGTAAGCAGGGTTCAGACCAATCCGCAGCTCAAGGCGCTGTCTGAAGGATATTTGATGGGGCTGGCTTCGGTAAATCAGGGCGCGGATTTACTGTTCAATCAGGGTATCAGAGCTGCTAACCACACCGCTGCAAATGATGACTCGGTTGGTTTTGCCGCGTTTTCCGGCGGTTCTAACCGCTATAATACCGGATCGCACGTGGACGTTGACGGCTTTTCTATGATGGCGGGAATCGCTCATAACTTTCTCGTTTCCGACGAGGGCTTGGGGAATGCGCTGTTGTTAGGCGTCTTTTTTGAGGCTGGAAAGGGGCAGTATGACACCTTCAATAGTTTCAGCAATGCACCTTCGATCTCAGCTAGCGGTGATACTTCATATACCGGCGGCGGTATTTTAGCTCGGTATGGTGCATCGTCAGGTGTATACCTTGAAGCGTCTGCCCGTGCGGGTGAAGTCGAGTCGGACTTTAACGGCGGCAACCTGCGGGACGCTACCGGAAGAAGCGCCGATTATGACAGTTCGACGCCTTACTACGGCACTCACGCCGGGTTGGGTTATCTATGGCAGATAACGAAAAGCGCCGGGCTGGATATTTCTACCCGATATATCTGGACGCATCAGGATCATGATTCGGTGAAAGTTTTGGATAATAGGGTTGATTTTGACGATGCGGATTCTCAACGTTGGCGTAACGGTGTTCGCTTTTCTTATGCAGTAAGCGATATGATTAGCCCTTATATCGGTGCTGCCTATGACTATGAGTTCGATGGTAAAGCCGGGGCTTCAGCCTACGGCAGCAGCATTGATGCGCCTGATTTGAAAGGCGGCACTGGCATTGGTGAACTTGGCCTCGCCGTTAATCCTATGGCGGGCGACCGGGTTTCCCTTGATTTCGGCGTTCAAGGATATACCGGCGTGAATGAAGGCGTCACAGGAAGCGCGAAGTTTGCGTTGAAGTTTTAATACTATTACCGGCAGGCAAGACGAATAGTCCGTTGTACAGGGCATGACCATAAGGGAGATTTCCCAGAGAAAAGGTCATGCCCTGTTTTTTTAGGAAGAAGCCAAAAACAGACTCTGGATAGTTAAACCAACAGTATTACCCGAAAGCACCATAGGAATAATGACTTAAGTTATCTATAATCAAAGTGAAAGTACCTGAGCGTACATAAGATTAACTTCGCAACTCAGCATGAAGAGGTCTGACTTGAATATAGATACCCAAGAAGTTTCGCTTGAACCCGCAGACAATGAACGCCTGAAAAACCTGTGCGGCCCGTTTGATGACAACATTAAGCAGCTTGAGCGACGTCTTGGCATTGAGATTAACCGCCGCGATAATAAATTTACGCTGGTTGGTCAATCGCCCTGTATTAGCGCTGCCAAAAACATTCTTTTAAACCTGTATGTGGATACCGCACCGGTCCGCGGCATCATGCACGATATCGAACCAGACCAAATCCATTTGGCTATTAAAGAATCTGGCGTGCTGGAGCAGATAACAGACTCCGTACCTGACTATGGCAAAGCGGTGATCATTAAGACTAAGCGCGGAATGATTAAGCCAAGAACGCCGAATCAGGCCCGCTATATTGCTAATATTCTCGATCATGACATCACGTTTGGCATTGGCCCCGCCGGTACCGGTAAAACCTACCTTGCCGTTGCGGCGGCAGTCGACGCGTTAGAGCGCCAGGAAATTCGTCGAATTTTACTCACCCGACCGGCCGTTGAAGCCGGAGAAAAACTGGGTTTCTTACCCGGTGATTTAAGCCAAAAGGTTGATCCTTATCTGCGCCCGCTGTACGACGCGCTGTTTGAAATGCTTGGCTTTGAAAAAGTAGAAAAATTAATCGAACGTAACGTCATTGAAGTCGCTCCGTTAGCCTATATGCGCGGGCGTACGCTGAATGACGCGTTTATTATTCTGGATGAGAGTCAAAATACGTCGATAGAACAAATGAAAATGTTCTTAACCCGTATCGGCTTTAACTCCAAAGCGGTTATTACCGGTGATATAACTCAAATAGACTTACCGAGAGCGCAAAAATCCGGATTACGCCACGCAATTGAAGTACTATCTGACGTCAATGAACTCAGCTTTAACTTCTTCCATAGTGAAGACGTAGTAAGGCATCCGATAGTTGCGCGTATTGTCGTTGCCTATGAAGCGTGGGAAGCTGAAGAGCAAAAGCGTAAAGATGCCCAAACAGAACAACGCAAACGTGACTATCAACAGGTTTCTGAATCGGACACGCATTAAATGACTATCGAGAGCAATCACGTAATTTTAGATTTACAAATAGCCTGTGAAGACGAGTTAGGGTTACCCAGCGAACAAGACTTTCAACGCTGGCTGGATGGAACAATTCTCTCTTTTCAGGCTGACTCAGAAGTAACGGTACGCTTGGTTGATATTGAAGAAAGCCAACGGCTTAACCATACCTATCGCGGCATGGATAAGCCAACTAATGTATTATCCTTTCCCTTTGAAGCGCCGCCTGAAATAGAGCTTCCCCTGTTAGGGGATTTGATCATCTGCCGTCAGGTTGTAGAAAGAGAAGCGAAAGAGCAAAATAAGATTTTATTCGCACATTGGGCGCATATGGTTGTCCATGGTAGCCTCCATCTGTTAGGGTATGACCACATCAACGATGATGATGCTGAAGAAATGGAGTCTTTAGAGACTGAGATCGTGCAAGAGTTAGGCTATCCTAACCCTTACGCCTCAGAAAAAGACACTGTCTAACTAACTAATAAAGAATGCATGAGCGACGATCATTCACAAAGCAACGATAGCCCCGTTGCCAAAAAGGGCTTTTTTTCACTAATTCTGGGTCAATTCTTTCACGGCGAGCCTAAAAACCGCGGCGATCTGGTTGAGCTAATTCGCGATTCAGAACAAAACGAGCTAATCGATCCCGATACCCGTGACATGCTGGAAGGCGTGATGGATATTGCGGAGCAACGGGTTCGCGACATCATGATCCCTCGTTCCCAGATGATTACCTTAAAACGGAATCAACCTCTGGAAGAGTGTCTGGACGTGATTATTGAGTCAGCCCACTCTCGCTTTCCGGTGATCAGCGAAGACAAAGACCATATTGAAGGCATTTTAATGGCAAAAGATTTATTGCCATTTATGAGTAAAGATTCTCAGCCTTTCAGTATTGATAAAGTCTTGCGCCCGGCCGTCGTGGTTCCTGAAAGCAAGCGGGTTGACCGCATGCTTAAAGAGTTCCGCTCCCAGCGCTATCACATGGCGATTGTAGTTGACGAATTTGGCGGCGTTTCCGGTCTGGTTACCATTGAAGACATTCTTGAGCTGATTGTTGGCGAAATCGAAGATGAATATGACGACGCGGAAGATCGTGACGTTCGCCAGCTTAGCCGCCATACGTTTACCGTCCGCGCGCTTACGCCAATCGAAGAGTTTAATGAGATCTTCTCAACCACCTTCAGCGATGAAGAAGTAGATACTATCGGCGGATTAATTATGCAAGCCTTTGGTCATTTACCGTCACGCGGAGAGATCATCACGATTGATGGCTATCAGTTCAAAGTGGCCATGGCGGACAGCCGGCGCATTATTCAGGTACATGCCACCATCCCTGATGAGTCACCACAACCTCAATTGGAAGAATAACTAGCCCATGGGCCGTACTCCCTTATTCAATCGCCAGTGGATCCGCATTCTACTGGCGTTATTTTTAGGCGCTTGTGGAACGCTTTCTCTGGCACCGTTTGATTTCTGGCCCGCATCCGTTATTTCGCTGTGCGGGCTTTTAGCGTTAACCTTAAACCGGCTACCGAAGCAGTCGATGGCGATTGCTTTTGTCTGGGGATTAGGGCTATTCAGCTCAGGGGTTAGCTGGGTTTATGTCAGCATTTCTGAATTCGGTGAACTACCGTTTGTCGTTAGCGTTGGGTTAGTCGTTCTATTAGCGGCCTACCTATCGCTCTATCCAATGCTGTTTGGCTGGCTATTAGCGAAGTTCTGGCCAAAAACGTCGGTGTGGCGTTTAGCTATTGCGGCCCCTGCCCTTTGGCAAATTACGGAATTTCTGCGCGGCTGGGTGTTTACCGGTTTCCCTTGGCTACAGTTTGGCTACGGTCAAATTGATGGCCCGCTAAAAGGTATTGCTCCCATCCTTGGCGTTGACGCTATCACCATGCTGTTGGTGGCTATCAGCGGTTTACTGGTGCTGGCTTTAACCGCTAAACGCATTATTCCGCTGGCCGCCGCCGTGCTGTTAGTGCTGGTATCTTGGCCGCTGAAGCAGCTTCAGTGGTTTACCGCTCAGCCTGAGCGCGCCGTTGATGTTGCATTGGTTCAGGGAAATATCGCTCAGTCCCTGAAGTGGGTGCAAGGGCAGCTGGCACCCACGCTTGAAGCCTATGTGAATTTATCTGAGCCCTACTTTGGAAAATCCCGCATTATCATCTGGCCAGAAGCCGCGATTCCCGATCTTGAAACTCGACAGTCGGATTTCCTGAGTAAATTAGATCGAGTAGCCCGCGAGAATAATTCCAGCCTGATTACCGGTATTATTGACTATCGCCGTTCTGCTGAGCGGTCTGATTACTACAATGCAATGATCGTATTGGGCAATGAAAAACCTTATCAGTACGCGGGCACAGACCGCTACAACAAACACCATTTAGTTATTTTTGGTGAATACGTACCGTTTGAATCTATTCTCCGGCCGCTGGCCACCTTTTTTAACCTACCAATGTCATCCATCAGCGAAGGGGAATATCGCCAACCGCCGGTAACGGCGAATGGGTACAAAATTACCAGCGTTATCTGCTATGAGGTCATTATCGGCCAGCAGGTCAGAGATAACTTCACGCCGGAAACCGATTTTCTGCTGACTATTTCTAATGATGCCTGGTTTGGCGACTCTATCGGCCCGTGGCAACATTTCCAGATGGTAAGAATGCGTGCGCTAGAGCTAGGTCGTCCGATGCTACGCAGTACTAACACGGGTATTACTGGTGCAATAGATGCCAACGGAGAAGCGATCGCCCAAATTCCCCAGTTCGAACGCAACGTGCTTAACGTGAAAGTTGCACCAACGACGGGCATGACGCCTTACGCGACTATGGGGTCGTTACCAATTTGGATAATTACCCTGTTACTGATTGGTAGTGCTTTGCTGTTTTCCCGCAGAACCAAATAAGCTTCACATGATTAACCCTCTGGCTAGCAGAGGGTTAATTCGCAAAAGGATAGGCGTCATCGCTGAGCAGCCTTTTAGCCCGTAGCGTAAATCCATTATTAATATGTAATTTGAGGATCCGGCATGCCGCATCGGCATTATTGCGCGATAGTTCCTGAACGATATCCCGGTGCTCCTGAAGCGACTTTATCATGTACTCTTGAGAAAACGTCAGCCGGTTACGCATCGCCAACACTTTAGTGGTGGTATTACGGTGCATATCAAATAGATAAGGGTTATTGGCATATTTTAATAGCAGGCGATGAAACTCAACGTCCATCTCTAAATAAGTATTACGATCGGGTTTAAGCAGTAGATATTCGCAATCCTGAATATTTTTCTGAAGCTCCGCCAGCAGTTTATCTCTATTTTTACCGATTGCGCCCTGAATAGCGCAAACCTCTAAGGCAATACGCAGCTCACTAATATTATCAATTTCTTCTGCCGTTAAGCTGCATATAAAAGTGCCACAGCGCGGCCGTATTTCGATTAAACGTTCGGCACACAGCCGTAATAGCGCTTCTCGGATCGGCGTTTTACTTAATCCAAATAGTTCTGAAAGTTGACTCTCCGTCACCTGTTGCCCGAACTCAAACTCACCAAAAATAATCATCTGACGGATCTTCTCAGCCGCCACTTCGGTTAACGTTTTAGGGATCTCAATATGCATAATCTGACCTCGCCGTCACTATCAGTAAAAGTATGCATTGATATAAAAGCTGGAATATCACCGCATGATAATACTCGGTCAATCTGATAAGGCGGATCATATACTAAGCGTAAAGATAATATACGGCTGACGTGATGCTTTTGTGAGATGTATGCTTCATTTCGCGATCGAGAAATGAAGCATACATGAGGTACTTTTTAAGCGGTAATGGTATACGCCAGATAGTCTTTGACGATCTCTTCGTTCAGCTCTTGCCCTAAGCCAGGTAAGTCGGGAATGGTATAGTAGCCATCGACCGGCTGGTAATCATTGGTGCATAGCTCCCGAATACAGGCTTTTAAGCCATGGGTATGGTGCTCATGGATGATAAAGTTAGGAATGGCCGCTTCCATATGCAGCGAAGCCGTCATGGATACCGGACCGCCACAAACATGAATCTGTACGGTAGCGTCGTAAATATTGGCATAATCACATATCTTTTTACCTTCGGTAATTCCACCGCAGAGACAGAGATCCGGCTGAACCACGGCAACGCTTTGTTTTTCAAACAGGTCGCGATAGCCCCATCGAGTATAAGAACGCTCTCCGGTAGCGACGGGGATATTAATACTACGGGCCACTAACGCCATATTGTCTGAATTTAACGGATGAACAGGCTCTTCGTAGAAGAAAATATTATATTTTTCAATAGCTCTGGCAAACTGAATGGCCGCATTGGTGCCCAGTAATGAGTGAATTTCTACAATAATATCAACGTCCGGCCCCACCGCTTCGCGCATGGCGGCAATGCGCTCTTCTCCCATGCGTAATTGGTCAGCAAGCAAAAGTCCGAAGTAGTTTTGATTAATTTCCCAGTCTAATTCTGGGCCGCCGTTACGATCGATCTGCAACGGATCAACTTTAATTGCCGTGTAGCCTTCAGCAATCGCTTTGCGGGCAGCATCAGCATACTGTTCCGGGGTGGTTAACATCTGAAAGGTATCACTCCAGCCAAACTGCAACTGGCTGGCATATGTACGTAATCTTTCGTTAGTTTTCCCACCGAGCAATTGATAAATTGGCGCATTAAGCACCTTCCCTTTGATATCCCATAGTGCGATATCAATGGCACTCATGCCGGCATAAAAAACGTTTCCGCCGCCCATTCCCCAAAACGTGGCCCGAAATAGATTCTCCCAAATAGCCTCAGATTTCATCGGATCTTTCCCGATAATCCGTGGGGCCAGATCGCGGAGTATACCTACGCCAGCTTTAGCTCCGGCGCCATAAGCCAGTCCAACTTCACCGATCCCACTGATGCCTTCATCCGTATTAATCCGTACCATCACCGGATTAAATCTGGCCATACGCGGATCCCGACGGTTCACTTCACAATCAAATATCTCAACGCTTGTTATTTTCATCTTTATCACCTTGATATCAATTAATGTCGTTATGCAGATTTATGCTTCTTCACTTTTCTTCACGCGAGGGATACGCATGGTGATCAGTATCAGGCTAGACATCACACACAAAATGGCTTCAACGACAAATACACCGTATGAACCATAGGATTTAGCCACGTAGCCCAGTCCAAGGTTGGCAAAAAAGCCCCCCAAACTAGAACAAGAGTTAATCACCGCAATGCTAATCGCTAATCCGGCCGGGGACAGCATCATGGAAGGTATTGCCCAAAAAGGACCGTAGTAGCTTAGAATACCGACGCCGAATAGCATCATGCCAACCATACGAATGGACATTGAATCTGCGGTTGCGATAACCAAGAATGCAGCGCCAGCTAACAGCATAGGTACTGCCGCATGGTATTTTCGTTCCCCTTTTCGATCTGAATGCGCACCCCATAGCGGCATCGCAATCATCGCACATAAAAAAGGAACCGCCATAATCAGGCCAACGTGCGTGTCCGTCAGGCCTGAAGCAAAACCTTTAACCTGCCCGGGAAGCCAGTAGTTACTGGCCTGTGAAGCAGCCTGAACAAACATATATACAAAGGAGAGTCGCCATAGAATAGGATTACGGATAATTTGCATAAAACGGATTGATTGCCCGGAAGCATGGCCTTTACTTTCCTGCTCTAATTCAGCAATAAGCCACTTTTTCTGCGGTGCAGTTAACCATTTCGCGTCTTTCGGACGATCGCACAATACATAGAAGGTCATCACACCAAGCAGTACCGTCGGGATCCCTTCAATAGCAAATAGCCAACGCCAACCGGCGTAGTCCAAGAAGCCTGCGTGCTGAATAATCCACCCGGACATTGGCGCAGCAACAACCGAAGATACCGCAATAGCCATCATAAATAGCGCGGTAAC
Organism: Budvicia diplopodorum; assembly: GCF_009800925.1. Classification (GTDB taxonomy): domain Bacteria; phylum Pseudomonadota; class Gammaproteobacteria; order Enterobacterales; family Enterobacteriaceae; genus Budvicia; species Budvicia diplopodorum. The sequence continues at coordinate 62,922 of NZ_WOYF01000007.1, read as the reverse complement.
TCGGGCACGTTCTTTCGCAGGAAACCAGCAGGCAAGATAGTAGATCATCCCGGGAAAGAAGCCGGCTTCAAATACGCCAAGCAATAAACGGGCAATAAGCAGATATTCAAAGCTGTTAGCAAAAAAGAGTAATACGGTTACTCCACCCCACGCCATCAAAATGGTGCCGATCCACCTGCGGGCACCAAGTTTCTGAATCATTATATTGCTGGGAATTTGACAAACGAGGTAGGAAATGAAAAAAACTGAAGCTAGTTGTCCAAACTGTACGCTAGAAATTCCAAGGTCTGCGTTCATTTGCAGTGCAGCAAACCCGATGTTGACCCGATCCATATAATTGAAAAAATATAAAATGAAGGCAAAGGGAATGATATGCCGCCCAATGGCTTTCAAAGTCTCTTTTTCAACGCCGAAATAATGTTCTTGTTCCATATTTCGCCCATCCTGATTTTTTTTAATTAAGTGATGAAGCATTAACTTAATCGAAAATCCAGAGGGAAACCGATGCTGATATATGATATATCGGTACATCATATATCAGTCACCGTTCAACATTCGCCAGCCAGCAATCTGCTCAACTTCCCTCTCATTTACCGCCACCTTTTCTCACGCTCATTTAAATAACGCTTTAACAAAGCTAAGACTTGGCACGTACCTTGCTACATATTTATTGAGGCGGGCAAAAATATGCAGATAATCCTGATATTTATGACCGTTAATGATTACCCGCACTTTCCAAGTGCAAATTTGCACCAAAAAGATGCATCGATGTGAAATCGCTCACTAATGGTGCAAATTGTAGGTCATCAACAGGTTGATTATTTTACATAGATGCATCATTAATCTACATTTTAATTACATCATTGGCGGAAAATCGTACCGACTAATGGGAAATAACGCTGTTAGACATCATATTGATAATAATGAAGGAGTAAGTCATGCAATTACGCAAGTTAGTATTACCGTTAGTTTTAATGGGTCTGACCAGTACTGCGCTTCATGCTGAAGATTTGAATGGTACATTAAAGAAAATTAAAGATAGTGGTGTGATCACCGTTGGTCACCGTGAATCCTCAGTTCCTTTCTCCTACTATGATAATCAACAAAACGTGGTTGGTTATTCGCAAGACTACTCAAACCTGATTGTTGATGCAGTGAAAAAGAAGCTCGACATGCCAAACCTGCAGGTCAAGCTGATCCCGATTACTTCTCAGAACCGTATTCCGCTACTGCAAAACGGCAGCTTCGACTTTGAGTGTGGTTCAACAACCAATAACGTTGAACGCCAGAAGCAGGCTGATTTCTCCGATACCATCTTCGTGGTCGGAACGCGTCTGTTAGTGAAAAAGGGATCGGATATTAAAGATTTCCCTGATTTGAAAGGCAAAAATGTTGTTGTGACTTCAGGTACCACCTCAGAAGCCTTACTGAATAAGTTAAACGACAGTGACAAAATGGAAATGCGCATCATCAGCGCGAAAGACCACGGTGACTCTTTCCGTACCGTTGAGAGTGGTCGTGCCGTTGCCTTTATGATCGATGATGCACTGTTAGCCGGTGAAAGAGCGAAATCTAAAAAACCGGATGACTGGGTCATCGTAGGTACACCGAAGTCTTTTGAAGCTTACGGCTGTATGTTACGTAAAGACGACGCCCAGTTTAAGGCACTGTTAGATGACACTATCGCTAAAGCGCAGACCTCTGGCGTGGCAGAAAAATCTTATGACAAATGGTTCAAACAGCCTATTCCGCCAAAAGGTCTAAACATGAACTTTGATCTTTCTGATGATATGAAAAAACTGTTTAAAGCACCGAACGATAAAGCCCTGAACTAATAGAGTTACATCGCAATTATCGGCTCTAGGTTAGCGCTCTTTATCCCACATCGGGGTAAAGAGCCGCTGATAAAAAGAAGAAATTAAGGGCTAAGCTATGTTTGGAAACTGGAACTGGGGAATATTTTTAGAACAAACCCCGTTTGGCAATACGACTTATCTGGGCTGGCTGTGGACCGGCGCTCAGGTCACCGTATCGCTGTCTATTTGCGCATGGATTATCGCGTTTATTCTGGGATCGCTGTTTGGTATTTTACGTACCGTTCCCAATCGCTTTCTTGCTGCGATAGGAACGCTATACGTTGCACTATTTCGCAATGTCCCCCTGATTGTACAATTTTTTATCTGGTATCTATTGGTACCTGAATTATTGCCAGCCTCCATTGGTGACTGGTTTAAGGGCGACTTAGACCCAAATGTACAGTTTTTTATTACCTCGGTTTGCTGTCTGGGCGTATTTACCGGAGCCCGCGTATGCGAACAGGTAAGAACCGGAATACAGTCTCTGCCGCGCGGTCAAAAAGCTGCGGCGCTGGCGCTGGGTTTAACGCTGCCACAGGCCTATCGCCACGTGCTATTACCCAATGCCTATCGCGTTATCATCCCGCCGTTGACCTCTGAAATGCTGAACATGGTGAAAAACTCCGCCGTGGCATCAACCATTGGTCTGATTGAACTATCGGCGCAGGCCAGCAAACTGCTGGACTACTCCGGTTACGCCTACGAGTCATTCTTAGCCATCACCATCGCTTACGTGATTATCAATATTGTCGTCATGCGATTGATGAAACTGGTTGAGAAGAAGACGCGTTTGCCCGGCACGTTTGGAGGATAATGATGCTTGAATTTGACTGGAGTACGATTATTCCGAGCATGCCTTACCTTCTGGAAGGCATGTGGGTTACGTTAAAAATTGCCAGCTTCGCCATTGTATTCGGTATTCTTTGGGGAACGGCTCTGGCTATTTTCCGTCTGGCTCCTCCCCCATTCCGCTGGATTAGCGTTATCGCGGCTGCCTATGTGAATACCTTCCGTTCAGTACCCTTAGTGATGGTACTGCTGTGGTTTTACCTGATTGTCCCCCAGATTTTACAAAAATTTCTTGGCCTTTCACCACAAACGGATATTCGCTTTATTTCCGCGGTTATCGCGTTCTCGCTGTTTGAAGCCGCCTACTATTCAGAAATTATCCGGGCTGGTTTACAAAGCATCTCTAAAGGCCAGAATTCTGCCGCACTCGCTTTGGGTATGACACCGTGGCAGTCTATGAGACTGATTATTTTGCCTCAGGCTTTTAAAGCGATGACGCCGCTGCTATTGACTCAAGGCATCATATTATTTCAGGATACCGCTCTGGTGTATGTTATCGGGCTTGCTGACTTCTTCCGCAGTGCAACCAACGTAGGTAAAAACTACGGAACCGAAACAGAGATGGTTTTATTCGCCGGTTTCATCTACTTTGTCATTTGCCTCTCGGCGTCGCTACTTGTAACTTACTTAAAGAAAAGGACAGTTTGATGATTTCCTTAAAACATGTTTCTAAATGGTATGACCGTTTTCAGGTGTTGTCAGATTGCACAACTGAAGTAAAGAAGGGTGAAGTCGTTGTTGTTTGCGGGCCCTCTGGTTCAGGTAAGTCAACGCTGATTAAAGCGGTTAACGGCCTTGAGCCAATTCAGGAAGGCACCATTCTGGTCGATGGCATTGCCGTGAACGATCCGAAAACCAATCTCGCACAGCTTCGTGCCCGCGTGGGTATGGTATTCCAGCACTTTGAGCTATTTCCACATCTGTCTATTATTGAAAACCTGACGCTGGCACAGGTCAAAGTCCTCAATAGAAGCAAGTCTGAAGCGGAAAAGAAAGGTCTCGCGCTGTTAGACAGAGTCGGTCTCTCCAGCCACGCGCATAAATTCCCAAGCCAGCTTTCCGGCGGCCAACAGCAGCGCGTAGCCATTGCCCGTGCGCTATGTATGGATCCGATAGCCATGCTGTTTGATGAGCCAACTTCAGCCCTCGATCCAGAAATGATCAATGAAGTTCTCGACGTCATGGTTGAGCTGGCCTATGAAGGTATGACCATGATGGTAGTCACCCACGAAATGGGCTTTGCCAAAAAAGTGGCGCACCGCATTTTGTTTATGGATGAAGGTAGAATTGTTGAAGATACCAATAAAGATGATTTCTTTAACAATCCTCAGTCTGAACGGGCAAAAGACTTCTTAGCTAAAATTCTGCACTAAAATTAGAGCGGGTTCTTTCTCATAGGGAAGAACCTGCTCATTAAGTTCGGCTATATCGCACAATCGCAGAGAAAGCCTAATGTTATGCAAACTGAACTCAACGCCCTCTTACGGGCAGTAAAGCAATTTCTGCTCTATTCACTTGCTGCGGCTTTAGCCATTGGAATGCTGTGTTTAGACGTAAAGCTCACCGGCAACCAGTTTGGTGAATATTCTTGCGTGCAAATCACACAAGAAATCATACTGTTAGCCGACATTATTCTATTTTCAATGCTGGCCATAAAAAGGTCAGAAATCAGGCAATCAAGCATTTTAATTGCCGGGTTCTTTGGCTGCATGTTTATTCGCGAGCTTGACAGCTTTTTTGATCTTATCAGCCCCGGCTTTTGGCTTTACCCCGCATTAGCAATTACGGCACTCTGCCTGTTATTGGTTTCCTTTAACCTGAAGCAAACGCTAATACAGTTAGCCGAGTACACCCGCTCGCCAAGCTACAGCTTTATGATTTCCGGCCTGATTTGTATTCTGATATTTTCCCGCCTGTTCGGCATGAAGTACATATGGTATGGCCTTGACCCAGACCATTCTAAATTTATGCTATACCACATTAAAAGCGCCGTTGAAGAGGGTTCTGAGCTATTTGGCTACGCCCTATGCTTTATCTCTAGCTTCCACTACCTCAAAGAACGCGATAAAAAACCAACGCAAGCTATTCACAAACAACGCTAAATCACCGGTAACTTCATTTTTGTCATGATTATTTAGCATAAAAACGCTTTCCAGCGCTTTAGAGTATTGTTGCGGCTAGCGCTTATCGGCTATCCTATGGGGATCTATTTCCCCATTGCAGATAAATGCAATAACTGCCTATTTTATTCTAGTAACGATAAGTTAGAGCAATTTTTATAAACAGAAGGACGATACGTCGCCATGCAAGAGCAATACCGCCCGGAAGATATCGAATCTCACGTACAAAGCCACTGGCAAGAAAAGCAAACCTTTCAGGTCACTGAAGATCCGACCAAAGAAAAATATTACTGCCTCTCTATGCTGCCTTACCCTTCAGGGCGACTGCACATGGGCCACGTTCGTAACTACACCATCGGTGACGTTATCTCCCGCTATCAGCGGATGCTCGGCAAAAACGTATTACAGCCAATTGGGTGGGATGCCTTTGGCCTTCCTGCTGAAGGCGCGGCGGTAAAAAACAACACCGCCCCTGCTCCATGGACCTACGAGAATATCGACTACATGAAGAACCAGCTCAAGCTATTGGGTTTTGGTTATGACTGGAGCCGTGAATTTGCCACCTGCGATCCTGATTACTATCGCTGGGAACAGTGGTTCTTCACCAAGCTGTATGAAAAAGGCTTGGTGTATAAAAAAACGTCGGCGGTTAACTGGTGTCCCAATGACCAAACGGTATTGGCTAACGAACAGGTTATTGAAGGCTGCTGCTGGCGCTGTGATACCCCGATTGAGCGTAAAGAGATCCCTCAGTGGTTTATTAAAATCACCGCTTACGCAGACCAACTGCTAAACGATCTGGACACGCTGGAAAGCTGGCCTGAACAGGTTAAGACCATGCAGCGCAACTGGATTGGCCGTTCTGAAGGCGTAGAAATCAAATTTGCTATCGACGGCAGTAACGATTCACTTTCCGTTTATACCACCCGTCCTGATACCTTTATGGGCGTTACCTATGTGGCGATTGCAGCAGGGCATCCGTTGGCAGTTCAGGCCGCGGCAAACAACCCTGCGCTAAATAGCTTTATCGATGAATGCCGCAATACCAAAGTGGCTGAAGCCGAAATGGCCACCATGGAAAAGAAAGGCGTGGCCACTGGCCTATACGCTATTCATCCGCTCAGCGGCGAGAAAGTCGCCATCTGGGTTGCTAACTTTGTTCTGATGGAATACGGCACCGGTGCCGTTATGGCGGTTCCTGCCCACGATCAGCGTGACTGGGAGTTCGCAACTAAATACGGTCTGCCGATTAAAGCGGTAATTCTTGCGGCCGATGGTTCACAGCCGGATATCGGCGAACAGGCCATGACTGAGAAAGGCGTACTGTTTAACTCAGGTGAATTCGACGGGCTCGACTACGAAGCCAGCTTCAAGGCCATTGCCGATAAGCTAGTCTCTCTTAATCTGGGCGAGCGCAAAGTCAACTACCGCCTGCGCGACTGGGGCGTTTCCCGCCAGCGTTATTGGGGTGCACCCATCCCAATGATGACGCTGGAAGACGGAACTGTGGTTCCAACGCCTGTTGACCAACTGCCGGTTATTCTGCCTGAAGACGTCCACATGAATGGCATCACTAGCCCAATTAAAGCAGACCCTGAGTGGGCTAAAGCAACCTACAACGGCCAGCCTGCGCTGCGTGAAACCGATACGTTTGATACCTTTATGGAATCGTCATGGTATTACGCCCGCTACACTTGCCCTCAGTATGACAAAGGCATGCTCGACCCGAAGGCGGCTAACTACTGGCTACCGGTCGATCAGTATGTCGGCGGTATTGAACACGCCATCATGCACCTGATGTATTTCCGTTTCTTCCATAAGCTGATGCGCGATGCGGGTCTGGTTAACTCGGATGAGCCGGCAAAACGCCTGCTGTGTCAGGGTATGGTGCTAGCCGATGCATTCTACTACACCGCTGACAATAACGAGCGAATCTGGATTGCCCCTCAGGACGTTACCACCGAGCGGGATGATAAGAACCGTATCGTTAAAGCCTTCGATCGGTCCGGGCGCGAGCTGGTTTACTGTGGCATGATTAAAATGTCCAAATCAAAAAACAACGGCATTGATCCACAAGAAATTGTCGAGAAATACGGTGCCGATACCGTTCGTTTGTTCATGATGTTTGCTTCTCCCGCAGAAATGACGCTGGAATGGCAGGAGTCTGGCGTAGAGGGAGCTAACCGTTTCCTTAAGCGCGTATGGCGTTTAGCTTACGATCATACTTCAAAAGGTAAAACCAGCGCGTTAAACGTTGCCAGCCTGAACGAAGAGCAAAAATCGCTGCGCAGAGACCTGCATAAAACTATCGCTAAAGTGAACGATGATATCGGCCGACGTCAGATATTCAATACGGCGATTGCGGCAGTCATGGAGTTAATGAACAAGTTAACCCGCGCACCGCAAGAAACCGAACAGGATCGCGCGCTGATGCAGGAAGCCCTGCTGGCGGTTGTTCGTTTACTTTATCCGTTCACACCGCACGTTTGTTTTAGCCTATGGCAGTCGCTGAACGGTGAAGGCGATATTGATTTAGCACCATGGCCAGTTGCGGATGAAGCCGCAATGGTAGAAGATGCGAAGCTGGTTGTCGTTCAGGTGAACGGTAAAGTCAGAGCTAAAATTACCGTTCCCGCCGATATTACCGAAGAGCAGGTCAAGGCTTTAGCCAGTCAGGAAGCTATGATTGCTAAATATCTGGATGGTGTAACAATCCGCAAAGTTATCTATGTACCCGGAAAACTTTTAAATCTGGTTGTAAGCTAAACCAAGGAGTAGACGTGCGACATCCTATCATTACAGCAATGCTTGCTATGGCAGTCTTAGTGACTGCCGGATGTGGTTATAACTTACGCGGTACCACTAACGTACCGCAAGAGTTACAGACCCTCATTCTAGATAGCGCCGATCCATACGGGCCATTAACCCGTTCGGTTCGCAGCCAGTTGCGTCAAAGCAGCGTTAATATCGCTGAAGATACCACTCGCCAAGATATTCCATCTCTACGTCTGTCGGGTGAAAACAGTAGCCAAGATACCGTTTCTGTCTTCCAGAACGGTACCACGGCAGAATACCAAATGGTGATGACCGCCAGCGCTCAGGTCATGATTCCGGGCCGGGGAATATATCCAATTGAAGCTAAAGTATTCCGTTCGTTCTTTGATAATCCGCTAACCGCATTAGCCAAAGACGCTGAACAGGATATGATTCGACAAGAAATGCGTGAACAGCTGGCACAACAGCTGGTCCGTAAGCTGATTGTCGTTCAGACGACTGAAAAACCCATGACGGATGCCGAAGTTAAATCGGCTCACCAACCGAAAACCGGCGGTTCCGTCATTCGATGATCCGATTGTATCCGGAACAGCTCAATGCGCAGCTCCTCGAAGGGCTGCGCAGCTGCTATCAACTCTATGGAAATGAACCTCTTCTGTTAGAAGAAAGTCAGGATGCCATCCGGCGCGTGGCCTCTCAACAAGGGTTCAGTGAAGCATTCCATTTTGATATCAACGTTCAGACTGACTGGGAGGCGATTTACAGCGAATGCCAAGCCCTCAGCCTGTTCTCTACCCGCAAAATACTTATGCTTCATTTTCCTGAAAACGGCATAAATGCCGCACTCGGGGAACCGTTAACTCAGCTCAGCACGCTATTAAACCCCGATATTCTTTTAATTCTGCGCGGCCCCAAGCCATCTAAAGCACAGGAAAACGCGGCGTGGTTTAAGAGCCTGAGCGTCAATAGCGTGTACGTCAGCTGTTTAACGCCGGAGCAGGCCCACCTGCCCCGCTGGGTTGCCCAGCGGGCAAAAACGATGAAACTGACAATCGACGATGCGGCCATACAGCTAATCAGCTATTGCTATGAAGGCAACCTGCTGGCGCTTTCTCAGGCCCTTGAGCGGTTATCATTGCTGTACCCTGACGGCAAACTCACGCTGATTCGGGTTGAACAAGCGGTCAACGATGCGGCCCACTTCACGCCATACCATTGGCTCGATGCGATTATGGCTGGCAAAACCAAAAGAGCCTTTCATATTCTTAATCAGCTCCGGCTAGAAGATACCGAATCATTAATACTGATACGAACGTTACAACGAGAGCTGCTCCAGCTGCTGCATTTACAACGCCAAATGCAACAAACGCCGTTAAGAACGCTATTCGATCGGCAAAAGGTATGGCAAAATCGGCGCCCTTTATTAACGCAAGCATTACAAAGATTATCAGCCTCCCAGCTTACTCAGGCGGTTGCACTGCTGACTCAGCTTGAGCTGACCATTAAACAGGATTTCGGCCAGTCAATCTGGGATGGCCTCGAAAGTCTTATGATGCTGCTTTGCGGCAAACCTTTACCAGAGGCACAGCTAGATGTCTGATGGGTTTAAAAGCAACGGGGCTATTTATGCCCTGTTTGGCGGTACCTTTGATCCTATTCATTACGGGCATCTGTTGCCGGTCGCGGCGCTGGCTGAAGAAGTTGGCCTCCAACGCATTACGCTACTGCCTAACCACGTTCCGCCTCATAGACCACAGCCTGAAGCAAATGCACAGCAGCGTTTACGGATGGTCGAGCTGGCGACAGAAAACGATCCGCTGTTTTCTGTCGATGAAAGAGAGCTTCATCGCACCACGCCATCCTACACTATTGATACGCTGGAAGAGCTTCGTCGCGAACAGGGTTCAGATACGCCAATGGCGTTCATTATCGGGCAGGATTCGTTGTTAACCCTGCACTACTGGCATCGCTGGCAATCGCTGCTGGATTACTGCCACCTACTCGTCTGTGGCCGCTCAGGCTACGCCGATAGGCTCGATACGCCGGAGCTTGAGTGCTGGCTCGACGCGCATCGAACCACGGACGTCAATGCGCTAGAACAGCAGCCTAATGGGTTAATTTATCTGGCTCACACACCGTTGCTTGATATTTCAGCCACCGATATTCGCCAGCGTCATCACAATCAGATGAACTGTGATGACTTACTGCCAAAGAACGTGCAACAGTATATACAGCAGCAAGGCCTGTATCGCTAACGCCGGTGTTTACCGGATAGTAAGCTGCCAAACAACGGTCCCTTTCGTATCCACGCTCCCTAACTACCGAATTTGCTACAATTGATCGAAGTCGAATAACCCATCGGACAAATAAAACTGTCTCTCCCCTGAAGGATACACAGAGTTAATGCCATTAACCGGGGAGTTCGTGATATCATAGCGGGCTGCGAGAACGTTAGAGGTGCAAGCGGCAATAAACAAAGCCACCGGCAACCGCAATAATGAATGAATAATGACTTATTGTGACCTGATAGCGACAATAGGTTGATATTAATCATTTAATTTAAGGGTGAACCTTTGTACGGACAAGAACTCCAAGCATTTGTTATAGATAAACTCGAAGACCTGAAAGGTCAGGACATTATTACTATCGACGTCAGCAAGACATCAAGTATTACGGATTGCATGATTATCTGTACCGGAACGTCAAGCCGCCACGTAGCCTCCATTGCCGATCACGTTGTTCAGTCAGCGCGTAGAGCTGGAATGATGCCTCTCGGCGTTGAAGGTGAAGCAACGGGTGACTGGGTAGTCGTCGATCTGGACGATGTTATCGTTCACGTATTACAGGAAGATAGCCGCCGGTTATATGAACTCGAAAAACTCTGGAGCGAATGAGTGAAGCTGCAGTTAATTGCAGTCGGCACCAAGATGCCCGATTGGATTCAAACTGGATTTACTGACTATATTCGCCGTTTCCCTAAGGATATGCCCTTTGAGCTAATCGAAGTGCCAGCAGGGAAGCGGGGGAAAAACGCCGATATAAAACGAATTTTAGAAAAAGAAGGTGAACTCATGTTGGCCGCCGTGGGCAAAGGAAACCGGATTGTTACGCTCGATATTCCCGGAAAACCTTGGGAAACCCCGCAGCTAGCCCAGCAGCTAGAGTTCTGGAAGCAGGATGGACGTGATATCAGTTTGCTAATTGGTGGGCCCGAAGGTCTGGCTCCATCGTGTAAAAGCGCGGCCGAGCAAAGCTGGTCTTTATCGCCGCTCACGTTACCCCATCCATTAGTACGTGTATTAGTAGCAGAGAGCCTCTATCGCGCATGGAGCATCACTACAAATCATCCGTATCATCGTGAATAGCAACGGGATGAAATAGTTTTTGGATGAAAAAAGAACGCAACGCCTTTCGGGATCACTCGGCAGAATCGGCCCTCTTCATACGCCGCGCACTGGTTGCTATTATTGGCATAGTGATTCTCATCGCTATTTTAATCGCCAACCTATACAACATACAGATCCAACGCTTCGAAGATTATCAAACCCGATCTAACGATAATCGGATAAAGCTTGTTCCTATCGCGCCAACCCGAGGGCTAATTTACGACCGTAACGGCGTAGCCCTTGCCGAGAATAGAACAATTTATCAGCTTGAGCTGGTCCCCGAAAAAGTCACCGACCTGAAAGATAAAATCGAACAGCTCCGTTCCGTTGTCGATCTGAACGACGAGGATGTGGCAAACTTTGAAAAAGAGCGCAAAAACTCCCGTCGCTTTACCCCCATTGCCTTAAAAACCACCCTGACCGAGCTGCAAATTGCCCAGTTTGCGGTTAACCAATACCGTTTTTCCGGCATCGAAATTAAAGGCTACCAGCGCCGCTACTACCCTTATGGTTCCGCCCTAACACACGTAGTTGGCTATGTATCCAAAATTAACATGCAAGATTTAGAACGCTTATCGGCAACCGACCAGCTGCAGGATTACTCAGCCACCCATGATATCGGTAAGCAAGGCATTGAAAAATATTACGAAGAAGTTCTGCACGGCAAACCCGGTTATGAAGAGGTCGAAGTTAACAGCCGCGGCAGAGTCATTCGTCAGCTCAATGAGCAGCCGCCGCAGGCGGGTAAAGATATTTATCTGACCATTGACCTTAATCTACAGAAATACATTGGCGAACTGCTTGGACATCGCAGGGCTGCCGTTGTCGTCAGCGATCCCAGAGATGGCGGTATTCTGGCGATGGTTTCCAGCCCAAGCTATGACCCAAACCTGTTTGTCGATGGCATTGCCTATTCCGACTATCAGCGGCTGCTAAACGATCCAGACCGCCCATTGATTAATCGAACAACTCAGGGAACCTACCCTCCAGCGTCCACGGTGAAACCTTATATTGCCGTAGCCGCGCTCTCCGAAGGGGCTATTACGCCAAAAACAACCCTTTTTGATCCGGGCTGGTGGCAGTTACCGAATACCGATAAGCGTTACCGCGACTGGAAACGATCCGGCCATGGCCAGCTAAACGTTACCCGTGCGCTGGAAGAGTCTGCCGATACCTTCTTCTACCAAGTCGCTTACGATATGGGCATTGACCGCCTAGCCGGCTGGATGAGACGATTCGGCTATGGTGAATACAGCGGCATTGATATTTCCGAAGAGTACCCCGGCATTATGCCGACCCGCGAATGGAAAATGAAACGCCATAAAAAACAATGGTATCAGGGTGATACTATTCCGGTTGGCATCGGCCAAGGCTACTGGACGGCAACGCCAATCCAAATGTCAAAAGCGCTGGTTACCCTGATTAATGACGGCTTGGTTAAAACGCCTCATCTACTGAACAGCACTAAAGTTAACGGTAAGCTGGTTCCCTATCAGCAGAAAGAAAATACCCATATCGGAGATATACGTTCCGGATATTGGGAAATTGCCAAAGACGGTATGTACGGCGTGGTTAGTCGTCCTAACGGTACGGCACGCCGCATATTTGCCGGTACACCGTATAAAGCAGCCGGGAAATCAGGAACGGCTCAGGTTTTCGGTTTAAAGAAAAACGAAGTGTATAACGCGAAGAAATTATCTGAACATCTCCGGGACCATGCCCTGTTTATCGGATTTGCCCCTTATGATAATCCTAAGGTTGCCGTTTCAATGATTTTAGAAAATGGCGGCGGTGGTGGCGGTAATGCAGGCCCAATTGTACGTCGTATACTCGATCATATTTTATTAGACGATCAGAATACTACGTTACCAGAGCTCAATACCTTGCCTAGTGAAGGCGACTGACAGTGACAGAAAAATAGCCAATGAGTGATAACAAACAAAAGCCTACGATATGGACAAAAATCCATATTGACCCGATTCTGATGTTTTTCTTGCTGACACTGCTTGCCTATAGCTTTTTTGTATTATGGAGCGCTAGCGGGCAAGACCCCGGTATGATGGAACGTAAAATCGGGCAAACGGTTATCGGTCTGGTCATCATGTTAACCATGGCCCAGATCCCGCCTCGCGTTTATGAAAACTGGGCACCCTACCTCTACATTTTCAGCGTTATCCTGCTGGTCTTAGTCGATGTTTATGGGCAAATCAGTAAAGGAGCTCAACGCTGGTTAGATCTTGGCTTTATCCGCTTTCAGCCATCAGAAATTGCAAAAATCGCCGTACCGCTGATGGTTGCCCGCTATATCAACCGTGACTCATGCCCGCCTTCATTGCGTAATACGGGTATTGCGCTGGTTTTGATTTTCTTCCCGACGCTCTTAGTTGCAGCGCAGCCCGATCTGGGTACGTCAATACTGGTTGCCTCTTCCGGCCTATTTATTCTGTTTTTGGCGGGAATGAGCTGGCGATTAATTCTGCTTGCCATCGCGGCCCTATCGGCATTTATTCCCGTACTGTGGTTTTTCCTGATGCACGAATACCAGCGAATGCGGGTCATGATGTTGTTAGATCCGGAAAGCGATCCATTAGGCGCCGGTTATCACATTATCCAGTCCAAAATTGCCATCGGTTCCGGTGGACTTTGGGGTAAAGGCTGGCTGCATGGAACCCAATCACAGTTAGAATTTTTACCCGAGAGGCACACTGACTTCATTTTTGCCGTGTTGGCAGAAGAGTTAGGGCTTATCGGCGTAATGGCTCTGTTAGCACTGTATCTGTGCGTTATCATTCGTGGATTCATGCTCGCGGCTAACGCTCAAACCAGCTTCGGCCGGGTGCTAATTGGTGGAATCATGATGATTCTGTGCGTATATGTTTTTGTCAATATCGGCATGGTCAGTGGAATTTTACCCGTAGTTGGCGTACCGTTACCCTTCATCAGCTACGGCGGTTCCGCACTGATTGTATTAATGGCCGGACTGGGTATTGTCATGTCGATTCACACCCACAGAAAATTGCTATCAAAATATGTATGAGGACAGTTTAATGCGCAAACAGTGGCTATGGATAAGTATAATGGGATTGTTGCTTACGGCCTGCGAATCAACGACGCCGCCGACCAACACGCTCCCACCGCTTCCGCATACCGGGCCGGTAACTGAAATTAGCGGCGTAGAGCCCCGCTATGAACCTTATGATGCCGGAACCATGAAGGATTATAAGGTCAAGGGCAAAAACTATCGCGTTGTGACCAATCCGGAAACCTTTAGCGAAGTAGGCTTAGCAACATGGTATGGGCAAGAACTGCACGGCAGCAAAACCGCGTTGGGTGAAACATTTGACGCCAATGAGCTTACCGCCGCCCACCCTACGCTACCGCTGCCAAGCTACGTTCGCGTTACCAACCTGAGCAACGGCCGCCAGCTCGTGGTTCGCGTTAACGATCGCGGCCCTTTCACGCCGGGTCGAATTATCGATTTATCGAAAGCAGCCGCTGACCGGCTCAACGTCACCAATCAGACCAAAGTTCGTCTTGACGTTATTATCGTTGCACCAGACGGTACGCTATCAGGTCCGGGAACGATCGGTACTGAAGTAGCTAAAAAAACGTATATACTGCCCGCCCGCCCTGACCTCGGCGCGCCCTCAGCTTCAAATACATCATCGATCGTTCCCATGGGAGCTAATCCGGTTAGTCCAGCTCAGCAAGGTGAACCGGTAAACATTCCGGCTAAGCCTGATAATCATGTCACGATTCCTACTCCGGCACCGGAAGCTGGCTCATTAACGCTTTCTGCACCTCAGCAAGGTAGTCAGGTAAACGTACCGGCTAAACCGGATAACAGCGTCGCTATTCCAACGCCATCGCAGGAAAAAACGCCGCTGACCTTGAACTCACCCGGTCAGGAAGAAAACGTTAATATCCCTGCCAAGCCTGATACCGCCGTCATTGTTCCTGCACCAACCTCAGCCGATAACGCAACGGCCGCAAAACCAGCTTCAGGCTATGTGGTTCAGGTCGGCGCACTAAATGACCGCCAGCGGGCAGAAGATCTACAGAAAAAATTAAGCAACCAACTCAACGTTCCCGGAATGATATCCACTTCGGGTGATTTTTACCGAATTCAGTTAGGACCGTTTAGTACTAAGCAACAGGCTCAGGATCTGCAACAACGCCTGTCGGGGCAAGGACAGCCCAATACACTGATTATGTCTATTCCGCTTTAACCGCAGGGCCCCTGGTTAGCAGACTAGGGTAAAATTCAGAGATACGCGTTATGTTGTATGTCCAGCGCTTCGCCACCTGTTATAATGTGGCCGTTATTAACTTTTCTACGGATATTATTGTCCCGATTATGAAACAGACTCTCACTTCAAAGAAAATCAGCAGCCAACGGTTCAAGAGTATGACCCTTGGCGCATTAATTGCCTTAAGCGCGACCTCCGTGGTCAGAGCCGATGACGTTAATCTTAAAACGATGATCCCGGCCGCTCCGCAAATTGATGCTGAAGCCTACTACCTGATGGACTACAACTCAGGAAAAGTACTGGCAGAAATGAATGCAGATGCCCGCAGGGAGCCTGCTAGCCTGACTAAAATGATGACCAGCTATGTTATCGGTCAGAGTATTAAAGCAGGGAAAATACATCTTGATGACACCGTAACTATCAGTAAAGACGCCTGGGCTACCGGCAATCCGGAATTTAAAGGTTCTTCTCTGATGTTCCTACAGCTCGGTACTCAGGTTAAAGTTTCTGACCTTAATCGCGGCGTGATTATTCAGTCTGGTAATGATGCCTGCGTTGCGATGGCTGAGCACGTTGCCGGCAGTCAGGATTCTTTCGTCGGTATCATGAATAGCTACGTTAAATCGCTGGGCCTGCAAAACACCCATTTTGAAACCGTACATGGTTTAGATGCACCGGGCCAATTCAGCTCAGCTAAAGATATGGCGTTGATTGGTCAGGCAATCATTCGTGACGTTCCTGAAGAATATAAGGTTTATAAAGAAAAAGAGTATTACTTCAACAATATCAAACAGCCAAACCGTAATGGTTTACTGTGGGATACCAGCTTAAACGTTGACGGCATCAAAACCGGCCATACCGACAAAGCTGGCTACAATTTGGTAGCATCAGCGACCGAAGGCAATACTCGCCTGATCTCGGTTGTGATGGGTGGACGTACCTTTAAGGGCCGCGAAACTGAAAGCAAAAAGCTGCTAACCTGGGGTTTCCGTTTCTTCGAAACCGTGACTCCATTGCAGGCTGGCAAAGAGTTCGCCTCAGAACCAGTATGGTTTGGTGACACTGACCGCATTCAGTTAGGCGTTGATAAAGATGCTCACCTGACTATCCCTCGCGGCCGATTAAACGACCTGAAGGCCAGCTACACGCTAACTAACACTGAAATTAGCGCTCCGTTAGCGAAAGGCCAGGCTATTGGTACCATTAACTTCCAGCTAGACGGCAAAACTATTGAACAGCGCCCGCTAGTGGTACTAAACGAAGTGAAAGAAGGCGGGTTCTTTAGCCGTCTGGTCGATCACATCAAACTGCTGTTTCACCGCTGGTTTGGCTAGTCGCTCTTGAAAAACGGGCGTTAGTCACCATATATAGAAGTAACAGTCAGAGTAGCTCCCGCCACCGCGGGAGCTATACTTTTATATGGCAATGTCATTTTTTATTTTGTTGGAGTAACCATGAAAACTAACCTGAAGGAACTGCTCGATTTCCCCTGCTCTTTTACCTATAAAGTCATGGGCGAAGCAAAACCAGAGCTAGTCGACCAAGTAGTGGAAGTGGTACAACGCCATGCGCCCGGCGACTATACCCCTCAAATAAAGCCGAGCAGCAAAGGAAACTACCACTCCATATCGATAACGATTAACGCAACGCATATTGAACAGGTAGAAATTCTGTATGAAGAGCTGGGTAATATCGACATCGTACGTATGGTACTGTAGCCGCTCCCTCACGAAACACAAAACTGCCTGAAAGCCGAATAACATCGTTATTCGGCTTTCGATTAATGATAAATCCTAGATACAAGAAAAGGTAAGCCCGAAACGCTTTATACCTGAAAATGTCGCCCCTCGGCCGCCAGAAAAGGCCAATATTCCGATGTTGATTATGCGGATGAAACTTACGATAAAACCAAATTGAACTACTTTGTTAGCAGTCCAAGGCTGGATAATGCCGTTATTCGGCTTTTATGTTCTTTCCCACCCATCACAGAACTGTAACCCAATGTAACCCACCTTCAGCCCACTTAAGAATTTTTCAATAAAAATCATTAAATTGCATCTAAACCTTGCGAATATAAACACCGCATACAGCAAACCCAATAGCACGCCGATTCATCTGACACTATGCTTGGAATGTGACAGATTGTTTATTCTCCAATCAAAGAGGGCTAATTCATGGAATTACAACCTTATCTCTTTTTCGACGGTAACTGCGAAGAAGCGCTGGAATTCTATCAGCGTAGCATTGGTGCAAAAGTCACGATGATGATGCGATACAAAGAGTCTCCGGACAAATCCTCCGACCCCGTTCCCGCCGAGTGGCAGAATAAAATTATGCATGCCAACGTAGTTATCGGCGACTCCCAATTCATGGCTTCAGACGGGCAATGTGATTACAGCCATCCCGGCTTTCACGGTTTTAGCCTGTCATTGAACATACAAGATAAGGCCGAAGCTGAACGGCTGTTTAACAGTCTGGCATCAGGAGGCAAAATCAATATGCCTTTTCAGCGCACCTTCTGGTCTAAGGGTTTTGGAATGCTCACCGACCGCTATGGTATTGGCTGGATGGTCATGAGTGAAATAGATTCTTAAGCTTAATCATCAGCGGGAGTCTCCGTTACTATTCAACGGCTGCCGCTGTTCGCCTGATAACATGTTTATCCCCCCCTGCTACCAATGAGTTAAATAGGCGGATTTCATCTGGTGGTATCGCCTTACGGTGGGTATAATGGCTGTACCATTTTCGTAACGTTATGATGACCTACTTGCAACAAAATACCATTGTAATACGCCAACTTGGGTTACAGCCTTATCTGCCGGTCTCTCATGCTATGCATAGGTTTACCGACCGCAGAGACTCGGCTACCGCTGACGAACTGTGGCTGGTACAACATCCCAGCGTATTCACCCAAGGTCAGGCAGGTAAAGCAGAACACGTTCTTGCCGCTGGGGATATTCCGGTTATTCAAAGCGATCGCGGCGGGCAGGTAACCTATCACGGTCCCGGCCAACAGGTGATGTACATCATGATCGATCTCAAACGCAAAAAAATCGGCGTTAAGGAACTGGTCAACCATATAGAACAGACCGTAATTATCACTCTGGCACACTTTGATATACCCGCTATGGCACGGCCCGATGCCCCCGGAGTCTACGTTAGCGGCAATAAAATATGCTCTCTCGGGCTGCGGATCCGCAAAGGGTGCTCTTTCCATGGGCTGGCGCTCAATGTTGATATGGATCTGGAACCGTTCAGACGAATCAATCCCTGCGGTTACGCCGGATTACAAATGACACAGGTTAAGCAGCTTGCCGATACCGCCACAATAGATAATGTACGCCCAATCCTGATTCGGGAATTCATTCAATTACTCGGCTATCAACGGCCTGAGACTGATTATTGGAATCTTAACGATTATGAGTAAACCCATTCAAATGGAACGCGGCATTAAGTACCGCGATGCAGACAAGATGGCGCTGATCCCGGTGAAAACGCTAGAATCCGATCGTCAGACCATGCTACGTAAACCTGAATGGATGAAGATTAAGCTTCCCACTGATTCAACCCGCATTCAGGGTATCAAAGCCGCCATGCGTAAAAACGGGCTTCATTCAGTTTGCGAAGAAGCCTCATGCCCCAACCTGTCAGAATGTTTTAATCATGGTACCGCGACCTTTATGATCTTGGGCGCCATTTGTACCCGCCGCTGCCCTTTCTGCGACGTAGCCCACGGGCGGCCAATGGCGCCAGACGTTAATGAACCGGAAAAGCTGGGTCAAACCATTAAAGATATGGGCCTGCGCTATGTGGTTATTACCTCGGTTGACCGCGATGATTTACGCGACGGCGGTGCCCAGCACTTTGCCGACTGTATCAGCGCGATCAGAGCCAAAAACCCACAAATAAAAATAGAAACTCTGGTTCCGGATTTCCGCGGCCGAATGGATCGCGCCTTAGATATTCTGACCGCAACGCCTCCGGACGTTTTCAACCATAACTTAGAAAACGTACCTCGCCTATACCGTCAGGTTCGCCCGGGAGCCGACTATAGCTGGTCACTGAAGCTGCTCGAACGCTTTAAACAGGCACACCCTGATATCACCACTAAATCCGGTTTAATGGTGGGATTAGGCGAAACGAATGAAGAAATTGTTGCAGTCATGCGCGACCTACGGGCTCACGGCGTAACCATGCTGACCTTAGGCCAGTATTTACAGCCAAGCCGCCACCACTTACCGGTACAGCGCTACGTTAGCCCGGCGGAGTTTGATGACATGAAAGCCGAAGCCATGGCGATGGGCTTTACCCACGCGGCCTGCGGGCCATTCGTGCGTTCATCTTACCATGCAGATTTACAGGCAAAAGGCGTAGAAGTTAAGTAGAAGCTAAATAGCACGCCGTATGAAATAAACAATTATCCCGGCAATAGAAACAAGAAAGGCGTGCACAGCACGCCTTTCTATCGATAGAGCCCACGGCCCCAACTAATTAATTACTTCTTGTCTTCAACCTGAGCTACCGGAGTTTCTGCATGTGCATCGGATGACGACGTGTCGCTATCCATCGCCTTTTTGAAACCTTTGATTGCAGCACCCAGGTCGCTACCCAGAGAACGAAGCTTATTGGTACCAAATAGCAGCACTATCAACGCACCAATAATCAAAAGCTTAGTAATACTTATCCCAGCCATATCAACCTTCTTACCTTATTGTCGATTGCTCGACGCAATTAACCCTACTTTCTTTGTACGATAAATATTGTACAACCACAATTTAGAAATGTAACAGATTAAAACAATCTAATATTATCAAATGCCACGCGTAGCAATGCACAGCAGGACGGCTAACCATTGAATTAACAGCGCGACACCGCCCAAATGCAGTAACCTGCGGGCACCGGCCCAGCGCGATATCAGGCTACGATTATTATCATGAATGTTATCACCGTTTTTATTCCAGAGCATATTGATCGCGGCATCAAAATCGTCGTTTTGCTCCAGAAATTGATAAAAAATCTGAAACAATCGGCAGTCTAGCCATAAGCGCCAGTAGAAGTACTGACACACCATGGCAACGAATAAACTCAATGAAAGCAGTAATACCCAACAGTGACTATCTATCAGCAGACTCAATGCGAACAACATGCCCAATACAGAAAGCGCTGACAGATATCGCCAGCTATTTAACGTAGCAATCAGTACTTTTCCAGCCACCGGATTATCCAACACGTTCAGCCTCATTTAAATATTGAACACGCCATTGATTTAAAACATCAATATGAGACGGCCTGAATATCACCGCTGGCCGTGCCCGGCGAATCATATTAATCGCACTGCTAACATCCGCCGCGTAGCCTTGTTGAATCAACCATGCGGCAACAACGGTAGCGCTACGGGATAAACCAAGGGCGCAGTGTACCAGTACCGGTCCTTGCTGGCGTAGCTGATTCAAAGCCAGTACCGATTGCTGAAGCTCTTCAATATCAGGAGCCAATAAATCGAGCTGCGGGCAAGCCCGATAGCTAAGGCAGGTAGTATATCGGCTCTGCTGCCATTCGGATGTCATATCCAGCACCGCAATAGCAGGCAATTCATGGCGCGGATAGCTTCCTAGCAGTATACCGCTAGCAATTTCACTCACCGGTTGGTTTTTGGTACTAAAGTAAAGAAACGAACACCACGCCCCTAGCTGATAAGGCGCTAATAAAATTCTGGCCGATGGCGATGTGCATCCTGACGCCGATTTTTGAAATATACTGCTTCCCAAGCCCAAATAGCCTAAAGCAACCATCAATAACCCAGCGGCGGGCCAGAGCATCAACCAAAAACCACCTCCTAATAACCATGCGCCAAGAGCCAGCGCTGTCGCTGCGATAAAATAGTAACTGGCTAAACGCCGGGCAAACGGGTCTTTGCTCGGCTGCCAGCGCCAGCGCGAAGCTACGGGCAAGACATAGCTGACCGCCACGCCGGCAAACAGGCCGGTAACAACATCGATAAAATGATGCTGCCACGTGGTTAAAACGGAGAGGCCAATCAGCGCAAACCAGCCGTGTAATAGCCAGCGCCACGTTGATGCAACGTGAGGATAAAAACGCAGCCATAGCAACCAAAGCAAAATGATATGCAGCGATGGGGCCTGATTATAAGGTAAGTCGAACATCTCCAGCCGTTGAAACAGCCAGCCAAAAGGACCATCGCTGACCGGTCTGACAAAGCTAAAACGCAGTGGAAATATCAGAAATCCGGCGCAGGCAATCAGCGATGCAAGTACCAAGCGATAACCATGAACCATCAGCTCCCGACGCGTAGTACAAATAAACAGAGATACCCCGTAGAGCAGATCGATGCTCCAGTAAGGAACAATCGTCCAAGGCCAAAATGGAATAGACGATTCCCAGCCAAACGCTAGCGTAGCAACGTTATTACGGGTTGCCGTAAACTGGTTAACTTGCCCATACGTCAGAAAAAAATAAGGCGCCAAAAATAGTAGCCAGACCAGCGCTATCGGCCAAAGCCGATGCCGGGAGTCTGGGTTAAACGGCGGTTGGTTCATTCGTGCTACTCACTTCTCCAGCGTTAGCTAACCCGCTCAGCAATCGAAACGCTGAAAATGCCCCAGTCGTCGATGAGTTGAACGCGTTTAACAAAACCGGCACGTTCGACCATGCTATCCATTTCACCTTGGGTTCTGCGGCGCATCACCCAAGGTTTACCGCTTTGGTGGCTGGTTAACGAACGGGCTATCATTTCCAGTTGAGGATGCCATGGCTGCCCGGTATAGACCAACAGCCCACCGATAGGGATCGCATCGGATAACCCCATCAGCGATGCCTGCACATCTTCATTTTCTGGAAACAGTTCATACAGCCCCGACACGATACCCAGCGTAGGGGCGGGATCCAACGCCACTAAACTTTGGCGATCGAAAGCATTACCGACCACAAAGCTGACTTTATCAGTTAAATGCCGCTCGGCGATCATCTGCCGCCCCTGCTCTACGTTCAGCTCGCTGTAATCCCTTAACAAAATAGAATCAATATCCAGAGCATCGCCAATCGCATCAAGAACGTAGCGACCATGACCGGCAGCAATATCGACAATACGCACCGGCATATTACGCGACTTAAGCTCTTTAATCGCCCGGCGAATCAGCTTCTCAATATTGACTTTCCGCTGGCGAATACCGCGCCATCCGATGCTATTAAGGTACTGCCGATCGATAAAGCGGCCAAAAGAGCCTTTACCCTGAGGATAATTACGATAAACGTAATCCAAGGTGCTACCTGAGTCAAAACCGGTCTCAAAGCCGATCTCAACCCCCTTTGAGGCTTTACCCAGTGAAGCCATACCGGCAGTAAGCCCTTTGTAGTAATAGCGCTTGATGGAGTAATGAGGCAATCGCGCCTGCAGATCGCGGTATTCATCGGCGGTATAGCTCCAACGATCTTCGCCACTATAGTCATGGCGCACCGGTTCAGCAGAAAACAGTTTGGCAATAAAAGACCGCATTTTCTCAAATGCCAGATGGCGATCTTGCTCGCCCAGCGTATCGTGGTAAAAACCGCCCAAAATATGCTTTTCTTTCAGCGAAGTATTTAAACGCTGATAAAACTGATGCTGAGGTTTATGGTGAACCACATAGTCATCACCGGAAATCAGCAGTTGAGTCGGCAGGGTAATGGCCGCCGCGTCGGCAACAATGCGTTCTGATGTGGTATAAAGTTCACGTAAAATATTGACCGCAATCGCCCGGGTAATTAGCGGATCCTGATTAAACGAAGCAACACGTTCAGGATCGTGAGTCAGATATTTCCCTTTGACGTATGAATTGATATAGAACAGCCCGCGGAATTTTTGCATCAGTCCTAAGCCTGCGCGGGCAAATGGGACATACAGTTTTACTTTAAAGGCCGGCGACGCCAGAATCAGCCCGCGAATTTTCGGCGCATAATCATGAGCCCAGGTTGCCGCCAGCACCGCACCAACGCTTTGAGCAATAACAACAATATTTTCCAGAGCAATACCGCTGTCTTGTGAAACATAGCGAACGAACTCATCAACGTCCTGAACTGAGGTGCCAATACTTGGGCTATATCCGCGCGGCCCGGCAGTTTTACCGTGCCCTCGGGCATCCCACGCATACATCGGTACGTCGGGCATCGCCAGTTCATCAACAATATGCTGTAAACGGCCAGAATGCTCATGGCCCCGATGAAACAGCACGATAGCTTTATCGGGAGTTCCTTCCCGGTGGAGCCAACGGCGATAAAAGAGTTCGGTGCCGTCAGAGGTTTTAAATAGTCCCTCATCGGGCATGCGCAGATCGGCTAAGCTCATACATCTCTCCCTAGTGCACTATTTTGTAACAGCTCAAAGCGTTGCTTCAGGTCCGTTATAAACGTCGTTTTATCCGAATGACAGTAAATAGGTTCATCGACATAAACATCGATAAAGAAAGGCACCGGTATCCATTGCCCTTTTCCCATTGCCCGGCCCAAACCGTGTAAAAATACCGGCGTTACCGGCACATCAGGAAACTGCTGGCATAAATACCAAAGCCCGGATTTAAACTCAGACAGTTTTTCAGGCTCGCCGCGGGTGCCTTCGGGAAAAAGAATCAGTATGCGACCTTCGCGCAGCGCATTAGCGCAACCGGCTAGAGGGTCGTTATGCAAAGGATCGCCACCGCCGCGCACCACCGGAATAATCCCCACTACGCGGGTAGCAAACCAGCCCAATAGCCTATTTTTCAGAAAATAATCGGCGGCGGCGGCCGGTTGAACTTTATCAACCATTGAAAGCGGGAAAAGGGTCAGTAACGTCAATAAATCTAAGTGGCTATTATGATTAGCAATAATAATTCCCGGCCCTTTTTTCGGCAGCCGCTTACGATGGGCGACTGATACACCAAGCCATGCCAATACTACCGGATAGGCAATTAGAATGACGAATACCTGCCTGAGAAATCGATTCATATGCGCTCTCGCTAATCCGGTTAATAGTGTAAATAGTAGAGGAAGTGGAAAAATAGCGGAGCCGTGTAAATAAGAGAGTCTAACCGATCAAGTATGCCACCGTGTCCGGGCAACAGTTTACCGGAATCTTTAACGCCAATATCTCTTTTCACGGCGGACATCACGACATCGCCAATAAAACCGGTTACCCCAATCAACAGCCCGGCAAAAATAGATTCACCGGCCGTCAGCGGCGTTAAAATGCCGCCTAATGCCCAGGCGATGAGCATCGTCGTCAGTACACCACCAATCAGCCCTTCCAGCGTTTTATTGGGGCTAACCTTAGGAATAACTTTAATACGGCCAAACGACTTGCCCCATAGATACTGGGCAATATCATTGCTCTCCGTCAGCGCGACCAAAAAAATCACCAACAGTGGGCCAGTTCCCGGCGCTGAACCGGGTAATACCGTTAAATAGGCAACGTGGCTAATCGCAAATACCGTTGTCATCACGCCCCAGTGCAATACCGAAGCTGAACGCAAGAAGTCTTTATTATTACCGATCAGAACCATACGCATTGGCAAAAATAAAAATACGTAAACGGGAATAAACACTAAGAACATGCCATACCACGCGGTTCCCACCCAATAATATTGGATCGGAATAGCAATGTAGGCCCATAACAGTGGCATATTATCAGAACCGCGGGTTGGAATAAGGGTCAAATACTCTTTCAGTGCCAGAAAGCTGATAATGGCAAAAATAGTTAATGAAATAACCCTTGGCGTCGAAATAGCCAGTGAAAAGACAATAACGATCCACCACCAGGTAGTAATCCGCTGGCGAAGCTCAGTCCAGTCCCGCTCGGGTGAGCGTCGAGATAAAACAGCAATGGTGACGCTGGCAATAATCAATAAACCAAATAGCACGACTAGTGCGCGTATTAATATCGGACTCATATAACAGCTCCCTGATTATAAGCGAACTTCTGCCAGTGCCCTGTGGCAACGATTGAAGCAGGTCCATACTAACAAGAGCGATACCAGCGAAAAAATTACCCAGCTGAACTCCAGCACCGCAGGCCAAATAAAGATGGCCAGACCATAAGCGCCGAACGCTAATGCCCGATCGCTTTTTCCCATTGGGCCGTCATAACGACGAGAGGCTCCGATAGTTTGTGCGAGTACGCCACAGAATTCGGTCAATGCAGATAACAACACAGCGAGTATCACCAGCCAAGGAACCGCCCCCGGTAACAGCGCAAAAGGAAGATAAAGTGCCGCATCGGATATCACATCGCCGGTTTCATTTAGCAATGCCCCAATCTTTGACTGTTGATGATACTCTCGGGCTAGCAGGCCATCGATGGCGTTTAGCGCCATGCGTATAAAGAGAAAAATAGGAAGGATTAAAAACAAATAAGAAAATGGAAAAACTGCCAGCAGCAGCCCGATAAGAACCGATACCACCAAAGCCGCTAAGGTTACCTGATTAGCCGTAATACCAGCCCGATATAAACGCTCCAATAACGGCCTTAGCAATGTCTGAAAACGAGGTTTTAAATCATATAGAGTCATGAAATCCCTGTGTCACTCTAATAAAAAAACATATTCGACATAATAGAGTCACGCTACAGCACCCTATTTATCTAAGCAACTAAAAAACTATCACCGATCTATTTAAATAGCGTTGAATTGTAACATCCCACTTCACATTAACTTCATTAAGCTAAGGTAAAACAGAGACATTCATTATTTTCTATAAAACCAACGCTAATGAACAAAGCCAACAGATTCTCGCGACTCCATCCGGTGCCCTTAGTGGCTTATTTTCTTCTCATTGTGATTGTGGGCCTGTTAGTCATACCGAAAGGACATAGCTCTCAATATGCACCTCAGCAAGGCGATATAATTTTCCAAACGTCCCGTTCATCTCAAAGCGTTGCAATACAACAGGCAACGAGTTCGGCTTATAGCCACATGGGCATTATAATGATTAAGAATAATAAGCCTTACGTATTAGAAGCATCCTCTACGGTTAAATATACCGCGATCGGCGACTGGATAAAACGCGGCGCTGGAGGTAAATATGTTATAAAAAGAGTGAAGACTCCGCTGACAAGCGAACAAAAAAATAGTTTAGTTACCGAGGCTCAACGCTATATTAATAAACCATACGACCTTAGTTTTGAATGGTCTGATAATCGTCAATACTGCTCTGAGCTCGTGTGGAAAATTTACGCTAATGCTATCAATATGAAAATCGGCCAGTTACAGCAGCTCAAAGAATTTAATCTCACGTCTCCGGCGGTAAAAGCAAAATTAGCTGAACGGTATGGCTCAAATATTCCACTAAATGAAAGCGTTATTTCACCTAAAGCAATGTTTGACTCACCGTTATTAATCACCGTTGAGCAACAATAAAGAACGGTGGCTCTCGCGGACTAGATCAGGCTATTTTACTCCACCACGTTGACCATTTCAGTCATGCTGACTTAATGGAAAATACGCATCAACACGGGGTAATAATTTTATCCCGTTACTGTTAAGAAGGGATATATTGAAGGGGTAACAATCACGTCGCAATACGGTTACTGCATTACGACGTGATAGCCAATATTAACAGCCTAACTGAGTTAACGTTGGTTTAAACGCATCCATAGCGGCTTTACAGCTAGCTTTTAGCGCTTCTTTATCACTAACTTTTTTCCAAGATTCAGTCGCAGCATCCATCTGAGTTTTAAACTGATCGGCCATTGCTTTATTATCTTTGCTCATCTTAGTTACGCAGGTGCTTACAGTAGTAACATACTCGTTACACTCAGCCGGTAATCCATTATCAGCCTTAGCAGGCTCTTTATCACCACAGCCACTCAATGCTAATAGCGACAGAGCAACCGCAGCAGAAAGAATAATACGGGTAGATTTCATTAGCTTATTTCCTTGAAAGTTAAACACCAATATAGGTGGAACAATGCATACGTGCATAAGTTCAAAAAGATTATACCATCAATTATTTTTTATTAGTAGATGACTCAGAAGAATGCCAAAGGGAATAGTGATGAAAATGTTTTTAATATTGAACTATCACAAATAACGGCATCTCGATAAAAAGGCCATTAATATAAGAAGAATATAAGTTTAATCAATATTAAATGAAGTGAGTGTGCTAATTATCGGCATAGCTGGCTGACATACGGATTATCATTACCTTGAATTTTTAATATTCGGCGATTCCTTTCACACTCCCACAAGGTAACCGGATATCGATAATTCCACGCGTCAAAAAGCTGAGTCTGCTGTTTAGATAAACGGAGATGATAGCGATCTCGCATATAAAAGTACGTTCTGGCGATAGCGCCACGGGCCCGTTCCGGTGGCTCTGCTAATTTCCCTTTAAAATCAATTTTCATCTGACATTTGCCATATTGGGTAGCTTGGCTGCTCCACTGACTAAACTGAAAATTAGAGCGATCGTCATTAATTTCGCCCACGGCAGGTTGAAGATTGTGCAAGTCGGTTTCCATCTGATTAAAGATCGGATCTTTAGTGCAATTTTTTCGCCCCCCGTTTTGCCAGCACTGACGCTGATGACCAAACATCCATGCAGGGACAACGTGTTCCCATTCTATACGTCCAGCACGATTGGAATTATTTCTAATCTGGTATCCACACATTTTTAGGTTTGGGATACCCTTTTTACCTTCCCATCGAATTGGGCAGCCACAGTAAAAAGTTTGTTTTGCATCTTTATGAATACTCACGGCCAACGTTTTAGCTTTACTAAAGCTAATCGGTTTGCCCCGGCCATTCGCCAGCGCGGGTAATAAAAAAATAGTAGAAAAAATCATCAAAACTAAGGATACATTACGCGTCATTTCATAAGATCTAAGCATGTCTAACATAGTAGAGAGGAAGGTTAACGGATCGGTGTCACACAAACAACCACCGTTGCCGGTGCAAGGGGAAAGCAATCGCTTATTTTCTGACAACAACGTAATAAGATAAAAAAATCAACATCACACTATGAGCGCAATATTATTTAAATAGGATGTATATTATTTAAATGCCTTCATATTTCACATGCTTTTAATTTATATTAAAAACACATATTTACAACATATCATTTACAATAAGTCATTTTGCAATCAATTATTATCCAAACTAGAACCGATGTCTCTATAATAGTGTACTAAAGGTCATATGAAATAAATAACACGATATGGTATAAATTTATTAAATAAATAAGCCTCTTTGAGATTTATATGCCTCCTCAGTTTAAGTTTTATTGTTCAAAATGTGGTAGCGAATCATTTCGAGCCACCCATGAGGTTAACTCATTAAATGATATTCAAGGTGCCATCTGTTCACGCTGCTACAAACCGGTAGAGATCGGTGATATCACAGAACAAAAAATAAGACGCATTCAGCTGATCATTGAGCGAAAAATAACATCGGACACACATTCAATGTAATAGGTCGATAGCACCTATGCCTGCTTAAATAGAAGTAGAAACAATAGTTTTTAATAATAGGATATTAAATCAACAGGCCTACCCGTATGGGTTTTTCAGGTTAATAATCCAATGTAAAGCAACCACCCCATATAGAGAAGGTACCTATTCAATTATCAGTACTATATATTGTTAGTCCCGATCCGGATGGCATCAACAGGTAGCATTACGGTATCAAACACAAAGGAAAATGGCACATCGAAGTAATAAAAGCCATATCCCTCCTGCCCTTTTTGCATAGAATATTTAACTCCGGAATAATACACCTCACTGTTTCCGCCTTCAAAACGGCTGGCAAAGCTCCCACAGGCGGTAAGAACCGAAGTAATTATCAATAACAGTAAAATTTTTGCAGCTATCATATTTTCGTTAACCTCTACCAACATAAACTTGACAACAGTAGGATAAACAAAAATATCAGTAACAGCTGACCAATTCGCCGGTAACTTCTAACACGCACATATCCTGTTGGTTATTAATCCTATAGCATCCGCTGTCATCACACCACTTTTCACGGGCATAGCTGGCACCATCCTGACTAATCTGGCCTCTGTTTCCCCGATGGTATCGGTCAGAACCAGAACGAACCGAGCCCGATCGAATCGTATAGTTATTACCTTCACAATCAGTTAATGACACCGATCGGTTGCCAGATATGTCGGTGTATTTTTCAGCACAGACCTGAGAACTCTCGGCAACGCTGGCAGACAGCCCGACGCTTAGCGACATTCCGATAACTAAAACCAACGTTAATAAATTTTTTCTCATCTTAATTTTCCCTT
Organism: Budvicia diplopodorum; assembly: GCF_009800925.1. Classification (GTDB taxonomy): domain Bacteria; phylum Pseudomonadota; class Gammaproteobacteria; order Enterobacterales; family Enterobacteriaceae; genus Budvicia; species Budvicia diplopodorum. The sequence goes on along the minus strand of NZ_WOYF01000007.1, from coordinate 33,430 downwards.
TAAACCAATTCCCTGTGAGATTGAAGTGTATACCTTCATTTGTATCGATAACACTCTCAATACTTAATATCTGCCAACGCATAAAATTTCAATAATATTTTCAAAATATTAACGATAAAGTGCAACCGACTTCATAAAACAATGATTCAACCAGCACTGTCAAATAGCTCTAATTTGGTTTACTTAACGGTGCAAAACAATAAGGGTATAGTTTCAAAATCCACCTGAGACTAATGAGAACAATTATCAGTCATATACAGCATTTAGCGAAAATGTTAGTATTTTTATTTCCCCAGCATTGCGCCTTAAGGTTATAAAATGACGGTTCAACAGTTACATAAAACGTATCGTACCTTTGTCTTTCTTTTGGTCATGATTTTCGGATTTTCATCTTTATCGGTAATGGCCCACGCCCATCTGGAGCGACAATCCCCGGCAGCCGAAGCAACGGTTGCCATATCACCGACTCAAATTTCGTTAAAATTCTCTGAAGGTATAGAACTTAAATTCAGCAAGATTAACCTGTTGGCAGAAGATAATACGCCGGTTAATACTGGCGATCTCAATCTGGATAGCAAAGATAATACCCACCTTATAGCGCCAATAACCACCAAGCTAACTGCCGGAAAATATCATGTCGGCTGGAGCGTCGTCTCTATTGACGGGCATAAAACCAAAGGTAGCTACAGCTTTACGATTAAACCTTAATTAATGAGCCTGACAGCCCTGTTGATTTTGGGCCGACTATTACATTTTAGCTCGGTGATGTTGATGTTTGGCATCAGCATCTTTGTGGTGTTACTAACGCCAATAGCTTTGAAATCGACTCTGCATGCCCGCTTAAACCGGGTTCTAAGCGGCACTATTAGCGTAAATTTGCTAACGGCTATTGCGATATTCGCGGCTCAAAGTGGTTTGATGGGCAGCGGCTGGCCCGATACCATTAATCCCGCTATTTTATATGCGGTCCTGAGCACCACCTTTGGCGCGGTCTGGCAATGGCAATTAACGTTTGCGATTGCCGCTGGATGTTGCCTTTTCCTTCGCCCGCAATGTCGTTTTAACGCTATTGTCTGGCTGTCAACGGCGTTATTGATCAATCTGGGTTTTGTCGGACACGTCACGATCAATACGGGGCTTTTGGGCGCTCTACATCGTCTTAATCATGCAATCCATTTACTCAGCGGTGGATACTGGATCGGTACCTTAATTCCGTTGTTAGTCTGCTTCGGTTATTTGTCCGATCCGAAACACCGTAGTGATGCCATCAGAGCAATGACCAGATTCTCAGCCTTCGGCCATATTGCGGTATTGCTGGTGATTGCCACCGGCATGATTAACACCGCAATGGCTTTGGGAACCTGGCCAATTCACTGGTCATCGCCCTACCAGCAATTATTAAGCATCAAAGTTGCGCTGGTCATGGCAATGGTCGCAATTGCACTCTACAACCGATATGTTTTAGTTCCCCAGATTAAACCTGACGCAAACCATATCCTTCAACGATTCACGCTCTGTACGGTACTGGAAATAATCACCGGCGTCGTCGTACTTGCGCTAGTCAGCGTTTTCGCCACTCAACCTCCGGCTTAATTAATAAATCCGTTCTAATTACAGAATGGCGTTACAACCTTTTCAATTTTATTTATTACTCAATCGATAACGTTAAATGCCCAAGGTCAATATGTTGATATTTTTTCTATCCGCTGGGAAATCAAAGAAAATTCAAAAGTTACGGAATATTGCAATAGCAATATAGATCAATGAAGCGCAGATACTAACAAATGATGCAGTAAGAAATACCGGCAGGAAGGCAATCGGTTTATCGATAATCTTGGATATAAAACGGACCAGCAAAGCAATAGCCGCAGGGAAGATAACAAACAACAATAGAGGTAACCCGGCCAATCGCTACTCCCAGTGCTAATACAGGAAAGCAGTTTATTGATGCTTTCCTATAAGATTAATGACAAAGGTTACTTTCCAACTCTTGGAACGAAACCCCATGCATTATTACCTACACTAGGCCTAATTGCCAATGATCCCCCTATCAAGCATCTATATAATTAAGAAATGTAAATCAGGGCTGTTTTCGGTATGCTATCCGCCAATTTCTACATTACGCTTCGGATCCGCTAACCTCGAAGCAAGATCCAAACAGTGATAGATAATAAATTGTTTAATAAGAGAAATATTCTATGAAGCTTTCGAAAATGACTATTGCAGCTATCGTTATCGCCATATTATTTTGGGGTTTTGATAAAGTAAAACCGTACTTTTCCGGCCAAGCAGAAATTCCGGCTTCAAATCAAACGCAGCAAAAATAATTTTCAGCCCTCAAGCCAGAAAATGTATGATTATTAAGTAGGTCAATGAATAAAAGAGCCAGCTCAAACGGATTCAAATCCTATCAGGGTTCACTCTTTAACATAGAATATATAGCATAGGCTTTCGGGTGTTTTCGAGCTCTGGAATTGTTAATCTCAGAGATTAACTTGCTCGAAACTTAATGATAATCTTGTGCCACATACATCATCGATAAGGACATTAAATGAAAAAGTTAATACCTGTCATTTTGCTGCTTCTGCTGTCTGCATGCACTTCCACGGGAATTAGCGGTTCTGGTGGTAATTCTGGCGGGAGTATTGGTATAGGAACAGGGATCGGTTTTTAATTAGCCTGACCTATACCGGCATCCCAAATGGGTATGCTCTAATCATTCCTCAGCGTTGCTCTATTATCCAGCAATGAATAAGGCACCTATCGCCGAAACAGATTTATTCTAGCCCCAGTTTCTGGGGCTTTTTTATATCTCTCAGTTTACTCTTTCAGCGTTACCCTTCACCCAGTAAGGGGTTTCAAACCCTTCATCAGTAGAAACAAACTCACCGCCATTAGTGCGTCGATAGTGCGCTAACGCTTTATAGACCAACGGAGCGCCCAGAATAAGCAGTGGGATATTGATATACACCATAATAATATTGGCCAGATCGGTGATATACCACAGATTACTTAATTCTAGCCCGGCGAGTATCGTCAATGCCCCGAAAGGGACAAAGAACAATGCACCAATACTGCGAATAAATAAGATGAAACGGGAACTGCGGGAGATAAAGTTGGCGGATATTTCAGCAAAGGAGAGCATACCCAATAGGGTCGTAAAGGCAAATAGACCGTAGCAAAGCGCCATAATAATTTTTACAGCATCGGCAATCATAGCGGGTACCAGAGACTGAACTGATGACAAATACAGCGTAATTTTTGACGCTTTCAGCGATTCCCATTCAACGCCGGTTGTCGCGCCGGTCCAGACATGAGCCATCACCACAATAAAACCGGTTAACGTACAAATCACCATGGTATCGAAGAACACGCCCAAGCTTTGAACTAGCCCTTGTTCGCACGGGTGTTTATTGTTCGCTACTGCCGCCGCCATAGTAATGGTGCCCTGCCCGGCCTCATTGGACATTAACCCTCGTTTAACGCCCTGAGCCAGAGCAACACCGATACCGCCGCCGAAAATAGCGTGAGGAGAGAATGCCCCAACGACCACTTCTTTAAAAAAGTAGGGAATCAGCGGGAAATTAACCAAAATAATTAGTATTGATATACCACAGAACAGAACGGCCTTCACCGGCACCAGTACGTTGGAATAGGCAACAACCCGGCGAATGCCGCCAAAAATGATGAAGGCACAGGCAAAAATCAGTACAACGGCAATCGTGTAGTAGAGCGGAGACTGACGAGGATAAGCGTGGCCGGCCACCGTTTCCGAAATAGTCCCAACGGACGAAAACACGTTAAAAGTTTGAGAAGGTACGTTGAGCAACGCATATGTGATGTAAACACAGGATAAGATCAGCCCGATAAAGCGCTTATTACCTAGAATCCGGCGACCGTAAAACGGCAGCCCGCCAACATAGTCATTACCGTTTTTCTCTTTAAATAGCTGAGCTAACACGGACTCCATAAAGGCGGTAGACATACCGAAAAACGCAGCAACCCACATCCAAAATAGTGCCCCTGGTCCTCCGACCGAGATTGCTCCCGTAATACCGACGATATTACCCGGACCGGCGCGCATCGCCAGCCCTAGCATGAAGGAGCCCATCGCGCTAATACCCGTTGCGGAAGACTGTTTTCTCAGCATTATCTTAACCGTGTGGCCAAAGCTGATTCGCTGAATAAAACCGGTCCGGACGGTGAAATATATCCCCATTCCGACCAATAACAGTATCGGAAACGACAGCTGCCCAAGCACCGGGATAGAGGCATACCAACCAATTTTGGTTGGAAAATCCCAGATCGCATCAGAAATCGGCGAAATAAAAGAAAAAAAGTTGTTGATGGAATTGAAAATATCCTGCAAGAAGCCGCCCCATATATTTAAACCGAATATTATCTTGAGGGAAAACTACTGCAATCAATCCAATCCATGGAGGAGGTTTAGACAGCAATAGCTCAACATGCTTTATCACGGAAGATAACGTTATCAACGGATAAATCATGACAGTTCTGCACCTGTTAGGCCCAAAACCAACACAAAAGAATTGGCTTATTACTTTTGCATTTCGGCGAATAAGCCTTTCAGTCAACGTCATTACCGCCACGTCACCTTGACTTACTGATCTCTATTCGCGCCTCTATTGTTAGCCAAAGGAGATTAATGTTTCTTAAGGGGAATTACAATAGCCAGCCTATTGATGAATGCTCTCAATAATCATTTATGGTCTCTGCGGTATAGCTCCCACTGGTCAATTCTTTCACCGCTGGGCAATATACAATCAGAACTTACGCCTTGCCCTGTGGTCATTTTCGCCAGCTTACCGCCTTTTTCTATACAGTATACTGACGCTGGGTTCGCCATTCCTATTTGGCGGTTGCTCCCTTTGTCGGTCTCGGGCTGATTTGCAGAGCAACCGAAAATGGATAAGGAAACAAGGGCTATAAAAATAATTTTCATCTATCACTCCTAGTTTGAGAAGTATTACCCGCATGTTTTACCGGCTTTAACCTTCAGCCCGTCATGCCTTAAACGTTAATCGGCCGTTTATTGCTGGATTTATTAACGATGTATATAACGTTATAAAACTCAATTTAATAATCCGTGGCTGGCCGTCAACCTCACTAATCCAATATCCAAGATAGGGATAAACAATTAACAATATCGCCTATTTAAGGCAAAAAACACAATCAAAAACCTGCAATTAATATTAAAAGCAATAACAAACGCTTAAGTTATGTTCAGATAGTAAGTCAAAAGATAATTCACCATCAATTATCGGCTAAAAGACATTGACTGAGCACGGAAGAGCCGTATAATTCGACCCCACTGAGGTGCCTTCAGGCCATCAGTACTTCTCAACGCTCTCATAGCTCAGTTGGATAGAGCAACGGCCTTCTAAGCCGTAGGTCGCAGGTTCGAATCCTGCTGGGGGCACCATTTCAGAGTATTCTCAAATATTTTAACCGCGACTAATCCCTTATAAAATCGGTATTCCCGCGATATTTTGTTATCTCAACGTTTATTCTCCTCGATTCCCCGTTAGCTGACTTTATCGTAACTTTCCCCTGACAGAACCGTTCGCTTCTGCCAGAATATGCCTCCCTTGGTTAAAAAGTGGATCTATTCTCTGATGTCAGCAAAAATTATTGATGGTAAAGCGATTGCCCAACAGCTTAGAACTGAAATTGCAGCCAGCGTTCAGCAACGCCTTCAGGCAGGCAAGCGTGCTCCGGGCTTGGCCGTTATTCTGGTTGGTGAAAATCCCGCATCACAAATTTATGTCAGCAGTAAGCGTCGCGCCTGTGAAGAAGTTGGTTTTTTGTCGCGTTCGTTTAATCTGGACGTGACCGCAACGGAGAAAGAACTGCTTGAGTTAATTGACTCATTAAATAACGATCCGCTTATTGACGGTATTCTGGTACAGCTACCGCTGCCGCAGGGTATGAATAACATTAAAGTGCTAGAAAGCATTTCGCCGGAAAAAGACGTCGATGGATTCCATCCGTATAACGTCGGGCGCTTATGCCAGCGGACGCCAAAACTTCGCCCGTGCACCCCGCGAGGCATTATTACCATGCTGGAACGCTGTGAGATTAATACCTACGGTTTAGATGCATTAGTTATTGGCGCATCGAATATCGTTGGCCGCCCGATGGGGTTAGAACTCTTGCTGGCCGGATGTACCACCACCATAACTCACCGCTTTACTCAAGGTATGGAAGACAAAGTCAGGCGTGCCGATTTAGTGGTTGCGGCTATAGGCCGCCCCGGATTTGTTCACGGTGACTGGATTAAGCCGGGAGCGATTGTTATCGATGTCGGCATCAACCGATTAGAAAGCGGTAAGGTTGTCGGTGACGTGGAGTTTGAGGCTGCGGCTGAACGCGCTAGCTGGATTACACCGGTACCGGGCGGCGTAGGCCCAATGACGGTAGCTACGCTTATCCAGAATACCTTACAGGCCTGCGAGCTTTACCACGACCCGATGTAACGGTTAGGTAATCTCGGTAAATATTAGCCAAACGCCCGATATTTTATATCGGGCGTTTTTATTATTGGCCGGTACTATTACGCACTATCACGTACTATCACGATTGTTAAAACTGGTATTTAACCCCAATCATTGCGGTGGTATCGCTATAACCATCGCCACCTACCTGCTGGGCAACGTTACCCCATAGGTTTAGCTGACTGTTAAGCCGCCCGTCCATTCCGACCTTAAGCTCACCAACGTTTCGGCTGCCCGCCTGCTGGGTCTCGGTGCCGTTTAGCGCCACGCTGGCTAACGTTTTGTTGTAGATCCAGTTAGTTTCAACATAGGTGGTAAATAGCTTGTTCAGCGATTTATCCGCATCGCTCACCCCTTCTCGTGAAACCCGAAGCCCTAATCGGGTTTGCAGGTTATCGCTGCCGTTAGTCTGCACCCGGGTACCGTTATCTTCAGTCATATCATTGGCATTAATGTTATTCCAGATAACCTGAGCCTGCGGGGTAATCAGCACTAAGCCATTATCCCCCTGATAAACTGGCATCCGATAGCCTGACTCCAGCGATGCGCTGTAGCCGTTAATATCATAGTCGTTGCTGGTTAGCTGCTCGCCGTCAACGCTGGCGTTTAGCCAGTTGTACTGAACCCAGCTATCGACATAAACGCCGTCGAGGCTTTTGGCATCCTGATACCATGTCGCATAAACGCCCGCACTATAGCCATCGAGCGATCCTTTAGAAGAGTAACGCGTTTGGTTCGAATGGGTTCGGCTGTCGGCATTGGCATAGCCCAGCATTAAGCCCGTACCTAAGCGATCAAGTTCACCGAAATGGGTAGAGAAAATTTCACCACCGCCCTGAATGACATAGCTATTGGTGGTGGTTTTCAGTTGGCCGCTGCCATCGCGAAAACGGGTCTGAGAGCCAGACTGACGAAGCCACATGCTGGAGTTTTCAGCCCTACCGTCTCGATCGGTTAAGCGCAAATTAAACAGCGATCCCGCAGCGGCAACGTTAGCAATGTAGCTACCGGCCTCAGGACGATAAACCGGCGTATTCGGTTTGTTCGATAAGCTGCGCAAATACCAGTTACCGTCATTGGCATTAATACCATTTTTATACAGTGAATATTCGTAGGCACCGGCAACCACACGGTTAGCCAAGCTGAACTCACCGTCGGACTGACCGGCAACGGAAACTACCTGAATACCGTTAACCGTTTGCCCACCAGCGCCTCCGGCATTATTAACTTTAATAACGGTGGAGCCGCTGCTGTTGCCTTGAATCACCAGCCTATCGGTAGGCGAGCTGTCGTCGCCTAACTGGGTACTTAAGGTAATTAAACCGTTATTTCCCGTATAGTTACCATGAACCACCAAATTACTCGATGGCACCGGGCTGGCCATAACAATCAGACCAGAGTTAGTCAGGTTGCCGCCAACGGTAAAATTCCCGGCAGCGCTGTTATTGAACGCAGGAACGGCATCCGCGACGGCCAGCGTTCCCTGATTATCCACATCACCGCTCACACCGCCGTAGCCGCCCAACATGGTTCCTGAAGCAACCTTCACCAGAGCGCTGGCTAGCAGAGCTTGGCTGTGACTATCGTCGCCGATAATCAGCCCACCCTCGCGAATATCGGTTAAACCGCTGTAGCTATTGTTCTGATTCAGCGTGAGCGTTCCCGCCCCTAGCTTAACCAGCTGCCCGCTACCGCTGATAATATTGTCGAATTGAACGTTATCTTTGCGGTTAAATATCAGAACGCCATTGTCCACAATATCACCGGCTACGCTTCCGCTAGTGCCGCCGTTACCCAACTGAAGAGAGCCATCAGCCACCGTGGTTACGCCAGTATTGAGGTTGTCGCGGGTTAGAGTCCATAAACCGCTATCCGCTTTGACTAACCCACCGCCGCCGGATATCAGCCCTGAAAATGATGACTCATCAACCCCATTGTGAACCGTTAACTGCCCGGTTCCAAGGTTAACGGAACCGGTGCCTGACAAAGCGTTAACGTTTACGCTAAAGCTATCCAAATCCAGCAAAGCGCCCTCGGCAATAACCACGCTCTGGCTGGATGAAATAGCGTCATCAACGCCCATCCGTAGGGTTCCGCCATTAATCAGGGTTGAGCCGCTATAGCGATTAACTTTCGATAAGGTTAAGGCTCCATCACCGGCTTTGGTTAAGGTTTTACCGTCCCAACCTGTCAAGCTATTTGCCGTCTGGTCGATCAGCCTGACGCCCAGATCAAACTCTTCATTGACGCCAGCTAGGGTAAATAGCCCATTAGCAATCTCAGGAGTTGTTGAACCATCGGCGTACCAGGTTAAAAGGATCCCGGCATTATATTCTTGGCGCCTGACGTCAACGTTTCCAGTCAGAACAATATAGTCAACCGGCGATGTTGCCCCGCCAAAGTTAAGGGCAGAAAAATCACCGGTAAGATCGTTTATCCCGGTAGTATGAATGATAGTAAAGTTTTTCTGGCCCGGAGGTAGCGAGGTCGTCGAGTCATCGTCATGAAATCCGAGCACGTTGAAAACGGAAGAGGCACCCAAATTGGCGGTATTGGCCTGAATGATTGGCGTAGTACTATCCAAATTGCCTAAAACAATTCCTAAGGTACCCTGCATATCGAGATTACCGCCGATATTGAGTACGCCATCGCCTCTAATCACGGTCGCAGCACCGCTGTTATTGGTATAATCGCCGGTTACCGCAAAATCGCCATGTTGAGAAAAGGTTAATATTCCGCTGTTTACCGCTACGCTACCAACCGATGAGCTCTCACCGGTTAAAACGGCAATGCCCGAGTTATTTTTTACCAGCATTCCCGTTCCGGCCAGCTGATTAGAAAAAATGCCGTGAGGCTCTATATCAAGTGATAACAGTGCGTTGTTTGTAACAAGGCTAGTTCCTAACGCTTTGCTCCGAGCCACGGACAGCGAACCGTCATCAATAATGGTATTGCCAGAAAAGCTGCTACTGCCGGATAACGTTAGCAGGCCGGTATCGGTTTTTCTCAACGTGCCGTTACCGCTAATTATTGCAGCAAGGCTATCGTCAACAGAATTATTAATAGTTAATTGCGCCGAGCCTAGCTCAATATGACCGTCGCCGCTGATATTACTGATACTCTGGTCAAAGCCATTGAGATCCAGCGTTGCTCCGCTGGCAATGCTAACGCCGGCCAACGAGGCTCCGCTTGAAAAAACGTTCGTGGCCCCGGTTTTGAGCGTACCGCCATTAATTACCGTGGCGCCGGTATAACCGTTTACCGCAGACAGTATCAGCGTGCCATCACCCTGCTTGGTGAGCGTTCTTCCATCCCAACCGCTGGCAAATGTGCCCGTCCGATCGGCCAAGGCCATATCAACATTGAAAATATCGCCGACATTTGCCAGCGTAAAGACGCCGTTTGCTTTATCACTACCTGCCAGCCAGCTTAATTCAAAACCAATATTATAGTCCTGAGCGTTGGCGTCTTTTCCACCATAAAGCAGTACATAATCAACCGGGCTATTTGCTCCGCCCAGATTCACCGAGGCGAAATCGCCGCCGATCCCTCCCACGGCTAAAGTATGCAGTAACGTAAACTGAGTGCCCAGCAAACCGGTTGCCGTATTGGGAGCCTGTGGGCCTAAACCAATAACGTTAAGCGCACCGTTCAGGCTGGCGCTTCCCGATATAATTAGCGGATTTTCGCTTCCCAAGGTGAGCGACAGCGCTGAATTGGCCGACTGAGTGAATACACCGCCAACCGTTAAAGAAGATAAACCCGATAAACTGGTTGTTGCGCCACTGGCCGTAAGGTATCCGTTAGTGACCGTCAGTGCACCCGTCTGGCCCAAGGCCAGTTCGCCAGCGGATACCTGAACGCTTCCGACAGTAGAACCCGCTGAAACCATAGACAGCTTACCGGCATCATTTTTAGTCAGCATACCTGCACCGCTGAGGTTTCCGCTTAACGTATTCGCTCCGGCATTGGATAGGGTGCCGCCAGCACTACCGAATATAATATTATGATTAATCGTAAAACTATTATTAAGTAACAGCGTTCCGTCGTTCAAAGTAACGGCTCCGCTAACGTCTCCCAGATTTTGATCCGCAGATATAGCAATGGTACCGGAATTTATCATCGTTCCGCCGCTATAGGTATTGGCACCGGATAACGTGATAACCCCATCACCGGTTTTTTCTAGCTGATAGCCATTACCGCCATCGCCAATATCACCGCTAATACTTCCGATATAGCTAGCAAAAACCGCGGTAATACGCGCATTACCGCTTAACGTCACCGGCCCTGAAACGTTAGCATTGCTATCGAGCCGTAAAGCACCTAGCTGACCCATGCCTTCTGACCAGCCATTACCTTCCAAAATGACCGAACTGGAGTAATCCCTTGAGCTACCCAACCACAAACTTCCGCCGTTTAACACCACGATATGGGCCAACAGCCCGGGGTCTTCACTGGCTACCTGTAGTCGAGCATTATCAATAATCAGGTTTCCGTCAAAAGTACTATTCCTACCGGCAAGAGAATAGGATGACTGCGCGGTTACCCCGGTACCTCTTAAGATAATCACGCCGCTGCCGGTTAAGGTGCTAGCAAGCGATATCTGGGCGTCCGAACGGTAAAAAGCCAATATGCCGCTATTATCAATCACGGCACCGTCAATTTCTCCGGTGGTGCCGCCATCGCCTATTTGCATACTTGCACCGGACTGTATCGTCACATGACCATCGTTAGTCTGTATGTTGCTAGTGAGCGTCAGGCTGCCTGAATTAACCATGATATTTTTAACATCAACATCGCCATTTAACGTCCAGTTGGTACCGTTCATATTCAACAGGTTAAACTCAGACGGTAAATCATTAGCAATAAAAGAGCTGTTCGTCGTACCAGTACCTTCCAGCGTTAACGTATTACCCGAGCCAAAGCTGGCTACGTTGCCAGTAAGTAACGACCCAGTATTTAAAATTAACGTACTGTTGTTGCCCCGCAGAGTAACGGCATTCCCGCCGGTACCGGTAATTGCTCCGGTATTGGTCAAAACAGAGGAATCCCCCTCCAGATTAATCCCTACGACGCCGCTAACGCTGCCTGAAATTTCCAGCTGCCAGGGTTGAGAACCGTCGCCATAGATACCATCGCCGGAAGCCGCATTAACGGTAGAAGCTGATGGAAGATGAAATACTGACTCACCCGGCGCTAAGGTCGCAAGGGTGACGGTAGAAGTTGAAGTAGGAATTTCTGTATCCGCAAACGCCGGAAATGCCAGAAAGCTAATCATGCCCAATGCTGACGCCAGTGCCGTTATTCTAAAATTAGAACAATCTAAATTATGATATAAATTATTATTATGACGTGAGCTAGACATTCTTTTATACCCCAGTTAACTCAAAAATAACTAATGATATAAATATAGCTACTGCTTGAAATAAATCAAAAAACACGCAATTAGAGACGGATAGGAGAGATAGCGTAAATGGACGAAGGAATTAACGCCGAATATGTTGGATTGGCCTATAACTTAACGCTATAAACTCTATTTTATTGATGTAAAAAAGGCGCTTTCGCGCCTTTTTTATAAACTCTAATAGCCGATCGTTATTACGTTCTGCGCCAAACGGTTCCGCCGGCCCCATCTTCCAGCACAATACCCATTTCGGTTAATTGATTACGCGCGTGGTCGGCCAATGCCCAGTCTTTAGCCTGACGAGCATCGTTACGCTGCTTAATTAACGCTTCTATTTCAGCAACTTCATCACCGCTATCGCCATTTTGTGCTGAACCCTGCAGGAATAATTCAGGCGATTGCTGAAGCAGCCCCAGCACGCCGGCTAAACGACGCAGTTCTGCGGCAAGCTGGCTAGCGGCAACAACATCTTCAGACTTAAGCCGATTTACTTCACGGGCCATATCAAACAGCACGGAATAAGCTTCTGGCGTATTAAAATCATCGTCCATAGCCTCGCGGAAACGGGCTTCAAACTCAGAATTCCCCTTAGGCTCGATGCAATAATCAGTACCGCGTAGCGCGGTATAAAAACGCTCCAGAGCGGTTCGGGCCTGCTTCAGATTCTCTTCGCTATAGTTTAACTGACTGCGATAGTGGCCAGACATCAGAAAATAGCGCACGGTTTCCGCATCGTAATACTTCAACACATCGCGAATAGTGAAGAAATTGTTTAGCGATTTAGACATCTTTTCGCGATCGATCATCACCATACCGGAGTGCATCCAGTAGTTAACATACGGCCCATCGTGAGCACAGCTCGACTGAGCAATCTCGTTCTCATGGTGTGGGAACATCAGATCTGAACCCCCGCCGTGAATATCAAAATGTTCGCCCAGCTGTTTACCGTTCATAGCCGAACATTCAATATGCCAACCCGGACGACCTGCTCCCCATGGGGACTCCCATGAAGGCTCGCCGGGCTTAGACATTTTCCACAGCACAAAGTCCATCGGATTGCGCTTCACATCGGCAATCTCAACCCGGGCACCGGCCTGAAGCTGTTCTAAATCTTGGCGAGAAAGTAAGCCATAATCAGCATCGGTTTCTACCGAAAACATCACATCGCCGTTATCGGCAATATAGGCATGACCGCGCTTAATCAGCAGTTCAACGATCTCAATAATTTCGACAATATGGTGAGTTGCTCTAGGTTCTAAGTCCGGGCGCGCAATATTCAACGCATCAAAGTCAGCGTGCATCTCAGCCAACATGCGCTCAGTCAGGGATTCACAGCTTTCGTTATTTTCCGTCGCCCGACGAATGATTTTGTCGTCAACGTCGGTCACGTTACGCACATACTTAAGGTTATAGCCTGAAAAACGCAGGTAACGAGAAATAACATCAAAGGCCACAAAAGTACGACCATGTCCGATATGACATAAGTCATAAATGGTTACCCCGCACACATACATGCCCACTTTATCGGCATGAATGGGTTTAAATTCCTCTTTTTGTCTGCTCAGGGTATTAAAAATCTTTAGCATCGCAAGCCTATGACCGTTTGATAGTTGATTGGATAAAATAGGAAGACGTATTGAAACCTGATTGGCAGGGCATTGCAAGTGGAACCCCATGTTCCATGTGGTATATCGTTCTGAGAGGTCATTGAACCTAATCTTGCACGACCAATTGTTTTCCTTCTATGACGCAGTGAATGCTCAATCATCTGAGAGAATACGACTGATAGGATCGGAGAAGTAAATCGGCTACTGCCTAAAGACAGTAGCCGTATTGGTTAACTAAAAATAGCCACTGCCATAGGTCAGAACCAAGGATACAGACTCATTACACCGAGGTAGAATAACATCCGGCCGCATACTGCTGCAGACAACACCAGCAGCATGGCGACACTAGCCGCTGTGGCCGATAGTGTCGGCTGTTTATACAGATAGGTCGCAATTACGGTGCCGGTAATCAGGCCAGCAATCACTAACCAGCCAAATAGCCCAGACGCGAATACTGCCATCGCACTGTGCAGCATCTGGCCTTTGCCGTTCAATCCGGCGGCGTACCAAAGCATTACCACTAGCACCAACAGCACGCCGATCATAACGCCCGTCAACAACGATCCGGGAACGTTAGCCATAGAATTAATGGCTCGATTATTAACCGCCACCATAAGGCTAACGCTAACAAACCCAAGCAGCAGCGCGGTAGCAATAAAGTTCAAGTGAGTCATGATGGAATGCCACATTGGGTGGCTGGCCATCTGATAATAGACCTGAGCAGAGACCATAATAGCGGCCAGACCAGCAACAGAAGCCACAACGCTGATTGCTTTCACCAAACTCCGGTTCCGGTTGAAGCGAAAGACTATCGCCGCCCACAGCACCACAATGCCATTCAGCAAAAAGAAAGCGACAACTTCGCGGCTTAGCCAAGAGTGGCCAATCCCCAAAACGGCGCGGTAAGCGCCGGTCGGAGATCCTAAATGCAATAGCGACAGCACTGAGCCAACGATATTTACTAACAGCACCGCGATTGCCATTTTACCTAGCTTGTTGAATAAAACGCTGTCGCTTAGCCACTCAGGGCGGCTAAAACACAGTAGCGTGATGGCAACAATTGAACCTGTAGCCCACTGACACAGCACGGTAAAAAATACTAAAGGCAGTTCATATTCAGACATGGTGTTATCTCCTTATGCGTTATCACCAATGGGAATAATCACGATGTTCGGGTGACTGATTGTACAATCCGGAAGCCGGTAGCGGGTTTCGATACGTGACAGATCGGCTCCATGCTTTTTACGTAACTCATCAATGTCACCAAACTGTAGTACACCTGCCGGGCATGACTCAACGCACCGTGGCTTTAATCCCTCATCTAGCCGCTCAGCACACATATTACATTTGCTGGTTTTACCTTCTACCGGATCAAACACTGGCGCATCATATGGGCAAGCCATAATACACATCCGGCAGCCAATACATTTTTCATGGTCCTGAACCACAATACCGTCAGGCCGCTTAGTATAAGTACCCGCCGGGCAGACCTTCATGCACTGCGGATCGTCACAGTGATTACAGGACATCGAGATAAAGGCTATAGCATTAGGATCGTCAAAGTTGAACTCCCTGACTCTGCGCCACAGCACGCCGGGAGCGGTTCTGTTCTCTGATTTACAGGCCATTGAACAGGTTTTACAGCCATAGCAGCCGCTCATATCCATTAAAAAACCATACTGTCTGACCATGATTAACCCTCCGCCCTGACGTCAACCAACGTACTGTTACAGCAATGGCCAGTACCCAGAACTTCCACAAGGTCGTTAGTTACGTGGCTGCTGCTGCCTCCCTGTTGCTCCCACCAGCCGTTATCTAAACAAACCACGCCTTTCTTAATCTGGCGGGTTACTACGGCAATCGCCCGATGCTCACCGCGATGGTTAAACGCAATGGCCCACTCACCGTTTTTAATATGACGGCTGGCCGCGTCTTCTGGGTGAATCAGCACGTTAGGCTGATTACGCTGCACTTCCAGAATCCACTCGTTCATTCCGTGGCTGGAATGAATGCTTCGGGCCAGCTTGCGCTGAACCGCCATTAACGGATATTTTTTGGCTAGCTCAGGCGAACCTTTAGGCGATTCATTCACTTGCATATAGGTGACAATCGGCGCGAAGTTCTTTTTCTGCCACTCTTCAATAAAGAAGTGGGCCTTTTTAGTTGGCGTACGGAAAATACCGTCTTTAAACGGGATCCACGGGAACTCAACGGGCTTAATCGGCCCTTTGCTTAACCGTTCACGGGTAATTCCAGTGCCTTTAAGACAGGCATCAATGTAATGCTCAATAGGTTGATTAAAGACCTCACCAAAGCCAAAACGCTCTGCTAATCGGGCAAATATCCAATAGTCAGGTTTAGCTTCACCCTGTGGCTCAACCGCTTTCTCCATCAGTTGAACATAATGGCTGCGCACACCGGCCATCAGGCTGAGATCTTCAAAGATAGTGGTCACCGGTAGTACCAGATCGGCATACAGCGTGGTCGAACTCATCAGGTTATCGGCCACCACCACAAAAGGAACCTTCTTCAGCGCTTTTTTCACCATATTGGTGTTAGGCAACTGGGTCAGAACTCCCATGGTCATAATCCACCAGAAGTTAATCGGATGTGGCCTGTCGTTAACGATCCAGTCACCGACTTTTGAAACTGGAATCGGCGGGATTTTTTGCACATTTGGCGCTGGCGGAACCGGCGCATTGAAGTTCATCATTTGTTTAGCACCGCCAGCATCGCACACACCGCCGCCCGCATTGCCCATGTTGCCGGTCAACAACGCAAGATAGAACTGGCTGGCAGCCACATAGGTACCAAACTCTGTACGCTGAGCGCCGGACATATTCTGAACGATCATTGATGGTTTATTGCTGGCGTATTCCCGAGCTAAACGTAATATAGTTCCGGTTGGAATGTCCGTTTCTGCTTCAACTTTTGATAAATCCCACTGTGCAGACTCCGCGCGAATAAGCTCGAACACCGTGGTATAACCGGCATTTGGTGGTAATTCATCCATCGTCAAAGCCGGAATAATATCCGGCAGGTCGTGGCGTACCGTACGTTTGCTTAGAGTGTCGTAAACTAAATAGCTGTTGGCATCCGAGGCATCTTCCCTTAGCTGCTGCTGTTGCGGGCTGACTAAATACGTAGCCCCGGTGTGGCCACGAAGGAAGTCGGCATCATACAGACGCTCATCCATGATAATTTTAATCATACCCAGCGCCAGTGCGGTATCCGTTCCCGGAACAATTGGGATCCATTCATCGGCTTTAGCCGCGGTTTCATTAAACCGAGGGTCGATTACCACAATCCTCGCCCCGTTTTTCTGGGCCGCCAGATACTCTTTAAAATAAGCCTGCATGGTCACCGCCGGGTTATTGCCCCAGCACAGGATATAGCGGCTCTGAGAGAGGGTATCGCGCATGTCCGCATAGCGTAAACCAACCATAGGCATCATCGCGGCAGTTACGGCAGAACAACATAAAGAGCCAGCCTGTTTGGTAGACCCACCCAAATAGTCAAAGAACGCCTTACCCATATCGTTCTTAATCGAGTCCATATTACCGGCGTGAGTTGAGATCAACATGCCTTTATTACCGTGCTTTTCAATCGTCTCACGAATGTTTTTTTCAATTAGGTTCAGCGCGTCATCCCATGAGATTGGTTTGAACTTACCTTCCCCTTTTTCACCAACGCGTAGCAATGGCGTTTTTACCCGTTGCTGGTGATAAACCCACTTTGTGCGGCTCATGCCGCGCAGGCAGCATTTGACGTTAAAATCTTGGTTGGCCTCGATCTTCATCAGCTCACCCTGATAAACATAGGCCGTAAGGTTACAGTGCAGGCATTCCATGGCACAGGTGGAATGGAAAGTCTGATAGTCGCTTAGTTTCAGGCGCACGCGAGGCAGCGGCTTGTTATCCCCCGTAGCCAGCGAAAATGCGCAGGGAGATATTACAGCCAAACCTACCACACCAAGGCCTTTCAATAACGTCCTGCGATTTAATCGTATATCCGATATGTTTTTCATGATGTTTTCCCGCCACATCTTATTGTTTATACATCGCTCATATTGTTGCGTCTTTAATTTACTTCCAACTCTTTAAAGACACTATAAATTAACCAAGGTTAACATATAGTGTACTGATCGAGATCAAGACTACTCATCTGTAAATGCCCGTTTTCGGCTTTAATAGCCGGTGAGCTCATCGATTGATTAATCCTGTATGATTTAGTCTTGTAATAATCTGGTCAGCCAAAAAAACTAGTGATAGAGTCTCGGCGTATTTGCATCAACTAAGAGGCTGTTCTAAATGGCGGACATTCAAGGCATAAATTCTGTAGAGATTGCGGTTTCCGTACTGGAAGCAATTGCTGAACATGAAACACCGGCAAGAGCAATTGATATTGCCCGCCTGTCTGGATTGTCTAAAAGCCGGCTACATAAGTATTTAGTCTCTTTGTGTCGCTGCAATATGATTTACCAAGATCCCGAAACCAACCTTTATTCCCTTGGCCATAAACTGTCATCGCTAGGCGTCGCCGCTGACAGGCAAAACGGCACGATCACCACTATTAATAATGTATTGTGCCAGCTAAGGGACAGGCTAAATATTTCGACCGGGTTGGCCGTTCAAAAAGGGGAATTGTTGAGTCTGGTAAGGTATAACCGCAGCAATAAAAATATAGAGATCGACTATCGGGATCATACTCCCCTCCCGCTGGACACCACCAGCGCCGCCGGAAAGGTATTTCTGACTTTTTTAGAAAACTACAAAAACAGCAATCTACTAGAACAAAGTGAGCAGCAACTTATCAGGCAATTGGGCTATTCCATGCGCCTGACAGAAACTAAGGGTATTCCCGGAAATCGCGCTATCGCCTGCCCAATATTTACCCAAGACGCCCAATTAGTCGGTTCCGCGATCATCATGGGTTTATTGCCTGATTCTCAAGAGCAATTACACCAATTAGCCCAGCAGTTGATCTCGGCAATAAAAGAGATAAAACTGTAATTCTACGCTGGCGATAGACTAACAATGACGTTAGACGTTAATAGTCGACGATCCGCAGCACAACGCTCAGCCAAAACTTCGGCTTTGGATAAAATAATTCTTCCACGCCAGATAAAATATAAAAAGCTCAGATAACGGCCACTCCGTGGCCCAATAACCCAAATAGCCCAAATAGCCCAAATAGCCCAAATAGCCCAAATAGCCCCAAGTTTAAGAATAAAATCCCAAGAACCTTGAGTTAAATATCATAAACCAAAGGATGCAGCATCAAGCTCCTTACGATACAATTAGCCTCTATTCTTTTATCAATCACTTTTAGGATGTTTAATGGTCACTCTTCATACTAATCATGGCGATATTGTTATCAAACTTTTTGCCGATAAAGCACCTGCAACCGTAGCTAACTTCGTAGACTACTGCCGTAGTGGTTTTTATGACGGCACAATTTTTCACCGCGTTATCAAAGGATTTATGATCCAAGGCGGTGGCTTTGTTTCAGGCATGGATCAAAAAGCAACCAAAGATAACATCAAAAACGAAGCGAATAACGGCTTAAAAAACACCCGTGGTACCTTAGCGATGGCCCGTACCTCTGCTCCTCACTCGGCAACCGCCCAGTTCTTCATTAACGTTGCGAATAACGACTTTTTGAACTTCCGCGCTGAAAATGCTGACGGTTGGGGATACTGCGTATTTGCTGAAGTCGTTGAAGGCATGGATATCGTTGATGCTATCGAAAACGTCAAAACCAGCCGTAGCGGCATGCATCAAGACGTTCCGGTAGAAGACGTGATTATCAATAACGTTACTATCAGTGAATAAGAAGTCTCTACTTCACTAATGACAACGTTATTTATCGCCGATCTTCACCTCAGTGAACAAGAACCGACGATTACCGTCGGTTTTCTTGATTTCCTGAAACGCGAAGCGGTGCATGCAGATGCACTGTATATCCTCGGCGATTTATTTGAAGCATGGATCGGCGATGACGATCCTAATCCCCTCCACGCTCAGGTAGCTCAAGCCCTAGCGGAGCTTCATCAGCATCATGTTCCTTGCTACTTCATTCATGGCAATCGCGACTTTCTAATTAGCCATTGCTTTGCAGAACAGAGCAAAATGATTTTGCTGCCGGAAGAGCAGGTTATTGATGTCTACGGCGAGAAAACGCTGATTCTGCACGGTGATACCCTGTGTACCGACGATCCCGGTTACTTGAGATTTCGTAAATATATCCACTCTGCGGTTATTCAAAAGCTGTATCTGACGCTTCCGCTGTGTATCCGTCAAAAAATAGCCACCAGGCTGCGCAATAAAAGCCAGACCACCAACCGGACAAAACCGTCGGTGATGATGGACGTTAGCCCTCTCGCGGTGATCGGCAAGCTAAAGCAATATCAGGTTTTTCAGATAATCCACGGCCATACGCATCACCCGGCAATTCATGATATGACCATTAAAGGCCGACTTTCTCAGCGTATCGTCTTGGGATCGTGGCACGACAGCGGCTCAGTGCTAAGAATTAAACCTAACTATAGTATCGAGCTGGCCACTTTCCCGCTTTAAGCTATTGAATAAAAAATTTCGCAGCCTACGCTTACGCAATCGTTTTCCTTACTATAAAGCCATGCTATTCTTTGTGCCTTCTGATGAGCAATCATCGACATAATGGTTTAATCTTCATACGCTAACGTATGATAAACGTTATCCATTAGGTTTCTACCACTGCCTGCATGAATACAGGAGCATCACACCTATGCCAGCCAACGCTGCCAAGGCCAAAATTGCTATTGTTATGGGATCCAAAAGCGACTGGGCTACCATGCAATTCGCCGCTGAGATACTGACCAGCCTGAATATTGCCTTCCACACTGAAGTGGTTTCCGCCCACCGGACGCCGGATAAATTATTCAACTTTGCCGAGCAGGCTCAGTCCAACGGCTTTGACGTTATTATTGCCGGTGCCGGTGGCGCGGCTCACTTACCCGGTATGCTGGCGGCTAAAACGCTGGTTCCGGTGCTTGGCGTTCCGGTTCAAAGCGCTGCGCTGAGCGGAGTAGACAGCCTATATTCTATCGTGCAAATGCCCCGAGGCATTCCGGTTGGCACATTAGCCATTGGTAAAGCGGGTGCGGCCAATGCGGCCCTGTTGGCCGCTCAAATTCTGGCGCTGCACGACCGCACCATTCATGCCCGCCTCACCGAGTGGCGGCAAAACCAAACGGATGAGGTGCTGAATAACCCCGATCCGAGGGAGCAGGCATGAAGCCAGTTTGCGTATTAGGCAACGGTCAGCTTGGCCGAATGCTGCGTCAGGCGGGTGAACCGCTGGGCATCGCCGTTTATCCGATCGGGCTAGATGCCGAACCGGAAGCGGTTCCCTATCAGCATGCCGTTATTACCGCAGAAATTGAACGCTGGCCCGACACCGCGCTGACTCAGGTGCTGGCCCACCATACCGGTTTTGTTAACCGTGATATTTTCCCGCTATTGGCCGATCGGCTGACGCAAAAGCAACTATTAGATGAGCTGAATCTGGCAACGTCGCCGTGGCAGCCCTTGAGTGCTGAAACTGAATGGCCGGATATTTTTAAACGACTAGGCTCATTAGCTATCGTAAAGCGCCGGGTTGGCGGCTATGACGGCCGGGGCCAGTGGCGGATCCGCCCGAATGAACAGCATGATTTACCGCCGGACGCGTATGGTGAATGTATTGTTGAACAGGGAATCAATTTCGACGGTGAGGTTTCACTGATTGGAGCCCGCAATAAAAACGGAGAGTGCGTTTTCTATCCTCTTACCCACAATCTTCATGAAAACGGCATTCTGCGCACCAGCGTTGCGTTTCCCAATTCAGGCTCCCCGCTTCAGCAACGCTCAGAGTCAATGCTGGCGGCTATTTTGCATGAGCTAAACTATGTTGGCGTGATGGCAATGGAGTGTTTTGTCGTCGGCGATCGGCTGTTGATTAACGAACTGGCTCCGCGGGTTCATAACAGTGGCCACTGGACGCAAAACGGCGCATCCGTTAGCCAGTTTGAACTGCACCTGCGGGCAATTCTCGATCTGCCCATGCCGCAGCCAGAGGTACCAACCCCGTCAGTGATGATCAATTTGATCGGTACCGCCGTCAACGCGCAGTGGCTTTCGTTGCCGCTGGTTCATCTGCACTGGTACGACAAAGAGGTGCGTGAAGGCCGAAAAGTCGGGCATATCAACCTGACGCATCCTGACGCGAATAGGCTAAAAGCCAGCTTAGACCAGATTAAACCGATGCTGGATGAGGTTTATTGGTCAGGAATCGAGTGGGCAATAGAAAAGTTAGCGTAAGCGGCTAATGCTTATCAGTTAAGAGCCATCAACATACTTGAAATGGTAATCTGCTTGATTATCATCGCTTCCTCTTCCCGTCGTCACGGCCCTTCCCGCCGTCACCCCGGTGAAAACCGGGGCCAAGTATAATGTGTTAGCTAAAACCTAGGTCCCGGCTTTCGCCGGGATGACGACATAATACGGCATAGCAAAGCCACATTATGTAAAAATGCTTAACTGACAAACATTAAGCGTAAGCGCGACCTTCTTCCGAATCCCGACGCCGGTCGGGATTCGAAACACAGCCTAAGGTTATTCCTGATACCGGCGGTATAGCGCCCGCCCTTTCAACAGACTGAATCCCAACCAGCCACCGCACAACGACAGCAAAGCCGCGCTAATCATGGGCAACAGGATCCACATCAGGTAGTTCGGCTGCCACGGGAAATCAAACACCTTATATTGCAGCCACCACAGAGAGATTTCAGCGCCCAGCGCGGCCGTTATGCCTGCGGCTAATCCAATTAGAGCAAACTCACTCCACAGCGTATGTCGCAATAGCCGGTTCCCGGCACCAAGCGTGCGATACACCACCAGCTCTTGACGGCGCTGGCGCATCCCGACCTGCACCTGAGCCAATAACAGTAACGTACCGCACACAATCACCAGCGCCACCATCGCTTTCAGCGCTTCACCTACCTGCTGAAACACTAAGGTAATCTGCTTAAGAATATTACCGATATCCATCAGGCTTAGGGTTGGAAACTGGCGATTAAGCTGAACCAGCGCCGGGCCGTCCTGCGGATAACGAAAGCTGGTCAGGTAAGTCTGCGGTAAATTATCCAGCGCCCCGTCAGGGAAAATAAAATAGAAGTTAGGCTTTAGGCTTTCCCAGTCAACGCGGCGCAGGCTAGAGATTTTGGCTTCAAAGGTTTGGGTATCACCGGTAAACGCCAGCGTATCACCAATGGTTATGCCTAAACGCTCGGCCAGCCCCTTATCGATAGACACTTCACCGGCTTTTGGCGGCCAGATACCCGAGGTAATCTCGTTGGGAGAAGGCTTGGCAGCGTTCAGCCAGGTCAAATTCAGCTCTCGGTTAACCGCCTCGCCTCCCGGTGCGTCTTCTTTAACGATTTTGGTCGCCAGCTGTTGATTAATCTCGGTTAAGCGCACGCGAATAATCGGATAAAACTCACCCGCTTCAATCTGATGCTCGACCAGAAACTGCTGCAATTCAGGCAACTGCTGCTTGGCGATATTCATCACGAAATAATTCGGGCTGCCCGGCGGTATTTGTTGCTGCCAACGAGACAGTAACCCGCTGCTTAACATAAACAGCAGCGCCAACAGCATAAAAGAGAATGAGAAAGCCGAAAGCTGGCTGGTTGTTATCCAAGGCTGGCGAAGCAAGCGGTTGACCGCTAAACGCAGGGCCAAGTTTTTTAGCGTCAGCCTACGCAGCAACAGTAAGCTACACCAGCCCAGCCCGCCAAGCACAACGGCCAGCGCGAGAATACCCAACAGTGCGCCCCACCACATGGAGTTAAAACCAACCAATGCGGTTAACAGGCATAGCACCGCCAGCATCATGGCCGGAAGATAGATTTTCAACGGCCAAACGTCAGAGATGGTGTCTTTGCGTAATACCCGTAAAGGCCGGGTTGCCAGCAGCTGTTTATAAGGACGTAGCCCGACCATCAGGGAAATAAAGACTAACGCCCCGATGCTCCAAAACCACGGCCACACCCCCGCTTCTGGCATCACTTTCGGCAGAATTGGCGCTAATAGCATCAGCAGCGTACGTTCAAACAGTAAACCCAGACCACAGCCAACCAGCGCGGCCAGTACCAAAACTGAAAGCCATTGTCCGATAATCAGCTTACGTAAAGACTTTCGCCCTGCTCCCAAGGTTTTTAATACCGCAATCAGGCTATAGCGGCTGCGGCAATAGTGGCTCATAGAAACGGCAACGGCAGCCACCGAAAGCAACAGGGTCAGAATCGCTGACAGCAACAGAAAGTGCTGTGCCCGTTCCAGCGATTTTCCTACCGCGGTGCCCGACTGCCCGGTACCAAACCAACGCTGATCCGGTTTAAGCCGATCGGTTAAAAAGTCGCCATAGCGGTTGAGGTTCTGCTCAGTACCGCTAAATAAATAGCGATAGGTTAAACGGCTTCCCGGCCGTATTGCGCCGGTTTTATCAATATCGGCATAGTTGATTAAAATTCGCGGAGCAGTCTGAAACGGGTTAAATCCGGCATCGGGTTCTTGCGTCACTTCACCGGCAATGCGAAACGTTCCGTCGCCCACGTCAATCTGGTCGCCGACCTTAGCATTCATCAGCGACAGTAAACGTGGAGCAACCAACACCGTACCGGCCTCGGGCTTTACGTTAGCCGGGGATGTTTCCAACGCGCCGTAAAGCGGGTAGTTTGAATCGACCGCCTTAATGGATGACAGCACCGGAGCATCGTTGGCGTAAGCCATGGTCATAAAGGTAAGCTGGCGGCTGAGCGTAAGCTGCTGTTTATCTGCCTGAAGTAGCCACTCGGGGTCAAGCGGGCGGCTGGATGTCAGCACCCTATCGGCCGAAATAAAATCCCGACCTTGCTGAGTCAGCGCCTGTTCCATGCGATCGCTGATATTCCCCAACGCTAATACGCAGGCCACCGCCAGCGTCAGCGACAGCCAAACAATCAGTAGCGAAGGCGAACGCCACTCCCGCCAAAACCAGCGCCAGATCATGATTCCTCCCGCAGCTTACCGTCAACCAGCCGTAAGCGGCGCTGGCAGCGTGCCGCCAGCGTTTCGTCATGGGTAACCAGAATCAGCGTGGTGGCAAAATCACGGTTGAGGGAAAACAGTAAATCGGCAATCTTCACGCCGGTCTGACGATCAAGATTACCGGTAGGTTCATCAGCAAACAGCAGCTTCGGGCGGCCGATAAACGCTCTGGCAATCGCCACCCGCTGCTGTTCCCCGCCGGACAGCTGGGCCGGTAAATGCCCCATCCGTTGTCCTAGACCAAGCTGTTGCAGCAGTTGAACCGCCTGCTCTTTACTACTGCGCTCATTATCACCGCGTAACAGGGCGGGTAGTTGAACGTTCTCCAGCGCGGTTAAAGTAGGAACTAACATAAAAGACTGAAAAACAAAGCCCACGTTGGCCGCCCGTAGCGCGGCGCGCGCCTCTTCATCCATCTCGGGTAATGACTGGCCCAACAGTTGGATCTCGCCGTCGCTGCCGTCATCCAGACCGGCTAAAATCCCCAACAGGGTAGATTTTCCTGAACCTGATTCGCCAATTAATGCTATTGTTTCAGCAGATTTGACAACTAACTCGACTCCGGTAAGGATGTCTAGCTTATGCTCCCCTTCACCAACAAATTTATTCAAATGATGAACTTCAAGAACATTCTTTTCAGGCATATCCCGATCCTTTTGTTACTGGGATTGTCATCAATGCGTATTGCCGCAGCAGATACGCTGTTAATTCTGGGCGATAGCCTAAGCGCCGGTTATCAGTTACCCATTCAGCAGGCTTGGGCAACGCAGCTGTCTGAACGCTGGAAAAGCGATCCCAAAGCGCCGCAGATCGTAAACGGCAGCATCAGTGGTGACACCGCGGCCCAAGGTCTCGATCGTTTACCAGGGTTACTCAAAACGCATCAGCCCCGCTGGGTTTTGATCGAAATGGGGGCCAATGACGGGCTGCGAGGATTCCCGCCGGCAGACATTGAGCGAGACCTTTCACAGATTATCACATTAGTGAAACAAGCCAAGGCACAGCCCCTGCTGATGCAAATGCGTATCCCGCCAAACTATGGCCAGCGCTACACCAACTCATTTATGGCGATCTACCCCAAACTGGCGGAACAATATCAGGTTCCATTACTGCCGTTCTTTATGGAAAAAGTGATGCTAAAGCCAGAGTGGATACAGCCTGACGGTATACACCCTACCGCCGATGCCCAACCGTTTATCACCGATTTAATGGCGCAAGAACTTGCACCATACGTTGGCCTTACGCAAAGTAAATAGTCTAAATAGACCGCTTCCATGGAGAATGTAAAGTTATGCAAAAGGCCATTTTAATTACCGGCTGTTCCAGCGGTATCGGCTTAGTCATCGCGACAGATTTAAAGCTACGCGGCTATCGGGTGATTGCCACTTGCCGTAAACCAGCAGATATACAGGATTTACAGCAGAAAGGATTTGAGGTTATTAAGCTTGATTTAGACGATAGCCAAAGCATTCAGCAGGCTGCGGCTGAAGTTCTGGCGTTGACCGGCGGTAAACTTTACGCCTTATTTAACAACGGTGGGTTCGGCGTTTATGGCCGGTTAAGCACCATCAGCCGCCAGCAGTTTGAAAAACAGTTTTCGACTAACCTGTTCGGCGCGCATGAGCTTACTCAGCTACTGTTGCCCGCCATGATTAAACAGGGCGAAGGCCGGATTATTCAAACCAGTTCAGTGATGGGATTTATCTCTACGCCGGGGCGCGGCCTGTATGCCGCCAGTAAATACGCCTTAGAAGCCTGGTCAGACGCGCTACGTATGGAGCTTCACGGCACCGGTATTCAGGTCAGTCTGGTCGAACCCGGACCAATCAGTACCTCATTTAGCCAGAATGTGAACCAGACACAAACCGATAGCCCGGTTCATAATCCTCCGGTCGCCAAACGCTTTACCCTCCCGCCACAGGCGTTAATTCCTATACTACGCCACGCGCTGGAAAGCCCAAGGGCTAAAATTCGCTATCGGGTGACGATGGTGACTAAAGCCATGGCAATCTGCAAACGCCTGCTGCCGGACCGCTGGATGGATATGATTTTAAGAAACAACGGCTAATGAGGCTTGAAGCCCGCCAATATGGCCTCATATAGTTTATATGTATAAGGATACCCAAAGTCATTGGAACGGCGGCACCGTTAGCCGTAACGGCCGTTAACTAGGGTATAAAACAACGAATAAAGAGAGCTCAGTATGCCCGCTAATTTCACGATTGACGTTACCGAATTGAACTTCCAGCAGGTACTTGAGCAGTCAGCTCAGGTTCCGGTACTTTTCTATTTTTGGTCTGAACGCAGCCAACACTGTCAGCTATTAGACCCGGTATTAGCCAAGCTTACCGCTGAATATGCGGGTAAATTTACGCTGGCAAAAATTGATTGCGACGCCCAACAAATGATTGCATCACAGTTCGGCATTCGCTCTATTCCTACGGTATATCTGTTTAAAGACGCTCAGCCTGCTGACGGATTTCAGGGCCCTCAGCCTGAAGAGTCTATTCGTGAATTATTAGACCGTTTCCTGCCTAAAACGGAAGATCTCAAGGCGGCGGAAGGCGAAGAACTGATCCGTGAAGGTAAATACGCCGACGCCCTGCCGTTGCTGAAAGACGCGTGGCAGTTGAGCAATCAGCGCAGTGATATTGGTCTGATGCTGGCTGAAACTCAAATAGCCCTAACCCGCAGTGAAGATGCCGAAGCCGTTCTGGCAACCATTCCGTTACAGGATCGCGATACCCGCTATCAGGGCTTAGTGGCTCAAATTGAATTACTGAAGCAGGCTGCCGATACGCCTGAAATTCAGCTATTACAACAGCAGGTAGACGCAGAGCCAGACAACGCCACGTTGGCCGTGCAGCTAGCCCTTCAGCTACATACCGTTGGCCGCAATGAAGAAGCGTTGATACTGTTACTTAAGCATCTGAAAACCGGCCTTGATGCCGCCGAGGGTAACGCCAAGAAAACCATGTTGGATATTCTAGCCGCCTTAGGCACCGGTGATGCACTGGCCGCTAAATATCGCCGCCAGCTATATTCGTTGCTGTATTGATGAGCATTGTAAAATAGCTTGATCTAAACGTGGCGTGGGGCCAACCGTTGGTCGGTTAAGCATTTTTGCAAAGCATCGCGTGGTTTAACTGCTGGGCCCCGGCTTTCGCCGGGATAACGGAGGGCTGGGCCGATAATCATCAAGCAGATTGGTATCTCAAACGCTTAACTGACAGGCATGAGTCTTAACGACGCTCTGAATGGCCTCTGCCTCTGTCGTGACCTTTTCCATGCCCGCCTTTACGGCCGTCTCTGCTGCCGTGGCCTTTATGTTTATCATCATCATCGTCATCGCTTAGCAGCAATACCGCGGCTAACGCGCCTAACCCGACAACAACAATACCGGCAGTACCCATGTCTTCGTCACTCATACCGGCACAGCCAACCATCGACAAACATAGCAGACCTATAAGAGAATTTCTGAACCGATTGGCCATGGTAACCTTTCCTTTTTATGCTAAACGAGCCACTCAATCAAACTTCCAATACCCTATGACGGACAGGTAGTTAGCTCAAGATAAGCACGGGTAAAGTAAGTGAAAAGAAATTGTAAACGGTGACCAACACGGTTTGGCCCTCAGCCAAACGCAAGAGCAATCGGGTTAATTAATAAAGAAAACGCGATAAAAGTCGCGCCTTAAAAAAATCAGCGCTAGGCTTACTCTAAAGGGCTTGCCATTTGCTCAGGCATTAAGAATAAAGATTAGGAAAAAACGAGGGGTTAGCGGCTCTTTCTTAATGTATTTTTTCGCGTAAACTGGATAAAAACACCTCAAAGGACAACACCATGATAGATCTTCCAACCTCAACTATTTTAACCGCCATTCTGGTTCTACTGGTGGCCGTTATTATCTTTTCCGGCGTTAAAGTCGTTCCTCAGGGCTACCAGTGGACGGTTGAGCGCTTCGGTCGCTATACCAATACGCTAATGCCGGGGCTGAATATCATCATTCCGTTTATGGACCGTATCGGCCGTAAGATCAACGTAATGGAGCAGGTTCTTGACGTCCCCTCTCAAGAGATCATCTCTAAAGATAACGCCAACGTCACTATCGACGCCGTCTGCTTTATTCAGGTCAGAGATTCCGCACTGGCGGCCTATCAGGTCAGCAACCTTCAGGTCGCTATACTGAACCTGATGATGACCAATATCCGTACCGTGTTAGGCGCTATGGAACTGGATGAAATGCTGTCTCAGCGCGATCACATCAATACCCGCTTACTGATGGTGGTTGATGAAGCGACCAATCAATGGGGCGTTAAAATTACCCGCATTGAAATTCGCGATATTCGCCCACCGACAGAGCTGATTGCCGCCATGAACGCCCAGATGAAAGCGGAACGTAATAAGCGCGCCGATATTCTGGAAGCCGAAGGCGTGCGTCAGGCTGCGATTCTTCGCGCTGAAGGTGAAAAACAGTCAGAAATACTCAAGGCTGAAGGTGAAAGACAGGCCGCATTCCTGCAGGCCGAAGCTCGCGAACGTGCGGCTGAAGCGGAAGCCAGAGCAACGCAGATGGTGTCCGATGCGATTTCGTCCGGTAATATTCAGGCCATCAACTACTTCGTCGCGCAGAAATATACCGATGCCCTAAGGTCCATTGGCTCGTCCCAAAACAGTAAAGTGATTATGATGCCGCTGGAAGCCAGCAACCTCATGGGAAGCATCGGCGGCATTGCCGAATTACTCAAAGCTGAGTCTAAAAAGTAATGAAGATTTTTGAGGACCTGATCGTTAATCCGTACCACTTTTGGCTGATTCTCGGCGGGCTACTGCTGGCAGCCGAACTGATCGGAGCCTACGGTTATCTGCTCTGGAGCGGCGTTTCCGCCATTATTATCGGTGCAATAAGCTGGCTAATTCCAATGAGCTGGGGCTGGCAATGGGCTGGCTTCTCAGCTCTGACGATGGTGGTTGCCATTCTCTGGTGGTACTGGCTGAAAAGCCGGGCCAAAAGCGAAACCCGGCCGATTAATGAGCCAAACCGGCTGTTGATCGGTAAAAAGCTGACCTTAGCGGAGCCAATCGTGCACGGCGTTGGCCGTATCGTTATTGCCGACGGTAGCTGGCGAATTCAATGCTCCCAAGACCTACCCGCAGGGGCTGAAATCAGGATTGTGGCAGTAGAGAGCATTACCCTGATTGTTGAACCAACAAACGCGTTAACCACGCCCTCAGTTTAGAAAACCCACACCTTCGGTTTACCCAAACCGAAGGTTTTTCAATTTTCATCTCAGCCTTTAGCGGGATGGCAGCATTTGGTAAAGCTATCCATAATCGGGCAATCGGCGCCATCGTCACCCGGGCAGAGCTCGGCTAGCTCCATCAGGCGTTCACGCATCTGGCTTAACTCTTGAATATGATGGTCAATATCAGCGACTTTTTCCAACGTTCTGGCTTTCACATCGGCGCTGCGACGATCTGAACTATGGAACAAAGCCAACAGCTCTTTACACTCTTCCAGAGTAAAACCAACCAGCCGGGCCTGGCGCAGTAACGTTAACTCCTCGATATTGCGTGGATTATAGGTCCGGTAGCCGTTTTGCGAGCGGCTCGGCGGGCTAATCAGCCCTTTCTGCTCATAAAACCGAATAGCTTTGCTGGTTAAACCGGTTTTTTCTGCCACCTGACTGATATTCATATCATCACCTGATTCGGTTAGTTAGCCGGTATTTTAACCCTCGCTAACATTCAATTTACCGACAAGGGGTTGCTCGGCTATTCACGGCCACCTGCTCAGCGCCAACGGGTGCCGCTCGAGCCAAAGCACCACTATGGAACCTCTTAGTCGAAAAGTAAAAAAACTTATATATTCCAAATAGACATAAAACCGATTTTTTTATTCTTTATTCTCTTGGGTCTTTTTCTGGCACGCTCTGTGAGGTACCTATCCCACACACTATGAGGCCGGTTAAATGCGTAATTGGAATATTGGCATCCTTCTTTTGCTGACTGCGGCCAGCGTATTGGCAAAAGACGTTCAGTTATTAAACGTATCCTATGACCCAACCCGTGAGTTCTATCAGCAATACAATCAGGCTTTTTCAACCTATTGGCATAGCCAGACCGGCGATAACGTTACCGTTAAGCAGTCGCACGGCGGTTCCGGCAAGCAGGCCTCTTCGGTGATTAACGGTATTTCAGCCGATGTGGTTACGCTGGCGCTGGCTTATGACATTGACGCTATTGCAGAACGCGGAAAGCTAAGTAAAGACTGGATCGTCCGACTGCCTGACAATTCAGCGCCTTATACCTCCACCATTGTGCTGTTAGTACGAAAAGGCAATCCAAAGCAGATCCATGACTGGAACGACCTGATTAAACCGGGTATCAATGTGGTTACGCCAAACCCCAAAACCTCCGGCGGCGCACGTTGGAATTACCTTGCTGCCTGGGGCTACGCATTACGCCATAGCAACAACGACCAGACCAAAGCAGAGGCCTTTGTGAAAGCGCTTTATGACAACGTTCAGGTATTGGATACCGGTGCCAGAGGCTCTACCACCACCTTTGTTGAACGCGGAATTGGCGACGTGCTGATTGCGTGGGAAAACGAAGCCCTGCTGGCCGTTGAGCAGTTAGGCAAAGACCAGTTTGAAGTGATTACGCCCAGCGTATCGATATTAGCTGAACCCACGGTATCAATAGTCGACAGCGTAGTAGAAAAGAACGGCACTAAAGAGGTGGCTGAGGCTTATCTAAAATACCTTTATTCCAAAGAAGGCCAGACTATCGCCGCTAAAAACTACTATCGGCCTCGCGATCCTGACGTGCTAAAACAGTTTTCTGGCAGCTTCCCGGCGCTCACCCTGTTCACCGTCGATGGGGAGTTTGGCGGCTGGCAGCAAGCCCAAAAAACTCATTTTGCTACCGACGGAACCTTCGATCGAATAACCAAACGATAGTTTGGGCTGTTGACAAACCTATACGAGAATATCGTTCTTAATAAACGTGAAGCGCTTCGTCCGCTCGGAAAAACAATATTCCGGCGTTGATGATGCGGACGAAACTTACGCTGAAACCAAATTAAACCACGTTGTCAGCACCCTCTCATTCATCTTCTCCCGTGCCGGCCACCAACCATAGCTGGCACGGATACATCACGAATGCAGTTGAAAATAGCGCTGATTAACAATATAGATACGAACCGGGTCGCCGCCGGCGCTTTTTGATGAGTAAGCCATATACTCTTCCAGCCCGGATGCGAGCAGGTAGCGATTAATCAACACTTCCTGCGCAGTATGATGTTGCTCCAGATTCAGGCACGACAGCAGCCAGGCTCTACGTCTGGAAATATACAGGTTAGGCGTGAGGCAATTAAGCTCTTTTATGTCTTTCCAGCCGGTTATGCTCACGCAAACAAAGTAATCATCGGCATCGTTAGCCAAGCTACCTATGGCGGTTTTGTGCGCATTGTCCGCCAAACCGATAGCCTGATTAATCAGAATGGTATTTTCTTCATCAAAGGTGAAATCTTGAAGAAAATCAATATGAGCAGTGCGGGAAAACAGCGGGATCTCTTCGAAAGTTTCGTAATCAGCAAAATAGAGATCCTTCTGCAAAAGCCCCTCTTTCTTTAACAACATTTTCATTTCATCTAACAAACCGCTCATCGGGCCTCCACTTGATCCACTGCTAATCTGCATATTCTGTTCTAAAATCAAAAAATGATCACCGCTGAGCCACGACAAATAACCGTGGAAATGCCAGCAGCACGTTGCCGTCTTTACGCACACCGTAAGCCTGCTCAAGCTCGCTCAGGTACATGTGGAGAAATTCTTGTTGTTCAGATTCATGGAGCGGGTTCAGAAATGGGCGTAAACCGGTTGAACGCACCCATTCAACGATGGCTGATACTGACGGCATCACGTGGTAAAAGGTGGTGCGCCAAGTATCGACTTTGCAACCACAGCCGCTCAGCAAATCGTAATACGCATTAGTCGTCAGCAAGCGATTACTGCGAAATGCGTCTTCACCAATTTTACTTTCCCATTGGCCATCAATCGCCACTTTACGCATGAGCGCATGTGACGGCTGATCGAGGTTATCCGGTACCTGAAACGCCAGAGTACCGCCGTCAGTAAGCTGTTGTACCAAATGTGGCATTAGCTTCTGATGGCCAGATACCCACTGCAGCGAGGCGTTGGCGTAAATAATGTCTTGAGCCACATCGGGCTGCCAGGTACTGATATCTGCCCGTTGGAATCGACAGGAAGGCAAGCGCTGTTTGGCCTGAACCAACATCGTTTCGGAGCTGTCTACGCCGGTAATGGCGCTTTGTGGATAAGCCTGATACAGCAATTGCGTACTATTACCCGGACCACAGCCAAGGTCGCTGATATATTTTGCATCGGAATGATCGATTCGGGCCAATAATTCACGAGCAGGACGGGTTCTTTCTGCTTCAAACTGCAGATACAGCTCAGGGTTCCATTCTTTCATGATATTCCTTGTCAGACGCGCTAGGGGGTCGATTTGGCCAATACCATAAAATAAAAATAGAAAAATTAATAGCGGGCTAATTAGTAATGCCAGTCAGTTAAGCAACTGACTGGCTTTTTTGTTCCTAGCTTTGCCATATTTATGCGGCCTTTCCTTCACCACTCTAGGAAAGGCCCTTTCTCTTCGTACCGGCAGCTTCACCATTTTTCCCATACTCTCCAGATCCCGCATCAACTCAGGGATACGGCCCGGTGACGCACCCTGTAACGTCATCAGCATCCGCATCACCATCC
>NZ_WOYF01000006.1 GCF_009800925.1 Budvicia diplopodorum | reverse complement strand
ATTTGATGAAGCGGCTCTTTACGTTCAAGAGCCATGCCAACGATGCACCAGACCATCATTTCCAGGGGCAGGCGGCGTTTACGCAGGGTGACTGTGCCGGACTCGGCAAGACAACGAGAGATGAGCTCCGGGTCAAGAAAATCGCCGAGAGAAGTTAGTGGGTTACGCAAGGAGTCGTAACGAGAAACGAGATCAAGGGCCTGTCCAATGTGCATAAAAAAATCCGGAAACGGGTGAGCATTTCCGGATTCTTACACAACCACTGGATCGGTCAACCGATCCTTAACTGATCGGCATTACCTATTAAGCGGGTTTTTTACTATCGGTGATTGACTGAATTAGTCATCAATCGGAGCCGGTCGGGCAGCCGGAGCTGCAGCAAAGTTAGTTGCTGCATGACCACCGGCAGAACCTTTACCGCTGAACTCATCTGTTGATGGTTGTACGGCCTGTGGTTCTGGCTCGACGGTAGGTACAACCGAAGGCGCAGCAGATTCTGTCTCTTCAGCCGCAGGCTTAAATACCGGGGAGCTGGCAACCACGTTGGCTTCTGAGCTTGGCTCTTTCGCTTCAACCGCTGGAGCTTCAACTACCGCCGGTGTGGCTACATTCGATGTAACTGTATCGCTAACGGCTTCCATTTCGATATCAGCTGGCGCGACAGGTGCCTGAACTTCTGCAACCGGTGCTGGCTGTTCAACCTCGGACACTGGCGCGGCGGCAGGGGCAGAAGCCACGCTGGTCGCGACAATGGATACCGGCGCTTCGATTGGTGCCTCAACCGGTACGTTTACCGTTGGTTCTGGCATTACGCTATCCGGCTGCTCATCAAACGCTTGAATGGCCGGTATCGCTTCAGCCGCAGGGTTAACGTATTCGTTAAACTCGCCGCTGGTTGCCGTGTCGACCATTGTCGGTGCGGTTACGATATCGGTAACGATAGGAGTAACTGCCGCAACGCTAGCTGCTTCAACGACCTGTGTTTCAGGCTGCTGACGCTGACGACGAGCGTTATCTTCAGCAACGTTAGCCGCTTCCAGTGCTTCAATTGGTTCAAACACTTTAGGCTGCTCGGTCACCATCGCCGCATAGTTGATGAAAACTTTACCCGATGCCAGTTCAGGCGATGCCATTGCGAAGGTCAGTGGCATGGCTGAAGCCGTTGGGTATTGCTCATCACGGTAACGACGACGACGCTGACCACTCACGCGCAGATGACGAGGTGAGCGGCGTGAACGACGCGGCATGCCGTTAGTGTCGTTATTGTTATAGCCATTTTGCTCGCTGTCTGAATCAGAAGCCGCATTGGTTTGAGCGACGGCCTCGTCGTTATGAGCTTCAGCAATAACGGGCAGTAACTTAATGTCTTCTACTGGCGCCGTATTCATTACGGCTACCGGCGCTTCAACACTATTTTCAGTCGAAGTTTCAGACTGAGAGGTTACGCGCACTTTATGAGGCAACTGGCGGCGCTGGCGACGTTGTGCAATAACGGCCGGTTTGTCCTCTTCAACCACGACTTCCGGAACGATTACGCTTTCAACAACCGCTTCGGCAACCTGTTCGGTTTGCTGAACCTGTGCCTGCTGTTGACGCCTGTCTTCGTTACGGCGGCGTTGACGGTCGGCACGAGACTCACGACGGCTATCGTCACGGGCTGGGGCCGGGGCAGCAGCAGCAGTTTCTTGAGCGACGGCCTCTTGCGGCTGACGATTGTTACGACGAGCATCCTGCGCGTTATCGCGGTTTGGACGTTCATTATTACGTTCGCCATTGCGGTCTTTACGATTGTTATTGTTGCGACGGTTGTTATTACGGCGATCTTGTTGAGCGTTAGTGGTTTTTTCACTTACCGCTGGCTCAGCTGCTTTAACCGGTTCTGCCGGTGCTAACAGGTTTTTCAGGCCGCTGACAAAGCGAGATAACAGCCCCGGACCCGCTGGCGCAGCCGGTGTTGATGCTGCTGGCGCAGGTGCCGTTTTTTTCTCTTCAACAGGAACGGATTCCGTTGCTAGGGAGAAGCTGGCTAGTGCCGGTTGCTCAGGCAGCTTACGCTCATGGGTTGTTTCTTCTTCGCTTTCTGTTTCTGCTTCATGTAACTGAGGCAGTAAGTAGCTTAATACGTTACTTTCTTCGCCAGGTTTTTTACGAATCACTTCGTAATGTGGCGTTTCCATACGGTCGTTTGGTACCACAACAACGCGAACTTTACCGCCTGAACGACGTTCAATGGCGTTAATTGATTCACGTTTCTCGTTCAGCAGGTAAGAGGCAACCTGTACAGGAACGATGGCGTCAACTTCTTTGGTATTGTCTTTTAACGCTTCTTCTTCAATCAGACGCAGAATCGACAGGGCCAGAGATTCGTTATCACGAACGGTACCGGTTCCGTTACAGCGAGGACACACGTGGTGGCTTGACTCGCCTAACGATGGGCTCAGACGCTGACGGGACATTTCTAATAGGCCAAAGCGTGAAATACGACCGATCTGGATGCGGGCACGGTCTTGACGAACGGCATCTCGCAGACGGTTTTCAACTTCACGCTGATGGCGAATTGGGGTCATATCGATAAAGTCGATAACGATTAAGCCACCTAAGTCACGCAGGCGTAACTGGCGGGCAATTTCATCGGCGGCTTCGAGGTTAGTATTAAAGGCCGTTTCTTCAATATCGCCGCCGCGGGTTGAGCGCGCGGAGTTGATATCAATGGCGGTTAATGCTTCGGTGGTATCGATAACAATTGAACCGCCGGAAGGGAGGCGAACCTCGCGCTGGAAGGCCGATTCAATTTGAGATTCAATTTGATAATGGCTAAATAACGGAATTTCACCGGTATAAGGCTTGATTTTGCTGCTGAAATCAGGACGGCCAAGGGCTGCAATGTGCTCTTTAGCCAGATCGAGGATTTTCATATTGTCGATCAGGATTTCGCCGATGTCCGGGCGTAAATAATCACGGAAGGCTCGAACAATAACGTTGCTTTCTTGATGGATTAAGAACGGAGCAGGGCGACCTTCGGCCGCTTTCTTAATGGCTTCCCAGTGCTTTAAACGGAAGGATAAATCCCACTGTAAGGCTTCTGCAGATTTACCAACGCCAGCCGTACGGACGATCAGGCCCATACCGTTAGGAATTTCAAGAGAGTCCAGCGCTTCTTTTAATTCCTGACGATCGTCACCTTCGATGCGACGGGAAATACCGCCGGCACGAGGGTTGTTTGGCATTAAAACTAAATAACTACCGGCCAGACTAATAAATGTAGTTAGTGCTGCGCCTTTATTTCCACGCTCTTCTTTATCAACCTGAACGATAACTTCCTGACCGACGTGTAAAACATCTTTGATGTTCTGGCGCCCATGGGAAGAACTGTTGGATGAAAAGTATTCGCGGGAAATTTCTTTAAAAGGGAGGAAACCGTGTCGATCTGCACCGTAGTCAACAAATGCCGCTTCAAGACTTTGTTCAACTCGGGTTATTTTGCCTTTGTAAATATTAGCTTTTTTCTGTTCATGTCCTGGACTTTCAATATCCAAATCGTACAGACGTTGCCCATCAACTAAGGCTACACGCAACTCTTCTTGCTGAGTTGCGTTAATTAGCATTCTTTTCATTTAAACTTTACTCATTTTTTTACATTGTCAATTGAGTCTACGCATAGGGGAACTAATGGACGGAGTTAACCGATGGCCCCGAGTCTTATCGCAAAATCGTCAACCTCACGGCTGTCGCTTGCATAGGGGCGCATTATCTCGGTAAGCCTGTATTTCTTTGTGAAAACAGCGCTTTTTATCAGGGAAAGCCATCTCTAAAAAGTAAATCGAGAGCGGTTCCTTTTTACCATCCAAGCCACTACCCGTAGCTCGCTAATTGCTTGATATCTTATAGTGTCTTACGCCATTGCTGCACTGATTAAGCGATCTGCAAATTTTATTTTTTGCCTATTTTCTCGCCATCGGCGGGTTTAAGGCATAAAAACAGCCACATTATCAACTGCTGGCCGCGTTATGGCAAGGTGACTTTTACTGTTTCACATAATCATGTAAAAACAATGTTAAATTATCACGGTGTTCAAGTCAGCGTGCCAGAACATTCACAGAACTACCTCAGTGGTATATAACTCATTTTGTTGCCGAAATAGCGTTATTATAAGTGTAGACATGAAAACAATTTAATAAGGCATATTTAGCAAAAAATGATCGTGCTAGAATCCACATTATGAAAACAAGTAATCCATCGGTACCATCCGTACAAAATATCGCTATCACTGCCGATACCGCAGGGCAGCGAATTGATAACTTTTTAATCACCCTGCTAAAGGGCGTTCCAAAAAGTATGATTTACCGCATCTTGCGTAAAGGTGAGGTTCGCGTTAATAAAAAGCGTATTAAGCCGGAATATAAGCTACAGGACAGCGATATTATTCGCGTCCCGCCGGTTCGGGTCGCTGAACGGGAAGAGTCGGTCGTTTCCGCTAAGTTAGATAAGGTGGCGGCGCTAGAAAACTGCATTATTTTTGAAGATGACTATATTTTGGTGCTAAATAAGCCGTCAGGCACTGCCGTTCACGGTGGAAGTGGTTTGAGTTTTGGCGTAATTGAAGGGCTTAGGGCATTAAGGCCTGAGGCTAAGTTTTTGGAGTTAGTTCACCGTTTAGACCGTGAAACGTCCGGCGTGCTGTTAGTGGCTAAGAAGCGATCCGCTTTGCGAACGTTGCATGAACAGCTGCGGCTTAAAACCATGCAAAAAGACTATCTGGCGTTGGTTCGGGGACAATGGCAATCCCATTGCAAAGTGATACAGGCGCCTTTGTTGAAGAACGTGCTGCAAAGCGGAGAGCGTATTGTCCGGGTTGATGCAGACGGTAAACCGTCAGAAACCCGGTTCAAAGTCGAAGAACGCTTCGATAGCGCGAATGCGACGTTGGTGAAAGCCAGTCCGGTAACCGGTCGAACCCACCAGATTCGGGTTCATGCATTATATGCTGGCCATCCGATTGCGTTTGACGACCGCTACGGCGATCGGGAGTTCGACAGCGCTTTAGCGGCGACTAAGCTGAATCGGCTATTC
This sequence comes from Budvicia diplopodorum, assembly GCF_009800925.1. Lineage (GTDB taxonomy): Bacteria > Pseudomonadota > Gammaproteobacteria > Enterobacterales > Enterobacteriaceae > Budvicia > Budvicia diplopodorum. The sequence goes on along the minus strand of NZ_WOYF01000006.1, from coordinate 199,789 downwards.
TTACATGCGGCTGCGCTGCGGTTTGAGCACCCAAACACCGGTGAAACGATGAGAGTGGAAGCCCCGATGGACGGCGCGTTACGCTATTGCTTAACGGTGTTACGCAACCCAAAATAGTATCGTGCTAAATGCGTCGGTAGCGATGTAGCTATATATAGAAGAAATATCGCTACCGACCAGATTGATAGGTCAGGGGATTGATACCCGCTTTTATCAATAATTTCGTCAATGAGATTAAAGGTAGGCCGACTAAGGTATTGGGGTCGCTTCCGGCCAGCCTGTCAAACAGGGCGATACCCAACCCTTCACATTTAAAACTGCCAGCACAGTTCCACGGCCGTTCTTTATCTAAATAAGCGCTGATTTCACTCTCTGTCAGTTGACGAAAATGGACCTCAAAGGTTTCGCACAGCGCTTCATATTGGCCTGACTTCCCATTATATAGGCATAATCCAGTGTAAAAAGTAATGCACTGGCCGCTGGCCTGAGATAGCTGAATCATGGCATTGGTTTTGTTATGTGGTTTGCCCGTTATTTGGTTATTGAGTACGCAAACCTGATCGGAACCAATAATTAAGCCGTCAGGATGGCTGATTGCCACCGTTGTTGCTTTTTCTATTGCTAAACGAACCACTAAATGCTCTGCCGTTTCATTTTCTTTAGCCTGTTCATCAATATTCGGTGCGACGGCAATAAACGGGATACCGAGTTTTTCGAGCAAAGCCATCCGATAGGATGAGGTTGAAGCTAAGACTAACGATGACATAGTGATACCTGATAGCACTGCGTTGGGCCGTATAGTCTATCGTAGCCCATAATAGAGTTACATTTTGTTTCGCTCATTTTATGCTTATTATTGGTTAAATCCTGATTAAAAGGATGGCGAAATAGGGCGGGCTACCTTAAACTATGGCCCATCTTAAGCGCTGAGATGTTAAATGCAGGTGATTTACGTGCTTTTTCTTTGACTATCAGCCATTACAACGTTAATATGCGCGCCCTATGCAAAAGGTAAAATTACCCTTAACTATTGATCCGCTTCGTACGGCTCAGAAAAGTCTCGATTACGCTGGAATTTACTCAGCCGATCGGGCCGTGCGTTTAGCCGAATCAGTAGTAAGTGTGGATAGTGATATCGACGTAGAAGTATCATTTAATATTGATAATCAACGTTTAGTTGTTATTACAGGCAAAGCGAGCGTTCCAGTAACGCTGATGTGCCAGCGCTGTAATCACAACTTTGAATATACCGTTCACGCAACGTATTGTTTCAGCCCGATCAAAAATGATGAGCAGGCAGAAGCATTACCGGCAGGCTATGAGCCAATCGAAGTCGATAACTTTGGCGAAATCGATTTGCTGGCACTGATTGAGGATGAACTTATCCTTTCTTTGCCAATAGCACCGGTTCATGAATATGAACACTGTGAAGTGTCCGACGCGGACATGATATTTGGTCAACTGTCCCCTGAGGCAGACAAACCAAATCCATTCGCCGTATTAGCCAGTTTAAAGCAAAAGTAACCGAGGAGTAAGGTCGATGGCCGTACAACAGAATAAAAGTACCCGTTCAAGACGTGGCATGCGTCGTTCACATGATGCATTGACTACTGCCGCAGTATCTGTGGATAAAGTCTCAGGTGAAACCCACCTGCGTCACCACATCACAGCTGACGGTTACTACCGTGGCCGCAAGGTAATCGTTAAGTAATCGGCGATACCTTGACTCGTCTAACCATTGCGTTAGATGCTATGGGCGGGGACTTCGGTCCCTGCGTTACAGTGCCTGCATCTTTGCAGGCATTGGCTTCTAATCCAGCCCTCATTCTTCAGCTTGTTGGCGATCCTTCCACCATCGAACCCCTGTTAGTTAATAGCAAACCCGATATTCTCAAACGACTTCAAGTTATCCCAGCCGAATTAATGATTGCTAACGACGCGAAACCGTCATCCGCCATCAGAAATAGCCGCGGCACCTCTATGCGTATTGCTTTAGATTTAGTGAAAGAGGGGCAGGCTCAGGCCTGCGTCAGCGCAGGAAATACCGGCGCACTGATGGGGCTGTCGAAATTGATGCTAAAGCCCTTAGAGGGAATCGAGCGTCCGGCATTAGTGACTGCGGTACCCAACCAGAATGGCGGTAAAACGTTATTGTTGGATTTGGGGGCTAACGTTGAATGCGATAGCGAAATGCTGGTTCAGTTTGCGGTGATGGGCGCGGTAATGGCAGAGGAAATTCTGCAGATCCCTAACCCTCGGGTTGCGCTGTTGAATATTGGTGAAGAAGAAACTAAAGGGCTTGATAACATTCAGGCTGCCGCGGCTATACTCCGCAATGCACAACAGATAAACTATATTGGCTATCTGGAAGGGAACGATCTTCTGACTGGTGAAACTGATGTGCTAGTATGTGATGGTTTTGTCGGTAACGTAACGTTAAAGACATTGGAAGGCGTAGTTCGAGTATTTCTTTCATTATTATCGTCAGGTAAAACAAAACGTCCGTGGTGGGCAAAACTCATTGGTTATTGGTTCAAAAAGAGTTTGTCTAAACGTTTCGGGCATTTAAATCCCGATCGATATAATGGAGCCTGTCTGTTAGGATTACGCAGTACGGTGATTAAAAGTCACGGCGCTGCAAACCAACAGGCTTTCACCGTAGCCATTGAGCAGGCCATACAGGCCGTGGAGCGGAACGTTCCTACGCAAATTGCTGCTCGTCTTCAGGCTGTATTACCTAAGAGTGACTGATCGTTCATGTATACAAAAATTCTTGGTACCGGTAGCTATCTGCCTGTACAGGTACGAACCAATGCCGATCTAGAGCAGATGGTAGATACAACAGACGACTGGATTGTTTCTCGTACAGGGATCCGTCAGCGTCATATAGCAGCACCAAATGAAACTGTCGCCACCATGGCTTGCCATGCGGCTGATAAAGCTATTGAAATGGCCGGTATAGACAAAGATGAGATCGGGTTGATTATTGTTGCAACCACCTCTTCCAGTAACGCCTTCCCGAGTGCGGCTTGCGAAGTTCAGAATTATTTAGGTATTAAAGATGCTGCCGCATTTGACGTTGCAGCAGCCTGTGCCGGGTTCGCCTACGCTATTAGTATTGCCGATCAATATGTGAAAAATGGTGCTGTAGCGAAAGCGCTGGTTATTGGTTCTGACGCATTAAGTCGGACGTTGGATCCACAAGACCGCGGTACGATCATTCTATTTGGTGATGGTGCAGGAGCCATTGTTGTCGGCGCTTCACAAGAGCCGGGAATTATCTCTACCCATCTTCATGCGGATGGCCGTTATGGCGATCTGCTCACGTTGCCTAATCACGATCGGGTTGATCCGTCTAAGTCGGATTATTTGACCATGAAAGGGAATGACGTATTTAAAGTTGCAGTTACCGAGTTGGCGCATATCGTTGATGAGGCTCTGACTGCCAATAATATTGATAAATCTGAGCTGGACTGGTTAGTGCCACATCAGGCTAATTTACGCATTATCTCTGCCACGGCGAAAAAGCTGGGAATGGGAATGGAAAAAGTGGTTATTACTTTGGATCGTCATGGTAATACTTCAGCCGCGTCGGTTCCGGCAGCGTTAGATGAAGCGGTGAGAGACGGTCGGATCCAACGAGGCCATTTGATTATTCTTGAAGCCTTCGGCGGTGGATTTACCTGGGGCTCTGCGTTAATCCGGTTCTGATTTTTGTCTGAAACTTTTGTTTGGAAAAACAATAATGAGTCAATTTGCAATAGTGTTCCCCGGGCAGGGGTCACAGACGGTAGGAATGCTGTCCGCGCTGGCGGATAGCTTTCCGATTGTACAGCAGACTTTTGCGCAAGCGTCTGACGCTTTAGGTTACGATTTATGGGATCTGGTTCAACAAGGGCCTGAAACTGAATTGAATAAAACGTGGCAAACCCAGCCGGCGTTATTGGCCGCGTCAGTGGCAATCTGGCGAGTATGGCAGCAGCAGGGCGGTAAAACGCCTGCGGTTTTGGCCGGGCATAGCCTTGGTGAATATTCCGCATTAGTTTGTGCTGGCGTATTAGATTTTAAAGATGCAATTCGCTTAGTCGAACTTCGCGGTAAGCTGATGCAAGAAGCGGTTCCTGAAGGCACCGGTGCGATGTCCGCTATTATCGGATTGGACAACGATGCTATTGCTAAAGCCTGTGAAGAGTCTGCTCAAGGGCAGGTTGTTTCTCCAGTGAATTTTAATTCACCGGGGCAAGTGGTTATCGCAGGCAATAAAGAAGCCGTAGAGCGAGCAGGCGCAGCCTGTAAAGAGGCGGGTGCCAAACGTGCTCTACCTTTACCCGTTAGCGTGCCTTCTCACTGTGCGTTAATGAAGCCAGCGGCAGATAAATTAGCCGAAGCGTTAAAAGCCATCGCATTTAATGCGCCTCAGATAACGGTAATTAATAACGTTGACGTTAAAGCTGAAACCGATGCTGAGGCTATTCGTAGTGCGCTAGTTCGCCAGCTATACAATCCGGTTCGTTGGACTGAAACCGTTGAGCGTATGGCGGCCGAAGATATTACTTATTTATTAGAAGTTGGTCCGGGTAAAGTATTAACCGGATTAACGAAACGAATTGTCGATACGTTATCCGCTGCGGCGGTGAACGATCCTGCTAATTTACAAAGTGCGCTTGAGCTGTAAGTTAGAACAGAATAATCGTAAAGGGGAAATGAATGAGATTAGACGGAAAAATTGCTTTGGTCACCGGTGCTAGCCGTGGGATTGGCCGAGCGATAGCTGAAAAACTCGTTTCTGAAGGTGCCACCGTAATTGGAACCGCAACGTCAGAAAAGGGCGCTGAAGCTATTAGTGAATATTTAGGCAAAAATGGAAAAGGATTGGCGCTGAATGTGACCGATTCCGCATCTATTGAAACTACGCTTAATACTATTCGTGCTGAATTTGGTGAAATTGACATTCTGATCAATAATGCAGGTATCACTCGCGATAATCTGCTAATGAGAATGAAAGATGATGAGTGGCAAGACATTCTTGACACGAATTTGACGTCGGTTTTTCGCCTATCAAAAGCAGTTATGCGTGCAATGATGAAAAAACGTTATGGACGGATAATTACTATTGGCTCAGTTGTTGGTACAATGGGTAATGCAGGGCAGACTAACTACGCGGCAGCTAAAGCTGGTATAATTGGTTTTAGCAAGTCGCTGGCGCGTGAAGTTGCCTCCAGAGGTATTACCGTTAATGTTATCGCGCCCGGTTTTATTGAAACCGATATGACGCGTGCATTGACAGACGAACAACGGTCAGGCATTTTGTCACAAGTCCCAGCTAATCGCTTGGGCGAAGCAAAAGAGATAGCCAGCGCTGCTGCATTTTTAGCCTCTGATGAAGCTGGATATATTACGGGTGAAACCTTAAACGTGAATGGTGGCATGTACATGCTTTAAGAATCGCTAATTTTTTAAGCAATTTGAGTCAGTTTTGGGCAAAAAGTTTAAAATTGTGGTTCGACCAGCCGTTATTTGGTTGCATCTTTTTCAACATTGAATAAACTACGAAAACCATCGCGTTAGCGAGTTTTGATAGGAAATTTAAGAGTATGAGCACTATCGAAGAACGTGTTAAGAAAATTATTATTGAGCAACTGGGTGTTAAAGAAGAAGAAGTTAAGAACGCCGCTTCTTTCGTAGAAGACCTCGGTGCTGATTCTCTTGACACCGTTGAACTGGTTATGGCTCTGGAAGAAGAGTTTGATACTGAGATTCCAGACGAAGAAGCAGAGAAGATTACTACTGTTCAAGCAGCGATTGATTATATCACTGCTGCTAACGCGTAATCTGAACATATCTAGGCGGTCACTCGACCGCCTAAGTTTTTCTTCATTTCCTAATTCAAATTATCCCTCTTTGGAGGATTCAGCGTGTCTAAGCGTCGAGTTGTAGTGACTGGTATGGGCATGTTATCCCCTGTCGGCAACACTGTAGAGACTACATGGAAGGCTCTCCTTGCTGGGCAGAGTGGTATTAGCCTTATTGACCATTTCGATACTAGCGCCTACGCAACGCGTTTTGCTGGTTTAGTTAAAGGTTTTAACTGTGAAGAATTCATTTCACGCAAAGATGCGAGAAAAATGGATGCCTTCATTCAATATGGTATTGCTGCCGGTATGCAGGCAATGCAAGATTCCGGTATTGAAGTAACCGCAGAAAATGCACCGCGTATGGGTGCCGCCATTGGTTCAGGAATCGGTGGTTTAGGCTTAATTGAAGAGAACCACAGCGCACTAATGACCGGTGGCCCTCGTAAAGTAAGCCCGTTCTTTGTGCCTTCAACTATTGTGAATATGATCGCAGGTCATCTTTCCATTATTTATGGACTAAGAGGCCCGAGTATTTCTATCGCTACGGCCTGTACTTCAGGCGTACATAATATTGGTCATGCGGCAAGAATTATTGCGCATAACGACGCAGATGTTATGTTGGCCGGTGGGGCAGAAAAAGCCAGCACGCCGTTAGGCGTTGGCGGATTTGGTGCTGCACGCGCACTTTCAACCCGAAATGATGATCCTCAGGGCGCAAGCCGTCCGTGGGATAAAGACCGCGATGGTTTCGTACTTGGCGACGGTGCCGGCATTATGGTGCTGGAAGAGTATGAACACGCCAAAAAGCGCGGTGCGAAAATTTATGCTGAAGTTGTTGGTTTTGGTATGAGCAGCGATGCTTACCATATGACTTCACCTCCTGAAGATGGCGCCGGAGCAGCGTTAGCTATGGAAAACGCATTACGTGATGCTAACGTGACCCCGTCACAAATTGCTTACGTTAATGCCCATGGCACTTCAACTCATGCCGGTGATAAAGCAGAAGCCTCGGCAGTGAAGAGCATATTTAAACAGGATGCCAAGCGGGTTATGGTTAGCTCAACCAAATCCATGACCGGCCACCTGTTGGGTGCTGCTGGTGCGGTAGAGTCGATTTTCTCTATTCTTGCACTGCGCGATCAGGCTATCCCTCCAACCATTAATCTGGATAATCCGGATGAAGGTTGCGATCTTGATTTTGTTCCGCACGAAGCTCGTCAGGTCAATGGAATGGAATATGTGTTATGTAATTCATTCGGTTTCGGCGGTACTAACGGTTCGGTTTTGTTCCGTAAAATATAGGCTCAGAGCGGATATCTTCTCTAATGAGTAAATAAACGGCCCGGTATATTCACCGGGCCGTTTTACTTATAGAATCGGGGAATGCTTAATGATAGTTAACGCGTTCCTGATAACATCTCGATGATAATGGCCAAAACGATGAAGAAAAAAATTATAGGGATTTTTGCAGTACTTATACTGGCCGGAGCTGCCGGACTTTTTTCTGGCTATAAATGGCTACAGAGCTACGCAGAAACTGCGTTAACTATTCAACAGGACGCTTACTTTACTCTGCCTGCGGGCACCGGGCGGGTGGGCTTAGCTCAACTGCTGGTAGATAAGAAGATTGTCGAGAATATCAAACCTTTTCCATGGTTATTACGGGCTAAGCCTGAATTAGCTGGCTTCAAAGCAGGAACCTATAAATTAACTCCGGGAATGAGTATTAAAGATTTACTTCTATTGCTCCGTTCCGGTAAAGAAGCACAGTTCTCGATTCGATTTATCGAAGGATTGAAAATGCAGGACTGGCTGCAGCTGCTAGCCGAAGCGCCATATATCAATCAGACCTTAAAAAATTTGAACAATAGCGATATTGCTGAGCGCCTTGAGATTAACGATCCTAAGCATCCGGAAGGCTGGTTCTACCCGGACACCTATAATTACACTGCCGGTACCACGGATATTTCATTGCTTAAGCGAGCCCACGAACGGATGAAAGCCACTGTGGATGAAGTATGGCTCGGCAGAGCTGAAAACCTACCTTATAAAACACCTTATGAAATGATGATCATGGCATCTATCATTGAAAAAGAGACGGCTTTGGATTCTGAACGGGATAAAGTGGCCTCGGTGTTTATTAACCGCATGCGTATTGGAATGAAGTTACAGACCGATCCGACGGTAATTTACGGTATGGGTAGTCAATATAACGGCAATATCACCCACAAAGATCTGGCCACGCCAACGGATTACAACACTTACGTTATCAACGGGCTGCCGCCAACGCCAATTGCGATGCCGAGCGTTGCTTCATTAAAAGCGGCGGCGCATCCGGCAAATACGCCTTACCTGTATTTTGTTGCGGACGGTAAAGGTGGTCATACTTTTACCACTAACTTACAAAGCCATAATCAGGCCGTGCGCAGCTATCTTCAAATTTTACGTGCAGGAAAATGATCGTTATGAGTGGTAAATTCATTGTTATCGAAGGGCTTGAAGGTGCAGGAAAAACTACTGCCCGGGATACCATTGTTGCTGAGCTGAAAGCCAAAGGGATTCAGGATATTGTCTTTACCCGCGAGCCGGGAGGAACGCCGCTGGCAGAGAAATTGCGCGAGCTGGTTAAGCAGGGCGTTGAAGGCGAAATACTGACGGATAAAGCCGAAGTATTGATGATGTACGCTTCACGAATTCAGCTGATTGATAATGTGATTAAGCCTGCATTAGCGCGCGGAGCTTGGGTAGTTGGCGATCGGCACGATCTCTCTTCTCAAGCCTATCAGGGCGGCGGCCGCGGTATTGATAGTAAACTGATGACGGCATTGCGAGACACCATTCTGGGTGATTTCTATCCGGATCTGACCTTATATCTCGATCTTCCTCCAGAAATTGGTTTACAGCGGGCCCGGCAACGAGGCGAGCTTGATCGCATTGAAAAAGAGTCGTTAGCCTTCTTTGAACGCACCAGAGCGTGTTATCTTGAGTTAGCCTCAGGTAATGATGCCATTATCACTATCGATGCTTCACAACCTCTTGACGACGTTACGGCAGATATCCGTCAGGCGATGCAACAATGGTTGGAGCAGGTTAAGTGATTTGGTATCCGTGGTTAACGCCGGTTTATAAGCAACTAGTTGCTCAATACGCCTCTGAGCGTAATCATCATGCATTATTGATCCAGTCGGTTCCGGGCTGTGGAGATGAGCCACTGATACAGGCGTTAGGCCGTTGGCTGATGTGCCAACATCGCAACGGTGAAAAAACCTGTGGCGTTTGCCATAGCTGCAATTTGATGAAAGCTGGAACGCACCCCGACTGGCTGGTTGTGGAGCCGGAAAAGGGCAAAAGTGCGCTTGGCGTAGACCAGATCCGCCAACTGACTGAAACCCTCTATTCTCACTCCCAACAGGGCGGGCTAAAGGTTGCTTGGATCCCTCAGTCTGAGCTGCTTAGCGAAGCCGCCGCAAACGCATTGCTTAAAACGCTGGAAGAGCCGCCAAAAGATACCTACTTCCTGCTGGGTTGTTACGATCCGTCACGCTTATTGGCCACGATACGCAGCCGTTGTTTCCACTGGCTGTTATCTTGTCCCGATGAAGAATTCAGCGTTAAATGGCTGACACACCAGAATGCAGGCCAACGTGATAGCTTAAAGACCGCTTTGCGTTTGAGCCATGGCGCACCCATTGCCGCGCAACAGCTACTAACCTCAGACATCTGGGGAAAACGCGAAGCGGTTTGCCGTGGCTTAGGCGTGGCTTTTCAGCAACGGGATCTACTGTCACTGCTTGCGTTATTGAATCATGACAATGCTGACGAGCGCATTCACTGGGCAGTTTCTCTCTTGCTAGACGTTTTAAAATACCAGCAGGGAGCGGCGACGTTCATTGTGAATCAGGATTTCACTGCTATCATTCAAAATATGGCTGAGCTAGCCTCTTCGGTGACGTTTAATCAGATAATCCAGAAGTGGCTCAATTGCCGCCACGATTTGTTGTCCGTTGCCGGAGTTAACCGGGAACTGCTATTGACCAACATGCTTAATCAGGCCGATGAGCTATTAGCCTGATTTTTTATTGAAACGAGTTAATTTCCCCTATGTATTTAGTTGATTCCCATTGCCACCTTGATGCGCTGGATTATCAAGGCCTGCATACCAATTTAGACAGCGTTCTCGAAGCCGCCAAACGGCGGGGCGTTGGTGCGTGTTTGGCCGTGTCAACCACGCTGTCCGGTTTTAATAGCCTGAAATCGATGGTTTCAGGCTATCCGCAGGTGTACCTTTCCTGCGGTGCCCACCCGTTGAACTTAGACGAAGTCTATCAACCCGAGGAGCTACTACGGTTGGCATCTGACGAGCGGGTAGTTGCGCTGGGCGAGACCGGTCTGGACTATTTTTATCAAAAGGATAACCTTCAGCTGCAGCAAACCTGCTTTCGCCAGCATATACAAATAGGGCGTCAGTTGGGTAAACCGGTGATTGTTCATACCCGTGACGCACGTGCCGATACGCTGTCAATTCTAAAACACGAAAAAGCGGAAGAATGCGGCGGCGTGCTGCACTGTTTTACTGAAGACTGCGACACCGCCAGGCAGCTGTTGGATATCGGTTTTTATATTTCGTTTTCAGGCATTGTTACCTTCCGCAATGCGGATGCGCTGCGTGAGGTTGCCCGCTATGTGCCGTTAGAGCGGATGTTAATCGAAACCGATTCGCCTTATCTGGCTCCGGTGCCACACCGTGGTAAAGAGAACCAGCCGGCCTATGTTAGAGACGTGGCTGAATATCTTGCGGTACTGAAAGGGGTTGATGTGGCCGAGCTGGCAGAAGTGACCACGCGGAATTTTAGCCAATTATTCAACGTGACGTTGTAATGTATACGGGCGGTTTACCGCCCGTATAAGACTAAACGGGAACATTATTACGCGAATAAATACTGGCCGTTATATTTTTATGCTGATAATATGCGCACGCCTTCAAAGTACCACCGCGTTTAATCCTCTTCTACGCAATATCATATGCTCATCTGGGTAAGTTTTTTTGTGCCTGTTTTACCGAATTTATTCACCTAACCTGATTAGCTGACTAAATCCTAGGTAATAAATACAGGGCATGTAAAGGATAGATAGCATCATGGATATGCAATCAAGAAAGTACGGCAGGACATTTCATTACCCGTTTTCACCGGGAACAACGAGTGACGACCGGATTAATCATCAATGGTGGCATGATATATCGCTAATAGAACGATTAGTGCACACCGAAAAACTGGATGGTGAAAATAACTGTCTAAATAAATATGGCGTTTTTGCACGTTCGCACGGCGCATCAACGCAGTCTGCATGGACACAGCAAATTCGCCAGCGCTGGCAATTGATTAAAGATGACTTAGGCGATATTGAGATATTTGGTGAAAATCTTTATGCGATTCATTCTATTGAATATCGGCAGCTTGAAAATTACTTCTTTGTATTTGCCGTGCGCTGCAAAGATGTCTGGTTAAGCTGGGAAGAGGTTAACTTTTATGCCGATCTCTTTGATTTTCCTTGTGTCCCAGAAATTGAAGTATCACCCGTTGCTGACGGTGAAGCTCATTTTAGTCAGATGATAATTAATCATGCTCAACAAAGTAGTCGATTTGATTCATGGGATATCTCTACTCAGGCAGCAAGCCCGATGGAAGGCATTGTCAGTCGAAATCGTGCAGAGTATCCGGTATCTGATTTCGCTCATCAGGTGTTTAAATATGTTCGTAAAAATCATGTTAAAACCGACGTACACTGGAAGAGAAATTGGAAGCGAGCGGCACTATCTTTTGAAACCTCAAGGATAGGTGAGTGATATGACGTGGACTCTAAGTGAAAATAAGTCGTGGGCGTTTTTAGAAAAGAATTACGCTTGGGTCGCCGATATGAGAGGCGTTGAACAAGACCCCTCATATCATACTGAAGGCGATGTTGCTGAGCATACTCAAAGGGTATTGGAATCATTAGTGTCATTACCTGAATACGCTGAGCTGACACCGTTAGAGCAAGAGATCCTTTGGGCGGCTGCGTTGTTGCATGATGTCGAGAAACGAAGTACCACCAAAGTGGATACGGATGGAAAGATTATTTCACCGGGGCATGCTAAGCGCGGTGAGCTTACGGTTAGGAAGCTATTGTTTAAACAGATCCCGACGCCGTTGGCGATCAGAGAATCAATAGCGGCGTTAGTTCGTTACCACGGGTTACCTTTATGGATAATGGAAAAACCGGACCCACAAAAAGCGCTGCTTTTAGCCTCATTGCGGGTAGATACTTATTTATTAGCCATTTTGGCTAAGGCTGATGTGCTAGGGCGAGAATGTTCGGATGCCGATGAACTGCTGAGCAGAATAGAGCTATTTGAACTCTATTGCCGTGAACAGTTATGTTGGCGGCAACCGCGAGAGTTTTGCTCTTCGGAAGCGCGGTTCAACTATTTTGCTAGCGATAGTCGGGATTTAAACTACCAGCCTTATGATGATTACAAAAGTAGGGTGACTTTACTGTGTGGCTTACCGGGAATGGGAAAAGATCGCTATCTTCAATATCATTATTCGGCGTTACCGGTGGTTAGTCTAGATGATATTCGTCGGCAGCTTAAAATCAAGCCGGATGATAAAATGGGTACCGGACGGGTAGTTCAGCAGGCGAAAGAGCAGGCTAGGATGAAACTCCGTGTGGGCGAAGATTTTGTCTGGAATGCAACTAACATCACTTATCAGATGCGTCAGCAATTGATAAGCCTGTTTGTCAGCTATAACGCTTGGGTTCGAATTGTTTATCTGGAAGTACCCTACGATCGCTGGCGGGTACAAAATAATAACCGTGAATATGCGGTGCCGGAAAAGGTTCTAGAACGGATGTTGAGTAAACTTGAATTGCCTACGCCCGATGAAGCTCATGACGTGATTTACCATACCGACTATTGATGATGATTATAAACAAAAACGCCGTTCGGTAAACCGCACGGCGTTTTTTTAAACCTAAACTAGGTCGATGGCTTGAGGTAATTAAACCAGATTCTTAGCGACAAATTCCCAGTTAACCAGTGCCCAGAAGTTTTCTAAATATTTAGGCCGAGCATTGCGGTAGTCGATGTAGTAAGCATGTTCCCATACGTCGACGGTCAAGAGTGGCTTATTACCGTCAGTCATCGGGTTAGCGGCATTAGAGGTGTTTACAATTGCTAATGTGCCGTCAGCCTTCTTCACCAGCCAGGTCCAGCCTGAGCCGAAGTTTTTGATAGCAGAATCAGTTAACTGCTCTTTGAATGCGGCAAAAGAGCCAAAGTGCTTTACGATGAGATCGGCAACTGCACCCGTCGGTTCTCCACCGGCTTTTGGTGACAGGCAATTCCAATAGAACGTATGGTTCCACACTTGCGCCGCGTTATTAAAAATTCCGCCGGAAGATTTAAGCACGATCTCTTCCAGCGATTTTCCTTCAAACTCAGTCCCTTTGACTAAGTTATTCAGGTTAACAACGTAGGTATTGTGATGTTTACCATAGTGATATTCTAAAGTTTCAGCCGAGATGTGTGGTTCTAAACCGTCTTTAGCATAAGGTAGGGCTGGTAATTCAAACGACATTTGATTGCTCCTCAAGAAAAAATAGAATGCTCATTGATTTCTGTAACCCTAAACCGGCTGTTATCTGAATCATGAGTCATTTGAAAAAAAACTGTTGTTACATTGTTATAAGATATGATTTTATCAACTTTTTTTTATATTAAAAGAGGGAGATAGGAAAAGGTCAAAATGTTAATCGCCGTAATAACCGGTGAGCGACCTGATAGCGGGGAATTAGAGTGAATAAAAAATTGGTTGCACGATGGGTTGAAGCGGTAAAACTCAACGAGGTATTCTGATTGCAACTTATGCAGTGTAACTCCATACCAATCTGCTACAATAAAGCCCTGCGAAAGAGAGCAATTTTCTTATCGATACAGCCCGCTACCATAGTAAAACAATGAGCGCCACGCATGCTTGAGGAAGCAAGACAATGACAACAATAGAAAAAATTCAGCTTCAAATTGCTGAAAACCCAATCCTACTGTATATGAAAGGCTCGCCTAAGCTACCGAGCTGTGGCTTTAGCGCTCAGGCTGTACAGGCTTTGTCTGCCTGTGGTGAACGTTTTTCTTATGTCGATATTTTACAGAATCCGGATATTCGTGCCGAGCTGCCTAAATATGCTAACTGGCCAACTTTCCCACAGCTGTGGGTTGAGGGTGAGCTGATTGGTGGCTGTGACATTATTTTAGAAATGTATCAGCGCGGTGAATTACAGCCGTTATTGAAACAGGCCGCATTAAAATACGGTGCTCAAGACGCTGAATAGTTTTCTGCTTTGATATAAACAACCCCCGGAAGCCTATGCTTGCGGGGGTTGTTTTTTTAATCTTTGACCTGTTGGTCCGGGGTTAAAGGCCATCCGCCCAGTTTCTTCCAGCGGTTCACCAGTTCACAAAATAGCTCAGTTGTGCGCTCCGTATCGTATAGCGCCGAGTGAGCCTGAGAGCTATCAAAAGCAATACCTGCAGTCAGACAGGCTTTGGCCAAAACGGTTTGCCCCAACACTAATCCGCTAAGCGCGGCAGTATCAAAGGTAGCGAAGGGGTGGAACGGATTGCGTTTTAGCCCCGTTCTGTCGCATGCGGCCATTAGAAAACCGTGATCGAAAGCCGCATTGTGTGCCACAACGATTGCCCGGTTACAGTTTTGCTCTTTGATGCCGTTTCGCACCATTTTAAAGATGGCGTGTAACGCCTCATATTCACTGACCGCACCGCGCAGAGGATTCGTTGGGTCAATACCGTTAAACGCCAAAGCGTCGGGAGAGAGTATTGAGCCTTCAAAAGGGTCTACGTGAAAATGCAATGATCGATCTTTGATCAACCACCCTTGTTCATTCATTTTTAAGGTAAAAGCGGCTATTTCTAATAAAGCATTGGTTTTTGCGTCGAACCCCGCAGTTTCTACATCAATAACAACGGGATAAAAGCCACGAAATCGATCGCTTAAACTGTTTTGAGTATTATTATCAGCCATGTCTACCTATTCTTAACGCCGTTTTAAAAAATCAGAGGGCTATTATGCCAAATTTTGTTGTGCCTTGCAGTCAGCATCATTCTGAAGGATGCAAAGAAATCCGTTTTAACCATTTTTGAGTCAGCGAACGCCGATAAAGCGCCCGTTTGGCTACGCAACGACAAGGTTAGTTGCCTAATGCGTCACTGGCCTGTTTGTTTTCAATTAGCTCAATTTTATAGCCATCCGGATCTTCAACAAAAGCGATAACGGTGGTGCCGCCTTTGACTGGACCTGCCTCTCTGGTTATTTTTCCACCGGCTTTGCGAATTTGTTCACAGGTCTGCGCAACGCTATCAACGCCTAGTGCAATATGGCCAAACGCGTTACCCATATCATAGCTTTCAACGCCCCAGTTATAGGTCAGTTCAATGACTGAACCTTTGCTTTCGTCGCCGTAGCCAACGAATGCCAGAGAATATTTATATTCAGTATTTTCGCTACTGCGCAGCAGATTCATGCCGAGTACTTGGGTGTAAAAATCGATAGACCGCTGTAAGTTACCAACGCGTAGCATGGTATGAAGTAAGCGCATGTTGTTATCCTCTTTATGGTAGAACCAGAACGTTCAATTAGGCGGAAAGTATACTCTGATGTCTATACCCGGTTGAAGCTTTCTATTTATCACTACATTTATCATTATCTTTATCATTAATGAAAAGGGCAGAGAACCATTGACCCATCTGGTTTCCTTGCTTTTTAGCCCGGTTCAATCTATTACCTATTAATAGGGCATTTAGTCATAGGCTTTGTCACTACGTCTACGGGCATCGGGTGTTATCATGGCACAACAGCTTGAGTTTTTTGATATTCCATCCCCTTGCCGGGGCATTTGTCAAAGCGATGCTCGGGGATATTGCTTGGCATGCTTAAGAAGCAGGGAAGAACGTTTTCACTGGACCATCATGAGTAATAGTCAAAAGCGTGATGTTCTTCGGTTATGCCATCAGCGGCAGTTAGCCCGCAATAGAAAGTCAGTAGATAAAAACAATTCAGATCCCCAGCACCCCACATTATTTTGATTTACCAATAGGGTAATTATTTTATTCATTGAATTTTCTTAATTAATTCAATAACCGACCGATTTAAATAGGAAGAGGTATTATTTGAATTACTGCAATAGCGGTACATTTGCAGCATAATGAATATGCTTATATGAGTAAGCATATTTAAAAAGGATGAACTATGAAACGTTATTTAACCGCTCTGGCTATTTTGGTTGCCTGTGCTGGCGCTCAGGCTGCAATGATTGAAGTTCCTGTTAATAGTGTTTCTGCTGAAGGAGTTGGTCAATCAATCGGTAATGTGGCCATCAGCGAAACTGAATATGGTTTACTGTTTACACCCAACCTTAAATCATTACCCGCAGGCGTTCATGGGTTCCATATTCATGAAAAGGCCAGCTGTGAATCCGCTACTAAAGATGGCAAAGCGGTGGCCGCTCTGGCTGCCGGTGGTCATTTTGACCCTGACAATACGGCAAAACACTTAGGTCCTTATGCCAATGGACATCTGGGTGACTTACCTGCCATCTATGTGGCCGTAAACGGTACGGCAACCACGCCAGTGCTAGCCCCTCGTTTAAAAACCATTGCTCAAATTAAAGAGCATGCACTAATGGTTCACGCCGGTGGTGATAACCATTCAGACCACCCGGCACCGTTAGGCGGTGGGGGAGCAAGAGCTGGATGCGGTGTGATTAAATAATCTGATGATTATGGTTCAATGTATCGCTTACCGTTTCTGACGATGTCATGTATCCGTGCCGCCTTTGTGGCGGCACTTATCTTTATTAACTCATTAATAATTAATTTAATTATTTTAATGAGCGTGAAGGAGTGTTTAATTTGTTAAAAATATTAAGTGTGTGGATTGATTTATCGGCTAAAATTAGTTCTATAGGGCCGTGATGGATACATTTGTCGTATGCAGTAAATTATTATTGAATGTTTTGATTATTGGCATTTTTATAGGAAGAAAAGTCATAATTGAATCCTAATTACCCATATTTACTTATAGATTAGGTTATCATATGAATTCTAAAACCCAATATACGTTAGGTGCAGATATAGCAAAGCTGGTACGAAGCTGGCGTAGTATTATTGACCTTCGCCTTAAACCCGTTGGTTTAACACAAACCCACTGGATCACGCTTTACTATTTAAATGGTTTACCACCAAACCAGTCACAAATTCAATTAGCTAAAGCGATTGGCATAGAGCAACCCTCCTTAGTTCGTACGCTCGATCAATTAGAACGCCGTGGTTTAGTTCGACGAGATCCTTGCCCATGCGATCGTCGGGCAAAAAAAATTAATCTGACTGAAGAAGCAAAACCGATACTAAGTCAGGTCAGTGAAGTTGTTGATAGCGTAAGAGACGGTATTTTATTGGATGTGGAAGAGCATGAGCTGGCCGTTTTCGTTAATCTGGTTAGAAAGCTTGAACAGAACATTGCTAATATGGCAAGTAAGTAAATTGCCTTTTGCATAACCGTTACCGGATATGCATATCTACCTGATGATAAACAGTATTTCTTGGCGTAGAGCGCATAAGTATTATTCAAGATTAATGATATCAATGCTGGCATTATTGCTGACTTCATTTTGAGGTGGCAATTAACGGAGATTTTGATTTAATACCTATCCCATATTATCTGATTTCCTTCAGAACAATAAGCGTAGATAAAAAGGTATTAATGATGATATCTGGTAAATATATCGGTGTTATGTCTGGAACCAGTTTAGACGGCGTTGACGTTGTTATTGCTGACATTAGCGCCTCAACGGTTATTCAAAAAGCAAGTTATTCACATCCTATGCCACCTGACATAAAGCAAAGTATTCTCGCCATATGTCAGGGGCAGCTAGCAACACTTTCTCAAATTGGTCAATTAGACCTGCGCTTAGGCATACTGTTTGCCGAAGCGGTTCAGGGATTATTAGACCAATATCAAATTCCTGCCTCAGATATCTTAGCGATAGGTAATCATGGTCAAACCGTCTGGCATCAGCCGGAAGGGCAATATCCTTTTACCATGCAGCTTGGGGATAACAATCGCGTCGCTGCGATGACCCAAATTACCACCGTAGGGGATTTTCGCCGCAAAGATATGGCATTCGGTGGGCAGGGCGCGCCATTAGTTCCCGCTTTTCATCAGGCCCTATTAGCCACGCCCGATGAGCGTCGGATGGTATTGAACATCGGTGGAATTGCTAATTTATCTTTGCTGATCCCCGGCGTTAACGTGAGTGGCTTTGATACCGGGCCGGGCAACATGTTGATGGATGCCTGGATTGAAAAACATCAGGGAAAAAGCTTCGATAGAGATGCCGTATGGGCTCGTCAGGGCAGCGTTAATTTCCCGCTGCTATCGGCCATGTTATCCGATCCATATTTTGGTTTGGCCGCACCGAAAAGCACCGGTAGAGAGCATTTTAACCTGCAATGGCTGTCTCGCCAGCTTGAGTCGTTTGCACAGGTTTCGCCTCAGGACGTGCAGGCAACGCTAGCGGAACTCACCGCGGTGAGCATTGCTGACCATATCCAGCGTGCCGGCGGCTGTGAGCGATTATTGGTTTGTGGCGGAGGTGCCCGTAATCCTCTTCTGATGGAACGTATGGCTCGGCTGCTCCCAGATACCGTTGTTGATACCACCGATAACCATGGCATTAGCGGTGATGATATGGAAGCGATGGCCTTTGCCTGGCTGGCGGCCAGAACGCTTTCCGGATTACCGGGAAATATTCCTTCTGTGACCGGCGCCTCAAGGCCTACGGTTCTGGGTGCTGTTTACACTCCCTAGGCGAGAATAATTGATACAATATCTGGTATGCTATACTTGACGTGAGATAATCCACGTCAGGAGTGAAACATGAAAAAGTTAACGTTAAGCTTAGCGCTAGTAACTCTGGTTGGCACGTTAGTCGGTTGTAGTAATAATGTTGCTAAGACCGATAAAACAACGACTGAAACGTTGTTACATTATCAATGTGGGAATCAACCGTTAGACATTCGATTAAATGCTCCCGCACAACAGGTTCGCGTTATTATTGATGGAACTGACCAACTGCTTCATCGGGTTGCTTCGACCTCAGGCACTCAGTACAGCAACGCTTACTATTCCTTTTGGTATAGTGCCGATAACGCTATGATTTTACGCGGTTCTACCATCATTCTTAATGACTGCAAAATAATCCCTTAGTCTGAGCATATTTTCTTCACTTACTGCGTTAGAGCGTTTGAAATCCTGACGTAGTAAGTGCAAGATAAGGCAAAATTAGATCTCTATAGGTTTTCTGGTTATGCCGAATCAATTCAATAGTGATATTGCCGATCTGCGGCGGGAATATACTCAAGGTGGCCTACGCCGTAAAGATTTACCGCCAGAACCCTTAACGTTATTCGAACTCTGGCTAAAACAGGCCTGCCACGCCCAAATTCCCGATCCTACTGCGATGGTGGTGGCTACGGTTGATGAACAGGGCCGTCCCTATCAGCGAATAGTTTTACTAAAACACTATGATGAAAAAGGCTTCGTTTTCTATACCAATCTGGGTAGTAGAAAGGCACAGCATATCGGCCACAATAACAATGTGAGTCTGCTGTTTCCGTGGCATATGTTCGAGCGTCAGGTCATCGTTTCCGGTAAGGCTGAACGCATCTCTACAATGGAAGTGGTGAAATATTTCCATTCCCGTCCTAAAGATAGCCAGATTGCCGCATGGGTATCGCAGCAGTCTTCTCGCATATCGACCCGTGGTGTACTTGAAAGTAAATTTCTTGAACTAAAGCAGAAATTCTTACAGGGTGAGGTTCCACTGCCGAGCTTCTGGGGTGGATTTCGCGTCAGCATTGAGTCGATGGAATTTTGGCAAGGCGGCGTAAACCGGCTCCATGACCGATTTATCTATCAACAGACAGAAAATAATTGGAATATTGACCGTTTAGCGCCTTAACCCCTAGCCATTGGCTTACGTGACGTTTATTCTATCCGGCTTAATAAAAACGATTTATACATTGCGATAATAAAACTGAATATCTATCGCAGCTTAATAACAACGGAGTTATGTATTGATGGCGAATAACCTGATTAAACAATTGCAAGAACGCGGTCTGGTCGCCCAGGTGACGGATGAAGTCGGGCTATCAGAGAGACTGGCTCAAGGGCCAATAGCTCTGTATTGCGGCTTTGATCCCACCGCTGACAGCTTGCATTTGGGCCATTTGGTTCCGTTATTATGCTTAAAGCGCTTTCAGTTGGCGGGTCATATGCCAGTGGCATTAGTGGGTGGCGCGACCGGCCTGATTGGCGATCCAAGCTTTAAAGCGGCCGAGCGTAAGCTCAATACCGAAGACACGGTTGGCGACTGGGTTGAAAAAATCCGCCAGCAGGTTTCCCCGTTCCTCGACTTTGACTGCGGCAGCAACAGCGCCAAAATGGCCAATAACTACGACTGGTTTGGCGGAATGAAAGTGCTGACCTTCCTGCGTGATATTGGTAAACACTTCTCTGTTAACGCCATGATCAATAAAGAAGCGGTTAAACAGCGTTTGAACCGCGACGACAGCGGTATCTCGTTTACCGAGTTTTCCTATAATTTGTTGCAGGCCTATGACTTCGCCTGCCTGAATGAAGAGCACGGCGTTGAGCTGCAAATTGGTGGTTCAGACCAGTGGGGTAACATTACTTCCGGTATCGATTTGACCCGTCGTCTACATCAGAATCAGGTATACGGCTTTACCGTACCGTTAATCACCAAGTCTGACGGTACTAAGTTTGGTAAAACTGAAGGCGGGGCAATTTGGCTGGATCCGAGAAAAACCAGCCCATACAAGTTCTACCAATTCTGGATAAACACCGCCGATGCCGACGTTTACCGTTTCTTAAAATTCTTCACCTTCATGACGCTAGAAGAGATTAATGCGTTGGAAGATGAAGATAAAAACAGCGGTAAAGCGCCGCGTGCACAGTATGTTCTCGCTGAAAACGTGACTCGATTAGTCCACGGTGAATCAGGCCTTGAAGCCGCTAAGCGTATTACTCAAAGCCTGTTCTCCGGTGAGCTTAATGATATTACCGAAGACGATTTTGCTCAGCTAGCTCAGGACGGTATGCCAGCGATAGCCCTTGAGTCGGGTGCCGATTTACAGCAGGCTTTAGTCAATTCTGAACTGGTACCTTCCCGCGGCCAGGCAAGAACCATGATAGCCTCTAATGCGGTAACGATTAACGGCGAAAAGCAGTCAAATCCGGAATATGTGTTTGTAGACAGCGATCGTTTGTTTGGTCGTTACTCTCTGCTACGCCGGGGTAAAAAGCATTACTGTTTAGTCTTCTGGCAATAAATGATTGTCTAAATTGGCCGTGAATGCGGCCATTTTTTTGTTTTTATGCATAGCGTAAATCGTCTGACTCCTGACACAACGTATCCGATGCGTTTAATTATTTAGAGATAATCCCAAAATGAAAAATATTCTATCCATTCAATCCCACGTGGTTTATGGCCATGCGGGCAACAGCGCTGCGCAATTTCCTATGCGTAGAATGGGTGTAAACGTATGGCCTTTGAATACGGTTCAGTTCTCTAATCACACGCAATATCGGCAATGGGAAGGCTGCGTAATGCCCGCCAGCCATTTGACCGATATTGTTCGTGGCCTCAGTGAGATTAATCAGTTAGAGCGCTGTGATGCCGTTTTGAGCGGTTATATTGGCTCTCCGGAACAGGGAACGCATATTCTTGATGCGGTTGCTCAGGTTAAGGCGGCTAATCCTGCCGCATGGTATTTTTGCGATCCGGTCATGGGCCACCCGGAGAAGGGCTGCATTGTTGCGCCCGGCGTTTCTGAGTTTTTCTGCAAACAGGCGATGCCGGTTAGTGACATGATGGCGCCAAACCTGCTGGAGTTAGAGCAACTGTCGGGAAAAACCTTAACCAATGTTGATGAAGTGATTACTGCGGCGCGAAGCCTGTGTAAACAGGGGCCGAAAGTCATTTTGGTTAAACATCTTAGCCGCGCCGGATATCGTGCCGACGCCTTTGAAATGGCGTTAGTCACCCCTGATGATGCTTGGCATATCAGTCGTCCGTTGGTTGACTTCGGGCCTCGTCAGCCGGTTGGCGTTGGTGACATTACCAGCGGATTACTGTTGGTCGATTTATTACTCAAGAAGCCGTTGCCACAGGCGTTAGAGCACGTTACCGCCGCCGTGTATGAGATTATGCTGGAAACCCAGCGCCGCGGAGAATATGAGCTACAGATCGTGGCGGCTCAGGATAAGATCGTTAATCCTGAACATCATTTTGAAGCAGTAGCGCTGTGAGTTAAGTTATCCCATAAACTGCGGGCCATCTGGCCCGCTGACAACGTAGTTTAATTCAGTTTGATCGTCAGTTTTGTCCGCATACTCAAGGCTGGAATATTTATTTTTCCTAGCGGCCGAGGGCGATATTTTTAATAAAGAAGCGGGCTTTTTTGCCCGCTTTTTTACATCTGAATCAAAGCTTATTTCAGGCCTTCGGCCTTTAGCGTTGCATCAACCGCCGGGCGGGCGGCTACGCGGGCTAAGTAAGCATTGATTGCCGAGTAGGCGCTTAAATCAAGCTGAACGCGCGGTGCCCAGCTCAGGACGGTGAACAGATAAGCATCGGCAACGCTGAATTTAGCGCCAAGAACAAACTGGTGCTTTTCTAGCACGCTGTTCACGTGGCTAAACTGCTTATGCAATTTTTCTTTGGTCACGGTTTTATATTCTACCGGGGTTTGAGCATTAAACAGCGGGCTAAAGCCTTTGTGTAATTCGGTAGAGATATAGTTCAGCCACTCGACGGCATGATAAAACTCAGGCGTTCCGTGGGCCGGCATTAAATGTTTTTCAGGGGCGCGATTTGCCAGATACTGCACGATAGCAACGCCTTCGGTCAGGATACTTCCATCGTCAAGCTGAAGAGTTGGAACCTGACCTTTAGGGTTTACCTGTAAGAAGTCATCACCGCGTTCCGTTTTCTTGGTCGCTAAATCAACTTTTTCCAGCGAATACGTCAGGCTGGCCTCATTAAGAACGATATGAGGGGACAGGGAACAAGCGCCGGGTTTATAAAACAGTTTCATTGAGTTTCTCCGTTAGCACATAAAAGTGAAGCTTAGCGTCTGGAAGTATACTCTAACTTGTAGGATGAGAGCGCCGACAAAGCGGTTTAATTTGGTTATTACGCCCGTTTTATTCGCAAAAAATTTCCGAATATCACTCTGTTCTGGTGGTTAAAGGGCGAGGTTTTGGCGTTTAATATCAGCGACTATTTTGCTATTCGGCCTTTTCTTTGAATTCACATAAATCTTCAATCAGGCAAGATCCACAGCGTGGCTTTCGGGCTACGCAGGTATAGCGACCGTGAAGGATTAGCCAATGGTGGCAGTCGACTTTAAACTCAGCCGGTACCACCTTAAGCAATTTCTCTTCAACCTGTTCTACGTTTTTTCCCGGAGCAAAACGGGTGCGGTTACACACTCTGAATATGTGGGTATCCACCGCAATGGTTGGCCACCCGAAGGCGGTATTGAGCACCACGTTGGCCGTTTTGCGGCCAACGCCGGGAAGGGCTTCCAGCGCGGCGCGATCTTCAGGAACCTGACTACCGTGCCGTTCAACTAAAATACGGCAGGTTTTAATTACGTTCTCCGCTTTAGCGTTAAACAGCCCGATAGTTTTAATGTAGCTTTTAATCCCGTCAACGCCCAATGCCAGAATGCTCTCTGGCGTATTGGCCACCGGGTAGAGTTTGGCCGTTGCTTTGTTCACGCTAACGTCAGTCGCCTGCGCAGACAGCAAAACTGAAATCAGTAATTCAAAAGGGCTGGTGAACACCAGTTCAGTGGTGGGTTTTGGATCGTTATCACGTAAGCGCGTTAAAATTTGTATACGTTTTGCTTGATTCAAACCGGATATCCTTACTGAGTCATTTCCGTCTGTTTATCTGACGGATTCGCTATTTTTAGTTCAACGGGCTTACTTTTATATGCTTTAACCTTTTGGTCAATCACATATTTTAGCGCGAGCAGAAAGCCAAGCCCAAGAAACGCGCCGGGCGGTAACATCGCTAAGAGAAATGCGTTATCTAAATGAATCACTTCAATGCGCAATACCTTAGCCCACGCGCCTAATAGCCGTTCTGCGCCGTCAAATAGCGTGCCGTTGCCCAAAATTTCACGCATTGCCCCCAATACGAATAAAACGCTGGTGGCACCTAGCCCCATCGCCAGACCGTCGATGGCCGAAAGGGGAACCGGATTTTGTGCGGCATAGGCTTCTGCACGGCCAATAACGATACAGTTGGTGGTAATCAGAGGAATAAAGATCCCCAGTGATTGATACAGGCCGTAAGCGTAAGCATTGATCAATAGCTGAACGATGGTAACCACAGAGGCAATGATCATCACATAAATCGGTATTCTGATCTCTTGCGGAACCCACCGGCGCAGGGCAGAGACCGCCACGTTAGTACAAATCAGCACCATGGTGGTGGCTAATCCTAAGCCCAATGCATTGGTTGCCGTAGACGAGACGGCTAACAGAGGGCATAAACCCAGCAGCTGAACCAGCGCTGAGTTGTTTTTCCACAGTCCCTGATTGAGTAAATATTTTATATCGTTCATTCTCTGGCCTCGCAGCGCGGGAGTGACGTTAAATGCTCATGATTCAGCTGTAAATACAGCGCGGTTTTTTTGACCGACTTGACTACCGCTCGGGGCGTGATGGTGGCGCCGGTAAACTGGTCAAACATGCCGCCGTCCTTTTTTACGCCCCAGCGGGTATCGTTATCACCGTTAACCTGCTGGTTAGAAAAATGGGTAATCCAGTCGGATATGCGTAGCTCAATTTTATCGCCTAAGCCGGGCGTTTCATGATGCTCAAGCACGCGAGTGCCTAAGACTTCACCGTTAAAATTTGCGCCGACAATCAGCTGGATTGCGCCGGAATAGCCGTCAGGGGCGGTTGTCTCTATGGCTGCTGCCACCGGAATATTCGCTTTGCGGGCAATAAACAGCCGGTGCGGGGTATCCGTTCCTAATGCCGAGTCGGTGACAATGTAACAATCATTAACCAACTGATTATCATACAGGTCGGGGGGGATGACCTGATCGAAAATTGCCTTTTGCTGTAGATCGGCCTGATAGGCAATGGTTGATTTGGTGACCAGATAAACCGCGGAAGTTAAACCCGTAGACAGCGCGGCAAACAGCGCTAGCGTTATCCCGTGTCGTCTCATCGTATTTAGCATAATGGATCCTTAACGATGCCCGTAAGCGCGCGGTTGGGTGTAATGGTCAACTAACGGCACGGTAATGTTTGCCAGCAGTATGGCAAACGCGACGCCGTCAGGGTAGCCACCATAGCTGCGAATGAGCCAGACTAAAATAGCAACCAGTGCACCAAAGATTATCCGGCCTTTCGCCGTGGTTGATGCGGTAACCGGATCGGTAACAATAAAGAAGGCACACAGCATGGTCGCGCCCGATAGCAGGTGGATCCACGGAGCCGCATTGTTTGAAGGATCGATGAGCCAGCCTAAGGTAGAGACAACGGCTAACGTCGCTAAAAAGCTAAAAGATAGCTGCCACTGAATGATTTTTTTCCATAACAGAAACAGGCCGCCAACGAAGAAACCTACGTTGATCCATTGCCAGCCGATGCCGCCCATATTGTTATAAATCGGCTGCCCCAATACCTCGCTAATGCTGTGGCCGCTACGCAGCCCGGTCTTTAGCGTATCCAGCGGCGTTGCCTGACTGATTCCATCAACGCCCAGCATCAGTTTGAATATGTCGTCACCGTTGAGCGTTTGCCCGCTAAAAATGATGCTGAGGGTGTCGATTAGCCCAATGTGGGTGCCCTGAAGCGGCGACGGGGGAAGCCAGCTGCTCATTTGGACCGGAAACGAGATCAGTAGGATGACATAGCCGACCATCGCCGGATTAAACGGATTTTGGCCCAAACCGCCGTACAGCTGTTTAGCAATAATAATCGCGCAGAACGTACCGATAACAATCACCCACCACGGAGCCAGCGGAGGGATACTCACGCCTAAAAGCAGCGCCGTCAGTAGGGCTGAGTTGTCTGCCAGCCGCGCTTTAACCGGTAAATGCCGAAGCTTTAGCACAGCACCTTCGGCAATCAGGGCAATAGCAATAGCGAGAATGACCTGAATAATGCTTCCATAACCAAAAAAGTACCACTGCGCAGCCATTCCCGGAAGGCAGGCCAAAACGACCCACAGCATCAGGCGACCGGTAGATTGCTGGCTGTGGGCAAAGGGTGAACTGGTTATACGAAATGACATTTATTCATCACCTGGAGACGTTAGCTGTGAAGAGGTTAGCTGTGAATGTTGAACTTGGCCAGAAGGTGCAATCTGTTCTGTCGGGAGTGAATCAGCCGGTGTGGGTAATGCCTGTGACTCTTTTTTGGCTTTTGCTCTGGCAATAGCCGCGGCGACCGCCGCTTTACGATCGTCTTGGGTCGGCGCTATTTCTGATGAAGCTAGAGCCACATCAGGCGCGTTAGCCTGAGATAGTTCGCGTTTAGCTTTTGCTCTGGCAATGGCTTCGGCCACCGCCGCTTTGCGCGGATCGGTACCTTCCTGATCTTCCAGAGTACTTTGGCCTGCTGCGTTACTAGCAACCGACAGGGCTTGCTGAGATTTCTTTGCTTTAGCGCGGGCAATGGCCGCCGCTAACGCGGCTTTACGCGCATCGGTTTCTTCTGTGGTTGGCGTATCAGCGGGTTGAGAAACCACACTTTGGGCATCCAGCTTGGCCTGTCGCTGTGCTTTTCTGGCCTGACGGGCAGCAATCGCTGCGCTGTTGTCAGGAAGTGCGCTGCCGTTAATGGAGTGAATAACCGGATGTACCGATTGCGCGACGTCAACCGGCCT
The DNA here is from genome assembly GCF_009800925.1 of Budvicia diplopodorum. Classification (GTDB taxonomy): domain Bacteria; phylum Pseudomonadota; class Gammaproteobacteria; order Enterobacterales; family Enterobacteriaceae; genus Budvicia; species Budvicia diplopodorum. The sequence continues at coordinate 172,880 of NZ_WOYF01000006.1, read as the reverse complement.
TTGCCGTTTGACGCGTTCAAGCGCTGACTGAATGGCCTGACTGTCTTCCGCTGTGACCTGCGTTTCAGCCTTTTTGTGGCGCTGTAGCCGGGCGGCTTTCTCTCTTTCTAAACGGGCCTGTCTGGCTTCAAAGCGGACTTTAGCCGTTTGGGCCAATTGAGCCTGTTGGTCTTGCTCTCGAATTTCCGCCTTTTCCTGACGATAGTACTGAACCAGAGGAATATTGCTGGGGCAAACGTAGGCACAGGCGCCGCATTCAATACAGTCGAACAGGTTATAATTGCGGGCCTTATCATGTTCTTTGCCGCGGCTGAACCAATATAGCTGCTGGGGTAATAGCCCGGCAGGACAGGCATCAGCGCATTGAGTACAGCGGATGCAGGGCTGTTCCGCTTCAGGCGGTGAAAGCTCACCGGCGCTTGGCGCAATAATACAGTTACTCATTTTGGTCACCGGAACGCTAAGGTCCGGTAGGGCGAAGCCCATCAGCGGGCCGCCCATAATCACCATCGGCGGCGACTGGGTTTGGTAACCAAACTGGTTTAATAGCTCCGAAACGGGCGTGCCCAGCAACGCCCAAACGTTTCCTTTATCGCCCATCGCGTTGCCGGTAAGGGTAACCACTCGCTCAAGCAGCGGTTCTCCGTCCATGATGGCGCGCTTAATCGCAAACACCGTACCGACGTTCTGCATCAGAACGCCGATATCGGAGGAGCGGCCACCGTGAGGAACTTCCAGACCGGTTAAGATCTTGGTCAACTGCTTTGCGCCGCCGGAAGGGTATTTAGTCGGGATAACGCGAAGAACAACGTGAGCAATATCGCTTGCATTTTCGTGACGTTGTAACGAATCCCTGATTGCCTGAACGGCTTCTGGCTTATTGTCTTCGATGCCAATAACGATCGTTTCGGGCCGTAAAATATGGCCAAGAATATTACAGCCGATCAGCAGTTCGTCGGCGTATTCCTGCATCAGCCGGTCGTCAGCGGTGATATAAGGCTCGCATTCAGCACCGTTGATAATCAGCGTTTTTACCCGATTCAGGGCACCGTCAATTTTACTGGCGGTAGGGAAAACGGCACCGCCCAGGCCAGCAATGCCCGCCTGATGAATATGGGCGATAAGCTGCTCCGGCGAGTGGGCCCGGTAGTCGGTCAGGCGGTCGCGCTCACACCATTGCTCTAACCCGTCGGGCTCAAGGCGAACGCAGCGTTCTGGCAGGGCAGATGGATGGGTGCTTGGGTAATAATCAATGGCGCTTATGGTGCCGGAGGTTGAGGCATGAACCGGTAACATACGGTTTTTGCCTTCCGTCAGCGGCTGGCCTTTTAATACGCGATCGCCAACCTGAACCAGAAGTTCGCCTTCTGGCCCTAAGTGCTGCTGGAGCGGAATTTGTAAATACGCGGGCAAAGCGGCCCGCTTAAGGGGAATCAGGCGAGTTTGATCCTTCATCTCGGGAGGATGAATACCGCCGTCAAAATCCCAAATCTGGTTTTTCTTAAACCGGGAAAACAGATCAAACATGTGGATTTGTCTCAATAACCTGTATCGGGATTGCCTGTAAATCCCATTTCCAGTTGGCCGTAGTTTGCAAAACCGGTCGCATTTCTATGCATTCTGTAGGACAGGGTGCCACACAAAGATCGCAGCCCGTGCAAAGGTCGGCGATCACCGTATGCATTGCCCGGGTCGAACCCACAATGGCGTCAACGGGACAGGCCTGAATGCATTTAGTACAGCCAATACAGTTGCTTTCGTCAATGAAGGCCACTTTACGCACCGGATTGGTTTCCATCGTGGCAAGATCCAAAGGCTGAGGCTCAATGCCCAGCGCGTCAGCCAGTTTTAGCATGACCGCTTCGCCGCCGGGGGCACATTTATTAATCATTTCACCGTTGTTAGCCACGGCTTCGGCATAGGGACGACAGCCCGGATAGCCACACTGGCCACACTGGCTTTGTGGCAACAGGCTCTCTACCGTATCAACAATCGGATCGGCATCTACCTGAAAGCGTCGGGCGGCAAAGCCTAAAATAGCGCCGCAGACTAATGCTAATAGCGTCAGAACGATGACGCTGGACCACAAAGAGAACATTAAAATCTTACCAATCCGGTGAAACCCATAAATGCGAGTGACATAAGGCCTGCTGTAATCAATGCGATAGATGAGCCTCTAAAAGGGGCTGGTATATCCGCCGAGGCTAAACGTTCACGAATAGCGGCAAACAGCACCATCACGAATGAAAAACCGACGGCGGCACTAAAACCGTACACCGTTGATTGCATAAAGTTGTGCGACTGGTTGACGTTGAGTAGCGCAACGCCTAATACCGCGCAGTTGGTGGTGATTAGCGGTAAGAATATCCCCAGCAGCCGGTAAAGAACCGGGCTGGTTTTGCGCACCACTAGCTCCGTGAACTGAACCACCACGGCAATAACAAATATAAACGCCAGCGTTCGCAAGTAGCTCAACCCCAGCGGCTCTAAAATATAGTTTTCTACTAACCACGCGCAAATCGACGCCAGCGTCAGCACGAAGGTTGTTGCTAATCCCATTCCGATAGCGGTTTCAAGCTTTTTAGATACGCCCATAAACGGGCATAGACCTAAAAATTTAACCAATACGAAGTTATTAACAAAAACGGTGCCGACAAAAAGTAGCAAATAATCGCTCATCTTGATGCCTAAAAGAAAAGAAGCCGCCATATTATCAATAATTGGCGGCTGAACCACAACACTACAAGTGTAAGGATATTGTGTTTTACCCCTATCGGGGTAGGTTAATGCCTGAAAAAACGGCCTAACTCAGACCAATAATAGCACCGTGCTCATCAATATCGATATTGCGGTAGGCCGGTAAGGTACCTAAGCCGGGCATTGTCATGATACTTCCGGCATAGGCACGAATAAAACCGGCTCCGGCAGAAACTTTAAAGGATGAAATCGTGACGCTGAAATTTTCAGGTACGTTTTTCAATGCCGGATCGGCGCTGATAGACAGCGGCGTTTTAGCAATACACAAGGGTAAATGGCCGAAACCAAGCTGTTCAAGCTGCGTTAACTGCGCAGCAGCCTGCGGCGTGATGATGGTTTCATTGGCACCATAGGTATTGACAATCGCTTCGATTTTGTCGGTGAGTGACAGTTCGTTGGGGTACAGCAGGGTAACCTGATGCTGATTCTGGCAAGCTTGAGCGACGGTTTTCGCCAGCGCCGCCGTCCCTTCACCGCCGTTGGCGAAAGCGTCGCTGATTTCTACGCCGTCAGCACCGCACGAAAGCGCAAACTGATGCAAATAGTCCAGCTCTTCCTGCGTATCGGTCGGGAAGCGATTGATGGCGATCACTACCGGTAAGCCGTAGCGTTTCGCGTTGGTAATATGCCAGCCAAGATTCTTGCAGCCAAGGGCCAGCAGCTCAACGTTACTGTCGGCAATTTCATCGGGCAGCGGTTGGCCCGGCTTAATATTAAATTTACCGCTGTTAGCCTTAAGGCTACGCAGTGTGGCAACTAGCACCACGCAAGAAGGGCTAATGCCGGACTGGCGGTATTTAATATTGAAGAATTTTTCCATTCCCATATCGGAACCAAATCCGGCTTCGGTGACCACATAGTCAGCCTGTTGCAACGCAATGCGATCGGCAATTACCGACGAGTTGCCGTGGGCAATATTGGCAAAAGGACCAGCATGGATCAGAACCGGCGTATTTTCGCTGGTTTGCATGATCGTTGGCTGAATGGCATCTTTCATTAATACCGTCATCGCACCGGCGACTTCCAACTGTTCTGCGGTAATCGGATTTCCATGAATATCATGGGCCAGAATGATGCGGCCAATACGCTGGCGCATATCTTTCAGGCTTTCAGCCAGCGCCAGTATTGCCATTAACTCCGACGCTGCGGTGATATCGTAACCGTCGGTGCGTTCTACGCCGTTAACGCCGCCGCTTACGCCGATGGTAATGTGGCGTAATGCACGATCGTTATGGTCAACCACGCGTTTCCACAAAATATGGTTCGGGTCGATGTCTAAGCGGAAAAGGCCGGTATGCTCGGTAAATTGATGGCCTAACCGCTGTTCGTGATACAGGCGGGCATCTAGCGCTGTGGCGGCCAAATTGTGCGCTGCCGTAATCGCGTGAATGTCTCCGGTGAGGTGGAGATTGAGCTTTTCCATCGGCAAGACTTGCGCTTTACCGCCGCCGGCCGCGCCGCCTTTCACGCCGAACACCGGGCCAAGGCTGGGCTGGCGAATACAGGCGATACAGGATTCACCGATAAAGTTTAGCCCTTGGCTTAGCCCAATGGTGGTGACCGTCTTACCTTCACCCAGAGGCGTAGGCGTAATGCTGGATACCAGAATTAGCTTGCCTCTGGGGGCGTTAGGATTTATCAGCGAGAGATCGATTTTAGCCATGCTAGAACCGTAGGGGATCAAATATTGTTGTGCTATGCCGTAACGTTGAGCAACTTCATTAATAGGTTTTAAATGAATAGAGGTCATCTCTTTACACGATCCTATGTATTAAAATCAAAATACGCGCGTGGCGTGGCGAAAGCAGGGGGTAAATTATGTCATAACTTGAGGGGAAATGGGGGATAACGATCGCTTTATTTCGCCTTAATTGATATAAAATTTAGACAAATCAACTACTCATTTTTATAGATTGGCCATCCCGTTTGTCTGTAAAATATTCGGCTTACCGCTAATTTGAGTAAAAACAGATTATTTCCCCTGATTAAGGACTGTTTTTCATGTCGTGGCTGAAGCTTTTACGTATTGATCCCTTTTTATTAATTCTGATTTCGGTGGTGATACTCGCCTCCGTCTTTCCCTGTGAGGGGGAGGTGAAAGTCGCGTTTGGCTATATCACCAAAGCAGCCATTGCGCTGCTGTTTTTCATGCACGGAGCCAAGCTGTCTCGCGAAAATTTGTATCAAGGGCTGGGGAACTGGCGGCTACACGGGGTGGTTTTTGCCAGCACGTTTGTTCTGTTTCCAATATTAGGCTGTTGCCTGTACGTGTTGGTACCCAGCGTGTTAACGCCGGGCATGTATCTCGGTTTTCTCTATTTGTGCGCGCTGCCGGCCACGGTACAGTCCGCCATTGCGTACACCTCCATGGCGGGAGGAAACGTTGCGGCGGCGATTTGTAGCGCCTCGGCATCCAGCATTTTGGGCGTGTTTCTTTCACCGATTCTGGTTGGGCTATTAATGCATACTCAGGAAGGCAGCACCGATACGGTCGATGCCATCATGGCTATTATCATGCAGCTTATGGTGCCTTTTATTATCGGTCATTTATGCCGCCCGCTGATTGGCCAATGGGTTGAGAAGCATAAAAAATTGATTAGTAAGACTGACAGAACGTCGATTTTGTTGGTGGTGTACACCGCGTTTAGCGAGGCGGTTATTGAAGGCATCTGGAATCAGGTCAACGGTTGGTCGCTGCTGATTATTATTGGCCTTTCTCTTCTCTTATTGACGGTTGTTCTGATCGTCAATACCGGGGTGGCGCGTTTAATGGGCTTTAGCACACCGGATGAGATAACCATTGTGTTTTGTGGTTCGAAAAAGAGTTTGGCAAACGGTATTCCCATGGCTAACGTACTGTTTCCTGCGGCGTCCGTCGGGATGATGGTTCTACCGTTGATGATTTTTCATCAGGTTCAGCTTATGGTTTGTGCCTTCTTGGCTCAGCGCTACGCAAGACGGATAACGTAGATGCGTGACGGTGAACGGGTATTCAAGTCAGGCGCGGAGAGAAAGGGCGTATGAAAATGATACAATCGATAAGAACTTGATTATTTATTTGATGTCGTAGAAGATGCCCAGCGTTGTATCAATTGGCCTGAGTATGTTAGCCATTAACCTGTTCGTTCCTCCGATTGATCAATGACATATATTATTTGTTAATTGCAGTCGTAGCAGCCAGAGAATAAAAACGTAAATGTCAAAATTTCAGCCTCCAAAGTTCAATTACTCATTCTTTTTGCCTAAATATTGGCTTACATGGTTTGGGCTAGGCTCACTTTATTTATTGGTTCAGCTACCGTACCCAGTGATTTATTTTCTTGGGACCCGGCTGGGTCGTTTCTCGATGCGCTTTTTAAAGCGCCGGCTGCATATTGCCCGACGTAACTTAGAACTTTGCTTTCCTGATATGCCCGAGCTTGAACGAGAAAAGCTGATCGTTCAGAATTTTGAATCCGTAGGCATGGGGCTGTTTGAAACCGGTATGGCGTGGTTCTGGTCAGATAAGCGGATTAAGAAGTGGTGTAAGGTTGACGATCTAGACATCATGGCGCGTATTAGAGCCGATGGAAAAGGGGTGCTGTTGGTTGGCATTCATTTTTTGACTCTCGAATTGGGGGGGCGTATTTATGGAATGTATAACCCCGGCGTTGGCGTTTATCGCGCCCATAACAATAAGCTGATGGACTGGATTCAGGTTTGGGGCCGCAGTCGTTCAAATAAATACTTTATCGATCGTCACGATATGAAAGGGATGATCCGTGAGCTGCGAAAAGGCGAAATATTGTGGTATGCGCCTGACCACGACTACGGTCCGCGTAATAGCGTTTTTGCGCCGTTTTTTGCCGTACCAGAAGCGGCTACAACCATTGGTACCAGTATTTTGATGCGCATGGCTAATCCGGTTATTTTACCGTTTACGCCTAAACGTAATCCGGACGGCAGTGGATATACCGTGATGACAACCGAACCACCGACCGGTTTTCCCACGGACGATCCCATCGCGGCGGCGGTTTTTATGAATAAAATAGTTGAGAAAGAGATCCTCAAAGCCCCCGCGCTGTATATGTGGCTTCATCGCCGCTTTAAAACACGACCGAATGATGAAATATCTCTTTATTAATCAAATTATAAGCAGTTGTAATCTAGATAGCATTTTGTTTACCCAAAAGGGTGATAAAACGCTTGCGTTATGTAGTCCATTATGAGTAAATGTGAATCGGCCTGTGCTACAGACCTATTTATGTACGACATTTGAGTAAAGCAGTTCCCTCTTAAAAGCCGTTATCTTTTGATTCCGCTTATTAGACGAACATCTTCTTAGTGCCTCCATAAGTAATGACTCTGAAAATCTGGCCTTAATGCCTATACCCTATGATGTATGGCAGGTTAACTAATTTAAAGGTAAGTAAAGATGTCCAAGAAAACCGGCAAAGTTAAATGGTTCAATGAAAGCAAAGGTTTTGGTTTTATTGAGCAAGATGATGGTGGCAAAGACGTATTCGTACATTTCTCTGCTATCGCTAGCGAAGGTTTCAAAACCTTAGCTGAAGGCCAAAAAGTAGAATACACCATTCAAGACAGCCCACGCGGTCCAGCAGCTGCAAACGTTGTTGCTATCTAAGTTAGCATTAACGTTTATAGAGGCTAGCAAAAGTTAATTTTGCCCTCTAGTGACAAGGACCCGCATCACTGATGCGGGTTTTTTTGTAGTGTATGACAGACAAATTTACAACACCTGGCACAGAATGTGCGGATGTCCTTAAAATTCATAGTAAAAGGATAAATTACATAAATATATTAAGAGGTAATAAACATGACCCTAAGAATGGGACAAGTAAAATGGTTTGATCAAGGCCAAGGCTTTGGTTGGATTTCACCAATCGATGGTAGCTCCGATGTGTTCGTTAATCGCAGCTCTATTGCAACATCAACTAAATCATTGACTGAAGGGCAGAATGTGGAGTTTTCTACATTTAAAAGCTCAAGAGGTCTATCTGCATCAGACGTAATTGCGTTTTAGTTCTATTATCAACTACTGAGTGAAGGAAAGAGAGTCGTTAAGGTTTTTGCATCAAATAACGTGTTATCGTCACAACTAACACGCCTCCCAATTAATTGCTGCTTTAATGTTATACTTTCCTTCATCAAAATTTCTAAGCTGACTCTTCGATACCCTGTCGTATCGAATATGCTCATCAGGGTTTCCTCTCATGCGATATCAATGTCCACTTTGTCATCAATCATTACAACTGGGCAGTCAGGCATGGCGATGCAGTAACAATCATCAGTTCGATCGGGCAAAAGAGGGTTACGTTAACCTTATGCCGGTTCAGCATAAAAAATCTAAAAATCCCGGCGATAACCAAATGATGATGCAGGCTCGTCGTCAGTTCCTCAATGCGGGTTACTATCAGCCTCTGCGTGATGCGGTTACCGCCATACTGGATAAACAGTTACCGGAACGCCAGAATGGACTATCGCTACTGGATATAGGCTGTGGTGAAGGGTATTACACCGGTTTTTTGGCTGAGTCACTCAATAAAAATAGGCAGTTGACCGTTTACGGTCTGGATATCTCTAAAGGTGCGATCCGTTCTGCTGCAAAACGCTATTCCGTTGCTAATTTCTGCGTGGCTTCCAGCTACCGTTTGCCGTTTGGCGACAATTCCGTCGATGCAATCTTGCGTATTTATGCCCCGTGCGAAGCGTCAGAACTTCAGCGGGTGGTTAGTGATAATCATGGGATTATTGTTACCGTTACGCCTGCGCCACATCACCTGTTTCAGCTGAAAGAGCTTATCTATCAGACGGCCCAGCCGCACGATGAGGTTATTGAGGCAATTGAAGGGTTTGAGCTGGTCGAAGAGCAACGGTTGAGCTATCCAATGAGCCTATCCGGCACTCAGGCGGTTAATTTACTGCAGATGACGCCTTTTGCCTGGAAAGCATCAGAAAAGCTGATTGCTGATCTGGCGGCTGAGTCAGATTTCCATTGCGAAACGGATTTTTTTATCCGCATATACAAGAAGTAATCACATCGCTATTGATACGGAAAAGCCGGGTATATCCCGGCTTTTTGCTGTGTGAATGACGGAGAAGACTAGTCGCAATGAATAAACTTAATGGCCAACCCGCCGCGAGACGTTTCGCGATATTTTGAGTTCATGTCTTTTCCGGTTTCAAACATGGTTTCGATAACCTTATCTAAAGACACGCGAGGCTCACTGGTACGGCGCAATGCCATGCGCGATGAATTAATTGCCTTAACGGATGCGATAGCGTTACGTTCGATACAGGGAACCTGAACCTGACCGGCAACCGGATCGCAGGTCAGCCCCAAATTGTGTTCCATGCCAATTTCAGCCGCGTCGCACACCTGCTGCGGGCTACCGCCAAGTAGTTCCGTTAAGCCTGCGGCCGCCATCGAGCAGGCAACGCCAACTTCACCCTGACAGCCCACCTCGGCACCCGAGATTGACGCGTTCATTTTATACAGTGCGCCAATAACGCCTGACGTCATAAAGTAGCGGATATAAGATTCAGGGCTCACCGGTTGAATAAAATGATCATAGTAGGCAAGAACGGCCGGGATGATGCCACAGGCACCGTTGGTTGGCGCCGTTACTACGCGGCCACCGGCAGCATTTTCTTCATTGACGGCCAGAGCAAACATATTAACCCAATCAATCACGTTCATTGGGTCGTTTGACAGCTTGTCCGAAGATACTAACATTCGGCGTAACGGCGCGGCACGACGGGGAACCTGAAGCGGGCCGGGTAAAATACCTTCGGTATTGATGCCACGATCGATACAGTCACGCATGGTTTGCCAAACGGCGGCGAAGTAGTTTTCAATATCCTTTTTGCTATGCATCGCCAGTTCGTTTTGCATCACCAGACCGGATAATGAAAGCCCGTTGCTTTTACAGTGCTCTAATAAATCAGCCGCTGATTTAAACGGAAAGGGTACGGTGACTTCGTTTACCGATTCTTTACCAAAATTCTCTTCATCAACGATAAAGCCGCCGCCGATTGAATAATACGTTTTAGTATAAATAATTTTTTCACCGGCAAAGGCGGTAATCGTCATGCCGTTTTCGTGCAGAGGAAGGTTATTGTTATGGAAAACCATTCCGCTGTCATGAGGGAAGTCCACTTCATGTTTGCCATTTGCTAAAGGCAGGCGCTGACGTTCTTCAACGCTACGTATAAACCCGTGAATAGCGTCAATTTCAACGGTGGCCGGTAGGTTTCCTGCCAGCCCCATAATGATAGCAATATCCGTGTGGTGGCCTTTACCGGTTAAGGATAACGAACCATAAACGTCTACGGCAATGCGGGTAACGAACGACAGTAACTCTTTATGACAGAGATCGTCGACAAACTCTTTGCCGGCTTTCATTGGGCCAACGGTATGTGAACTCGATGGGCCAATACCAATCTTGAACATGTCGAAAACGCTAATCACATACAACTCCTCAGTGGCGAAAACTTTTTAATTTGTGCACGGCTGGCCTATGACTGCCATCCATAGAAAATCGTGACTTGCTAAGATAATCCCGTTTTGAGTAAGTTCATTAAATCATTAGTCAATTGAGCTATATGATTTTCATTGACTGAAGTTTCATCTTGCAACATTGGCTAATTGTAGTCTTTTTCTATGGTGCGAGGCTAATAATATAGTGTATTTGTGCTATCAATAATGGTTTTCTTGTAGCGTAAAGAGCAAGATAGTTAAAAACGTGAGAATAATCACTCTCGACGCCTTATATTTCAGCAGAGGAAGCTGTGTAGATCTGCCTTGCAAGCCGGTAAAGAATAGAGGCTGTCAGCCCCCAGATTGGGTAACCGGCATAAAACATAAAGTAGATACGATGAGGCTGGCCTCGGCGAGTGATGTCCATAGAAAAGTAGTTTTTGCTATTCAGGACATAACGCAGCGGTATTTCAAACATCATTTCAACTTCATCCTGATTAGCTTTAAACATGATGTTTGATGGTAGAAGACCGACAACGGGGGTTACCTGAAAACCGCTGATGCTGTCGAGCGCCGGTAGTTGGCCAAGAATAGACGCGACCTCAGGATTAAGGTTAATTTCTTCATAGGCTTCTCTCAGGGCGGTTTCTTCCGGCGAGCTATCGCTGAGGTCTGCGGCTCCGCCAGGAAAAGCGATCTGTCCCGGATGTTGGCGTAGATGGGAAGCGCGACGAGTCAGAAGCAACGTGGGTTCCCGATGGCAAATAATGGGAATCAAGACTGCCGCTTTGCGTGATTGTTGAAGTAACGGCGTTGGCAGCGGAAGCTGCAATTGGAAACGTTGGATAAACTGGCCGATCGCATCGTTCATGGAAAACCATCGAAAAATAGACATAATAGAACAGTATATCGTGTGTCACGGATGAGTGAATACATCTGCACTACTATTCGGTTATACTATCAAAGAACCCTACAGGAATTATCTGTTAGCGTTGCGTTGTACCAAACGCGCCAGCTCGTTACCCCCTTATCGTTAAAAGCAGGTTTATATATGACTCTCGGCACACCATCACTGCGTCACGAAGAGCAACAAGAAGCGGTAGAACGCATTCATAAACTGATGTCTGAAGGAATGAGTAGCGGAGAAGCTATCGCGTTAGTGGCGCAAGATATTCGGGCAAATCACACCGGAGAGAGAGTGGCATTAATGTTTGACGACGACGACGAATAACGGTTTTTTTATTTAGCAGACCGATCGTCAATAACTGGCCATAAAAATTAACCATCAATAGTTAGTCATCAATAAAGGGGACCAAATTTATCCAGATAGGTAAGATACAATCGAGTATCAAATTCTAGCTGGTGGTAGTTTGGTTCCATGTGGCAACATAAATTATAGAATGTCTTATTATGATCTTTCTCTTTTAAATGAGCCAGTTCATGGACAACAATCATCCGCAATAATGGTTCCGCTGATAATTTGAATACGTTTGCTATTCTGATTTCTGCTTTAGCTTTTAATTTCCCGCCTTGAATTCGAGATATGGCAGTATGGGTTCCTAACGCATGCTTAATTACTTGAATTTTATTATCGTAACAAACTTTGCTTACTTGCTGAGCATTTTTCATTGATTCATTTTTTAACCCACTAGCAAATTGATATAACATTTTGTCGGTAGTATAACCGTGGGGAACGGGGTATCGGCTTAATAATAATTTGCCCAACGTTTCTTGCTTAATCAGCGTAGCCACCTGCTGGCGTATGCTTTCTGGGTAACCGGCGAGATAATTTAATGAGTCCACAGTCTTTTTATCCTAAACGGTTGACAGCTGAAAATGCAGCGCTGGTTATTTTATCATCCAATAGTGCGCATTGCATTTTACATTGGGATGAGAGGGCGAAATAATGGAATTCAAGTCTCATCTAAGCGTGTTAATTATATGAAAATCCAATAATAAAAATAATTTTTTATTTACCAAACGGTTTTGTTTAAAATAAAAATATATAAAATATGTGCACCCGATCTAATTTTTTATTTCCCCAAGTAAAACACCTTGCCATCGCTTATCGAATATGCGGTAATGTTTTTGGCCTGTTAAACAGGGCTACTTTGAGTAAGTCATTTTGATTAAAATAGTTCCTTGGTCAGACGTTATCTACAGATCACATCTTATCGGATCTTTTCTTAGTGCCTGCATAAGTAACCACTGAAATACTACCGGCCTTCTGTGCCTTATGGCGGGTTAAACATCCAAGTAGGAATTTTTGTAATGTCTAAAAAAACTGGTCACGTTAAGTGGTTCAACGAAAGTAAAGGTTTTGGTTTCATCACCCCAACTGACGGTAGCAAAGATGTATTCGTACATTTCTCTGCAATCGCAAGTAATGGCTTCAAAACTCTGGCTGAAGGCCAACATGTTGAATTTTCAATTCAAGATAGCCCACGTGGTCCATCAGCAGCAGAAGTCGTTGCGTTGTAATTGATTTAAAATTACTTAAAGCGTTAACGCTGTTGTCAAAAACCCGCATTCGCGGGTTTTTTTTCACCTTCATCATTGGCCTGAAACTGACTGGAAGACTATTTTTATCGAGAGACTTGCTACTCTATTTCTTGCTCAATGCCTTAGTGGCTTTCTTTAACACCATCTTGATTCTAGCTACCTCTTTAGCCGACAGCTCAACGCTATCGGGCTGAGATGGTTTAGCCTTTACCGGAGAATGTGTGAAGCTGTCTTCGAGCCGTTTAATGATCTCTGCATTCATTGAATGATTATTTTTTTCTGCCTGAACTTTCAGTTTGGTTTTAAGCTCTGCCGGGATCCGTACGCTGAGAGAGGTGATAGTCATAAATAGATTTCCTGTATGGCAAGATCAATAAATGAACCCAATGGTTGTTATAACGCCTTTACCCATCGGGATAAAGAATAATTAACCATGGACCACCGGAAATGATAAAAATAATGCGCTTTGGCCGACGGTAACGTTAACCGACGGTAACAAAGCGCAGTGATTCTAAATAATTAGGCGAGAGACGGAGCCGGGCGGGCAATAATGCTGCGGGTTTCCATACGGACTTCGGCAATCGTAACGTCAAGCGAATCACCCTGACGATAGATAACCTCACCGTTAATCATAATGGTGCCGGTTTCAGAACTACATACCAGCTCATCGCGTACCGCATGGATAAACGGTGCCGGAATAAACGCAACGGCACCGTTTTCGAGCAGCTTGATCCGCATTCCCCCTCGGGAAACGTCCATAATCTCTGCATGATAACGAGTATCGGTACCGGCTTTGTCCTGCAAGAAACGGGCATATAGCCAGTCACCAACGTCACGTTCAGCCATTCGGTTGAAGCGGCGGCGATCGGCAAGCGGTTGCAGTATGCTTTCATCCGGCGGAGAGGATGGTTGCCCGTGAATTAACGCTTTTAATAACCGGTGATTGACAATATCACCGTATTTACGGATTGGAGAGGTCCAAGTGGCATAAGCTTCTAGCCCCAAACCAAAGTGAGGCGCTGGCTTTGCGCTTATTTCCACGTAAGTCTGGTATTTACGCACTCGGCTGTCTAAATAGGAGGTTGGCTGAGCGTCAAGGAAACGACGCAGCTGGCAGAAGCCCTCAAGCGTTAGAATATGTTCTGCGCTAAATTCAGCTCCGTTGGTTTGTAATACGGTAATAGCCTGTTCGACTAGCGTTGGTTCAAAACCGGCATGGGCGTTAAATATGCCATAGCCTAAGCGTTCAGTTAACACGGTAGCCGCACAGACATTGGCGGTGATCATGGCTTCTTCAACGATGCGGTTGGCTATCCGACGATGCTCGGTAACGATCTCAAGAACTTCGCCTTTTTCACCCAGAATAAACCGATAATCAGGGCGATCTTTAAACACCAGAGCGTGCTGAGTACGCCATTCAATACGGCGCAAGGCTACCTGATGCAAGCGCCTGATTTGCTCTGCAGTATCTTCATTTTCTGGCTGCCATTGGCTGGAATTATCTTCCAGCCAGTTGGACAGTTTTTCATAGTCCAGCTTAGACTGAGACATCATCCAGGCGCTGAAAAATTCAATATCCGAGCCTATTGTGCCATCATTGGCAATAGTGACCTGACAAACCAGCGCTGGTCTGCGCTGATGGGGATGCAAAGAACATAAATTTTCAGACAGTTCCCGCGGTAGCATCGGGATATTAAATCCGGGTAAATAGTTGGTGAATGCCCGTTTTAACGCAATCCGATCGAGTTCGCTGCCGGCGGTAACGTATGCAGTAGGGTCGGCGATGGCGATGCTCAGCCTTAACCCGTCGTTGTCTAGCTTTTCTACAAATAGTGCGTCATCCATATCTTGCGTTGACTCACTATCAATAGTGACGAAGTGCAGTGATGTCAAATCGCGGCGGGTGATTCCTTCATCGTGAAGCTCAGTGGGTATCCACTCCGGGGCTTCACGCTCTAACTGATGGCGTGACAACGTCACCCACCACGGCGCTAAATGGTCATCACCAAAGGTAATAAACTGCGTTACCTTGGCCTGAAAACCATTATTACCGTTAAGCGGATGGCCGCTCATTTCCGCTACCGCCCAGTCGCCTTGGGCGAATTCATGAGCCAGCCCCGCAACGGGTTTGCAAGGATAGGCATCTTTTAACAGCGGATGGTCGGGGGTAATAAACAGGCGTTCGCCTTTCTTTTGTATCCGGCCAATAAAGCGGGTTAGAAACGGTTCGATCAGCGTTTCAGGCTCAACTAATTCACGATCTTTCTCGGTATGTACGCTGGCGGTAATTTTGTCACCGTGCATCACTTTCTTCATGGCTGGCGGCGGTATGAAATAGCTTTTCTGGCTATCTATCTCTAGAAAACCAAAGCCTTTTTCAGTTGCTTTGACGACGCCTTCAACTCGGGGAGTTGTAGCATGGAGTTGCTGTTTTAGCTGAGCGAGCAGCGGATTGTCTTGAAACATAGATTCCGGACGTCATGAATTAATGAGTAGATTTATGAGGGACTGTTTTACACAAAACCACACTCTGGGGCAAGTGCAGCGTGCATTTTGGGGTGATAAATATCGACAAAATGGTTAACAAAAATACAATAGCACGGGAATATTAAGCTCTGGCTCACATAGTTGCGTTTTATGCGTGACATCGATCGGCCTATATTCCTAATATAATGATTCTATTTCATCACTCACATCAGGTGCCGAACAATGCTCAATGTAAATGAATATTTTGCAGGAAAAGTAAAATCAATTGGCTTTGAAAATGGAAGTATTGGCCGTTCAAGCATCGGCGTTATGGCGGCGGGAGAATACAACTTTAGTACCGCACAGCCTGAAGAGATGAAGGTCATTAGCGGTGCCCTGAAAGTACTGTTACCGGGGGCAACGGAGTGGACCGTATTTGGCGTGGGAGAAACGTTTCAGGTTCCGGGGAAAAGCGAGTTCAGCGTGCAGGTTTGTGAGTGTTCGGCCTATTTGTGCCGCTATTTGTAGTGTATAGCTTAGCGTTTATCTAGCCCAAAAAATTAGGCCTGCGAAGTAGCTTCGCAGGCCTAATGTCATTCTAGCCGGTATTCAGGCTTAGTCTTTCAGTTCTAACTCGTTCATTGCAGCAATGCTAAAGCCACCGTCAACGTGTAACACTTCACCGGTCACGCCCGAAGAAAGGTCGGAACACAGGAAGGCCGCTGAGTTA
Organism: Budvicia diplopodorum; assembly: GCF_009800925.1. Classification (GTDB taxonomy): domain Bacteria; phylum Pseudomonadota; class Gammaproteobacteria; order Enterobacterales; family Enterobacteriaceae; genus Budvicia; species Budvicia diplopodorum. The sequence goes on along the minus strand of NZ_WOYF01000006.1, from coordinate 156,945 downwards.
CCCACGTCTTCAATAGTTACCGTACGGCGAATTGGCGTAACGGCTTCACAGTGAGACAACATCTTTTTAAAGTCTTTAATTCCTGATGCGGCTAACGTGCGGATAGGACCGGCAGAGATTGCGTTAACGCGAACGCCTTCTGGCCCCATGGCGTTAGCCATATAGCGAACGTTGGCTTCTAAAGACGCTTTGGCTAATCCCATTACGTTGTAGTTAGGAATAGCGCGCTCTGCGCCTAAATAAGACAGCGTTAATAGCGCTGAGTTAGGATTTAACATGCTGCGACAGGCTTTGGCTAAAGCAACAAAGCTGTAAGAGCTGATGTCATGAGCGATATTAAAACCTTCGCGGGTTACGGCGTTGACATAGTCACCGTCTAACTGGTCGCCTGGGGCAAAACCAATTGAGTGAACAAAGCCGTCGAACTTAGGCCATACTTTTGCCAGCTCTGTAAACAGGTCAGTCATGCTTGAGTCTTCAGCAACGTCGCAAGGTAATACGATTGTTGAGCCTAATTCTTCAGCGAAACCTTCTACGCGAGATTTCAGTCTTTCATTCTGATACGTTAAAGCCAGTTCGGCTCCTTCGCGTTTCATCGCCTGAGCGATGCCGAAGGCAATAGAACGATTGCTGGCTACGCCAGTAACCAGAATGCGCTTACCGGTTAGAAAACCCATAGCTATTAATCCTTGTAGTAAATAGAGCGACCACCGGAGGAGCTCCGAAATGGTTGTCGTTAAAAAAACGGAGCGATTCTATCATGCATCAACAAAATATGGTGAACCTTGTCGTGCTGCTCCGATCTGTGATAATCAATAAGCTAATCAAACGGCCCATTAGCCTACGTTTTATTGGCCAATTATTGCGCCATTAAATATCGGTAATATCTTTGCGCCAGTGGTCAGCGGTGAGCGCCTCGGTAAAGTGGCTGGCGATCATCCGGCGGGTAATATCGTGCAGCGGAGAAGCGATGACTTCCGCAGTATTACCGCGTTCAACCACTTCGCCAGCGTGCATAACCAGTAACTGGTCGCTGATGTGCTTGATCATGCCCAAATGCTGACTAACGTAGATATAGGATATACCGTGCTTTTCTTGTAATTCCATCATTAAGTTCACTAACTGTGAGCGCATGGACATATCCAGCGAAGCTAATGCTTCATCGGCAACAATAATTTTTGGCTGAAGTATCAATGCCCGCGCCAGCGCAACGCGTTGTTTCTGCCCGGATGCCAGCATTTGTGGGTAGTAATAGGCATGATCGGGTAATAAGCCGACCTGACGCAGGGTGAGGTTAATCCGTTTTTCCCGCGCGGAGGCTTCTAAATCGGTATTCAGTTTTAAGGGTATATCTAACAGCTGACCAATACGCTGGCGAGGGTTAAACGAGGTGTTCGGATCCTGAAAGATCATTCGAATATGTTGGCTGCGATAGCCATAATCGCCAAACTCTAGCTTATGGTCATCAATGGTGATATCACCGGAGGTTGGCTTTATCATGCCGGAAATCATTTTTGCCAGCGTTGATTTTCCTGAACCGTTCTCGCCAATAATTGCCAAGGTCTGGCGTTCACGCAGAATAAAGCTGAGCGGTTTTACCGCTTCCAGTTCATGAGGGCGGAACAGGCCGGTCCGGTAGCGGAAGGTCTTGGATAAATTGCGCACTTCGAGCAACGTGGTACCCATTATGACGGATCCTCCATATTCAGAGGAAAGTGGCAGGCAAACTTGTGGCCTTTAATATCGCGCAGGCGTGGAGTTTCAATACATTTCTTTTGCGCATACGGGCAGCGAGGCCCTAACCGACAGCCAATTGGCAAATGTTCCAGCGACGGGATCACGCCCGACAGCGTATTAAGCCTGCTTTTATGGGGTAAGGTCAGGCCAAAATCCGGCATGGCTCGGATCAGCGCCTGCGTATACGGATGATTAGGCGCATTCAGCAAGTCATCACATTCAGCGCTCTCTACCGTTTGCCCGCAGTACATCACGTTAATCCGGTTGGCCCATTTGCTCATCACCTGAAGGTCGTGGCTAATCAGCAAAATCGTGGTGTTGTTGTTTTGGTTCATCCGGGCTAACAGGCGAAATATTTGAGCCTGAGTCGTCGGTTCCATCGCATTGGTTGGTTCATCTGCGATCAATAGCTTGGGTTGATTAGCCAGCGCGATAGCGATCATCACTTTCTGGCACTCGCCCTCGGTGATTTCGTAAGGATAGCTGCCCATAATATCTTTATGGTCTTTTATTCCTACGCGGTGCAGTAGCTCAATGGCCCGATGCTTACGCCAGTTAAATCGCTGCCACCACCGGCCTTTATAGGTCCACGCGGGAACGGCCTGAATAATCTGTTGGCCAATTTTCTCTGACGGATCCAGACAGGACTGCGGTTCCTGAAATATCATGGAAATATTGTGGTCAACCAGCTTGCGCCGTTGGCGGGGAGTCAGTTTAAGTACGTCGATATCATTGAAGCGGAAGCGGTCTGCCGTAATGCGCCAGTTATCTTTGCTGATGCCGCATATCGCTTTGGCTATCAGGCTTTTACCTGAACCGGATTCGCCGACCAGCCCGCGAATTTCCCCTTCGATGAGAGTTAGGCTTACGCGATCGACCGCCTTTACCGGGCCTTCTGCGGTCATAAATTCGATGGTGAGGTTACGAATGTCTAGTAGTGGCATTATTCATCACCCGTAGAAATTGCACGGTACAGACCGTCACCGAGCAGGTTAACCAGCAGCACGCTAATCAAAATGGCACCACCGGGCAACATCACGCTCCATGGCGCAACGTAAACCAGCTCCAGAGAGTCACCCATCATCGCGCCCCATTCAGGCGATGGCAGCTGCGCGCCCAAATTGAGGAAACCCAGCGCGGCAATATCCATAATCGCCATGGACAGCGAGCGGGTGAATTCGCCTACCAGTACTGGCGCAATATTGGGAAGTAATCCGCCCCACAAAATATAGCCGGTGGTCGCGCCATCCAACCGGGCGGCAATCACATACTCTTTTTCCAGTTCCTCATGAACCGTAAGGTAGATGGTATGTACCATCCGGGGCAGCAGGGCAAGCCAAACGGCAAACATTGCGTGTTCCAGCCGTGGCCCCATAAATGCCACCACCACAATCGCAATTAACAGCGATGGAATCGACAGCAGGGTGTCCAGAATATGGTTAAGAGTGGCTGAAAGCAGGCCGCGGGTTACGCCAGCGATAACGCCCAGTATGGTTCCGCACAGCGCGGCGGCCAGCGTGACTAATAGCGCGGAGCCAAAGGTCGGTGCGGCACCGTTAAGCAGGCGGCTTAATATATCCCGCCCCAGATCGTCGGTTCCCAGAAAGAATGAAACATCGCCGTGGCGCGACCATGATGGGGGTAATAGCTGATAGCCCATAAACTGTTGGTCAAGCAGGTAGGGAGCGATCGTACCGCCAACGATGGTTAGCGCGATCAGCGCCAAAAAGCCATAAAGCCCGACCGTTGCTAAGATATCCTTGTGGAGCCGCTGCCAAATAAAGCTCAGCGGACTTAGCGTTTTTTTCTCGCGGTATACGTTATCGGAAAGCATACCATTCCTTCTTTTTGAGTGGATTGGTCATGGCGCTGAAAATATCGGCCAGCAAACTGACGGTAATCGCCAGCGTTCCCATAATCATGATACCGGCGGAAATAACGGCAAAGTCCTGCTGGCGAATGGCAATAATTAACCAGCGCCCCAGCCCCGGCAGGTTAAACACCGACTCGGTAATCATGGCGAGTGCCAGCATGGTTGAGAACTGTAAGCTTAGCTTAGGCAGCATAATCGGTAACGCATTATGCAGCACGTGACGGCGAATAATGGTAATGCGCGACAGCCCACGGGTTGCTGCCGCTTTAATGTAGTTCTGCCCGTTAATTTGAATCACGCTCTGGCGCATTAAACGAATTACTTCAGTGCAGGGCGCTACCGCCAGCGTAATCACCGGTAATATCAGGTGGAGTAATACGCTGATGATAATCTCATCCCGATAGGGAGATTCAGACAGCCAGGCATCAATCAGGGAAAATCCGGTCACCGGATTAATCTGATATAACAGGTCATAGCGGCCAGAAACCGGAAGCCAGCCAAGGTTGAGCGAAAAGAATAGCGTCAACAGCAGGGCTAACCAAAAGATCGGAATAGAAAAGCCAAATAGCGCGACGGAGGTAATAATATTATCCGGCCACTTATGTTTACACACACCGGCAATCAGGCCTAGTGGAATGCCTAAGCCTAACGCCAGAATAAACGCGAGCATGCACAGTTCGATGGTGGACGGAAATACCACTTTGAGCTGATATCCAATCGATTGGCCATTGATGACCGACGTCCCGAAGTCGCCGTCAAGCAGGCTGTTGAGATAAAACGAGTAAGCGTCCAACAGATGGGCGCCGCTTAATGGCGCATTCGGCGTGTAATAAGAGACGCTAAAGCTGACTAAAGTCAATATGCCGAGCGTCACTAACGCTAATAGACAACGACGAAGAATATGGATAATCATTTCTGCTCCGCCTCTGCTTTTTCCCGGTAAACGCCGGCAAACGACGCGTTACCCAATGGCCCCAGCACCAACCCCTTGATGTCATAACGATAAGCCTGAATCCGAAGCGATGACGCCAGCGGGAGTACCGGTAATTCATGCGCCAGAATTTTTTGGGCCTGCCGATAGGTTTCGATTCGCACTGACAAATCCTGAGACATAACGCCTTGAGACAGCAACCGATCGAATTCAGGGTTACACCAGCGGGCGTAGTTACTCTGAGAGCCGATCGCCGCACAGCTTAGCAGCGGGCGAAAAAAGCTATCGGGATCGTTACTGTCCGTGGTCCAGCCGCTAAGGGTTAGGTCATGGTCATCATCGCCAAGCCGGGCCTCTTGAAAACGGCCTTCAATCGGAACAATGGTAACTTTGACATTAATTCTGGCCAGATCGGCCTGAATCAGCTCGGCCATTTTGAGCGGGCTTGGGTTATAGGCCTGAGAAGCGGTCGGAACCCAAAGGTGTAACCGCAAATCTTTAATTCCCACTTCTTGCAATAACTGCCGGGCCTTTTCTATATTATATTCGGTAATCTGTGAGTCATTATCATAGGCCCATGAGGTTCTCGGCAATATCGATGAGGCAGTTTCTGCGGTACCGTAATAGATTGATTGCATCAGGCGAGGGTTGTTGATAGACAACGCAATCGCCTGACGTACACGAAGATCGTTTAGCGGCGGCTTTTCGGTATTAAACGCCAGATAGGCGATGTTCATGCCGGTACGCAGTGAGATCCGAAGCCGTGGATCGTCACGCAATATTGAGAGCTGGCTGGCGGCCGGATAGGCCAGAACGTCACACTCGCCGGTTAATAGCTTCGACAGCCGACCGGTACCACCCGCGCCTAAATCGATCACCACCTGCTGCATTTTTGGTAAACCGCGCCAGTAAAGCGGATTGCGCTGGAGACGGACAAACTGCCCGGGGCGATACTCATTGAGCAGAAAAGGGCCGGAGCCAACCGGCTGGCGATCAATCAGTTCCTGCGTGCCGACTCTGGTCAGATTATTCGCATATTCAGCGGACAGCACCGGCGCATAGTGGGTGGCTAAATGCCATAGAAAAGAGGCATCGGGCTTCGTCAGCTGAATTTCTACCGTATAGCTATCCAGCTTCTTGATGCTTTGTACGGTGTCGGAAAACTGCATACTGTCGAAATAAGGGTAATGGCCGCCGTTAACCGAATGGTAGGGCGCTTCCTGATTGAAAATCCGGCTAAAGCTAAACACCACATCATCGGCGTTCAGGGTTCGGGTTGGCGTAAACCATTCGGTGGTCTGGAAAGGCACATTTTTGCGTAAATAAAAGCGATAGGTTGCACCGTTGTTCAGGGTTTCCCAACGTTCGGCCAACTCGGGGACTAAACGGTAGGTATACGGATCGACGTCCAGCAGGCGATCGTAAAGCTGAGCGGCAATGGTATCGACTAAAATCCCGCCGTTGGCGATTTGTGGGTTAAAGCTGTCAACGACGCCGTTAACGCAATAGACAAAGCCACTCTGGCGGATGTCCGGTAACGGCGTTTTTACCGGCCCGATAGGCGATGATACCCCTGACGGAGACGTTGTTGGCGCTGCCGCATTTTCCGGGGCCGCTGAGGCCCATGCCGGAGCGATAAATCCGGCACACAGCAGCACACATAGTTTTAAGCCACGCATCATATAAAGGGTTCTTAGCTATCGGATAGAACAGGGCGATGATTATACAGGAGTATAGCCATCATCCCAATCCTTAGCGTTGCTTAAGCAAGGATTACTGAATAAGTTGTAGGATTTTTAGTCCGATCGAGCAACATTCAGTCACTATCCTGACGATTCAGCGGCTCTGACCTGCGTAATATTCCCCGCAGCTGGTGGTAGCTTAAGCCTAACAGCTTGGCCGCCTGACGCTGATTATATTGAGATTGCCTCAGCGCTTTGCCGATAACGGCCTGTTCCCGATCGGATAACCACTGTTTTAAATTGACGGGTAGCTCCGGCACGGCATCATGGGGTTGGCTATCAGCTGAACCGTCCGTTGATATCAACTTGGCTAAGCCCGTATGGGCGAAGGGATCGATAATAATGTTATCTAATGGTCCACCATGATGCCCATGACGATAAATCGAGCGTTCTACCACATTCTTTAGCTCACGCACGTTACCCGGCCATGAATAGCCCATTAACGTTTCTACCGCGTCAGGGGTGAAGCCTTCAAATACCTGAATTTCCAGCTCGCTGCACATCTGAATGGCAAAGTGATTGGCTAATAGCATGATGTCTGGCCTGCGCTGGCGCAGCGGCGGTAAATTGATTACGTCAAAGGCCAGCCGGTCTAGCAGGTCTGCCCTGAATTTCCCCGCTTTTGCCATTGCCGGTAAATCTTCGTTAGTCGCACAGACTAAACGAACGTCGACCTGCAGGGGCTGGGTGCCGCCAACGCGTTCCAGTTGACCATATTCAATCACCCGCAGTAGCTTTTCCTGTACCAGCATCGGGGCATTGGCTAGCTCATCGAGAAACAGCGTTCCGCCGTCGGCCCGTTCAAACCGGCCAAGATGTCGCTTTTGTGCGCCGGTAAACGCGCCGGCTTCATGACCGAACAGCTCAGAATCCAGTAGGGTATCGCTCAGCGCAGCGCAGTTCAGAGAAATAAAAGGCCCTTGCCAGCGTTTGGATAGGTAATGAAGGCGGTGAGCAATCAGCTCTTTACCGGTTCCTCGCTCGCCAATCACCAGCACCGGCTTATTCAAAGGAGCAACCTGCGATGCCTGCTCGAGCACTTCAAGAAAGCTGTTGGCTTCGCCAAGAAGGTTATCAACGTTATTTAGCATGGTGAATTTCGCCACTAATTGGTTTTTTTCATCACATCATTTTTTATGGGTAAAAGGCAAGAAAAATAAACGCTATTTAAAATCATTAGGTTACAAAAAATGAAAGGTTGGCACGCTTCTTGATATATCTACGGTATCTACCACGGTGGTATCGCCACCGGCTAATTGATGAATGATTAACTAACTAAAGAGGATTTAACCATGGGTATTTTTTCTCGCTTTGCCGATATCGTGAATGCCAACATCAGCACGCTATTAGAGAAAGCTGAAGATCCACAAAAGATGGTTCGCCTGATGATTCAGGAAATGGAAGACACGTTGGTCGAAATTCGCTCCACTTCCGCCAGAGCGCTGGCTGAAAAGAAACAGTTAACCCGCCGCATTGAGCAGGGTGAAACGCAGAAGGTTGACTGGCAGGAAAAAGCCGAACTGGCTTTACGTAAAGATAAAGAAGATCTGGCTCGTGCTGCGTTAATAGAAAAGCAAAAAGTGGCCGATTTAGTAGTTACTTTGCAAAATGAACTGGTTACCATTAATGAAACGCTAGACCGCATGCGCAGCGAAGTTGCCGAGCTGGAAGCTAAGCTCAGCGAAACCCGCGCTCGCCAACAGGCGCTGACTTTACGTCACGAAGCGGCCAGTACCACTCGTGAGGTTCGTCGTCAGTTAGACAGCGGTAAGCTCGACGTAGCGATGGCCCGTTTTGAGCAGTTTGAGCGCCGAATCGACCACATGGAAGCAGAAGGCCAAAGCATTGGTTTGGGCAAAGAAAAGAGTCTGAGCCAGCAATTTACCGAGTTGAAGGTTAACGAGCAAATTGACAGCGAACTGGCTGCTCTTAAAGCTAAAATGAATAAAGAGATCTGATATACCCGTCGTTGCACCATGAATGATTAAGGTATAGTTCACACTCGTTCAGACGATGCCGCTTATTTTCCCACGGTCAATAAGCGGCGGTTACCGGATTTTAGAAGAAGGAAGACCAATGAGTTGGCTAATGGGTTTACTTGCCATACCGCTAACGTTATTTATCTTGTTTATTGTCCCTATCTGGCTGTGGATGCATTACCGCAATAAACAGCAGGACGGGGGCCAGCTAAACCAGCAAGATAGCCAACGGTTAGCGACACTAACGGATGAAGCGCAGCGAATGAAAGCGCGCATTCAGTCGCTGGAAGCTATTTTAGACGAAGAGCATCCAAACTGGAGACAAGGCTAATGAACAACAAACTGTACCGTATTCCAGACGAAGGCATGATCGGTGGCGTATGTGCCGGAATAGCACGTTACTTCGGTCTTCCGGTACTTTTAGTCAGAACCATGGCCGTACTGGCACTGTTTTTTGGCTTCTTTTTCATTACGACGATTGTTTATTTTGTGATGGTATTTGTGCTAGACAGCGCACCGGGAGAAGAGGCGTCGTTACACAGTCGCGTACCGGCCCGTGTGCGGATTAAACAGGTTGAGCAAGATCTTGCCGCCAGCGAACAGCGCCTGCGCGAATTAGAACGTTATCTGACGTCAGAAACGTTTCAGGTTGAAAGTCGCTTTCGCCACCTATAGCTTCAATTTCCCACCGTTCTTGCGTCATGCTTTACGTGAAGTTCCTTCTTAAAGGAGGAACTTCACGCTGATGCCAAACCCCGGTGTATATATAGCACCTCTCAAATTACTTCAATTTACTTCAATTTTACCACACGCATCCTTGGCCTCAGGAGTGATACCACCATGGCAACCAAACTAACGGCTCATATACCAAAGCTGGTGGCGTTAATATTATTTTTTGGTAAATCTTACGCGCCCGTCTTAGTGTTATCATTATTATTGAAAAGCACTTTATGGCGACCGGTACGATTGTTGCTGGTCTTATTTGGTGAACCATTATTAAGAAAGCTATTTGGTTCTATTGCCTATCGCTTAACTAAGGCTGCGGATGAAACGATTACAAAATGAAATAGGCTCACTGGTTAACCGCTCAATGGATCGCCATTTGCGTCTGGCGGTTACCGGCTTAAGCCGCAGTGGTAAAACCGCGTTTATTACTGCCTTTGTAAATCAACTGCTCAATATTAATAACGGCGCACGGCTACCGTTATTCTCAGCGGTGCGGGAAGAACGCCTGCTGGGGGTGAAACGTATTCCTCAAAAAGACTTCGGCATTCCGCGTTTTAGCTATGACGAAGGGCTGGCCTCGCTGTACGGCGCGCCGCCAAGCTGGCCGACGCCCACCCGTGGCGTTAGCGAAATTCAGCTAGCGCTGCGCTTTCGCTCCAAAGATTCACTGCTACGCCATTTTACCCACCACTCGACGCTTTATCTGGAGATCGTTGATTATCCGGGCGAGTGGCTGCTGGATTTACCGATGCTGGAACAGAGCTATCTCGACTGGTCACATCGAATGAACAGCGTCAGGCAAGGGGAACGCGCCCAGTGGGCGGAGCCTTGGCTGGCACTGTGTAAAACCTGCGATCCGCTGGGGCCGGTAGACGAAAATCTGTTGGCAGCGATCGCCGAAGAGTACAGCAACTATCTTTTACGCTGTAAAAACCAAGGGTTGCACTTTATTCAGCCGGGTCGCTTTGTGTTACCCGGCGATTTGGCCGGTGCGCCGGTTCTGCAGTTTTTCCCGTGGCCGGAAATCGATGCCAAAAATCAGGCTAAGCTGGCTCAGGCCGATAAGAAAACCAATTTCGGCATGCTGCGGGCCCGCTATGACTACTACTGTCAGCACATCGTTAAAGGATTCTACAAAGATCACTTTATGAAGTTTGACCGACAAATCGTATTGGTCGACTGTTTGCAGCCGTTGAACAACGGGCCGCAGGCGTTTAACGATATGCGCTTGGCGCTCACTCAACTGATGCAAAGCTTCCATTACGGCCAGCGCACCATACTGCGCCGTCTGTTTTCCCCCTGCATTGATAAACTGATGTTTGCCGCCAGTAAGGCTGACCATATTACCCCGGACCAGCACGCCAATTTGGTTTCTCTGCTACAGCAATTGGTACAGGAAGCATGGCAAAACGCTGCGTTTGAAGGCATTAGTATGGACTGCGTTGGCATGGCTTCGGTGCAGGCCACAGACAGCGGAATGATTGACAGCGGCAATGGTAAAATGCCGGCGCTGAAAGGCTACCGGTTAGAAGACGGGCAGCCGCTTACCGTTTATCCGGGTGAAGTTCCGGCCAAACTGCCTGAACCTTCATTCTGGCAGCAGCAGGGTTTTCATTTTGACCAGTTCAGGCCGAAGCCCATGAGCGTTGACTCCCCGTTACCGCACATTCGGTTAGATGCGGTAATGGAGTTTTTATTAGGAGATAAGCTGCGATGAATCAGCCATTGAAAGGGCGCATTACCTTTGATGAGCCTCTGATTGAAGAAAAAGATCCGGTATTACGCAGTAACCAAATTTTTGATCGTCAGCAGGCCGAGCATTTTTATCCTTCCGCCCCTGAGCTTGAACAAGAGCAGGAAGAGGGGCAGGCTGAAGGCATTATCAATAGCGCATTGAGGCCAAAGCGTAGCCTATGGCGCAAAATGGTCACGCTCGGGCTGGGCCTGTTTGGGCTTAGCGTGGTCGCGCAGGGCGTTTACCAGATTGCGGTGGCCATTCAGAACCATGAGTGGATTACCTTAGGCGCTTACAGCGCTGGCGGCATTATCGTTATTGCCGGTATTGGTTCGGTAGTCGGAGAGTGGCGCAGGCTATACCGACTGCGGGAACGGGCCGCCGAACGCGATATTGCCCGAGAATTGTTACACAGTCACGGATTAGGCAAGGGCCGTGAGTTCTGTGAAAAACTGGCCGCACAGGCCGGTATAGACCAAAGCCATCCGGCTTTACAGCGCTGGCACGCCTCGTTACATGAAACGCAGAACGATCGTGAAGTCGTCGCGCTGTATGCCAAGCTGGTTCAGCCTGTATTAGACCAACAGGCGCGGCGTGAAATCAGCGGTTCGGCTGCCGAATCCGCGCTGATGATTGCGGTTAGCCCGCTGGCCATTGTCGATATGGCTTTTATTGCCTGGCGCAATATTCGACTGATTAACCGTATTGCCGCAATCTATGGCATTCAACTGGGCTATTTTAGCCGTATTCGGTTGTTCAAACTGGTGATGCTAAACATCGCCTTTGCTGGCGTAACGGAGCTGATCCGGGAAGTCGGGATGGACTGGATCTCTCAGGATATCACCGCCCGCCTTTCCACCCGAGCCGCGCAGGGCATCGGAGCCGGACTGCTGACGGCCCGCTTAGGCATTAAAGCCATGGAGCTTTGCCGCCCGCTGCCGTGGATGGAGGGCGATAAGCCAAGGTTAGGGGACTTCCGAACCCAGCTTATCGCTCAGCTGAAAAGCAAATTGCCTAAAGGCGGAAGCGATAATCAGTAGTTCTTGTTGGATCAAACAAAAATGGCGGCAAGGTCAATAACCTGCCGCCATTTTTATAACGCGATGCGTTTTAGACTGCTGACATACTCAACGGTTAAAATACCGCCCCTCGGCCGCTAGAGAAAGTTAATATTCCGATATTGATTATGCGGACGAAATTTACGCTAAAACTAAATCGAACTACTCTATCAGCAACCCCGATCGTTATGCGTTTAACGCCTGCTCTAAGTCTTCCAGAATATCTTCAATCGCCTCAATGCCAACGGACAGCCGGATCATTTCAGGCTTAACGCCCGCCGAGGCCTGCTCAGTTTCAGACATTTGACGGTGAGTAGTTGAGGCAGGATGACAGGCCAGCGACTTAGCGTCGCCAATATTGACCAGTCGTTTAAAAATTTTCAGCGCATCGTAAAACTTAACGCCAGCCTGATAGCCATCCTTCAAGCCGAAAGAGAGTAAGCCAGACGGCTTGCCTGACATGTACTTCTGCGCTAACCCAAAATGCGGGTGGGCAGGAAGCCCGGCATAGCTTACCCATGCGACCTTCCCGTGCTGCTCAAGGTATTTAGCGACTTTCATCGCATTATCCACATGCCGCTCCATGCGCAGCGATAGCGTTTCCAAACCCTGTAGCAGCAAGAAGGCATTCATTGGCGACAGTGCCGCGCCGCAGTTGCGCAGCGGAACCGTTCTCGCTCTGGCAACAAACGCAGCCGGGCCGAAGGTATCGTTATACACCACGCCGTGGTAGGCCGGTTCTGGATTGCTGAACATCGGGAAGCGCTCTTTGTGCTCGGCCCATGGGAATTTACCTGAATCAACAATCACACCGCCCAGCGAGTTACCGTGGCCGCCGACGTATTTGGTGATCGAGTGAACCACAATATCTGCGCCAAACTGAATCGGCTTACACAGTACTGGCGATGCCACGGTATTATCGACAATCAACGGAATACCACGGGCATGGGCAACGTCAGCCAGCCCTTGAAGATCGGCAATATTTCCTGCCGGGTTACCAATACTTTCGCAATAAACCGCTTTGGTATTTTCATCAATCAGTTCGGCAATGGCCTGCGGTGAATCATCGCGGGCAAATTTTACGTTAATGCCTGAGCTTGGGAGCATATGGGCAAACAGCGTATAGGTTCCGCCGTAAAGCTGTGGGGTGGTGACAATATTGTCGCCGACCTGAGCAATAGTCTGAATCGCATAGGTAATAGCAGCACTGCCAGCCGACACTACCAGCCCGGCAATACCGCCTTCCAGCGCGGTCAAACGCTTTTCTAATATGTCATTGGTCGGGTTCATTATTCGGGTGTAGATGTTTCCCGGTACCGCCAAATTGAATAAGTCAGCGCCGTGCTGGGCATTATCAAATTCGTAAGCAACGGTTTGATAAATAGGAACAGCCACAGATTTGGTGGTTGGATCGCATTGAAATCCGTGATGTAGGGCAAGCGTTGCGTCTTTCATTCCATACTCTCTATTATTTTGCTTTCAACGGGTAACTCATATAAGCAGTCTTTGTTGAGAAAGGGAATCCTGTTTAACTGATATTTTACGGCTACTATTGAATACAGATTAAAGACAGAAACAATATATGTGCTTAAAGCGTTTTTTCCAGATCTGTCAACTTTTTGTGACAGTGCTCTTCATCTGCTATTCGCTAACGGGTATCATAGCGATAACTATTGTCCACAGTACCAATTGAGTAAGGCTATAAGCGATGCGTCTTGAAGTTCTCTGTGAAGATCGGCTGGGATTGACCCGTGAGTTACTCGACCTGCTCGTGGCGCGCAGCATTGACCTGCGCGGCATTGAAATCGATCTTGCCGGCAAAATCTATCTCAATTTATCCGCTATTGATTTTGACGCTTTTAGCGCACTAATGGTCAGTATTCGGCGTATTTCTGGGGTTACCGACGTTCGAACGGTCACCTATATGCCTTCAGAGCAACGGTTCAGAGCGCTACGGGCGTTGCTTGAGTCTTTGCCTGAACCGGTTATTTCTATCGATTTAAAAGGGCGAATTGAGCTAGCAAATGATGCTGCACTGATGCTGTTTGGTATGGATGAAGATAAAATCCTGACCCAGTGTGCATCAGCGCTGGTGAGTGGCTATAACTTCCAGCGGCACCTCGACGACGACGATATCGCGCCTTATTCTGAACGAGCGATCGTCCGGGGGCAGGATTATCTGATAGATATCATGCCGATTTATCAGGCAAATGAACAAGATGCTGAGCAGCGTGATGTTACCGGTGCGGTTATTGTACTGAAATCTGCCGTTAGAATAGGCCGCCAGCTACAGAATAGAAATATCGCCGATAATAATGCGTTTGGCCATATTGTTACCGTTAGCAATAAAATGCGCCAGTTGATTGAACAGGCGAATAAACTGGCGGTGCTCGATGCGCCGTTGCTGATTATCGGTGACACCGGAACCGGCAAAGATGAGCTGGCTCAGGCTAGCCACTTGCGCAGCGCCCGCCGCGATAAACCGTTCTTGGCCTTAAGCTGTGCCTCATTGCCTGATGATGTGGTTGAGAGTGAACTGTTTGGCCAGGCGGCCAGCGGTTACCCCAACGTGGTTGAAGCTAAAAAGGGATTTTTTGAGCAGGCTAACGGTGGTTCGGTATTGCTGGACAGCATCAGTGAAATGTCGCCAACGATGCAGTCTAAATTATTACGTTTCTTAAATGACGGCACCTTTCGCCGGGTGGGTGAAGACAACGAGGTTCACGTTGACGTACGGGTGATTTGCGCCACACAAAAGAGCTTGCTCAATCTGGTGAGTCAGGGGTTATTTCGTGAGGATCTGTACTATCGGCTAAACGTGCTGACGTTAAATATTCCCCCCTTGAGGGAGCGGGTTCAAGACATCATGCCGTTAACTGAACAGTTCATCACGCTGTTTGTCGACCAGTTGGGCATTCCACGGCCAAAACTGGCGCCTGAACTGACCGCGCTGCTAACCCAGTACGGTTGGCCGGGTAACGTTCGCCAGCTTAAGAACGTGCTCTATCGTGGTTTAACCCAGATGGAAGGCAACGAATTAAGGGTGAAAGACATTGTGCTGCCGGAGATAACATCAGAAATGATGCTGAATCACAATATTATGGAAGGCAGCCTTGACGATATCTGTAAACGTTTTGAATGCTCGGTTCTGACCCAGCTTTATAGCAGCTACCCAAGTACGCGTAAGCTTGCGAAGCGCTTAGGCGTTTCCCATACGGCGATAGCCAATAAGCTAAGAGAATATGGCTTGAGCCATACGTCACGTCATGGCGAAGGAGCTGATGCAGAATAGCTTCAGACAGTGTTAATAATAAAGGGAGCCACTGGCTCCCTTTATTATTGACTAAACCCAAGCTACTTCAGTGAGGCCAGTGCAGCATCATAGTTAGGTTCAGTGGCGATCTCTTTCACTAACTCGCTGTATATCACCTTGTCATGCTCATCAAGAACCACCACTGCGCGAGCGTTTAGGCCTTTCAACGGGCCGTCTAGCATTTCTACGCCATAGTCTTTCTTAAAATCAGTACCGCGGAAGGTAGACAGCATAACGACGTGGTCTAAGCCTTCTGCGCCACAAAAACGAGCCTGAGCAAACGGCAGGTCGGCAGAAATGCACAGAACAACGGTATTTTTTACGCTGCCGACTAATTGATTAAAGGTTCTTACTGAGGTTGCGCATACGCCGGTATCAACGCTCGGAAAAATGTTAAGCACTTTGCGTTTGCCAGCGTAGTCGCTTAATGACGCGTCGGACAGGTCTTTAGCCAGAAGGGTAAACGGCTTAGCCTTATCACCGGCTTTTGGTAGTTGGCCAGCGACGGACAATGGGTTGCCTTTCAATTGTACGGTTTGTGTCATGACGACCTCCAAGTGTTACTTTTATTTAACAATTGGATTAGCTTAGCTCAACAATTGTGGTTTGGGTATGACAAATATTGTCGTTGAGCAAATAAATAACGGTCGTTGAATTTGAATACGTTATTCCAGCCCCGTTGGCTGCTGCCAAAAATAAGCGCTCAGAACCCGTCTGGAACCGCTTAAATGATTTCCCTCATAATCAGTTAGCATCCTGCCAGATGGCTGCTATTGGCCTTCCAATTTAGAAATGGCAGGTAGGATTAATTTGATCGGGGCTAGAAACGTGTTTTCAATTGCAAAAGGCGGGTGGGGCTGATGTACCAAACGGAGAGGGAAACGTACGGATAAAAAAATGGCGCACAAAGTGCGCCATTTTCACAAATACAAAAAGACTTACTTAGTGTATTTACCACGAGACATGTTGTCTAAACGTTGGTTTGCACGAGCAGCTTCATCTTTAGCAACTTGTACATCAGAACGTAAAGCAGCAACATCGCTGATCAGTTGAGTCAGCTTGCTGTTAGTAGTTGTATCAGTTTTAGCACAACCTGCTAACAGAGTAGCGCCTAAAATTACTGCACCCAGTACCAGTTTAGTACGGTTCATATTTACACCCTCAATTTGAATTAACTTTTTTGCATGTAGCCCGATAAGTATTACACAAACTATTTTGGAATGAGAATAATTTTTTAACTTCGTATCAACTATTTTGCTTATTTGGTTAAAGAATAGTCAAAATAATTTTTTTACTGGAGAAAAAAGGATCTTACGCTACTTAAAAACATCGGGGAAAGTCATTTTCAAGATATTTGCGATAACGGTCTGAAAAATAAGGCTGTGTTTATATCCACTATCGCAATTTTATTAAAGATAAAAAAAACGCCGTATCAACGGCGTTTCTTAAAACAAAATATTATCTTAAACGATATGGACCGACGAAGTATTGGTTGTGCCGCTGGCAACTAATGCACCGGTTACCATGACAATCATTTGGCCTTTCTGAGCCAAACCGCTGGCTAATGCAGCTTCTTTACCGATACGGTAGAAGTCATCGGTCGAAGCGATTTCTTTCACTAACTGTGACGTCACGCCTTTGGTCAATACTAACTGACGAGCAGTCGTTTCGTTAGTAGTCAGAGCCAGAATAGGCGCGGTAGGGAAGTATTTACGCACGGCCTTGGCAGATTTACCGCCCTGAGTTGCAACAACAATCAGTACCGCATCCAGCTTCTCAGCCGTTTCAACGGCACCGCGGCAGACTGCTTCAGTAATACGTAACTTACCGGAGGTAGCCAGCGTATCAACACGACATGGCATCACGCGGTCAGTACGCTCACAGATAGTTGCCATGATGGTTACGGCCTCTAACGGGTACTTACCCTTGGCGCTTTCACCAGACAGCATCACAGCATCAGTACCGTCTATAATGGCGTTAGCAACGTCGCCCGCTTCTGCACGGGTAGGGCGTGGGTTTTTAATCATCGAGTCCAGCATTTGGGTTGCAGTGATAACAACTTTACGTGCACGATTACATTTCTCGATCATCATCTTCTGGGCAAAAATAACTTCTTCAACCGGGATCTCTACGCCTAAGTCACCGCGGGCAACCATGATGCCGTCTGAGGCTTCAAGGATTTCATCAAAGTTATTCAAACCTTCCTGATTTTCAATTTTGGAAATGATTTGAATATGCTCGCCGCCGTGCGCTTTTAGATGTTCACGGATGTCTAAAACGTCTGAACGCTTACGAATAAATGATGCTGCTACGAAGTCAACGTTTTGCTCACAGCCGAACACCAGATCATTTTTATCTTTTTCAGATAACGCAGGCAGTTGGATTGAAACGTTTGGCAGGTTGATGCCTTTGTTCTCACCCAGATCGCCGCTGTTCAGAACGCGACAGATAACTTCGTTCGCTTTAACGTCGATAACCTGCATGCCGATTAAGCCATCATCGACCAGCACGGTGTTGCCTACCTGAAGGTCACTAGCAAAGCCGGTGTAAGTCACGGCAACGCGCTCGCTGTTACCAATAACGCTTTGATCTGTGGTGAAAGTGAACGTTTGGCCAACGACTAATGACGCATCGTTACCGCCTTCCAGCTTCATGGTGCGAATTTCTGGGCCTTTAGTATCAAGCAGGATAGCCGGCTTATGGCCAGTTTTAGCCATAACGGCACGAATGTTCTTAATACGTTGACCGTGCTCATTGTAATCACCATGAGAAAAGTTCAAACGCATTACGTTCATACCTGCATCAAGCAGCTTTCCCAGAACTTCTTCAGATTCAGTTTTAGGACCGATAGTACATACAATTTTGGTTTTTTTCATGATGATCAATTTTACCGATAGAGTGTGTTAGAAGAAAATGATGGCCTGCTGTGAAGTCTTCAGGCGAGACGGTATTCGTTTTTATGTTTCTTTATCTTATGGAGAAACAAAACAATCCCGCCGGTTTATAGATTAAAAACGTCAGGAGCAAAACGATGCTCCGCTTCAATATAGCTGGCGAATAATTGACCAGTTTGACGTGCTGAAACCTTTCACCTGCTATATTTTGCCTATTATAGTGGGGAATAGCTATAGAAGAAAATGGATAAATGCTGAAATTGTAAGGTTGATAATAGCTGATTTTAGTAGAAACGCACAAAGAGAGCGGGGCGAGCGAGAATTAACCGGAGATAAAAAGATGGTGCGCCCTAGTGAACTCGAATCACCGACCTCCACCATGTCAAGGTGGCGCTCTAACCAACTGAGCTAAGGGCGCATTAAGATATTTGGTGCGTCCGAGTGGACTCGAACCACCGACCCCCACCATGTCAAGGTGGTGCTCTAACCAACTGAGCTACGGACGCACAGACTAACTAAAACCAAATCGTTATTACCTGATAGCAACAACAATGCGCACGAATATTAACGATGAAGCGTCTGGCTGGCAAGGAGAAAAACTGAATTTATTGTGGCGATTGGTCTAATTGGTGAGGAACTGCACAGCCCGGCTCTTTTTTATTCAATTTCTGCCGGTTTATTGAAAAACGCCCCGAACGTTTTTTAAGCCATCGGGGCAGGAGGTTAACGTAAAACCCGCTGTAAAATCCAATCAATCGGCCGTTTTTGCAGCCAGCGCATCCTTAAGGCCATCATAATCGCCGATGCGGTTAGGCCAATAATAAATCCTATCCAGAAGCCAGCGGGGCCCATGCGGGCAACCACCATATCGGTCAGTCCGAGAATATAGCCGATTGGCAATCCGATAATCCAGTAGGCGGTAAAAGTGATGAAAAAGATCGACCGAGTATCTTTATAGCCGCGCAGTATCCCGCTGCCAATAACCTGAATAGAGTCGGAACACTGGTATATCGCCGCCAGCAGCATCAGATGAGTAGCTATCATCACAACCTCAGGGCTATCGTTATACAGTAAGGCTATCTGGTGGCGGAATACCACGGTAAAAATGGCCGTTATTGCAGCCATTAAGAGGCCGAGGAGCAGAACGGTATAAGAGGCGATTCGGGCTTCATTCACTTTATTCTGACCGAGTTTAAAACCAACCCGAATTGATGCCGCTACGCTCATGGCTAAAGGCAGAACAAACACCAGGCTGCTGAAGTTAAGCGCTATCTGGTGGCCAGCCACAGAGGCAACGCCCAACGGTGAAACCAGCAAGGCGACCACGGCAAACAGCGTGACTTCAAAAAATATCGCCAGCGCGATTGGCAGGCCGAGCTCGGTTAAACGTTTTAAGGTTGGCCAGTTCGGTAATTCAAACTTTTTATCTGCGTTAATATCTTTTTGCGGTGCAGCAGCCCCGACATATATTTTAATACACAAGAACATAAACCAATAAACCAGCGCCGCCGCTACGCCGCAGCCTACGCCACCCATTGCCGGAAACCCGAGTTTTCCGTGGATCAAAACGTAGTTGATGGGAATGTGGATCAGCAGGGCGATAAAGCCAATCACCATGCTGGGTTTGGTTTTTGATAAGCCATCGCACTGGCTTCTGAAAACCTGAAAGTATAGATACCCCGGCACTCCCCACGTCATGGCCCGCAAATAACGGATAGTAATATCGGCCAGCTTAGGATCGATGCCGTCCATCCGTTCAATGACTAAATGGCCGTTGTATAACACCAGCATAATCAATAGCGAAATCGCCGTTGCCAGCCAAAATGATTGCCTAACCTGATGGGCGATATAATCCCGACGCCCTGAACCATTAAGCTGAGCAACGATTGGCGTCAGCGCCATTAACAGGCCCTGACCAAATAGGATGGTGGGTAACCAAACGGACGTACCTACGGCTACTGCGGCCATATCCGTTGCGCTGACGCCGCCGGCCATAATGGTATCGACTACGCCAATGGCCGTTTGTGAAAATTGGGCAATGATAACCGGGATAGCTAAAGCCATCAGGCTACGCGCTTCACTGATATACTTCTGCACGCAATACCTTCTGTGTGATTCTGAGAGCCCCTTGGCGTTAAGAGCATGGGCAATGAGGGATAAATAATAACGTTGAATCGGATTGTACCGACTCAGCCGTTGTAATCCAATCCAATAATAAAAATGAAATGTCCCCAAGCCACTTTTTATTCAAATATAACCGGATAGCAATCACCGTCATGGAGATAAAACTGGATTTGGTTTTTGTGACAAATTGCGGCACACTTTCGCCATTGCAGTTTTATTCCATCATTTAACCACTGAGGTTTATCGAATGTTTACCGGAATTGTTCAGGGTACCGTTTCTGTTGTCGCCATCGATGAGAAATCCAACTTCCGTACGCATAAAGTAAAATTCCCACCGGAACTATTGCCTGATTTAGAACTGGGCGCATCGGTTGCGCATAATGGCTGCTGCCTTACGGTAACTAAAGTAGAAAACGACATTGTTAGCTTTGATTTAATGAAAGAGACGCTGCGAATCACCAACCTTGGCGATATCAAAGTCGGCGATCGGGTTAACGTTGAGCGTGCCGCTAAGTTTAACGATGAAATTGGCGGCCATTTAATGTCCGGCCACATTATCTGTATCGCTGAGATTGTGAAAATTCTGGCGTCAGAAAACAACCGCCAGATCTGGTTTAAAATGCCCGATGAACTGATGAAATACGTTTTGCATAAAGGCTATATCGGTATCGATGGTATTAGCTTAACCGTCGGCGAAGTGGCAAAAGGGCGTTTTTGTGTGCATCTGATACCGGAAACGCTGGAAAGAACCACGCTGGGTGAGAAGCGCTTGGGCGATAAAGTGAATATTGAAATCGACCCTCAGACTCAGGCCATTGTTGATACCGTAGAGCGGGTATTAGCTAATCGGGGGTGATCAGACTGCTGACAAAGTAGCTCAATTTGGTTTTATCGTAAGTTTCGTCCGCATAATCAATATTGGAATATTGATTTTTCCTAGCGGCCGAGGGGGGATGTTTTTAAAACCGAGGATTCAATCATCGGGAGTTGTCAGCGACAGTAAAGGGCTTATTTCACAATAAGCCCTTTTACATGTCTACACGCCGTTTCTGCCGTAGATTACGACACTTTATCCAACGGCTGCTCCGTTTGGTCGCCATCTGTTAGATATTGAACAATACTCTCCGCCGCTTTGCGTCCGTCGGCGATGGCGGTAACCACTAAATCGGCCCCTCTTACCACGTCGCCTCCGGCGAAAATTTTCGGGTTACTGGTCTGGCAAGCGTAGTGGTTAAGGTGCGGCGCAACAATCACCCCGTAGCTATCTAAATTAACTCCCACATCGGTTAGCCACGGCATGGCGTGCGGCCGGAACCCAAATGCCATGACTACCGCATCGGCGGCTAACACAAATTCAGAGCCTTTAACCACCACCGGGCGGCGGCGGCCCGCGACATCCGGTTCACCCATTTCGGTTCTGACTAATTTAACGCCGCAAACCAGTCCTGATTCATCTAGTTCAAGGCAAACCGGCTGGACGTTAAACATAAACTCAACGCCTTCTTCCCGCGCGTTATTCACCTCTTTTTTCGAGCCCGGCATGTTGGCTTCATCCCGGCGATAGGCGCAGGTCACTGCGATTGCTCCCTGACGAACCGAAGTGCGCAGGCAGTCCATGGCGGTATCGCCACCGCCTAACACCACCACGCGTTTACCTGACATATCGATATACGGTTGCTCTTTCAGCTCCGGCAGATGCATCACTTTTTTGGTATTGGCAATCAGGAACGGCAGGGCATCGTATACGCCCGGCGCATCTTCGTTGTCTAAACCGGCGCGCATTGACTGGTAGGTTCCGACGCCCACAAATATTGCATCGAACTCGGCCAGAACCGACTCAATGCTGACGTCTTTGCCGATCTCGGTATTTAGCCGAAACTCAATGCCCATCCCGGTGAATACTTCACGGCGATGAATCATCACCTCTTTTTCTAACTTAAAGGAGGGAATACCAAACGTCAGCATGCCGCCGATTTCAGGATGACGATCGAACACCACGGCGTTAATGCCACGGCGGGCTAGAATATCGGCGCAGGCTAATCCGGCCGGACCGGCACCGACGATCGCTACGCGTTTATTGAGCGGCTTCACCTGAGAAACATCCGGGCGCCAGCCCATTTCAAAGGCGGTATCGGTGATGTAACGTTCAATATTACCCACCGTCACGCCGCCGAGTTTGCCTAGCGTACAGCTGCCTTCACACAGGCGATCCTGAGGGCAAACGCGGCCGCAGATTTCCGGCAGGCTACTGGTCTGGTGCGACAGCTCTGCGGCTTCAATAATCCGCCCCTGTTTCGCCAAGGTGATCCAGTGCGGGATACGGTTATGCAGCGGGCAGGTCCACTCACAGAATGCGTGATCGCCGCAGGAAATGCAGCGATCGCCCTGATTTTCGACCTGTTCCGGAGTGAAGCGTTTATAGATTTCAACAAATTCAGCTTTACGTAGCGCCAGATCTTTTTTGGTGGCATCGCCGCGCGGAACAATAATTTTGCCGGCCAGCGAATTGATTGCCGGTTTGGCGACGTACTCGGGCGCAGAGGCCGTCGTTGAGGGATCTTCGCGCAGGGCTGCACTCAGGCGCTTTTGCTGCTGGCTTTCAGCCAGATAGGCTTCATCGACCAGCTTCAGCGCCTTGGTCGGGCAGGCGGATACGCAGGCCGGGCTTTGGGCATCGTTGGCGCAAAGGTCGCACTTGTGCGCCGTGGTGCGCGTTTGATCCATATCGGCAAGCGTTATGGCTTCGTCAACCATACTAATGGCGCCAAACGGGCAGGCAAGTACGCAGGTTTTACAGCCGATACATTTTTGTTTATTTAACTGGACGCTGTCTTGTTCATGAGTCAGGGCATTGCTCGGGCAAACTTGAACGCATGGCGCATCATCACAATGGCGGCAGGTAACGGCCGTTCTGATATCAGCCGTTTTTATCACTTTGATTCTTGGCAAATACAGTTCCGGCAGCTCCGGGTGTTTTCCGTGGTTATGGGTCATTGCACACGCCACTTCACACACGCGACAGCCGATACAATTTTTTGCATCAGCGATGACAAAGCTGTTCATAAAATACTTCCTGTAATGTTTCCGTTATTGACGGATTCGGTAATTTATTGGGGATAAGCATTACTTTTATTATGGTTATGCTGTTTATCACAGTTGCCGCTATCAGGACAATAGAAAAAATGCTTGAAAGTCATATAGAAAAACCATAAATAAATTATGGTTAATTTTATGGGGGTGGGGGGTATTTTATTGATTAATCATGGGATAATAATGAATAACGTTAAAAACATGGCTTAGCTGATACGTTTCCGCTTGAGGTAAATTATTTCAAACGGAAACGTTTTATCATAACCAATAGCTTGTTATCTGAGCGTTTAAAAAATTACTCGCCAGACATGCCTAAGCTTTGAAGGAACTGCTCAACCGGCATTTTCTGCCCGTTTAGATCGATGATACCGTCAGCGTAATTAAAGCTAGACGTCAGTTCGTCGCCCTGTACGGTTAGAGTTTTCATTTCTGTTCCCATCGCGATCAGGTCTTTGACGGTCATATCGGCCGCGGCCTGAGCCTCTTCGGCACTCATTCCGTCAAAGGCTTGACTATTCATTTTCGCCTGTTCAGCGATCATGGGTACTGACAGATGAGTGGTGCTGCTAAATTGCTTAATCAACTGAGCGGCGAGCTGGCCTATATCGGTAAAATTCATTGATTCAGGGCGTTTTAACGTCAGGGACATATCTAGCTGGCTTTCGCCTTTTGCGTTTTTCCAGATTAACGGAGAAATGGCAATGGTCGGGTTACCCTCAAGGAACGTCATTAGCTGAGTCATTAACTGGTTATCGTCTAATGCCGATGCTGAAGAATTGCCCATGGCAGAATTCAGCAATAGCGCGGAGATCTGATTTGAGTTTTTATTAATGTAGCGTAGGGCATTACCGTCAAACTGATTCATTTTCAGCAGCATATGACCAGAGCCAAGATTGTGATTAGCAACGGTCAGATTACCAACCGTTGTATTCAGCGTTTGGTCAATGTTCTTATCGTCTTCCTTCACGTCACTACTGATCGTCAGGTCACTCACAGACAGCGTTGACTGACCATTGACCTCCTGAACGAAGCTCTTCATTTTGAAGTTAGCCAGACCAACGTTCATATCAAACTTACCGTTTTTCACGCTGCCGTTTAGTGCGATGTCTTTAAAGGTATAACGTTCCTGATGCTTTTCTTCATCCACCGCATTCATCACCACGTCACCGATATCGAGCGTCGAATCGATAACGTGGGTGGTGTTATCGATACTCCCTTCAAGATTCATTTTATTGACGTTTAATGACGAGCCTGATTCGGTTAATTCAATCGGCGTTGAGACAAAATTAAATCTGTTTTTATCTTTTTCCACCACGATGGTGCCATCAAAAGTAAGTCCGTTGAACTTAAGCGCACTGGCGGGATCTTGAGCGGTTTTGTCTTCCATTGGCGCGACGACCAGCTTAACGGCAGTGCTTCCGTCGTAGGAAGATAGCGCATTAACGGTCAACGGCGACTGGCCCTTTGACATATCAAACAGGGGTTTTATTGATTCAGTGTTAACTAATTCAATCGTTGAGTACGCCAGTTTAGGCACAAGGCTAAGCTTTTCTAGCGGGAATGGGCCATGGCTAACGTTTTGATTGATAGTCACATACTCTTTGGTTGCCGGGTCTGCGTTGACCTCAACGGGATCGGTAGCCACTTTAGCCGCCGGATCTACGGAAACCTCAACGGTGTAGGCGATCTGCGATGAAAAAATACCCCTTTGGTATTTAGCGATAGTTAGATTGCTATTCGCAGTAGGAAAGTATTTATTAACCTGCACCTTCGCTTCAATTAAACCTTGATTTATCTGGGTTTCAATTAATTTGCCGGTATACCAAGATGCGCCAACCCAGGCTCCGCCCAGAACTGCCAGCACGCCAACGGCAACGATCGATTTTTTCATAGCCATGTTCAATCCTATTTTCTATAACACGCGGTTTATAATAACGAAGGGTTTATGACAATTGGGAGCAGGGTAGCACAATTAAATATTCCCTTAAATACGGGCTTTTCATCCGTTGATTAGTAGCCAATCTGGCCTGATTTGCAATAATCATATAGCTATACTCAATGGTAATCGTAATAAGTCTCATCTGCAGTAAGATGGTAGTAATCCCAAACCTATCACAAAATGGCAGTGGTGATTGTGAGAGTATATAAAGGCTGTCTCTTATTCGGTTAACGATATTCCGATAGTGTTTAATTTAGCAGATTCAGGAGAAAACGATGGTTAGCATGCGTATAGAGAAAGATTCAATGGGGCCAATTGAAGTACCTGAAAACAGTCTATGGGGTGCCCAAACTCAACGATCTCTCGAACATTTCCGTATTTCCCAAGAGAAAATGCCAAAGGCATTAGTGCACGCATTGGCACAGGTTAAGCGTGCGGCCGCAACGGTAAATATGCAGCTGGGTTTGCTCGATAAAACCAAGGGAAACGCCATTATTAGCGCGGCGGATGAAGTGCTAGCCGATCGGCACAGCAACGAGTTTCCTCTGTCAATCTGGCAGACCGGATCCGGCACTCAAACTAACATGAATATCAACGAAGTTCTGGCCAACCGGGCAAGTGAAATTCTGGGCGGGAAGCGGGGGAACGACCGTTTAGTTCATCCTAACGATGACGTGAATAAGAGCCAAAGTTCGAACGACGTTTTTCCTACCGGTATGCACGTTGCTGCGGTTACGGCGATTCTGGAGCATTTGCTGCCTGAATTAAAAGCATTACATAAAACGCTGGCGGCCAAGGCTGAAGCCTACCGGGATATCGTTAAAATCGGGCGTACTCACTTACAGGACGCCACTCCGCTGACGCTGGGCCAGGAGGTTTCCGGCTGGGCGGCTATGCTGGCCTATAACCTCAAGCACATAGAACAGGCAGTTCCCCATCTTAGCGAACTGGCGTTAGGTGGAACCGCGGTGGGAACCGGGCTGAATACGCATCCTGAGTATGCCGTCAGGGTGGCGAACGAGCTGGCGTCACTGACGGGCCTACCGTTTGTGACTGCACCCAATAAGTTTGAAGCGCTGGCAACCTGTGATGCATTGGTTCACGCCCACGGCGCGCTGAAAGGCTTGGCGGCATCGCTGATGAAAATAGCCAACGATGTTCGCTGGCTGGCGTCGGGCCCGCGCTGTGGTATCGGTGAAATTGCTATTCCTGAGAACGAACCCGGCAGTTCAATTATGCCGGGTAAAGTGAATCCAACGCAGTGCGAAGCCGTCACCATGCTGTGCGCTCAGGTGATGGGAAACGACGTTGCGGTTAATATCGGCGGCGCATCGGGTAACTTCGAGCTTAACGTTTATCGCCCGATGATTATTGATAATTTCCTACAGTCAGTACGCCTGCTGGCCGACGGAATGAACAGCTTTAATAAGCACTGCGCGGTGGGTATTGAACCTAACCGGGACAGAATCAGCCAGCTGCTGAATGAATCGCTGATGCTAGTTACGGCGCTCAATACGCATATTGGCTACGATAAATCGGCCGAAATAGCGAAAAAGGCACACAAAGAAGGGCTAACCTTAAAAGCATCGGCGCTGAAGCTCGGCTACCTGACAGAGGCTCAGTTTGATGAGTGGGTAAGGCCTGAAGACATGGTCGGCAGCATGAAAAAGTAAAAGGATAGCCAGTCAATACAAGCCACCCGAAATAGAGGGTGGCTTGGTCTGAATTCCCATTAAGCGCAAAACATTGCCCCTCGGCCGCTAGATAAAGTCAATATTCCGACTTTCTTTTTGCGGACGAAACCTATACTGAACCAAAATTAAACGCTAACTCGCCAGCTAAAACCGATGACGATGGTGTAAATCTTGGGTTACGCTTTCCATTTTTCAACATGATAACAAGATGGTAGTTTGTCAGCAGCCTCCGAGGGATTGCCCCCGATACTTCCGCATCCATATCAGCTTGTAGGCCGCCGGTATAATAAACATAGACAGTAGCGGTGCGGTTATCATGCCGCCAATCATCGGCGCTGCAATACGGCTCATCACCTCAGAGCCCGCACCGGTGCCCCACAAAATGGGCAGTAAACCGGCGATAATCACCGAGACCGTCATGGCCTTAGGTCGAACCCGAAGTACCGCGCCATGGTATAGCGCATCGTCTAACGCCTTCTCGCTAAACGTTTCTGGTCGGCTCAGCGCCGGGTTGGCCTCTATGGCGTGGCGTAAATACATTAACATGACAACGCCAAACTCAGCGGCAAGGCCAGCTAACGCGATAAAGCCGGTGCCGGTGGCAACCGAGAAGTTAAATCCTAGCGAGTAAAGGAACCAAATTCCGCCGGTCAATGCGAAAGGGATGCTGGCAACGATCAGTAACGCTTCACTTAGGCGTCTGAAGGCAAGGTAAAGCAGAATAAAGATAATCATCAGCGTTGCCGGAACCATCAGCTTCAGCTTCTGATTGGCCCTTTCTAACAGCTGATACTGGCCGGTATAAGAGACGCTTGTTCCCGCTTTGAGCTGAACCTTCTCGCCAATCATTTGGCGAAGATCGTTAACCACTGACACCATATCCCGATCGCGCGTATCAATATAAATCCAGCTGGCAGGGCGGGCATTCTCGGTTTTTAACATCGGCGGGCCTGACACCACCTGGATGTCAGCCACGTCACCCAAGGTAATTTGCTGTTTCATCGGCGTTAATATCGGCAGTTGACGTAAAGCCTGCGGGCCGTTTCGGTAGCTTTGCGGATAGCGAATATTGATCGGGTAGCGGGCAATGCCTTCTACCGTTTCGCCAATCATTGCGCCGCCGATAGCGGAAGAGACATACAGCTGAACGTCTTCAATCGACAGGTTATAACGGGCGGCCCGTTGCCGATCGATATTCACGTCAATATAACGCCCACCAACCAGCCGCTCGGCAAGCGCTGAGACCACGCCGGGAACCTGCTTAGCGACGTCCTCTATTTGCTGCGCCGTGGCGTCGATATCGGCTAAGTTAGTCCCTGAAACCTTAATGCCAATCGGGCTTTTTACGCCGGTAGAGAGCATATCAATCCGGTTACGAATCGGCTGGACCCATAGGTTAGCCAGCCCGGGCAAGCGCACGGTCCGATCCAGCTCATCAACGATTTTGTCGATCGTCATGCCGCGCCGCCATTCGCTTTGCGGCTTTAGCTGGATGGTGGTTTCAATCATCTCCATTGGCGCGGAGTCGGTGGCCGTTTCAGCCTTGCCGGCTTTACCGAATACGGTCGCCACTTCGGGTATGGTCATAATCAGTTTATCGGTCGTTTGCAATAGCGCTGCCGCCTGTGCCGCCGATATGCCCGGTAACGTTGACGGCATATACAGTAAATCGCCTTCATTAATTGATGGCAGGAATTCGCCGCCAATTTTACTCAATGGCCACACGATGGTTGCCAGCGATAAAAACGCGATCAGCAGCGTGGTTTTCGGCCAGTGCAACACCTTAAGCAATAGCGGATGATACATTTTGATCAGAAGGCGATTGAGCGGATTGCCGCTTTCTGCCGGAATTTTTCCCCTGATCCAGAACCCCATGAGGATAGGAATAACCACAATGGCTAAACCGGCAGCACCGGCCATGGCATAGGTTTTAGTTAACGCCAGCGGCCCAAATAGTCGGCCTTCCTGACCTTCTAAGGTGAAAACGGGAATAAACGACAGGGTAATAATCAGCAGGCTGATAAACAGCGCTGGGCCGACTTCAACCGCCGCATTGGTAATGACGTCCCAGCGCGTTTGGTTATCTAACTCTTGCTGCGGATGATGACGCTGCCACTCTTCAATCTTTTTATGGGCATTTTCTATCATCACGATGGCGGCATCGACCATGGCCCCCACGGCGATAGCAATACCGCCTAGCGACATAATATTGGCATTGACCGCTTGAAAATGCATCACGATAAAGGCGATACACAGGCCTAACGGTAACGAGACGATCGCTACCAGCGCCGAGCGCACATGCCATAAGAACAGGGCACAGACCAACGCCACCACGATAAATTCTTCGAGTAGCTTGTAGCTTAGGTTATCGATGGCCCGGTCAATCAGTTGGCTACGGTCATAGGTGGTAATAATCTCAACGCCTTCAGGAAGGCTGGACTTCAGCGAATCTAACTTGATTTTGACCGCCTCAATCACCCGCCGGGCATTTTCGCCGGAGCGCAACAGAACCACGCCGCCAGCAACGTCACCTTCACCGTTGAGTTCAGCCACGCCTCGACGCATTTCTGGCCCGATTTGCACCCGGGCCAGATCGCGTAAATAGATCGGAACGCCGTTTTCACCGCTTTTTAATACAGTATGGTTGAAGTCGTCCAGCGACTGAAGATAGCCGCTGGCTCTGACCATATACTCAGCTTCGGCTATTTCAATGGCTGAGCCACCGGCTTCCTGATTCGATACCCCGATCGCCCGTTTAACGTCACCAAGGGTAACGCCATACTGCGCCAACTTTAGCGGATCGACGATAATTTGATATTGCTTAACCGCGCCGCCCACCGACGCCACTTCCGCCACGTTAGCAATGGTTTTCAGTTCAAATTTTAAAAACCAGTCTTGCAGTGAACGCAGCTCAGCGAGGTCATGTTTACCGCTACGGTCAACTAATGCATATTCAAAGATCCAGCCGACGCCAGTGGCATCGGGGCCTAGCTCTGAGGTAACGCCATTCGGCAGTTTTCCCTGTACCTGATTTAAATACTCAAGCACCCGCGAACGAGCCCAATACAGGTCGGTGCCGTCTTCAAAAATGACATACACGTAAGAGTCTCCGAAGGCAGAAAACCCCCGTACGGTTTTTGCACCGGGAACCGACAGCATGGTGGTGGTTAACGGATAGGTGACCTGATTTTCAACAATTTGAGGTGCCTGACCGGGGTAACTGGTTTTAATAATAACCTGAACGTCAGACAGGTCCGGAAGGGCGTCAACGTTGGTGTTGACAATGGTCCAGCCGCCCCAAACGCTAAGCAATAGCACCCCCATCATCACCAGAAAACGATTGGTAACCGAGCGGCGAATAATCCATTCAATCATCATCGTTTCCTTTAATGGCTTGAGTGTTGTAATGGCTGAGGCTGTTTGTCTGCAGGGCTATCTACCACGGTATCTTTCTGCCGCATACGCGCCAGAGCGCCTGAAATGTTGGCTTCAGAGTCAATCAAAAACAGGCCGCTGACCACCACCGTTTCACCTTCTTCCAGACCGGATAACAGGGCGGTTTGCTGCTGTGACTCATGAAACACTTTGATTAACTTTGGTACAAACCGGCCTTCAGCGCTTAAGGTAATCACCCGCTGTTCATCGCCGGAATCAATCACCGCCTGAGACGGAATCAAAGGCATGGTGTCGCTTTGACTATTGACGGTCATCACCGCATTCATGCCGGGTTTGAGCAGTTCATTGGGGTTATCCAACGCGAGGCGAACCTGCTGGGTGCGGGTAATGGGGTCAACGCTGGGCAGCACGTCCCACTTCAGGATCTTGAATGATTTATCCGGATAGGCAGGAATATGAATCTTAAACTGCGTCGCGTTGTTTAACAGATAAGAAGAGGACTCCGGTATGGCGGCATTAAGCCAGATAGGGCTAACGCCCTGAATTTTAGCGACCACCTTATCTTTAGATATATTCATTCCGCTGCGCAGGTCAAATGCGGTGATGACGCCGTCCATCGGGGCTTTAATCACAAAATGCGTTTGGGCCTTTTTGGTTTTACGCAGTTGGGCAATCTCTTCATCAGACATTCCGGCCAGCCGTAGCCGCTCTAAAATGCCCTTGATTTGCACGGCAGAAGCGCCGGTTTCTGCCAACAGAAGATATTCACTCTGGGCTTCAACCCATTGAGGAATGGTTAATTCAATCAACGGTGTGCCTTTTTTAACTTTATCGCCGATGGTTAATGGATAGACTTTTTCGATAAATCCGTCAGATCGCGCCTGAACAATGGCATATTGATACTCATTAAAGTTCAGGCTTGCCGGAACGGTCAGGGCGTAGTTCAACTTGCCATACACCACCTTTTCGCTGCGTAAGCCAAGGTTTTGAGTCAGGATTGGATCGATTCGGATCCCGTCTTTGCTCTGGGCATTATCATCGTCTTCATCAACATATTTGGGCACTAAATCCATATCCATAAACGGAGACTTGCCCGGTTTATCAAACTTGGTATTCGGGTACATGGGGTCATACCAGAACAGGGCTTTACGCTCAGCCGTTGCGGTATTTTGTGACGGCTGCCCAATATAGGCGTGGATCCCGGTGGTGATAACGCCGCCAATGAATAAGCTACCGACGATTAATGTGATGTTTTTAACGGTTGTCGAGGCCATAGTTATTCCTGAATTAGCTATTGCTGCAAGGCTACTGAGCCAAAGCAATCTTTTTTAGCTGAGAAATATTGCCAGCCTGAACGAAGTCCAGCGCAACCTGATTGCCAACCTGAATCTCGGCAATCATGGCCGGATCGTCAAAGGTGAAGCGCATGGTCATGGCCGGCCAGTTAATTGCCGGAATAGGGTCGTGGGCAATGGTGACTTTGTTGTTGTCCAGATCGATCAGTTTAACCACGCCCTTGGTACTGATAACCGTTTGCCGTGCGCTTGGCGATGCCGATGGGTGCATTCCGTGATCCTGCGCGGCGCCGGCGGTAAAGGCGATGGGGCCTGAAAGCAGGCTAACGATAATCAGCGTTAGTAATTGATTCATTATTCACTCCGGTTTCAACATGAAAATAAACAAGGTTACTCAACCCAGCCGCCGCCTAATGCAGTGAATAGATTGATTTCATTAATTTGTTGGTCATATTTAAGGTCGGTTAAGGTTTGTCGGGCGCTAAACAGCGTTCGCTCGGTATCCAGTATTTCGAGATAGCTAATGGCCCCGTTGTCATACAACACGTTGGCCCGGCGTAGGGTAGTTTGCAGGGAATTCAGATAGCGCCGCTGAGCCTCTATGCGTTGAGCAATGGAATCTCTCAGAGATAGCGCATCGGCAACCTGTTTAAACGCGTTCTGAATTTTCTGTTCATAGGTCACTACCGACATTTGTTGGCGAATTTCTGCCAGTGACAAATTGGCCCTGTTCTTACCACCGTCAAAAATTGGTATTGATATTTTAGGAATGAAATTCCACAGCCCGCTGGCAGAGTCAAACAGGCTGGAAAGGTCAGTACTGCTACCGGTAGCACTGCCGGTTAACGATATTGACGGGAAGAATGCCGCTCGAGCCGCGCCAATATTGGCATTTCCGGCCATTAATAAGCGTTCAGCCTCAACGATGTCAGGGCGCTGCAACAAAATGTCTGATGATAAATTTGCCGGAAGCGTCACCATTGAAACCGGTTGAGCCGCGCTCGTTACCGGTTCGGCGGGCAGAGAATATTGACCGACAACCAGCTGTAGTGCGTTGTTGGCCTGAGACAGTTCACCCCGGCGTTTAGCTATATCGCTGCGGGCGGTTTCTATTTGGCCGCGAGCCTGTTCTAGCGCCAGTAACGTAGAGTTACCAACGCGGGTTCGTTGTTCAATAAACCGATAAGAGCGCTGATAGTTGAGCAATGCTTGATTGGCAATATTGAGTTGCGCCTCGGTCCGGCTGCGGTTCATATAGCTTTGCGCAACGTTAGAGACCACCAGAATATGCACCGCTCGCTGAGCCTGCTGACTGGCGAAAAAACGCTGCTGTTCGGCTTCGCTCATATTTTTCAACCGGCCAAAGAAATCCAGCTCAAAGCTAAGGGCCATGCCCACGCTGTACTGATGGGTAGTGGTTGACTGACTGTCAAAGCCGCCGCTATAGGTCGCGTTAGAAGAGCCATTAAGCTGTGGATAGCGCTCGGCATCGATGAGGCTATATTGCGCCGCCGCCTCGGCAACTTTCAGGCTGGCGGTTCTCAGGTCTTGATTATGTGTCAGCGAAAGGGCAATAACCTGCTTTAACTGAGGCGACAGGAAAAAGCTACGCCAGCCGGTATCCTCCATTCCGGTTGATTCAACCAGCGCATTGCGGCTCGCTGAAAAAGAGTTGGGTACCGGCATATCTGGCCGTTGATAGCCGGGAGCCAGAGAGGTGCAGCCAGCCAGCGCCAACAGCGTAATTAATGCTACGTTTTTCAGTTTACACATAATTAGCCCTGTTCACCGCAACGCCATATTGGCCTGATTGTTATAAGATGGCAGTGTATACAGCGGGCTCTGTTTAATAGATGACAGCTTAATGACAATTTTGTCATTTTCACGATATCACCCGGATATCGTCTAGAATGGTCCTGAATACGGCACAGGCCAAGCGGAGGCAGAATGAAACTGTTAGTGGTAGAAGATGAGGCTAAGACCGGCGAATACCTGTGTAAGGGGTTAACGGAGTCGGGCTTTGTTGTCGATCTGGCGGATAATGGAATGACCGGATATCACCAGGCGATAACCATGGAATACGACTTAATCATTCTGGACATCATGCTGCCTGACATTGACGGCTGGAACGTGGTTAAACTGTTGCGGGCTGCAGGCAAGAACGTGCCGATCCTGTTACTGACCGCACTCGGCAATATTGAACATCGGGTAAAAGGGCTGGAGTTAGGCGCTGATGACTATCTGGTAAAACCGTTCGCCTTCGCCGAACTGCTGGCCAGAGTCAGAACCCTGCTTCGACGAGGCGCTTTTGCCATGGTGGAAAACCAGTTTCAGCTTGCTGACTTAGAGATAGACTTAATCAAACGCAGGGTCACTCGCTCCGGCGCTAAAATTGTCCTGACCGGAAAAGAGTTTTCACTGCTAGAGTTTTTTATCCGCCATCAGGGTGAAGTATTGCCCCGTTCGCTCATTGCATCGCAGGTATGGGATATGAATTTTGATAGCGATACCAACGCGATCGACGTAGCGGTTAAACGGCTGCGCGCTAAAATTGATAATGACTTTGAGCCGAAGCTGATCCAAACGGTCAGGGGAATTGGCTATGTGTTAGAGGTGGCCGATGAAGACTAGCCTAGGCCACTTCGCACGCAGGCCATTATCACTGACTTTCCGCTTAACCCTGTTTATTAGCATCATGGCGATTGCCGCGTTTTCCGTTTTTAGCTGGGTAACTATCCGCTCGGTTGAGCAACATTTTGAAGAGCAGGATATTAACCAACTGCAAGAGTTAAGCGCCACGCTGAGTCGGTTCTTAGGCGATAATAATCTACCCGAAGCAACGCGCATTGAGAAGGTCACTAACGCCGTTTCTCAACAGGTTAACGCTTACCTCTATCTGGAAAATCAACGGCATCAGCGCCTGTTTCAGTCACCGGGCGGCCCGGATTTTCAGCAGATAATCAAACAGAATCCGACCAACGCGGTACATGCGCTGACTTGGAGTGAGGAACGCGCTCAGCCTCAATCTCATTCCGGCGACGACAGCGGTCATGAGCCCCAGTCGGCAGGCTATCGGGTAATGAGCTTACCGATACCAACCGTTATCAACGGGCAGGCAACGCACTATCGGATGGTGATTGCGCTCTCGATCAATTTTCATCTGCACTACATTCAAGAGTTAACCCGTAGCTTAAGCGTAGCCGCACTGCTTATTTGCCTAATTATCGTACTGATTGTACGCATTGCGGTGTATCAGGGGCACGCGCCGCTGCGTCGCGTTAGTAAGACCATTAAAAGCATTACCTCCGATAATCTGGACGTGCGCTTGCAGCCCAATGAGGTTCCGATTGAGCTACAGCAGCTGGTAGTCTCCTTTAACTCAATGATTGAACGCATTGAAGACGTGTTTAAACGACAGTCTAACTTCTCGGCGGATATCGCCCACGAAATACGAACCCCGATCACCAATTTAGCCACACAGACTCAAATCGCACTGAGCCAGAACCGGAGCGCAGAGGACTATCAGGAAGTTCTGTATTCCAATCTGGAAGAGTATGAACGCATGGCAAAAATGGTCAGCGACATGCTGTTTCTGGCTCAGGCCGATAACCATTTGCTGATCCCCGAAAGCGAAATCATCGATTTGAACGTTGAGATCGGCAAAGTGTTTGAATATTTTGAGGCTTGGGCTGAAGAAAAGGGCGTAACGCTATGTTTGGTTGGCAATGCTGCGCCAATTAAGGGCGATGTGCTGATGCTACGTCGGGTGATTAACAACCTCCTTTCCAACGCGGTTCGCTATACGCCGCAGGGGAAATGCGTAATAGTGACGCTGTCACAAATAGTTGGCGGCGTAAACATGTCATTTGCCAATCCGGGCTTAGATATTTCTGCTGAACACCTTCCCCGGCTCTTTGACCGCTTTTATCGGGTTGACCAGTCTCGACAACGCAAAGGTGAAGGTAGCGGAATTGGGCTGGCTATTGTTAAATCGATTATTGAGGCCCATCGAGGTAAAGTGACCGTAACGTCAAATTCAGGCGTAACTGAATTCACGGTCTCGATGCCCCAATGATCAAAAATATTCACGGTTGTTATTATGATTCCTAATGATAACAACGCGGGCATAGCCTACACTCAAAAAACAGGCCTCAACGAGACGTTCCATGCAAAATGAAAAGCAGCGCGTTGCTTTAGTATCTATGCTGGCAAGTGGCCTGCTGGCTATCGGTAAGTTTACCATCGGGCTATTCACCGGAAGCATTGGTTTAATCTCCGAAGGGATCCATTCGTCTTCTGACTTCATTGCTACCGTTATTACCTGGTGGGCTGTCCATATCAGCGATAAACCCGCCGATGACAATCATCACTATGGCCATGGAAAAATGGAGAGTATGGCGGCGCTGTTTGAAGTTGCGCTACTATTCGGTGCCGCAGGGTGGATAGCCTATGAAGCCGTTCAGCGTTTAATGGGGGAACCCCACGAGATTATTGCCGCGCCGGTAGTGATAGCCATACTGCTGGTCTCTATTGTGGTTGATTTTTTCCGCGTTCGGGCGTTGCGCCGCGTGGCTAAAAGCACCAATAGCCCGGCGCTCGAAGCCGATGCGCTGCACTTTTTCTCCGATATGCTGGCATCGGGCGTGGTATTGATCGGTATCGTATTTGTTACCTTTGGCTTTTTAAAAGCGGATGCTATTGCCGCTATTATCGTTGCCTGCTTTATATTTAGCGCGGCAGCCACTTTAGGTAAACGTTCATTTGATTCACTGGTCGATACCGCCCCGGCCGGAACCGAAGCTAAAATAGCCTCGCTGATGAAAGGCTTCCCTGAGGTGATTGAAATTGAACGAACCCGGGTGCGTAATGCTGGCCCGATGCTGTTTATTGAACTCACGCTGGCGGTCAGCCGTGGGCTCCCGTTGGAGCTGGTTAGCGAACTAAAAGATCACATTACGCTTAAACTACAGCAAAATTTGAATAACGCTGAAATTACCCTGATCGCCCGGCCTCGTTCTGAAAGCAGTGAAACGATCGCAACGCGGGTGAGGATCATCGCGGCTAATCTCGACCGGGCTATTCATCGGTTAACTATACTGCAACTGCCGGATCGATTATCAATCAGCTTTGATTTAGAACTCGAGGCAGACTTAAGCCTGGAGCAGTCAAACACCCTTGTGCGTATTCTTGAGGAAGCAATCCGTACGGAGCTGGGGCCGCAGATTGAAATTGATACTCATATTGAGCCCATTGTGGCTAACTGGTTGGAAGGGCGAGACGCCAGCGCCGAAAGGCAACGCGAGTTTGAGAATGCGCTATATTTGGCGTCTGGCGATAGTGGTCAGGGTGATAAAATCCATAATGTCCGGGTCCGTGAAACAAAACAGGGACTAATTATCTATTTCAATTACTGTCTACCGTCACACATGGCGGTTAACGATATTCATACTTCAGTCGATCGGGTAGAAAGAGTTATCCGCTCCAGCTTTCCGGACGTATTTCGCGTTATTGGCCATGCGGAACCGTTGAAATAGCGCATGGATCAGCATGACTAATCCACTACCATTTAATATATTTAATACATAAAACAAAACCTACCTAAAATAGGTATGTTTTGTTTTACATATTAGTTGAGTAATTATTGCTCTTATCATGGTCAGCGCCGAAATAGTTGAAAACAACAGGTTATGCATTACCTATTCAATGCATAACGCCTGTTAAATCGGTGTTGTAAAATAAGCACTAAAAAGCACAATGACACATCAGTCTAAGTTTGGACTTCCAGCTGAGGTGTCATTTTGTTATCTTGAAAGCGTAGTTTTAGTAGTGAGGTATATGTGAAGTAATCATATAAATATTCATGTACATAAGCATTATATTAACATTACACTCATATTCACATATACCGATTAACCGTTTGACCATTGATGATATCAAAATGCTTGATAATATAAAATTAATGAAACTGAAAGCAGAAAAGCCATTAGAGAGTATATGGCGGATTGTGAATGCGTTGACAGGTAAGGGCACTAAACACCTTGAGCACGAAGAGTTCATTTTTAATCATTATAATGAGCGTAATGAGTCTGAGCACTATGTTTATGTGGTGTCGAGCGGTAGCATTCAATTATATCAGGGTGAAGGTGGATTACTGGTTGGTGTTTCAGATGCGCCACTGGTATTGGGCCTGTTGAAATCGAAGTATACGTTTAATGCTTATACTTTTGAACTAGATAGCAATAGCGTTATTGAGAGAATACCTTACGAAACGGCTATATCTATCATTAAGCATGATGACCTTTTAGACGATTTGCTGGCT
This sequence comes from Budvicia diplopodorum, assembly GCF_009800925.1. Classification (GTDB taxonomy): domain Bacteria; phylum Pseudomonadota; class Gammaproteobacteria; order Enterobacterales; family Enterobacteriaceae; genus Budvicia; species Budvicia diplopodorum. The sequence continues at coordinate 119,100 of NZ_WOYF01000006.1, read as the reverse complement.
TATCTGGCCTTTATTAGTGACTGCCACACCTATCGTGAAACGGTTTTCATTCAAGATTCAACGTATAAAGTACTTTGCTTATTACTGATGGAGTTAAGCTATAAGCCTTTAGAAGAACGCCTAAAGATAAGCGTAATCGCCTACATAATGAAGCGAAGCAGCATGTCCAGAAGCGGGGCGCTAAGAATGCTTTCTGCGCTACGGGAAGGGGGGTATATTGATATGCAAAAAGGCAAACTAATAAACGTTTGTAAATTATTCCCTGATAATTTTTAAATTAATTCTGAGCACAGATTTAATTTTTTAATAACTAGTACGGATGTAGTAATTATATTGATATAGTAACTGTATGGTAATTATGTAGTTATGCTTTATGTTTTTTAAAATAATAAGTTAGAAATAGTGCAAACCCTTTATCATGTGAAAAATCACAAGGAAATTTTATGTTCTATAATAAAATAGACTGTCCATATTGTAATGATTCTAATCATATTAGAAAACATGGATTAGGACGTTCTGGCTACCAGCGTTATTTTTGTTCTTCTTGTCATAAAACATTTCAAAAGAAATATGTTTATGCCGGATGGGTTAATAATTTAAAAGCTAAAGAGCTATCCCAAGAATCAAAGTTGTAAAATGTAATATCCACATTATGCAGCATAAAAATAGGTCACACGAATATTTATATTTATGTGGCCTATTTTAATTGTTAAATCAAATGTTATTCCACCAATGAAATCGCTGGCATAATTAATTCAATAGATAACCTATTAGAAATTATGCTGTCTATGATTGAAATCTATCGTATTCCGCGTATTTCTGCGCCGCCGCGAGCGCTGATTTTCCCATGCTATTGAATCTATGCCACATAGCCGGGTGTGACGCTCAGGCGTGGGTCTATCAGGTATGCTGGGCCATTTTTCGAAGTTTTCCAAACGGTTCATTGACACGGGTGAACGGATAAAAGACGGCCTTAGACAATATATTGAACCTATTAAAAACGCATTGGCTGAGATACTCAAAAACATCAAGTCAAGGTCGAGTTTGTGAATAAATATAGCTTGATGAATTGTCTTCCTTCCTTGTCTTTCATGTCATAAGAAATTCAGGTAACCAGAATATTTATAACAACGCATTAATGCTATTTAAATAAATTAGCTGTTGCCATTAACCCCCAATTGTCAGTCATCCATATAGCTATTCATCAACACGTAGCGCAATGAGTGTGATATTAAACTCGCGTATCTGAAGCAAGTTATCAACGCTGAATGAATAAATTAATCCATATAGCTAATGCATTTTAGCGTTATATATCCATGGTGAAAGTTATGATCTAAGAGTAACCGTTGATAGTTCTAACAATAAACTTAGTGCGCTAGTATGGTACCATCCAAAATAATGGAAGCGTTGATCATCACACTACGTTAAGTCAGTGATATTGAGTTGCAGCGTAATTCTCATTCAAATAGAAGACGTCGAAATATCGCGAGTTCCTTGCGGATGAAGCTCGCTATTTTAATCAGCTGAAATAACCAGCTCTTTCTATTAACTTCAACTTTGACGGATGCTTAAAGGAAAGAGTATTGGGTGAAAGCTTCAAGCTTTAGCTTCGGGTAAGCGGGCCAGATAGCGGCCGATAAACAGGGCACCGACCAACATGGCGCACAGAAATACCGATAATCCATTCCAACCGTAATTGTGCCAGAAAAACCCGCCCAGCGTTCCGGCAATGCTTGAACCGACATAGTAAAAGAACAGGTACAGGGCTGAAGCCTGGCCTTTTGCCCGCTTGGCTCGTTTGCCAATCCAACTGCTGGCAACCGAATGAGCGCCGAAAAATCCGCTGGTAAATAGCATCATGCCGCTAAGAACCAACCACACTGACGAAAACAGGCTAATCAGCACGCCAGCCAGCATAATACCAATCGACGACAGCAAAACCGGGCCGCGGCCAAAGCGCTGGGTTAGCGTTCCGGCCTTTGGCGAACTATAGGTTCCCGTCAGGTAGACAACCGATAGCAAACCAACCATCGCCTGACCAATAAAATAGGGCGCTTCCATCAGCCGGTAACCAATATAGTTAAACAGCGTCACAAAGCTTCCCATCAGCAGAAAGCCTTCGGCAAACAGCAATGGCAATCCGCGATCGTGCCAGTGTAAACGGAAGTTAATCAATAAGGTTCTCGGGCGAAGGGACGATGCTCTGAAATGGCTGGATGCCGGAAGTATTCGCCAAAACACGATGGCTGCAATCAGCGCTATGACCCCAATGCCGCCGAGGGTAACCCGCCATGAAAAGAAGTCAGTTATTACCCCGCTGAGCAGCCGCCCGCTCATGCCGCCGATAGAGTTCCCGCTGATATAAAGCCCCATGGCGAAGGCCACGTGCATCGGATCGATCTCTTCGCTCAGGTAAGTCATCGCAACGGCAGCTACGCCGCTCAGCGCTAGCCCCACAAGCGCCCGCATAATTAAAATGCCCTGCCAGCTGGTAGTCAGTGAGCTGGCAATCGTCAGGATTGCGGCCAGCATGAGCGCGGTAACCATCACCGGTTTACGCCCGATGGCGTCAGAGATAGGGCCGGTAAACAGTAAACCCACCGCCAGCATGCCGGTCGCAACCGATAGCGAAAGGCTACTACTGGCCGGTGAAATATTGAAGTCTTGCGATAGCACGGGAAGAATTGGCTGAACGCAATACAGCAGTGCAAACGTCGCCAGACCGGCAGAGAACAGGGCCATGGTCACGCGGGTAAACTCCGACGTGCCCCGGACGATAAAAGGCGAGCGAACCCGGCCAGATTTAGCGACCATTTGTGTATCCGATATGGAACTATTATCGGTCGGTGATTCATCAGGCGTACTGTTGTTATTGAGCTTAGGCGGTATCACTCTAGTTCCTCCGTCGGGAATGGCTTAATCAAGAAAAACAAGACCGATGATTCTGTCTACGGATTGGTGACAAATCGGTTTTGCTAAACGATAATCAATAACGTTAATGACAGCGTACCTATTTTTAGCATAGGCTCGATTCAGTAAACACAATTTATTGGTAAAAGGATCAAACGGTTGACGTAGAGAAATAAAAGCGACACCCTATCAATCGACCTATCGCTATCAATAATAATATGGGTTTCTTCATGATACATCTTGTTATGCACAACTCCCGATAACATTGTTAGCTATTTTGTCATTTTTTTATGTGTAAACAGGAGTAGAAGCGTGAACAGAGAAGGCCAACCGGGGCATATTGACCATATTAAGCAGACCAACACGGGTGCGGTATATCGGTTAATCGACCTATATGGTCCTATTTCTCGCATCGAGCTGTCTAAAGTATCCAATTTAGCGCCCGCCAGTATCACTAAAATCGTCCGTGAATTGTATGATGCCCACTTGGTAAAAGAGACTGAATTTAATGAAGTCGGTAGCCGCGGTCGCCCGGCCGTTGGCATTGAGCTCGACACCCAAGCCTGGCATTATCTGACAGCCCGTATTCATCATGGTTGCCTGACGCTGGCCCTACGGGACTTAAGCAACCTGATCATTGTTGAAGAACAAATCGACCTGCCGATTGATAACAGCTCATCGCTGCTGGACCGGATTGTCTATCTGGTTGAGTCGTTTTTTACCCGACATCAAAAACGCCTTGAACGCCTGACGGCCATTGCCATTACGCTACCGGGAATTATTGATGCCACCACGGGCATCGTCCATAAAATGCCGTTCTACAACGAAGAGAATGTGCCACTCGGGCCAAGGCTGCGTCAGCGTACCGGTTTGCCGGTATTTATTCAGCAAGACGTTTGCGCCTGGACCATCAGCGAAGCGCTATATGGCGCTTCTCAGGGCTGCCAGAACGTGATTCAGATAGTGATTGATGACGTAGTCGGCGCGTCGGTTATTAGCGGTGGTCGGGTGCTTCATATTGATTCCAGCAGCCGCATTGAAATCGGCCACACCCAGATCGATCCTAACGGTAAACCCTGTTATTGCGGTAATCATGGCTGCCTCGAAACGATCGCCAGCATCGGTAGCATTCTTGAGCGCGCCCAGCAACAGCTGCCGCTATACCCGAAATCACTGATGCATTACCGTGCCGTCACCATAGAAAATTTATGCGATGCCGCCAACAAAGGCGACATTTTGGCGCAGAATATCATCAACCATGTTGGTACTAGCGTAGGGCAAATCGTTGCCGTCATGGTCAATATTTTCAACCCTGAAAAAATTCTGATTGGCTCACCGCTAAATGCGTCAGCGGCGATCCTCTACCCGGCGATTGAAAAGTGTATTCACCAACAGTCGCTGCCCCAGTACAGCAGCCCGATTCATATAGAACCCACCCGATTTATGAATAAAGGCACCATTCCCGGCGCTGCATTAGTCAAAATGGCTTTATATAACGGTTCGCTATTAGTGAAATTACTTCAGGGATAATCTGTTTTAGCTCGGTCAAACAGTCCAAACACTGCGTATCTATATAACGTATTGTTTTTAAGAATTTTATTTATCTGTTTTAGTAAAAATTGAGCTAACGCAATCTATTGAACTGAGGCATAGCCTAGACTTTTGCTATTAGGACTGCCTCTGTTAGTCCATTCACCCCTGAAACGTTGATTTAAACCCCGTGGATTATTTTCATCAACCGTTTCGATTAAAGGTTCCGGAGCAATTCTTTTTATGCAGAATCGATTTTTTGTTACCGGTACGTGTACTGAAGTAGGTAAAACGGTCGTTTCCCGAGCCTTGCTACAGTCACTGATTAAGCAGGGTAAGCGCGCCATTGGCTATAAGCCTATTGCCATTGTTGCCTCACACCACACTGATGATGGCAGCCGCAATCGTGATGCGACGATCCTTCAGGCATCATCATCCGTCAATGTACCTTATAAAGACATTAACCCAATCGTGATTAAAGATCATGCCGCGCTGACCTATAGCGAGCATCCGCTGGACTATTCCCACTTATCATCAGGGTTACATAAACTACAGGCACAGTCAGACTGCGTTGTGGTTGAAGGCATTGGCGGCTGGCGTTTTTTACTCAACGGTATGCGGCCCATTTCAGAGTGGGTGATTGAAGAGCAAATACCGGTTATTCTGGTCGTGGGTATTCAACATGGCTGTATTAATCACGCCATACTGACGGCAGAAGCTATCGCTCACGACGGGCTGAATATTGCCGGTTGGGTTGCTAATCGAATTAACCCGGGTTTGTCGTATTACGCAGAAACAATTAGTGCATTGAAACAAAATATACGGGCACCGCTACTCGGTGAGCTTCCTTATATTTGCCGTCCTGAAGAGCGAGATCTCAGCCAGTTTATCGATTTAAACCTGATTAAGCGATCGTAGCGGATATGGGTTAGCTACCGGTATAGCCTATTCTCAAATCGTTTATTTTTTATTTCACCATCGGGTAATGCATTGGCTATAGTAGTTTTCTGTTGAAAATAGAACTTATCCAAAATACAAACGGGAGAAAACAGCATGATTGTTTTGGTTACCGGCGCGTCAGCCGGATTCGGTACCGCCATCGTCAGAAAATTTATTGCTCAGGGGCATCGGGTTATTGGTGCAGCGCGTCGTTTAGATCGTCTGCAGCAGTTAAAAAGTGAGCTAGGCGATAATTTTCTGCCCGTCGAGCTGGACGTTAGCGACCGTGAAAAAGTGCTGAGCGTACTGAAAAATCTCCCTGCTGAATTCAAACAAATCGATTTACTGGTGAACAATGCAGGGCTGGCCTTGGGCCTTGAGACGGCAGATAAGGCCAATTTTGACGACTGGATGACCATGATTAATACCAACGCTATCGGTCTGGCCTCGGTCACCCACGCGATTCTGCCGATAATGACCGCCCAGAACCGCGGCCACGTTATCAATATTGGCTCCGTGGCCGGAAGTTACGCGTATCCGGGCGGCAATGTATACGGTGCCACTAAAGCCTTTGTGAAGCAGTTTAGCCTGAATTTACGCGCTGATCTTGCCGGTACGGCTATTCGGGTAACCGACGTAGAGCCCGGCCTGTGCGGCACGACCGAATTTTCCAACGTACGCTTTAAAGGCGATGACGATAAAGCCGCCAAGGTTTATGAGAATGTTCAAGCGTTAACCGCCGATGACATTGCTGAAACCGTATTCTGGATCGCTACCCAGCCAGCTCACGTGAATATCAACCGCATTGAGATGATGCCGGTGGCACAAAGCTTTGGCCCAATGAACGTGTCGAGAGCGAAGTAAGCTACAACACACGATTTAATCGCAAAACGGGGCCTTGCTATCAGATTCGGCAGGCGCTCTGTATCTTTTATACGCTGCAATATTGGGTTTTAGATAACGCTCAGACTTCGAGCCGAGAGGCCTGAGCGTTATTAGCGTTGAAAACACCTCTAGTGACAATGTCACAAAATTGCGTTAACGCTTCATATTCACCGCTACGGCCATTGGTCAACGCATCGCCCATAGATTTGCGGTGGTTATTTGGCGCTTTCACGACTAATCTACTAATTTAATATTTCGCTGAACAACTTCTCTGAACCGTGATGAAGTTCCGCCGCAGGCGGCCCAAAGCTAAGAGGTAGCAATCGATGAGTGACAGCATTCGCGTAGGGTTAATCGGTTATGGCTATGCCAGTAAAACGTTCCATGCTCCGCTAATTTCAGGCACACCGGGAATGACGCTGGCGGTGGTATCCAGCAGTGATGCCGCCAAAGTCCATACGGACTGGCCCGAGGTGCAGGTTTGTTCTGACCCGGATGATATTTTTAACGATCCTACGATCGATCTGGTTGTGATCCCAACGCCGAACGACAGCCATTTTCCGCTGGCAAAAGCGGCGCTGAACGCCGGTAAACACGCGGTGGTTGATAAACCATTTACCGTGACCTTAGCGCAGGCGCGTGAGCTTGATGCACTGGCGAAGGAGAAAAAACGGCTACTTTCGGTATTTCATAACCGCCGTTGGGACAGCGACTTCCTGACGCTTAACGCGTTATTACAGCAGGGATCACTCGGCGATATTGTCTATTTTGAATCGCATTTTGATCGCTATCGCCCGCAGGTACAAAAGCGCTGGCGTGAACAGGCCGGCAAAGGAAGCGGCATCTGGTACGATATTGGCCCACATTTGGTCGATCAGGCCATTAGGCTTTTTGGTTTGCCACAAAGCCTTACCGTTGATTTGGCCCGGCTGCGCCCCGGTGCTGAAACCAGTGATTATTTCCATGCCGTACTGGCTTATCCTCAACGTCGGGTGGTGCTTCACGGCACCATGATGGCGGCGGCGGAATCAGCGCGTTACATCGTTCACGGCACTCAAGGTAGCTACGTGAAATACGGTCTCGACCCGCAGGAAGATCGGTTGAAGTCAGGAGTACGCTTGCCGCAAAAAGGCTGGGGCGAAGATACGCGCGACGGAATACTGACCCTAAACCAAGGTGATGCGATGACCCAACGGTCACTCAAAACGGCGGACGGAAACTACCCGGCATATTATGCCGCTATTCGCGATGCAGTAATGGGTAAGGGTGACAACCCCGTCACGGCTAACGAAGCGATTCAGGTAATGGCGTTGATTGAGCTGGGGTTAGAGTCGGCAAAGCTGCAGGCTACGATGAACGTTGTTTGAATAAATAACGACGTACGTTTGGTTCGAGAAGGGCTGAAAATGAGGGGAAGGGCTAAAGTCCCTTAATCAAGGGACCTTAGATTAGCGGCTTAACGGATTATTGTACCGGCTGAGGCTGTAAATCTGGATGTTCGGTATCGTCTACCTTAGGTCCATGGGCCGGAGTTGTTGCGCTATTTTCACTACCAGCACCGTGACGAACATACACTACCCGCTGGGTGCCGCTATCACAGCTTCCAACCACTTTCCCTTGAGTTTGTGCTGCCTCAGATTCAGGAACAATCGTTAATTCAAATCCGGATTCAGGTACGCCGTTATTGATAATTTTCGCCGCGATGTCAGCCTTAACGGCATCGCAGGTTGACTCAGCGGCAAAGCTCATTAACGGTACAGAGGTCAAAAGGGCGGCGATAGACAAGGTTAAAATTTTCTTCATTTCTATTTTCCTCAACGTAATAAGATCAAACGATATTTTAGTTAATTCAGCAACAATACAGAAAGAAAATGCGGCCAGTCAGCCCCATCAATGTTGTACCCCGTCGTCATCCCAGCGAAAGCCGGGACCCAGGTTTTCGCTAACAATTAGCGCTTGGCTTAAAGGCTAGACCCGGTTTGCACCGGGGTGACGATGGGGAGGGGCGATGATAATCGAGCTGATTATCATCGCCTTTTTACAAAGCTAACGTTTTTAACGCACTGAGCAAGGCTATCGATGCGCCAGTTCGCCTTCATCTTCCGATTCAAAAATCTGCTTATCCGTTTGTTTCAGAATTTGGCTAGTAATAGTACCTGCCGTCATTGAACCGCTAACGTTTAGCGCTGTGCGGCCCATATCGATTAATGGCTCAACGGAGATGAGCAGGGCAACCAGCGTGACCGGCAAGCCCATTGTCGGTAACACGATCAGGGCGGCAAACGTTGCACCACCGCCGACACCGGCAACGCCGGCAGAACTGACGGTGACGATGGCTATCAGCGTAGCAATCCATAACGGATCAAACGGGTTGATACCTACGGTCGGGGCAACCATAACCGCCAACATGGCAGGATAAATACCCGCACAGCCATTCTGACCAATCGTTGCGCCAAAGGATGCCGAGAACCCGGCGATGGTCTCAGGTACGCCTAAACGTCGGGTTTGGGCTTCAACGTTTAACGGAATGCTGGCGGCGCTTGAGCGGCTGGTAAAGGCGAAAGTTAATACCGGTAAGACTTTCTTAAAGAACTTAAGCGCATTAATACCGCTAAAGGTCAGCAGAATACCGTGTACCACAAACATCAGGCCCAGCGCGATATAAGAGGCAACGATAAAGCTGCCTAGCTTAATCAGGTCTTGAATATTTGAACCGGCAACCACCTTAGTCATCAGCGCCAGAACGCCGTATGGCGTTAGCTTAATCACTAAGCGAACCAGCTTCATTACCCATGATTGCAGGGTATCAATCGCGGTAAGAACTCGTTTACCCTTTGCTTCGTCATCTCTAAGCAGATGCAGTGAAGCAACGCCCAAGAATGCGGCAAAAATCACCACGCTGACAATCGACGTTGGGTTAGCCCCGGTCAAGTCGGCAAACGGATTTTTAGGAATAAACGAAAGGATCAGCTGTGGAGTGGTTAAGTTCGCCACTTTTCCGACATAGGTAGATTCAATCGCGCCTAAACGAGCGGTTTCTTGAGCACCCTGAACTAAACCTTCAGCGGTAAGACCAAAGGCCAGAGTAATCATCACGCCGATAAAAGCGGCAATCATGGTAGTAAACAGCAGAGTACCGATGGTTAAAAAGCTGATTTTTCCCAGAGAGGAAGCGTTATGCAGCTTAGCTACGGCACTCAATATAGATACAAACACTAACGGCATAACGATCATTTGTAACAGCTGAACGTAGCCATTACCAACGATGTTAAACCAGGATACTGACTCTTTAAGCACTGAACTGTCAGCGCCGTAAATAAACTGTAATCCTAGCCCAAACACCACGCCAATCACCAAACCCAGCAAAACCTTTTTAGCCAGGCTCCATTGGGTATGGCGCGTTTGCGCTAATAGAAATAACAGCGCAATAAATACCAGCACATTAATAATAAGCGGTAGATTCATTCCCAAGACCTCAGTAATAGTTTTTTATTCTGTAGATATAGTGAGCAATAACAATTGCATTGCCATATTGTAACAGCGATGCAATGCATTCCTTATAACAAAGTTATCTTGTTTATTCCGTTTAATTGTAGACAAAAATGGAAAGTTCTTTTGACTTTATAACCCGAGGTGTATTTTGGTGATAAAACCGTCTCAATGATTAGGATTTACACATAAATAGCCTGAAAATGCGCTTCACGGCAGATGAGCTAATTTTGGCTAAACTTACCTTATTGAGTGTGCTAACAAAAAGCAGGGTAACAACATGCTAACAGTCTGGGGCAGAAAAAATTCATCTAACGTTCAGGCGTTGATGTGGTGTATTGGGGAGATGGGCTTAGCCTATAAGCGCATTGATATTGGCCACAAATATGGCGGTAACGATACGCCAGAATTTTTAGCCATGAATCCTAACGGTACCGTTCCCGTTCTTCAGGACGGCCAAAGCGACTATCTTTGGGAAACCGGCGCTATTTTGCGATATCTTTCGGGCCGATACGGCAATAGCCATTTTTGGCCCGCAGAACTAGGGCTGAGAACGCAGGTTGATATGTGGGCTGAATGGTCAAAACTGAATATCACTCTCAATTTTTCTGGGCCGATTTTCTGGCAGGTCATCAGAACCGCACCGCAGGATCGCCAATCCGAAAAAATAGCCGAAGCCATTAAGGTATTAACCCATAAATTGACCATTGCAGAGCGCCGGTTAGAGCAGCATCGGTTTATGGTTGGTGACTATTTTACGCTGGCAGACATTCAGTTTGGTCATTTGCTTTATCGCTATTTTGATATTGATATCGAACGCCCGAACTTGCCCTGTTTAAAGAAATACTATGACAATCTCTGCCAGCGCTCAGCATATAAAGAACATGTAATGGTCTCTTATGAGGATTTAAAGGTTACATTGTAACGTGATTAAGCCAAATGTTTTACAACCAAGACCGAAGAATAGGGGTAAAATGCGTGAATATTCTTCTAATTAACCAGAGATTACATGAAATTACTCAATGCGCCACTGGCGCTTATGCTTGCCATGTTTCTGTTACCCACGACGGTATCAGCTACAACCACCCTTAGATATACCGATCACGAACCGTTGGGCGGCATGCGTACCCGTTTTATTAAAGACGTTTTTTTTACAGCCATTGAGAAACAGTCCAACGGACGCCTGAAGATAGAAGAACATTGGAACGGCGGTCTGGCGGTAGGCTATGACGCCTTGCGAGTGATTGGCGACGGTTCCGCGGCCGACATGGGTATCGTCGTGCCGGAATATACCGCCGACAAACTGCCGCTGCACCAGATTTTTAAAAGCTTTCCGGTTGGGCCATCGGGCGATAAGCAGATTGAGTTCTTCAAACGTGTTTACGCCGAAATTCCTGCTTTCCCGGCAGAGCTAAAAAAAGAAAATGTGGTGAACATCTTTTTCGGTACCGGATACCCAGTGGCATTCTTCGGCACCCGGCCCCTGAAAAATCTGGAAGATATAAAAGGAACCAAGTGGCGATCGGCGAGTTTCTGGCATCAAGATTTCCTGCGAAATGCCGGTGCAACACCGTTAACGATGCCTTGGGGACCAGAAACGGTTAACGCTTTTAAGAGCGGTGCGCTGGACGGCATCATGGTGAACATCGACAGCGGGTATGACCTTAAAGTTCAGGAGATGGCGCCAAACGTTTTAGTTTCTAACGAGCTATGGCTCGGGCACGTTTATCTTCTGGTGATGAATAAAGAAACGTGGGATAAGCTGGCACAAGAGGATAAAGAAGCCATTCAGCGCGCGGCCAAAATCGCCTATAAAACCGCTGGCTCAGTGATGGATAACGCCTTAGTGCAACAAATAGACACGCTTCGTAAAAGCGGCGCGAAAGTTCGCGCTTTGCAACACAAAGAAGTGGAACACTGGCAAGACGTGACGCGCTATCAGGAAATTCAAGCCAAATGGGTGAAAAAACAGGAAGCCTTGAACGTTAAAGATGTGTCACCAACGATGGAAAAAGTTAGTAATATTATGAGTGATGTAATGAAATAAAATAGCCAATCACTGTACGCCTGACTGACCATTTACTTATTATTTTGAAAAGGCAGCTGCGGGAATTGATTCCACGACTGCCTGATTAGCATAAACTGTATTACACACACCGCATTATTTCTTTTCTAAACTCGGAATTCCAGCAAGTAATTTGCCAGCATCGCTATGCTTAGTATTTGGAGGCAGGTGACTTTGCAATAGCTTCCTGTTTGCTTCAGTTTCACGGTAACCATGCTTACTTAGAAGATCGTTCAGTTCATAGTCTTGGCTCTTATTAACGAAATCGCGATCGGATTTTGGCATTTTGTAACCCCAGATATTATTTACGGATATTTTATCCAGTTAGGCTGGATAATCTCAGCCCTGAGTAGGCAATTCGGACAAACTAAATCACCATAAATTATATATGGGTTCTGATTCCTACAATTCAAGTTACTTTTATATTAAAATCAATTGGTTAATGCATTCAATGTATTGTCTTTTTGGCTTTGTAGTAGCCAGCTTGGCTGCATGATAGTGACGTAGGATAGGGAGCCTCTTTACCTCAGCCTCCGCCAGCATGATGCACAAGGTCGGCTCATGAACTACTTTATGAAGACAGCAAAATTGTCGTGATTTATGTGATAAGAATTGGATAAGTGATTATCCAGGAATAAGATTTTGCAGATCGTATGGTCTCAAAACACAAGTGCGTAAGCTGTTATACATAACCGTGATGCCGATGGAATTGCATTTTTGGTCAGCAATAAACCGTTCATATATTGATAGCGAATTTTTTACGCATGAAAATATATGCACGATCACCAGAAATCATTTATTCACTTTTTGCTTTTGATTGTAATACCGGTCAGTAGCAAAACTTGTTTTGTTGTTTTGGCCAAACCACAGCGGTCAATTTAAAAAGAACTGATATTGAATGATCGTTGACAATGAATGAGCCTCAGACTGTTTAGATATGGGCCATAACAGGCAATCCTTAGAACATCAGACAGCATAAGATTAGCCACAGAACGCCAGAATCCTTCAAATAACACATAGGTGCGCATAATGTATATTATGTTAAATATGCTGCTACAGTAAACATGACGACCTTCCTCGGTGGCGCAGGAAATGAATTTATACGTGAGCAAACATAGATCCTGACTGAACAACCCTAACCTTTGAATCTAATAAAGCCTCAAGGTACGCATTAGTTCTGGGGTAATGTACAATTTAAATGTACACTTATCTTGTACATATCAGGAGAGATCCATGCAAACCTACACCTCCACACAGGCCAGAGCCAATATTTCCACCGTACTGGATACCGCGTTAAATGGTGAGCCGGTTGAGATCACACGCCGTGACGGCAGCGCCGCCGTGCTTATCAGCAAAGCCGCATTTGAGGCCTATCAAAACGCCAAACTGGACACGGAATTTGATGCCATTATGCAACGTCATGAACATACCATCAAGGCGCTGACTGACCGATGATTTGGTATACCGTTTATAGCGGCTACACCCTTTCCCCGCTCAGCTCAACAACAACTTATTCTGCTGATAAACCTCATTCAAACTACGGCTAATCATTTTTGTCGTCGCCGGTGAAATATTTAGCTCTTTAGCAATTTCCGTCCAATTACTCAATGCTGCCACAATTTCTTCAATTGCCGCTTGTGCTGAAGCCCAGCTATCAAAATTTGCCTGTTCGGCTAATCGTTGGATTGCCTTGATCGGCGGTGCTTTACCATAACCATTAAACGCAGTGGTATGTTCACCATACGGATTGGGACTGTATGTCACATCGTAAAATGGTGAAGGCGTCCAGTTACCGCGATCGTCCTGTAGGAACGCCCAGTTCTTGGTATGGTCATCTTGGTTGAGTGAAAATAAGTTAAACATTGCACGTGAGAACTGTAATTGCCCTACTGCCGGGCTTTTGCACAGCACCTGAGAAGCCTTGATCAAGGTTTCATAGTCAATGGATGGCGCACGGAAATCTGCATCTAAAAGGCCGCATAGGCTATGCAAATGATATCGACCATGTTGTTCGGTACAGTCAAAACGCTTCATGGCTAACCATGCGATCGCCTGTGAGCCTTGCGGAGGAGAAATCAGCTTCCATTCAGGAACCTTCAGCCCTGCTCGCCCCGCCATTCGTAGATATGCCGCTTCACACAGGCCTTCTTCATGTTGAAGCTGAAGGGACTTCGAGGTAAATTTAACTAACCAGGGCGAATATCCGGGAGTGGCTATTGTGCTGGCCTGATTAGGGTTATCAGGGCTGATATAAATCAGTGACTTTGGCCGGGCCCCGCCCGATCCGCCAGCGTTGGCCAACTGCGCTAATACCACCTCCGTTTGACCTTCAAAAAGAGAGCAGGCTTCCTCTGCTAAGGTTGCAATATCAATGGTATCAGGGGGGAACGTGAGGCGATAATCGGACGTTGGCGTATATTCAAGCGCACCGGATCCTTGGCTACCCACATAGGCCAAACGGTCCATTGCCGTTAGTAAGGTCGGCGAAACACCCTGCTGCCGAAATACCCGGTCCATCAGTAATAGGCCCCAACCGTCAGGCAATGAGTCAGCAAAGGTACCAAATAGTCCACCGTGAATCGGTGATGTCGCCTGTTGGAGCTGGGCGTTAAACGCAAGTTTGAAGGGCGATAAGCTGGAAAAATGGCTGATATATTCATCACTATACTGGAAATAGATTCCTCTGGCGTTCTGTGCCAGAGTACCAACCAAAACCCTTTGACCATCGCTCATGCGCCGATGTACATCAAGTCGCCGAACCGGATGAAATACATTCATGAATTGATCACCTCTTCAATCGAGGTTGGTCGGCTTAGCTTCGGCTTGGTCAGGTCATATAACGAGTCTAATGAATCAAGGCTTTGCCACAGCAATAGGAATTGGCGTAACGAGATCTGCCCGGTAGTTTCAAACTTTTTGATGGTTGATTCAGGAACAGTGCTGCGCTTGGCTAAATCGCCTCGGGAAAGCTTGGCGGTTTTTCTACGCGACTGTAAATAGTCAGCTAGCCTTTTTTGTACGTCGTTAGCACTGAGCAAAGAGAGTAAGTCCATAGCCGCACCCCTGATTTATAATAGATATAATTATATCCAATTTTGCCAAAAAAAGCCATTTTTAGACACAACTGTATCTATTTGATGTTTTGGTCTGATGCGTATCAAAGCCGCTAATTTGATAACTAATAACAACGGGATTGCCGGTGAGCAGCAATTGCCCTCCTCGCCCGCTTTTTTTGATGATGGGCATTCCCGTCACATTTCGAATTGTTCGTTATTGATAATTCTCGACGAAAAATATACCCTGCTTAAAATACAACCACATTTTTTATTATCAATAAGTTAGAGGGATTGCGTAATGAGACATACCAAAATCGCACTGTTAACGGCTGTCGTACTCTCGGCCAGCTTTTATTGCGCTGCTGCACCGACAGCAACGCAACCAACTCAGGTCATAACGTTTAACTATCAGACCAGTAATACCCAGCGTGACGAAGTGCATAATCTGCTAAATCAGGCACATCAGGCGTACGTTGTCTGGGATATGCCAAAGCTTGAGAAGAGCCTGAAAGCCGCATATCAACTCGCTCCGACCCGACTGGATATTCTGTACAGTATCGCCGCCACTCAGGTATGGGCAAGCCGGATGGACGAGGCCATGGCCACCTACGATCAAATTCTCAAACTGGCGCCAAACGATGCTGATGCGTTAACCTACCAAGCGTTATACACCCACGCTCAGGGTAAAAAAGATGGCCCCGCTTTATTTGCGTTGAAAAAAATCCATCCGGCACGCGCCAATGACATTGCCAAAATTTTTACTACCGTTGACAGCGTACTGCGAGCCCCAGTTGTTGACCAGCTCCCCGCTTCGTTCAAAGCGGATACGCCGGCCGTGATTGTGACGCTGGGCTATGCTCTGCAAGATAACGGTACCATGGCGCAAACGCTGATTGACCGTCTCAATAAAACCCTTGAAGTGGCGAAAGCCCTTCCCAACGCCAAAATTATCGTTACCGGCGGCGTGCCGAAGAGTGGCCAAAACGAAGGGATTGAAATGAAGCGTTGGCTGATTGAAAAAGGCATCGATTCAACGCGGATTATTGACGAGAACTACGCCCGCGACACCGTCGAGAATATGATTTATTCCAACTATATTATCAATGAGTTAGCTATAAAAAACGTGGTGCTAATCAGTTCCGGTACCCATGTCCGCCGCGGCCGTGCCATTTTAGAAGTTCTGGGCTGGAGTACCGGGGCCAAATTTAACGTGCAGATGGTAGCCGCTCCTGATAAGCCGCTGCCAGAACTACAGGATGAAGGCACCAGAAAATTGGGTATTTATCGCGATGCACTGCGCGCCTATGGGCTGTATATGATGCGCTCAGCACCAGAATTACTGGAAATCTGAGTTAATGGTTATCGTAGGCCGCTTCTGTCAGCGGCCTACGTAGAGCGAGTTAATTAATGTTTAAGGCGTAGCAAAACGCAGCCCCAGTACGTTACCGATTGGCCTCAGTCGGGGTTGCCCTTCATGAAGATCGCCCGGAACCGTACAGTACAGATCGGGGCGATCGCTACATTGAGTCACTGCGCTACCGCCCGACGTTGGCGTTTGATTTGAAACCAGCTGGCTAGATCCTGAACCATCCAATAAGAACACATCGGTGGCGCCATATTGACTCATCAGAAAATAGGCCGCCTCTGCGGTATTGAGGCCCTGACCGGAAGTCCGCCCCCCTTGCACTACCACCATCACCATGCTTTGCTGCTGATTTGCGCTGTCATAGCTAAGCCCAACCACGGTTCGTGCTGCCTGTTTATCAGGGCTGGCACTGGTGGGCACACAGCCCGTTGTCACCGAACTTGAACACGGTGGATAGATTAATCCGTCTTTGGCGATCAGTAATCCTGATAATGCCCATTTAGCCCCGTTTGCTATCAGCGTTTGAGTATCCATACTCGGGTTTGACGGATTGTATTTTTTCGGGTTCTCGGCAATGCTTACCTGATAATAATTCACCTTATTTTCATAGGTTGTGTGGAGGGTTGAAAACACCAGTGAATCCAGATAAGAACGGGCTTCCCCAGATGAATCATAATCACGGTCATCGGGGCTAGACAGCTGAGTGCCATTGGCATATTGCCAACCGAAAAGTCGGGTACAGGGTTCCGTGTACATAACTGCAGGCTGTTCCGGCGGGTAATTAGCTCCGCGTAAATCGTACCAACTGCCGTTTATCATGTAGTTGAAATTCTGATCTGACATGGTATTGAACATCTGTTCAACGGTATACATCGGTTGATTGATATACCGATAGTTGTCGCCGGTTCCCACGCCATTTGGGTACAGAGTGCTACAGGTTGCCTTCGCTTCGCGACAGCTCTCCGGTGTCCATCCGGGGACAACATCGCTGGTTGCTACATCGCAATTTGCGGGTATTGTCTGCGTGTCGGGCGTTGCCGGGTAGATGTACTTGGTATCACCAAGCCTGACGGCATAGCCCTGGAGGTTACTCAGAGTAGCGTCTTCGGTCGGAAAATAGAACGATGCCGGAATAGTGGTAAAGGCCGCATTGCTGGGGCGATGGCCGGGTACCACTGAGCCGCTGACTTGCCAGTTTGAGTAACTACTAGTGCAATCGCTGCCGTATGAAGTATAAGCCAGCCCATAGGCCTGCCCATACCATAAGCCAGTGTAGCCAAAGGTGACGCATTCATTTTCATTAGCGCTGTAGAGAAGCGTAAAATCAGCATTGTTATTGCTGTATAAATACCACTTTTGGCTCAGACTGCTGTTGCAGCTTCGAAGCTTTAAGTTGGCATTGCTTCCGGTGGAAGTGACGCACATTTGATCATAGCCAATGGGCGTAATTGTTCCATCAGCATGAAAATTGAAATCGACGTACCCTTCCGAACCGTCACAGGCATAAGAGAATATGGTGTCATCAGACGGATAGTTATGGCGAAGGCATACATATCCTCCCCACGATCCCGCGCTAGGAACATTGTTCCAGGCCCAAAATTGGGTCTGACTGACCTCATCAGATTTGGCTTGTGAATCCGCGCTGGTTTTTAATAGATCTTTTGGAAAAGGTACCGATTCTTTTGGTGTGGCTTTATTAATCGAAGTGCCTGACGGTGGCGATTGCTGCCCCGCCGATCTAGCCGAGGGTTGATCTCCTTTTACATCGCGAGAATAGCCGCTGGGAGATAAAACTATCGATAGTAGTAATATAACGAAGTATATGATTTTCATATAGAACCTCACGTATTTTCAATGAAATGAGCTATTTGAATACCGCTACACGAGCTTACTTCCGAGAAATGGATACAGTTTCCATAATGTGGCGTACTTCCTTTCAACAACTGCCACCTGTGATTTCTGGTTATTGTGTCATGTAGCGTCGGCTACAATCGTTAGATATGGTTTATGAAAATTAATATTATCTACTGCTAAATAACGATGAAATTGAAGTTTTGCTTCAGTGATAACGCCAATAGATAAAATCTTCTGGACTATTTAATCAGAAAATTAGCAGTGTACACTGTTGAAAAATTCAATATTGGGTGAGGATTATTTGATAGGAAAAACCAAGCGATTACAGCTAGCATAATTACTAGAAAATTCCGGTTTCGGTTTTATAAGTGTGATCTGAATCACGGTGTCTAATTTCCTGCAGGGAATGGGTACAGAGCGTTGCGGTGTTATGGTCGATGACGACTCATTTTCCAGCCCTCACGCGCCAATATTAAGTAACCGGTTCTGATGAACGGAAAGCGCAATACCATCAGGCAATGTTTCGGACGTCCTCCCGCCCTGAATGAAGAACAAAAACAGGCAGCGATTAAACGCCTTAATGCAGGTTTTAGCGTCAACACAGTTGCTCGTGACGGCAAACCATTCTCAGGGTGAAAGCTGCACATTCAACACCTGAGAATGATTCTTCAGGTTCTATTTGATTCGTTTACCTTTTTCATCAGTGACTTTTTCACCATCTTCTTTTGTGAATGCTCCTTTCTGTGACTCCGGAAGAATATCCAGCACGACTTCGGAAGGTCGACACAGCCGGGTTCCCATAGGGGTCACGACGATGGGACGGTTAATCAGGATTGGGTGCTGGAGCATAAAGCCAATCAGCTGTTCGTCAGTTAACTGCTCATCGGCAAGGGTAAGCTGCTCATAAGGCTCAACGTTCTTACGCAGCAACGCCCGCACGGTAATCCCCATATCTGCAATAAGTTTAACCAGCTCATCATGCGACGGCGGTGTGTCGAGATAGTAAATAATTGTCGGCTCATTGCCGCTATTGCGGATCATCTCCAGCGTGTTGCGTGAAGTGCCGCAGGCCGGGTTGTGATAGATAATAATGTTGCTCATATCGGTATCCCATTACAAAGTGACAGAGAGCCGCAACGCCAGCGCGGCCAGAGTGACAAACAGCACAGGCAGGGTCATGATGATGCCTGTGCGGAAGTAGTATCCCCAGGAGATCGTCATGTTTTTCTGCGAAAGCACATGCAACCACAGCAGTGTCGCCAGACTGCCAATAGGGGTGATTTTAGGGCCTAAATCGCAGCCAATGACGTTAGCATAAATCATCGCCTCTTTAACGACGCCGGAAGCCGTGCTCCCGTCAATGGACAATGCGCCAATCAGCACTGTAGGCATATTGTTCATGATGGAGGATAGAAATGCCGTTAGAACGCCGGTGCCAAAAGTTGCAGACCATAATCCTTTATCCGCCAGCACATTCAGTACACCAGAAAGGTATTCCGTCAGTCCGGCGTTGCGCAGACCGTAGACTACTAGGTACATTCCCAGCGAAAAGATGACGATCTGCCACGGAGCGCCCCGCAATACTTTCCCGGTGTCAATAGCATGACCTTTCTTCGCCACCGCAAACAGGACAACAGCCCCCGTTGCTGCTATCACACTGACAGGGATACCCTGCGGCTCAAGAACAAAGAAACCCGCGAGCAGCAGCACAAGGACAATCCAGCCTGCCCTAAATGTTGCCGGGTCCTTTATCGCGCTGGCAGGTAATTTTAGCAGTGCAACGTCATACGTCGCCGGAATATCCCTGCGAAAGAAGATATGCAGCATGCCCAGCGTGGCTGCGATGGCTGCAATATCAACGGGGATCATAACGGAAGCATATTCAGTAAAGCCCAAACTGAAGTAATCGGCAGAGACAATGTTCACCAGATTGGACACGATAAGTGGCAGGCTGGCGGTATCGGCAATAAACCCGGCGGCCATAACAAAGGCAAGCGTAGTACCCTTGCTGAACCCCAGCGCGAGTAACATGGCAATCACTATCGGGGTCAGGATCAGCGCGGCACCGTCGTTGGCAAACAACGCAGCGACAGCTGCGCCAAGCAATACAATCAAGGTGAACAGCAAGCGCCCGCGCCCGTTGCCCCAGCGGGAAACATATAGCGCAGCCCATTCGAAAAAGCCCGACTCATCAAGCAGTAAGCTGATGATGATCACCGCGATAAACGTCGCTGTCGCGTTCCAGACGATATTCCAAACAACCGGAATGTCACTTGGATGAATGACGCCGAAAATCAGCGCCAGCACTGCGCCAATACTCGCACTCCAGCCAATGCTGAGGCCCCTAGGTTGCCAGATCACCAGGATCAGAGTCAGTAAAAAAATACTCCCCGCCAGTAACATCTCAGACTCCATTATATATGATTTTAAGAATATGTATGCGTGTCAGTTAACAGGACAACGACGCAGACTTTGCCAGCCATTTGCGGACATCCTCCCGCAGGCATAGCCAGGCCGTGGTGATAGATTCAGCGGCCCAAGCCGGCATATGCGGGGACAACCGATAGTGGATCCATTTCCCTTCACGACGGTCAAGAACCAGCCCTGACTCGCGCAAAATTGCCATGTGGCGGGATATTTTAGGCTGTGACTGTGAGGTGGCCCCGCAGATATCACAGACGCATAGTTCACCGGACTCCCTAAGAAGCATAATGATGGCCAGCCGGGTTTCATCCGACAGAATTTTGAAAAGCTGAACAGGCTGTAGCATTTTTTCGCCCAATGAACTCAGAATATACATATGATAAAGCATATGTGTTTTTTTGAGAATCATAGATCTTTAAAGAAGGAACAAAAATGGAACGATTTCCAACCCTGAGAGCCGAATGTTTTGATCACGGAGTGGCTAAGCAGCTACAGGAACCGCCACGGATTCTTATCCTTTACGGTTCCGTTTATACAGCCGTTTTGCAGCTGAAGAAGCTGGCCGCTTACTGACTTCGATGGACCAGTCAGCTAAAGCAGGCATCATCATGTCAGTTGTACAAAAAACAGTCTTAGCGTGGAATAACTTCCGTTTTCCAAGCGGCCCTCTCCCCCTAAACTAACGCCTCAACGGAACGGCGGTTCGTTAAAGGTGCGTAGCTTACGGGAATGCAGCTTGTCGCCTTCTGCACGCAGTAAATCAATCGCCCGGATACCGATTTGCAAATGCTCTGAAATCGCCCCTTCGTAAAAATGGTTAGCCTGCCCCGGGAGCTTAATTTCACCGTGCAGCGGTTTATCCGATACGCACAGCAGCGTGCCGTAAGGTACGCGAAAACGATAGCCCTGAGCGGCAATGGTGGCGCTTTCCATATCTACCGCAACCGCACGGCTAAGGCTAAAACGCATGGCGGAAGCGGAAAAGCGTAGCTCCCAGTTACGATCGTCTGAGGTGACTACCGTGCCGGTGCGCAGCCGCTGTTTTACCTCTTCGCCCGGCATACCGCTCACCGCTTTGGTTGCGTCGTAAAGTGCGCGCTGAACTTCTGCAATGCTTGGAATGGGAATATCTGGCGGAAGAACGGCATCCAGTACGTGGTCGTCACGCAAATAGGCGTGAGCCAGCACATAGTCACCGATGGCCTGACTTTCACGCAGCCCGCCGCAGTGGCCAATCATCAGCCAGACGTGCGGGCGAAGCACCGCCAGATGGTCACAAATGGTTTTGGCATTCGATGGCCCCACGCCAATATTGACCAGCGTGATTCCCTGCCCGTTTTTCGCAATCAGGTGATAAGCCGGCATCTGGTGCTTTTTCCACGCCAGATCGGAGGTAGTCTTTTGCGGATCGGCATTCTCTGCCGTGATGTAGCCACCACCGGCACAGGAAAGCGCCTGATAAGGACTGTCAGGATCCAGTATTTGCTCACAGGCCCAGCTGACAAACTCATCAACATAGCGGCTATAGTTGGTAAACATAATGTAGGGCTGAACGTCTTCAACCGGCGTGCCGGTATAGTGTTTTAGCCTGGCGAGGGAGAAATCGGTGCGCAGTGCATCAAAATGGGATAGCGGAAAACTGTCGATAGAATTATCAATGCCGTCGGTGATGCCATCGCCTATTTTGGCTAAATCCGTGGTGGGGAAATGCCGGGCAAGATCGGCAGTCATTGAACGGTTAAGTATCAGGTCTGAGCCATCAATCACAAACGGATAAGGCATTTCTTGTAGTGACGGTGTCACTTGAAACGTGGCGTCATACTCGTTTTCCAGCAAAGCCAGCTGTTCTGATAGGTAACGCCGGAACAGCGATGGGCGGGTAACGGTGGTGCTGTACTGCCCGATGCGAACAAAGCGGCCAAAGGAGCGGCTCCGATGGTGGTCTTGATATTCACCGTTCCAGATCACGCTGAGCTGCGGGTAAGCAAATAGCCCTTCTGCTCTGGCCTGTGGGTTAGGCAGCGTACCGTCTTTAATAAAATTGCTGATAGCATCGCGCAGCGCAGATAATGCCGCTTGGTATAAAACTTCAAGTCTATCAATAGCCTCAGCGGCAGTAAGGTGACGTGTTGCGGGTTGTTGAATCAAAATATTTCCTTTATTCAGAACGGGCAGCCGTGTTAATAAGCAGTCGTAGCAATAATAGCCTATTCACAGAATAAGCTTGAATAAATATCAACCGGTTAGCCGATTAGAACATTGTTGGGCTTATAGAACTCATGTAAGCCGACGCTCTGTCGCCATTCTTACTCTATGTCGTCATCCCGGCGAAAGCCGGGACCCAGGTTTTAGCTAACAAGTCAGCACTTAGCCTAAAGGGCGAAGATGACAATTTGACGATAATTGAGCTGTCTCGTTGCTATTACGCCGCCGCTCGCTCAACGGCGCATTTATTGATAGCCATCATGCAGATTAGTATTATGATCCGGCATAATAATCGGGTGATTTCATTCCACATCCTATCCTGTTGGCGTAGATGGGGATAAACAACGTCAACAATGGGAGTGGTATGAGTACCAAAGACAGGCTGTTAGCCCTTTGCGTGGTGATCGTTTGGGGCGTGAACTTTGTGGTGATCCGATTTGGTTTAGACGGTATCCCTCCGTTCTTACTAGGCGGGCTACGGTTTCTATTCGTACTGTTTCCCGCCCTGTTTCTGGTTCCGATACCGAAAGCCCCGCTCAGATTACTGGTGATGTATGGGCTAATGATAAATTTCGGCCAGTTTGCCTTTCTGTTTAGCGCAATCAAACTGGGGATGCCGGCAGGATTAGCCTCACTGGTTTTGCAGGCTCAGGCCTTTTTCACCCTACTGCTATGCGCGCTGTTTTTCCGTGAAAAAATCAGAATCAATCATCTTTTGGGCATCACCATTGCCGGTGCGGGCATTGTGGTATTGGCCATGGGTCAGGCACCGACCGCTAACATCACCGCCATTGGATTTATTCTGACGCTGTTCGCCGCGCTGTCGTGGGCCAGCGGTAATATAGTCAATAAACGCATTGCCAGCGTCTCACCGGAAGACAATATCCTGAGTGTGGTGGTATGGAGCGCTGCGATCCCGATCCTGCCATTTTTCCTGTGTTCGTTTTTGTTTGAAGGACCGGCCGCGATCGTTGATAGCCTGACAAATATCAATGCGAAAGGCGTTCTGTCTATTGCCTACCTTTCCATCATTAGTACCATTTTTGGCTACTCTGTCTGGGGGCAGCTGCTGTCTCGCTATGAAACGTGGCGGGTTGCCCCGCTAACGCTATTGGTTCCGGTGGTTGGCATGACCGCTGCTTGGCTGGTATTAGATGAAACCCTGTCAATGGTTCAGATTATCGGTGCCGCGATGGTGATGTTCGGCCTGCTGATTAACGTATTTGGCTCGCTGGTTAACCGGCTCAGAACGCCACGGGCTTCAGGTGGTGAGAAGTAGCATCGAAATGGGCGGATTAATGCGTGGGGCCTGTCAGTCAAGGGTAATCAATATACTTGAAATGGTAATCTGCTTGATTATCCTCAGCTCTTCTCCGTCGCCACAGGGGTGACGATATGATAGGGCCACATTATGTAAGAATGCTTAGCTGACGCGCATTAATTCGCCCATTGGGACCAATTTAAACGCTACTTCTCCATCATCTCTTGGATATCCTCAGATTTGACCTGATGCTGGTCGCCAGCCTTGTCGGTATAGCTAATCATGCCGGTCTCTTCATCCATCACCGGTTTATCTTTTGAAATAAGCATTTCGCCACTCTTAGTGGTGATAACGTATCCACTTGAACAGGCAGAAAGCACGCTTACCATTGCCAGCGCGGCTGTCAGTATGGCTAATTTTTTCATCATGGTTGTTTTCCTCGGATAGATAAACGGAATAAAGACGGGGAACGGCTAAAACTCATCACTAGCGGCAAAAGTAGCACCTCGGGTTACTCTTCTCGCTTGGCTGAATAGACAACAGGCTGATGGTCATCGCCGTGGCGCTAATCTTTTGTCCGGGCAAAAGCCGTGAGTGAATGAGTTCGATTACCGAGGCCAATAAGCATGGCCGACGTTCCCCGATAGTGACTGCTACAACAAGTATAGACAGCGTTATCCGCTCTTGCCCTTCCTTGGCTATTTCTGCTTGGCTGCGATGTCTACAGGGATCTGTTCCAGTTCGTTCAAGGCGCGGCGAATATTGGCTTGTATTTCGCGACCGGCCAGCGTGAGAACCAGCCCGTGCGGAGAACGTTCCAATAGCGGCGTTCCGGTTCCTTCTTCCAGCACGTTTAACGCTGCGCTAACGGCGGGCTGGCTGAGGCCTAACTGATTGGCAACGGTTTGCATGTGCCCTGTTTCACTCAGGTAAACAAAAATTTGCAGCCGACGAACGTTATACAAATAGATTGGCTCCGCATCGTTTCGCGGGTGCCCCGGCCGGGCCAAAAGCTTATTTAACAGCGGCGGGATTTGATGAAGTTCGTCAAGGGCGCGGGTTACTCTGGGTAAGATGCATGCGCCGAAATCGGTGATCAGCATGCCGTTGGCCTGGCGCTGAAACAGCGAAACGCCAAGCGCCTGTTCTAAATCCCGAATGGAACGGGTGATGGCTGACTGGGTTCTGAATAGCTGTTCTGCTGCCTTTGAAACACTCCCCTGAGCAACAACCTGACTGAACGCTCTGATTTGAATCAGGTTACTCAGATTTTCTTCTTTGTATTTCATCGCTAATCTCCCAGCCTCTGACCAATAAATATGCATACAAGATAAATAAAACTCATATCTACTGCAATCAAATGAAGCATTGAGATGTGAATGAAATGGCCAGGCGGTAGCGACGGTGCTTTGCATCAATGGCCACCGCTACTTCACAACAACTTCATCCAGCCCGCGTATTGTCTCGCGCTATACCACCCTCTATTTTTTACAGCGGTTAATCATGGATTACGATATTGCGATTGTTGGATTAGGCCCGGCCGGTTCCACCTTAGCCCGGCTACTTAACCCTGACCTCAAGGTTATTGCTTTTGATAAGAAACAGCCGAGCGGTGAAGACGGGTTTCAAAAGCCCTGCGGCGGCCTGCTGGCTACCGATTCCCAGCGATCTTTTGTGCGTTCTAATCTCAACTTACCGGTCTCGGTGCTGGCTAATCCGCAAATATTTAGCGTGAAAACCTTCGATCTGCAAACCTCGATGATTCGTAACTATCAGCGCACTTACGTCAATATCAATCGCCATCGTTTCGACCTTTGGCTCAAAAGCTTAATCCCCGCCACGGTGGATGTCCTCCACGACACGCTGTGCAAGCAAATCGTCAGGCAAGGTGACGGATACCAAATTACCTTCGTTGAGAACGGAATACAGCGGCAGGTTTCAGCCCGCTATGTGGTCGGTGCCGACGGCGCTAATTCGATAATCAGGCGTAGTCTGTATCCTGAGCGTCAAATTCGTAAATATCTGTCTATTCAGCAATGGTTTGAAGACCGACACCCGGTACCGTTCTACTCCTGCATTTTCGATAGCGAAGTAACCGACTGTTACGCGTGGAGCATATCTAAAGACGGCTATTTTATTATCGGTGGCGCGTTTGACATGAAAAATGCTAACCAGCGCTTTGAGCGGCTAAAACAGAAACTGCTGCCCTATTCATTTAGCTTCAATCAGGTACTCAAGACTGAGAAATGCGTGGTGCTGTGCCCTTCTAAATTCAGCGATTTTTGCTGCGGCAAAGACAATATGTTTCTGATTGGCGAAGCCGCCGGCTTTATCAGCGCCAGTTCGTTGGAAGGGATAAGCTATGCGCTGGACAGCGCTGAGATACTCAGTAAAGTGCTTAACGCCAGAGACACAATCCCAAATCATACTTACCGTTGCCGCACGCGAAAGCTAAGAATCAAGCTGTTTAGCAAAATTGTAAAAGCCGCCATTCTGACAACGCCGTGGCTCCGAAAATGGATCATGAAAAGCAAGATATCCCATATTCCGGTAGAGCATCCGCTCGGTAAATAAACGAGGCCCAGCCTTTAAGCTCAGTGCTAATTTGTCGATCCCGGCTTTCGCCGGGATGACGAAGTCTTGGTTTGTCACCAAGAGACTGTGCTTAATCACCAATATGCACAGAAAACCCGGTTTTCCCCGGCAAAATATCGGGGCGTAATACCAGCTCAGGAATAGCATAATCCCCCGCATTTTGTTGACGATAGGCTATCGGCGGCGTCAAGCTTAGGGTATCAAGGCGTTCACCCAGCCGCTCCGTCAGTTGATTAAACCCCGCTTCATCAACTTTGTGGGTCTGATAGACCACAAACGGCGGTAATACATCGAAGCCGGGGTAATACAAGATCCCGTGCTGAATTGGAAAGAGAAGATCGTCAATAGGCCCGTTAATCCCTCTGGGCTTATAGTGCGACTCCCAGCCACCGGCGGTAACAACCAGCATGGCCCGCTTTCCGGCCAACGTTCCTTCACCGTAGCGGTCACCCCAATGTCTGTCTGAGTGTTCTCCAACGCCATAGGCAAAACCGCTGGCATAGACTCGCTCTATCCAGCCTTTTAAGATGGCCGGCATGGAAAACCACCACAGGGGAAACTGCAAAATCACCGTATCGGCCCAGCGTAGTTTATCCTGTTCGGCGGCGATATCTTGGCTCTGTAGCCCATTAGCAAACGCGTGCTGAGATTCGAGATACGGGTCAAACCGCTGGCTATCTAAAGGCTCCCGACTGTCACTGGCATCTATGGTGGTTTTCCATTTCATGGCGTATAAATCGGATACCTGAACGCGGTGCCCGCTATCTTCCAGCCGTTTTACCGTAAAGTTTTTAATTGAACCGTTGAGTGACTTGGGCTCAGGGTGCGCATAAACCAAAAGAATATTCATTGCTTCTCTCTTTGATTATTGATCAGAGCGGGCAAGATAATCACTTCTCAGGTATATTAAAAATGAATAATAAATATAGCAGGTATTACTATGAATAATCTCAGGCGGCTGGACCTCAATCTATTAGTGACGCTTGACGTGCTTCTGGCAGAACAAAACGTGACCAAGGCAGCCCGGCGGTTAAACTTCTCTCAGCCTTCCGTTAGCGTTCATCTGGCCAAACTAAGGGATATTTTTGACGATCCATTATTACTACCCGGGCCACGGGGAATGCGGCCCACCTCTCGGGCTGAAGAACTTCGTGAACCATTGAGGCAGGTTCTTGAAGCCCTTGGCCGAGTGGTATCACCGGCCAGCCCGTTTGACCCGGCGCAGGCTACCAATACTTGGCACATATCTGCCTTTGATTACGGTGAATCGACCATTGTGCTACCGGCGCTGGCGGGGCTGCGTGCCGCCGCGCCGGGAACCCGGCTGGCGGTGGTTGAAGTGACGCCGTCACGGTTACCCCGGCTCGCCGAACGGGGCGATATCGATCTGGCATTTCATACCGCAGAAGGCGCTCCGCCCGGCCTCCATCGCCGAATCCTTTTTTCTGAAAGCTACGTTTTGGTGGGCCGTCAGGGGCATCCGGCGTTAAGCAACCGGCTTACCCTTGAACAGTTTTGCCAGCTTGAGCACGTATTGGTATCGCCGGAAGGCGGTGGGTTTCACGGCGTCACCGATCGCATATTGGCCGAGGCTGGTATGAAGCGCAACGTGGTGCTTTCGGTTCCGCACTTTCTGTTTGTCAGAGAGGCGATACGGGCTACCGATTTGGTGGCCATGTTACCTTCACGCTTGGTGCGTAACGCGGATGGGCTGCAAATTTGCCCGGCTCCGGTCGAGGTACCCAGCTATGAAATGGCGATGCTATGGCATGAACGATGTCATCGCGATCCGGCCCACCGCTGGCTGCGCGAGTTTATTGCTAACTCAGTATAGGCATTGCTAGAGTTGCATTTCAGGCAGCAGATACCAAAAGCGGGCGGGCATATGCTGTCGTTGCTGGCGCAGGTTCTTTCTCTCTTTAATGGTTATCGCCTTGAAATACCCTTTCCATAGCGTTTGAAACAGCGCTTCATCGGCGGCAAGCAGCGCGGGATTAAGCCTACCGGCTATCAGGCTATCGTGGTCGGGCAAGGTTATCTGTTCGACCTTATGTAGATCGTAATAAAAGCCATAGCCTCGCCGGGTGTCATACAGCGCCCACTGTTGATCGGAAAAACGCTCGGTAAAATGGCGAATAGCCAACGGCAGCACGTTGGAATCCGGTGCAACCACGGAGAAAAAAATGTTCTGTTTGGTTTTCTGAAAGCGGACAAACTCAATCAGATACATCTGATCTTTGCTGACCTTCTTCGCCAGCTTGAGCATCGCCATTACGTCATCGTCGCTAAAATGGGTTTCGATCGGCTGGGGTGAGTCGATAGCTTTGCGGATATAGCGAAACAATAGTGAATCAGCGCCCCGTTGTTCCGACTGCCAAACGTACATCATATGGTTCAGCGCCTGCTTTGACAGCTTCTTCTGCAACGCCTTCCATACGCGATCGGACTTATGAAAGTCCGTCACCGTGGTGTGAAGCCGCTGCATAAACATCGGCTCAATGTCGCCCTCTGTCAGTAACAGCTCGGGGAAGAGCTTGAGCTTATAGGCATCAAACACCACGCTGAGCAAGCCGTCAAAGGTCTTATCGTAGTAGAAGATCGACATAACGCGCGCTAAAAGCCCAATGAAAGCTGCTGTGCAGCATAGGGTTGAGGGCTGGGATCGCGCAATACCTGCCTCACATACTCCGGCGTGGCTTCATGAATGGTGTGTAGCGGCAGCTCGTTGTTAGTAATGAAATACTGCGCCCGCTTCAATACTACCCCGATCTTTTTCAGCCCGGCTAGGCTAAGTCGCCCGTGCTTTCTGGCCGCGACGATCAGATTAGCCGATTTAATACCAATGCCCGGCACCCGCAAAATAGCGGCATAGCTGGCGGTATTAACGTCTATGGGAAAACGCTCCGGATGCCGGATAGCCCAGGCCAGCTTTGGATCCATATCCAGATCGAGATACGGCGAGCGGTCGTCCAGAATTTCATTGGCGCTGAACTGGTAAAAACGCATTAGCCAGTCTGCTTGATATAGACGGTTTTCTCGCTTTAACGGAGTTTCAACCGTGGCTGGCAAACGTTTGTCGTAAGCGTTGACCGGAATATAGCCAGAATAGTAAACGCGTTTCATGCTTTGGCGCTGATAAAGCGCCGATGATAGCTGAAGAATGTCTTTATCATTATCGTTGGCCGCACCCACAATCAGCTGAGTGCTTTGCCCGGCGGGAACAAAACGCGGGGCTGAACGATATTTCCGCCGATCCTCAAGGCTTTGTATCATTCCCTGTTGAATAAAATTCATTGGCTTATACACGCTTTGATGATCTTTTTCCGGCGCCAGCAGCTTCAGATCGGCTTCAATGGGGACTTCCAGATTGACGCTTAAGCGATCGGCATAAAGCCCGGCTTGATAAACCAGTTCCTGACTGGCACCGGGAATGGTTTTCATATGAATATAGCCATTGAAATGGTGCACGGTTCGCAGCTCTTTAATCACCCTGATCATTTTTTCCATGGTGTGATCGGGGCTTTTAATCACGCCAGAGCTGAGAAACAGCCCTTCTATATAGTTACGTCGGTAAAATTCAACGGTGAGTTCAGCCAGCTCTTTTGGCGTAAACGCTACGCGTTCCACATCGTTACTGCGGCGGTTAATGCAATAGGCGCAGTCATACTGGCAAAAGTTGGTCAGTAAGATTTTCAATAAAGAGACACAGCGCCCGTCTTCGGTGAAGCTATGGCATATTCCCCACCCGCTAGTACTGCCGATGCTACCGGCTTTCTTGCCACGGGTGGTACCGCTGGACGAACAGGACACATCATACTTTGCCGATTCGGCCAGAATCGTCAGCTTATGCAGTACGCTCTCTTTCATTTGTTATCTCTCCGAATCACCGTTTTCATATACATCCGTATAATACTGTATGTTTGTACAGTTAATCAACGATTCTGATACGAAATGAGATCCGGAGCTAAAAAATGGAATTCGCTTATCGGACGCTTGGGATTAACGTTTGAGCATTCAGCTTGAGTTTAAACATTGAAATAGTGATTGACTGCGGGGCGGAGGCATCATGGTCAAAGGGCCGGGGTCGGTCGCTTTGACCATTTTTTTAGCTACTTATTAACTACTTATGGGGGTACGTCATGACTGTTGTTCTTCACATCCTTTGAGTATTTTATATAACTCGTCTTTCAACCGAAGTTTCTCTTTCTTCATCAACATAATGTCGTTGTCATACATGGCTCCCGGCTGCTGTTCAGCCCGCCGAATGTCATGATCCAACTGGTTATGTCGTTGAAACAGTGTGCAGAACCGTGGATTATCCGTTTTTAACTGGGTAATCAAATCTCGATATTCTGGAAACACAGCGTCTTCTCCTATTGGTTGCTACGGTCATCACCAGACTATCACGACCAGAAACGTATAGAAATTGATCATAATAAGAATATTTTTCAATCAATAAGAAGCTTGATTTGGCTAATAATTATTGGCGGTTGGCTAAACCTCGCAGGCGTTTGATTATTATAGCTATGCCGTAGATTATACCCGCCGATTTACTGTATCCTGTTGAGATTATTTTTATTAAACCACTCTGCTATCCGGCTTTTCCGGTGTTTATATTTGGGTATAAAAATGAAATTGAAATTGCCATTGAAGGTATTAGCGCTGGCGCTACTTTTTAGCTCAACCTCGGCGTTAGCCACCACGATAACCATGCATAAATCCGCTACCTGCGGCTGTTGCTCCAAGTGGGCGAAAAAAATGGAAGAAAGCGGATTTACCGTAGAAACCGTTATCGCTAACGATAGTGAGTTTTATCAGTTCAAGCAAAGCCACAAGATCCCAATGGAATATATGTCTTGCCATACCGCGTTGGTTGACGGCTATGTGATTGAAGGGCACGTTCCGGCCGAAGATATTAAGCGCCTGTTGAAGGAACGCCCGAATATCATTGGTTTGAGCACGCCGGGCATGCCTGTCGGTAGCCCGGGAATGGAACAAGGTGATGAGAAAGAGGCTTATTCAGTCATGACCTTTGACGCACAGGGTAAGCGCACGGTTTATAGCTCGCATTAAGCCTGTGAGCGCCGCTGCCCGGCTTTTTCTAAGCTATCATTTACTCGTCCGTTAGCGGTTCTACAATCACAATTTTTAATCATCGTTATCGCATGTTAGCGGCTAATTAGCCCATCAAAAGCAGGCTCTTGCGCAAATAAAAATCATTAAATGCAAGATTTTTACGAAAAATGTATAGTGCACATCGTTTTTTTATTTTTTATGCGTTTACTGTGCTCAAAATTTTTTGAGCAATCCTGTTTTGGAGATAATCAGATATGCTAGAAGTTCCTTATACCGTCAATTTGTTGATCGGAGCAATTATCGCAGTAGCCGTTGGTTACTACATTATGAAAGGCTACTCAGCCACTGGCGTACTGATGATTGGCGGTATTGCTCTGTTGCTGATTAGCATTAGTCTTGGCCGCCCGGTTATTGCCGCTAAAGACACTACCGGCATTCTACTGCTCGACGTGTTTGAATTTATGAAAGGATTGCTCAGTAACCGAGCCGCTGACCTCGGTATGATGATCATGATTTTATGCGGTTTTGCCGCGTATATGTCCCATATCGGCGCTAACGATATGGTAGTTAAACTGGCCGCTCATCCGCTTAAATACATTAACTCGCCTTATATTCTGATGATCGCCGCCTACTTTGTGGCCTGTCTGATGTCCCTTGCGGTTTCATCGGCAACCGGTCTGGGCGTGCTGTTAATGGCAACGCTGTTTCCGGTCATGGTCAACGTGGGAATTAGCCGGGGCGCGGCAACGGCAATTTGTGCTTCACCGGCCGCCATTATTTTATCGCCAACGTCCGGCGATGTGATTGTCGCGGCAGAAGCCTCTAAAATGGGCGGACCCAAGCTGATTGAGTTTGCTTTTCACACCACGCTGCCGATTTCAATTATGGCTATTGTGGCCATCGCCATTGCCCATTTCTTCTGGCAGCGTTATTTAGACAAAAAGCAGAATGCGGTCAGCGAAAAGCTGGACGTTTCGCACATTGTTACCCGCGTACCGGTGTTCTACGCCATTTTACCGTTCCTGCCAATTATTGGCGTACTGATCTTTTCCGGTAAAATCAGCCTGCCGTTCGCTAATGCTGCGGGCGTGAAGCAAGTGATTCCGAGTTTGAACATCATCACCATTATTATTATCTGTATGGTGTTAACCGCGCTGATCGAATTTATTCGTTCCTTTAAGGCCAAGCAGGTATTTGACGGTCTGGACTCAGCGTATAAAGCGATGGGCGAAGCCTTTTTCTCGGTGGTTATGCTGCTGGTTGCCGCGGGAATTTTTGCCCAAGGCCTGAGCACTATCGGCTTTATCTCTGGGCTGATCCACTTGGCCGAAACCTCAGGCGGTGGCACTATCGTGATGATGTTAGTACTGGTTGTGATCACCATGCTGGCAGCCATTGCGACCGGTTCCGGCAATGCGCCGTTTTATGCCTTCGTGGAGTTTATTCCTAAACTGGCCGATCAGATGGGCATTAACCCGACCTACCTGGTTATCCCGATGCTGCAAGCGTCTAACCTTGGCCGCTCGATGTCACCGGTTTCCGGCGTTGTCGTTGCGACGTCGGGTATGGCAAAAATATCGCCGTTTGAAGTGGTTAAGCGCACCTCCGTGCCGATGCTGGTTGGCCTGGCGGTCGTGATTATCGCTTCCCATATGATGGTTCCGGTGCATACTCAAGAGCAGCTTGAGCAACAGCGCGTTGCTCAGCAGGCCCCGACGGCGCCGTAAATTTAGCGTTTATTGCACGATAGAAAATCCCGCCGAATGGCGGGATTTTTATTTCTAACCATCCCCAATTTTGAGGTGTCTACCAACCCTGATTAAAACAGTTTTCCGTTTTTAACCAACGGGCGTATCATCCTTGACCAATCCCTTATTACCGTAGCCAGTGGCCCATGCGCATGTTCTCCGTTTCATTCAGAAAAATGGCCGATGTCACCTCACTGGCCTTTCTGTTTATTGCGTTTCTGACCGGCATGGCTTCAGCCCTTCAGACCCCCACTCTTAGCCTGTTTTTAACCACTGAGGTACAAACACGGCCGTTCCTGGTCGGGCTGTTTTATACCAGCAGCGCCATTATTGGTATTGTTATTAGCCAAATAATCGCCAGCTATTCGGATCGCTCCGGCGATCGAAAAAAGCTGATTATTCAATGCTGCCTGATAGGCGCTTTGGGTTGTATTCTCTATGCCTTTAATCGCAACTATTTTGTGCTGTTAACCATCGGCGTGGTGTTTTTGACCTTTGGTTCAACCGCCACGCCACAGCTGTTTGCCCTTGCCAGAGAGCATGCCGACAAGAACGGGCGTGAAGCGGTGATGTTCAGTTCAATATTACGGGCTCAAATTTCACTTGCATGGGTGGTTGGCCCACCGCTGGCTTTTGTTTTAGCGCTCGAATATGGCTTTACCATCATGTACATCGCCGCGGCTGCCAGCTTCGCTATTTGCGCACTGATAGTCTGGCATACCCTACCGGCCATGCCGAAGATCAAAACCGCTAACGCTTCATCGGTTCAGGCTCCCCGTCAGCATCGCCGCGATATTCTATTGCTGTTTGTCGTTTGCTCCCTCATGTGGACCTGTAACGGCATGTATTTCATCAATATGCCGCTGTATTTAATCCAAGAGCTGCAGCTTCCCAAAAAGCTGGTCGGTATCATGATGGGCGCCGCCGCCGGGTTGGAAATTCCGGTGATGCTGATTGCCGGTTATTACGCTAAACGTTTTGGAAAACGCTTTCTGATGGGGCTGGCTATTGCGTCGGGCCTGATATTTTACCTCGGGCTGATGGTATTTACCCACACCGGGCTACTGTTGGGGCTACAGCTTTTGAACGCCGTCTTTATTGGTATTTTAGCCAGTATTGGAATGCTCTATTTTCAGGATCTAATGCCGGGTCAGGCAGGTTCAGCCACCACGCTGTTTACCAATACCGTGCGCGTTGGCTGGATTATTGGCGGTTTAGTGGCGGGACTAGTCACTGAAGTATGGCAATATCATTCCGTTTTTTACATTGCCGCACTGATGTGCATTGTGGCCATCGTCAGCCTGTTTAGAATCAAATACCCCTGAAATGGGTGACTAAGTCACCGTCAAAATAAACTTATCGGCTTCGCCAATGCTGTCTATAAAACCATTTATTCAGGCTACGGATTAACCGCAAAATGTTTGATATGTAATCACGCTTAACGTGAATAAGAATTATTATCAAATGCATTGATTAATAAGCACTTTTTTCTTGGACACTCCACGCATTGGTGATAGCATTTCGCGGTCATTGGGGAGTAGCCGGCTTTCGTTATTGCAACGCAAGCGCCCGTATCAACATACTCGCATGAACCGGATAAGTTCAGCGTGGTGCGGGCAACCAATTAGGTAGGCGAGACCATAGACATGTGCAGCGCCCAATAGTCCGGGTGATGTGAATGCATGTTATGGGATCATCCCTGCCGGAGATATAAAACACCGTGAACCTTTCAGCTACGCTTATTCTTGCCTTTGGTATGTCGATGGACGCGTTTGCCGCGTCAATCGGTAAAGGGGCAATACTCCACAAACCTCGTTTTCGTGAAGCGTTCCGTACTGGGCTAATTTTCGGCTGCATTGAAGCCATTACGCCCCTGATTGGCTGGGCTATGGGCCTCATGGCCAGCCAGTACATTATGGAATGGGACCACTGGGTAGCCTTTAGCCTATTGCTGGTTTTAGGTTGCCGAATGATCGTCGAAGGTTTCAAACAGCCGGATCAAGATGCGCCAAAGTTACAACGTCACTCATTCATGATGTTGGCAACGACGGCGATAGCAACCAGTCTGGACGCGATGGCGGTTGGCGTTGGTTTGGCTATATTGCAGGTTAATATTATTCATACCGCGATGGCTATTGGCATGGCGACCATGATAATGGCAACGCTGGGGATGCTACTCGGTCGCTATATCGGCCCTATTCTGGGCAAACGGGCTGAAATCATCGGCGGCGTTATTCTGATTGGCATCGGGTTTAATATTCTGGCGGAGCACTTAGGTTGGATAAGCTGAGAGCCTTCTGGCTCTCAGTTGGACAGAAATCGAAACCGTCTATTGTTTTTGCTGTTCTGCGTCAGCCTTAGCCTGATTCAAAATTGCTTTAGCCATCCACTGGCTAATAGACTGAACCTGATCGTTGTCTAACTGCCAGATGTCTTTAAACACCATAAACATTTCAGAACCGTACACCAGTGACAGTGAATGGATCACTCTTTCATGCACCTCGGCAGGAAGCTGCTCCTTCAGCGGTTCGGTCACCAGCGACAGAATCTGCTTTCTGTGCCCTCGAATCAGCTTTTCATTTATTACGGCTCCCGGCTTAGCGTTAGTCTCCTGCGAGCGTTTTTCAGCCCACTGCTGTAAAGACAGTAACAGCGCGGCCCGCAGTGCGCCCTCATGCTTGAACATTTGCGGATAGGCAAACTTGAGCAATTCCTCAACCCTCTCATCGGCATCGGTTTGTAGAGGCCGCCAAGAGATAATTGGTTGAAGAATTTCATCAACGACGATAGAAATCAGCGCGCTTTGCGTTGGAAAATACCGATATGCGGTTGCCCTTGATACTTCAGCCTCAAGGGCCAGCTCGGTTACGGATGGGAACGCCCCTTCCTCAAACATTTTTAACGCATGCTGGATTAACACTTTGTACTTTCTTTTTTTGAGCTGAGTTAACGGTATTTTTGGTTGTTCAGATTCCATGTTCTTGTCCTATAAGAGCCATCTTCTTAAGCTATTGAAAAATGATATCATACTAAGATATCGATTTTACCACCCCTGCAGTTTCTATTATAACAATTATCTACCAATATTTTAACATCTCAATAAATATATATCCCCCTATATTTATTGGTTTTTATCGTTGTTGCCACTTAATAATTGATTAAGTATTGCGTGGTTAACTCTCTTCATTGTCAATCCAGCAGATTAACTTTGAGGCAGATAGCGCGCATGAACATTAAGACCCGCCTACGGTGTAGTGATACGGTATTCATTCTTTGCGTTTCACTTTTTATTACGCTATTTCAAAATACGCGTTTCTTTTATCAATCTTGGCACATCGTCGATGTCGACTCATTTCGGTCGTTTCTGTTTTCAGCCTCGATGGTTGTTTTACTGTTTTGCTGCCTGAACATGATTTTCAGCGTTCTGCTGCTACCCTATTTGCGTAAGCCCGTTGCTATTGTGCTTATTTTAACCGGTGCAGCGATTAACTATTTCATGTATAGCTTTAATACCGTAATTGATGCCAACATGACGGAGAATGCGCTGGAAACCAATCTGAATGAAACGCTGAATTTAGTTTCGTTTAAAATGGTGCTGTGGTTTACGCTGCTGGGTATTATTCCTTCTATTATTGTCGCGCTGACTAAGGTAAAACCTTCATCCAGCGTGGTTAAATTTATCGGTTTTAAAGCGATTAACATCGTTGCCTCTGCGCTAGTTATTGTGCTGATTGCCCTGCTCTTTTTTCGCGACTACGCCCCGTTTTTTCGTAATAACAAAGACACGGTGAAAATGTTGGTGCCGTCTAACGTGGTCGGCAGTCTGATAAAAAATGTCTCGAATGACATTGAGGCTAACAGGCCTTTTGAGGCTATCGGTCAAGACGCTAAAAGAGGCCCGAACCTAGCCCAAAGGCCAAAGAAAACCTTAGTGATTCTGGTATTGGGCGAAACGGCCAGAGCAGAGAACTTCTCGCTTGGCGGCTATAGCCGTGACACCAACCCGCTGTTATCTAAGCGCAGCGACCTGACCTACTTTGACAACGTAAGCTCCTGCGGTACCGCGACCGCCGTTTCCCTGCCGTGCATGTTCTCTAATATGACCCGTAAGGATTACAAAGCGAGCGCGGCTAAACACCGTGAAAACGTACTGGATATTTTACAACGGGCTAAGGTTAGCGTGCTGTGGCGCGATAATGACGGCGGCTGCAAAGGCGCGTGCGACCGCGTTCCAAATGAAAACTCCACCAAGCTGATGCTACCGGAGTTTTGCAGCGACGGAGACTGCAAGGATGAGGTCCTGCTGGATAAGCTCAATGACTATATTCAGAAGCTGGATAACGACGGCATCATCGTGCTTCACCAGATGGGCAGCCACGGGCCAACCTACTACCAACGCTATGCGGACGCTCAGCGCAAGTTTGACCCTACCTGCGACACCAAACAGATCCAAGACTGCGACAGAGTCAGATTGGTCAATACCTACGACAACAGCATCGTCTATACCGACTATATGGTCGATAAAACCATCTCGTTGCTGGAGAAAAATAGCGATAAGTTTGCTACCTCGCTGATTTATGTCTCTGACCACGGCGAATCGCTGGGTGAGAATGGCATGTATCTGCACGGCGCTCCTTACGCCATTGCCCCTTCACAGCAAACCCACGTTCCGTTCCTTCTCTGGACCTCGAAGGATTATCGTCAGTATCAGAACTTGAACGCCGACTGTTTAGCCAAAGAGGCCAAGCAGGGTAACTTTAGCCATGACAACCTGTTCCACTCCCTGCTGGGCATATTTGATATACAAACCGGCGAATATAAACCTGAGCTGGATATGTTTCGCACATGTCGGCAATAATCGAGAATAAGCTGATGACTAAGCAACAGGCCGTGGGTATGACACGAATTATTCGCGCCGCCGGATATTCACTTGCAGGGCTAAAAGCCGCATGGAAGAACGAAGCCGCCTTTCGTCAGGAAAGCCTGCTGTGCTTGGTAGCAACCGTGCTGGCTATCTGGCTCGATGTCTCTTCTATCGAACGGCTGATGCTCATTGGCTGCGTGGTACTGGTGGTGATTGTTGAACTACTCAACAGCGCCATTGAAGCGGTGGTTGACCGGATTGGCTATGAGCACCACGAGCTTTCCGGCCGGGCCAAAGACATTGGCTCGGCGGCGGTACTGGTCGCCCTGCTGCTCAGCGCCATAGTATGGGCTGTAATCGCCCTGCCAAGGCTATTTTAAGCCAGCCGGTATAATTGATGACGCGCTCCCACCCGGTTTTAGCTATGATAGCGCAACTAACTATGCCTATCCTGATTGACCTGATAAGGGGCCCGTGCAATGAGAATTCTTTTAGTTGAAGATGACATGCTAATTGGCGATGGCATTAACGTTGGCTTAGCCGAACTCGGTTTTTCCGTTGACTGGTTTACCGATGGCATTCTGGGCCAAAAGGCGATTACTGCGGCACCCTATGATGCGGTAGTGCTCGATTTAAGCCTGCCCGGCATTGATGGATTAGACATTGTTCGCCAATGGCGACAGCAAAAAATCGATACGCCGGTTCTGATACTCACCGCACGGGATGCGTTAAAAGAGAAAATTAGCGGCCTGCAGTTCGGTGCCGACGACTACCTGTGTAAGCCTTTCGCGCTGGAAGAAGTTGCCGCACGCCTACAGGCACTGGTTCGTCGACGTAACGGCCAGTTGAGTTCCCAACTCCAGTATGCCGACATTGTGTTTGACTCATCGAACTACACCGTAACAAAAGCTGGCGTGCCGGTGGTGTTAACCTCAAGGGAAATAAAGCTGCTGGAACTGTTCTTATTGAATCGAAATCGGGTGCTGAATAAATCAATTATTCAGGAAAAGCTCTATTCATGGAGTGACGACGTAAGCAGTAATACCGTTGAAGTCCATATTCACAACCTTCGGCATAAGCTCGGCAGGCAGCTTATCCGCACCATCTACGGTATTGGCTACATTTTGGGTGAGGAAGCATGAAAAAAAGGAGTTTGCGTACCCGGTTGATCGTTATTTTCACCCTGCTACTGGTGCTGGCGTGGGCAGTCTCCTCGGCCATTTCTTACGTTAAAATCCGCCATCGGGTACGGCTCATTTTTGACAGCGAACAAATCATGTTCGCCCAACGGCTGGAACAGTCGCAGCTCTCAGACTTACTCAAAGGCGGCTATTCAAACGAGCGCACCGCGTTCAAAAACGGTATCTATAATCAGGCCCGTGAAATTTTCTCTTTTGCCATATTTTCCAACGACGGCAAGCTGTTGCTCAGTAACGTAAAAAACGTTGCCGACTATAATCGTTCAAAAGGCCTGCTGAACTTAGACAATGGCCCGGTATTTGAAGAAAATCCGCTATGGCGAACCCTGTGGTTAAGGTCAATGGACGGCCAGTTTATTATTGCTATCGGTCAAAAAAATGCCTACCGCAATATGCTGTCTCGCCGTATCGTCATTGACCATGCGCTTACCCCGTGGGCGATGATCCTGCCGATTATGCTGTTGATCATTATTCTCATGATCAACCGGGAACTAGCTCCGTTAAAACAGATGGCCAGTTCGCTGCAAACGCGAGCGCCCGACGACGACACCCCGCTCAACGACCAACGGCTGCCCAGCGAGATAAAGCCTTTTGTTGATGCGCTTAATGGCCTGTTTGCCCAGATTGGTAATATGCTGCGCCGGGAACGCCGCTTCGTTTCCGATGCGGCCCATGAACTTCGTAGCCCGTTAGCCGCCCTTCGCGTACAGGCTCAGGTGGCTCAGTTAGCCATTAATAAACCGGAAGTACAGCTACGGGCGCTGAATAACTTAACCCTCGGTATCGATCGGGCTTCGCGATTAATTGACCAGCTTTTAACGCTGTCAAAGCTGGATGCAGAAGATTCAATTCCCGATCCGGTCGTGATTAACTGGCAGCAAATGGTTCAGGAAATGCAGCCTTCATTTTTTACTCAGGCCCAAAAGAACAGTCTTGAACTGAAGGTGAGCTATCAGGGTACTCCCCCTGACTCTCAGGGTAATTTGTTACTGCTTTCACTGCTTATTCGCAATCTGGTCGACAATGCGCTGAGCTACACCCAGCCCGGCGGTGAAGTCTCCATTACCTTAACCAACAGCGCCTTTATTGTGGAAGACAGCGGCCCCGGCGTTACCGAAGAACAGCTGATACGGCTGGGCGAACGCTTCTATCGCCCGCCGGGCCAAACCCAAACCGGCAGCGGTTTGGGCATTTCTATTTCACAACAAATAGCCGGGCTACACGGTTTACGCCTGAGCTTTAATAACCGGGATGAAGGCGGTTTTAGCGCCAGAATTGAGATCGGTTAAGCACTGGCCGTGAAGCTATGGCCAACGGACCCTGACCACAAATCCGCCCTGCTGCCGGTTACCGAACGTCACCGTCAGGCCGTGTAGCCGGGCAATGCGCTGCACGATGGATAACCCCAGACCGCTGCCGGTTTTTTCCTGCCCCGGAGGGCGAAAAAAACGCTCGCCAATACGCGGCATAAATTCATCGCTGACCCCGGGGCCGTTATCCTCTACGCTAAAGCCGCTGGCGTTCAGGGTTACCGTTACGCTGCTGCCGCGATGGCTATAGCGCACCGCGTTATCAAACAGGTTTCGGGTCAGAACAGAAAGCAACAGCCCATGACCCTGAATTGACTTTGGCGTTTGTTGAATGTCTAAGCGAAACTCAACCCCCTCACTGCGGGCCTTATGGTAAATGTCAGCCACGCTGCTTTGCAGCAAGCCGGGCCAGTCAACTTGCTCTAATTCATCCAGTTCAGATAAAGAATCTAAACGCGATAAGGTCAAAAGCTGATCGACCACCCGGGTTGAACGATCAATGCCATCGCTCAGGTTCATCAGCGCATGGTTACGCATCTGTTCATCATCACCGGCTAATTGGGCAACTTCCGTTTGTACCTTCAGCGCGGCCAGCGGACTGCGAAGTTCATGGGCCGCATCGGAGGTAAACCGGCGCTCTCGGGCCAGCATACTGCCTATGCGGGAGAACAAATTGTTAAGCGCCGTCACCATCGGCTTAACTTCATTAGGAACCTGACGGGTGGTTAACGGTTGCCGATCGTCAGGCTTACGCTGGCTTAACTCTACGGCAATTAAACGCATCGGCAGCAGTTCGCGGGTAATCAACAGTGCCATCAGTAACATCATAATGGGCAATGCAATGGTCCACGGCATTAATTGGGAAGCCACAATGTCCTGAGCCATCTCGGTGCGATAGTCCAGTTCCTGACCGACCGCCACAATATGGCTTTTATCGGCAGAGGCCAGCCAGACCAAGCGCCATGGGTCATCGCTGCCCTGTAGCTCTGCGTGGACAAAGCCATCACCCTGATAGTTAAAAATAAGCTTGCGGCCATTGTCGCCGTCGTTGAGCACCATTTTTCCGTCGGCGGTAAAAATGGCAAAGGCCAGCGCATCATCGTCCTGTTTACCGCGGTTATGATGAACTAGTGTTTTGGTTTTTAGCAGGCTGGCATTCTCACTGAGGGTGCTGGCATCCAATACCGATAAACGCTTTGCGAACACCATTTGCTGGGTATCAAACAGTTCATTGATCGTGTCGCTGGTTTGCTTCCATGCCAGTAAGCTGGCGATCCCCCACGTCGTCGTGGCCAGAATAACCAACATTAGAATCAGCCGCAGCCTCAGGCTTAACCGTTTCATTTGGCCTCTCCCAAGGTGTAGCCAACGCCGTGAACCGTACGAATAAAGTCATTACCAAGCTTGCGCCGCAAATGGTGGATATGAACTTCCACCGCGTTGCTGCTGACCTCTTCATCCCAGTTATACAGCTTTTCCTCAATCAGCGTTCGTGCAAGCACTCGGTCAGCGTTGTGCAGAAACAGCTCCAAAATGGCTAACTCTTTGGGTTTTAGGATTATAGGCTCGCCGTGGCTGGTTACTTTGAGCGTTGAAGGGTCAAACGCTACGTGGTTATAGCTTAAGGTTGGCGTTATCTGGCCGTGTCGCCGCCGGATAAGCGCCTGTAGCCGGGCCGCTACCTCAACCAGCGCAAAGGGTTTGCATAAGTAGTCATCGGCACCGTTTTGTAACCCGGCTACCCGTTCGGTTAAAGCGTCTCGGGCGGTCAGGATCAGAACCGGCTCATCATGGCCGCTATTACGCCACTCCCGTAGGATGTCCATGCCGTCAATTCCCGGCAGGCTCAGGTCTAAAACTACGGCATCGTAAGGTGCAGAATCTATCGCGCGCTGGCCGATTTTGCCCTCGGTAAACCAGTCAACGGTGAACCCCAGCTTGGTTAAACCCGCTTTTAAGCCATCGCCAATTAACTTATCATCTTCGATTAGCAAAACCCGCATAGCCACCCTCCTTTATAGTTATTGGAGGTACTATTACAGTATAAATCTGCACCTGACTATCGCCGGTTTCGCTTTGAGTAAAAAAACTTTTTATATACGGGTTCTTAAGATCTTGTTAAGAAGTTATTGGTTTAATCGTTGCCAAGAAGGCGGCATCCGTCGTCATTTATTCGATGCTAAATCGTATTTATCAGGAGAAATTAAATGAAAAAGATCGCCATGTTAGCCTTACTTACCGCCTTAGCCAGTACTACGGCGTTTGCACAGAAATCCGGTGGTTTAGTCAATCCGCATGCCCCGGCAACCAACCACGCTCAATCCGGAGGGTTTTCTGGTCCTAAAGCCAGCAGCACCACGGTTGAGCAGGCAAAGACCCTGGGTGATGACACTTGGGTTACGCTGCAGGGCACCGTTGAAATGCAAATCGGCAAAGGGCTTTATCAGTTCCGCGATGCCTCTGGCACCATTAACGTTGAGATTGACGATAAGCGCTGGAATGGTTTGATGATTACGCCGAAAGATAAAGTAGAGATTCAGGGTGAAGTGGATAAAGACTGGAACTCGGTAGCAATCGACGTAAAACAAATTAGTAAAGTTCAATAATCGCATCCGGGCAGCGGGCGTTTGTCACCGATAATAACCCCTACTGCCCTGATTCTTTCTTTGCTGCCGATTCGCACTCTGCGCACTACTTTGCAAATTTACCGGCCAGCACTTGTTTTTTAGCCGATGTCTGACATTATCGGCTGATAAATTTTAGCGCATAAGGTCATGACTATTCATGTTAGAAAGCATGCTAGAAACGTCTCTGTTTATCGCCACTATTGCCACGCTGGGCATGATTTCTCCCGGCCCGGATTTCTTTCTGGTAGTAAAAAACGCCGCCCGCTATCGTCGCCCGGTTGCCATGATGACGGCCTTTGGCATCATTCTCGGCGTAGCAACCCATATGGCCTATTGCGTTGCCGGTTTGGCCGTGGTGATTACCGCCACGCCGTGGCTTTTCAACCTGTTGAAATACGCGGGTGCAGCCTATCTGATTTGGATTGGTCTTCAGGCACTGTTTGCCAAGGGGGGAAGTAGGCTCGATGTGACCGGCGTAACGCCGCAGCAAACCAGCTATAAAAACGCCTTTATACAGGGCTATTTGTGCAACTTACTCAATCCTAAAGCGACCCTGTTTTTCCTGTCGGTGTTCACTCAGGTGCTTAGCGTCGATTCCAGCATCGGCGTCAAACTGTGGTACGCCTTTATTATCTTTATTCTTGCCGCTGTCTGGTGGCCGATACTGGTGTTTCTGATCCAAAGCGCACCGGTGCGCCGTGGGCTGGCAAAGGCCCAAAAGGTGGTCGACAAGGCGCTTGGTGTGGTACTGATAGGATTGGGAATCAAAGTGGCGTGGGGTGGTTAGCCTTTCCACCCCTGTTTACCGATTATGGCTTCAAGCCCGGCTCAATCAGACTATAGACGCTATTGCCCAGCTTATTCGCGACCAGCCGTTCAATCACCAGTGCAATATCGCTACGGTTAACAAAGCCGTGAACTTCCTGCCCGACATACAGCTCGGCCTTGCCGGTGGGTTCACCGTTCAACAGCCCGCCGGGGCGTAAAATACAGTAGTCCAGCGCGCTGGTTTGCAGCCAGCTTTCCGCCAGCGACTTTTCGCGAACTGACTGACCAAAGGCCGCCTTCGCCCTATCCGACAGCGTTGGCCAACTGTCACCGCAGCCTAGCGATGTCACCATGACCATCCG
Source organism: Budvicia diplopodorum (assembly GCF_009800925.1). Classification (GTDB taxonomy): domain Bacteria; phylum Pseudomonadota; class Gammaproteobacteria; order Enterobacterales; family Enterobacteriaceae; genus Budvicia; species Budvicia diplopodorum. The sequence goes on along the minus strand of NZ_WOYF01000006.1, from coordinate 74,567 downwards.
TTTAATACCGCATCTTTCAGCGCAGTCTATGACGGTGCGGTGTGCCAAATAGTCATGACGCCCGCCAATGGTGGAAATAATCACCGCGTCTCGCCCCGCGGCCCGGCAGGCTTTCTCTACCGACGGCTCATCACAGGCATTGCCCTGAACAACCCGAATGCCCCGTGCTTCTAGCCGTAAAACGTCCTGCTTCTGGCGCACAAATGCCACCACCGGCTGGCCGCTGTCAACCGCGCGCTGTAACAAAAGCGCTCCGGTTCCCTGAGCGGCTCCGAAAATTAGCCAGCTGCTCATCAATTTAGTCTCTTCAATTTTTCAGCCAGCTGGCGGAACGCGATGACCTGATCGGCCAGTAGCTGGCGATGGCTATCTCGGCCCAGAAAAATCTTAAACATCGCCTTCTGTTCTTGATTGAAGAACACAATAGAAGCCGTTGCGATACCCATGAAGTTACGTTCAATCAGTGCGATATGGCGACAATTCTCCGCTTTAATATGCCCGCTTAAGCCGTTTTTGCCGCGAAGGTTGAAGTAGCCATGGCGATGGAACCCGGTAGGCAGCTCGCCTTGAAATTCAAGAATAACGTCGCTGTTGTGTACCAGCGTAGTGACGATTCCCCATGTGGCGACTTCATCCCAAACCGTATCAAACTGCTCACCGCCGGTCAGTACGTGGGTAGGCAGCGTGGCAACCACGTCCAACAATGACACATTATATTTTAGCGCTATGTCTTCCAGCGTACCGTCCGGGTTAGTTTTCATCAGTTCATCTAGGGTCATATCAGTCATTGAATTACTCTCTTTTTGAGGCTTAGTGATAGAAAAAATCAGGCATTAACCTGCATAATTACCTGCTGGAGCGATTGTAATAAGTTACTGGCCCAGAACCGGCCGTTGTCGGTTAAGCGCATACAGTCACGGTTGTCTTTAATCAGCCCTGACTGATGCCATTGGTCAATCAGCGGCTGAAGCTTAGCGCTGTGCGGCGTTAACTGGGGCAAATTGATACGGCCGATCTCGACGCCCTCCTGTAACCGATGTCGCCACATATAGCCGGGATCGGTGACTTTAGTCATCATCATGATCGGCTTTTGTCCGCTACTCAGCGTTTGGTAATACTTCTCCAGACTGCGCTCCATCATATAGGCCTGACCGTTCAGATTACCGCCAGCACCGGAACCCATCGCCAGGCAGTCAGCGCCCTGCTTGATCAGCAGGTTATAGAGATTACGTTCGCGGGTGGTTCTCGCCCAATGGCTGTTGCTTAGCTGATGCCAGCCGTAGTCCGCCAGCGCCGACGCACCCTGTAAATAGAAATCTCTACGCTGGGCCACGTCTGGCAAGGTTACACGTTGATTCTCAGAGGCTTTTGCCAATGGCGTGGTGGACAGTAAATTAAGCGCATACAGGTCAACGCCGTCTATGCCCAGATCGCGCACGATGGCTAAGTCTTCAGCCCAATTTCCTTTCGTTTGCCCCGGTAGGCCAAAGATCAGATCGCAAACTACCGCCGCCCGGTCGCGGGAACAGAGGTTTTTCATAAAGCTGATGGACTGCTGCTTGTCTGAGGTACGGGCCATTTTCTGGCGTATTTGGGTATCAAAGGTCTGAATGCCGATAGAAAAGCGGTTAGCGCCGGCATCAAGGCAGGCATCAATTCGGCTATCGTCGAAATTCAGGATCCGCCCTTCGATAGTAATTTCACAGTCAGGAGCCAGCGGAAGCCGCGTTTTTAACGCGCTGATAATGCGGTAGAGTTCATCGGCAGCCAGCGATGTCGGGGTGCCGCCGCCAAAGTAGATGGCGTGAATCGGAGCCGACTGATGAAGCGGGCTGTCGACTTCCATTTCGATCTCTTGCAATAAATGATCGACGTACTTTTTGGTGCTTTCAGGCTGTAGCCGGTTTTGGTAAAAGCCGCAAAAGGTACAGTGAGTGGCGCAAAACGGGATGTGTAAATACAGGAGCCGTTTACGCGCAGGTAGCTGACGCTGGGTTAACGCCAGCCATTCATTCTGTATTTGATCGGGGGCTAACGGCACACTGCTTCGCCACGGCATGGTTGCATGTCGGTCGGTAAAAGGTAACGAACCGGGTTGAGCGTAATAAGGCGATAAATCGATAGTCATGGACCTCATGCCTGATTGGGAGTCAAATTCCGCTAAATTAAATGATAATAATAATCATTTATCAAATGGTATTTTTCTCATTTATGACTCAAGTCCACATTTATAAAGGGTTTAATTCTGCCGCTCTTCAATTTTTTAACAAACAATGCCAAGGGCAGAACGGCGTTATTTATATTAATTATCATGAAATTATCTATTCGCCCTGCTGGCCATTTGTTAATGAAATGAAAACGAATTCGATGGATGTAAAATATTAACTAACTGATATAAATCTATTTTTTCAGAACATCATTTTGTTTTTTTATGACACGGATCATAAGTTGACTAAATTTAGCCGCACGCGCGGCACCGTTGAACAGTCGGTGGCCGTAATGACGACGTAACAGGCAGAAAAGCAAGAGGATGCGCAAAGAGATAAGATCAAGGCCGAGCGCCAGCAGGTGACTAAAGCCCGTGAGTTAGCCGGTAATAATAACGCGCTACGGCACTGGGCTGGCGCTCAGTGCCGTAGTCAACGCGGCTACTCGTCTTTTGGACCGTTGTCCGAATTGCCCCGCTCGTTTTGGATCATCAGGCTCTGCGGGCTAGATAGTTTAACTTCGGCAGCCCGCAGGCGTTTGAGCAGATCAAACAGCAGGTCGCTCTTGGTGCGGCTAACCATTCTCGGGCTATTCACATAGCCGGTGACGCTCAAGGCAATGCCGTCAGGGGTTAGCTGGCTAAAGCTAACGGATGGAGCCGGTATATCCAGAACGGATTCATGGGTGTGATACGCTTCCAGCAAAATGGTACGCACCTGTTCAGGGTCGATATCCAGCGGGAAGGTTAATGGAATGGTAACTACGCCCTGCGCACTTCCCATGGTGACGTTACGTACGCTTTGGGAAATAAACTGAGAGTTGGGCACAATTACCGTCGATTTATCACCAAGCTGAATCTCCGTTGCCCGTACATTGATCCGGCGAATATCCCCTTCCACGCCAGCAATGCTGACTAAATCGCCCACCTTGACCGGGCGTTCGGTTAGCAGAATCAGGCCTGAAATAAAGTTTTTTACGATTTCCTGTAAACCAAAGCCGATACCGACCGATAGCGCACTCACGATCCATGCCAGCTTATTCCACTCGATACCCAGCAGCGACAGCGTCAGTAAAATAACCAGCACATAGCCAATGTTGCTAAATAGCGTGACCAGCGACATCCGCATTCCGGTGTCCATGGTGGTTTTTGGCAAGAACTTGGCGCTTAGCCAGTGTCGGGCGGTTCTCAGTACGTACAGACCAAGCCCCATGCTGATTAATGCATTCAATACGTTAGCAGGGACAATGTTAATCTTACCGAAACCGTCGCTCCCCATGATATCTATCACTTTATTGATGATAGTCATCGGCGTGGTGGCGCCATAAGTTCCGGTAAGCAGCGCAATGGCTGCCAATAAAATCAGTAAAATATGGCCAACGGCAGAGAACAGAATCGTCGCCTGCTCTAAGTATCTGACATCCAGGTTAAACGTCTGCTTTAACCACTTGCCGCTGGCGGTATGGGTGGAAAACAGCGCTTCACAGAAATCGCCGACAAACTTAAACATTAGATACAGGCTGGATAACACGATGCCAATCCAAACCAGTTCATAGGTCAGGAAACGGGCCAGTGGAATATAGCCGATCAGCAGTGAAAGCAGGATGCCAATGGCAATGGCGGACGCGACAATATGCACTAATCCGGTCACGGTTGAACGGGCCTCAATTGACTCGCCGTTCAAGGCCAACTGGCGCCGGACCCGGTTAGTTTTCATCGGGGCCAGACAGGCCAACCCGCCAACCAGCAGCGAAACCAGCCCGTTGCCAAAAATCGACATTGGCACGCTGCTGCCGACGTTGCTGGTAACCTGCTCCAGTACGCCAAAAATCATCAATATAATGGCTAAGGCCGGCAGGAATACGCCAAGTGCTTTAGCTACCGGATCCGGAATTGGAGCAAGACGCCACGACGGGCGCTGATTAGACAGCATCGCCCTTCCCAATCCGATAATCAGTGCCGAGAAGACAACCAGCGTTATCATACCGTCGGCAAAGCTTTGGAGAGACGGCGTCAGCGTATTTTTCCGTGCAAATACCTGATACAGCAGGCTAGCGCCAGCCCAGCCGGTCAGTAACGCGGTTAATACCGTGGCGCAGGAAAAAAAGCTGCGCCGTAAACGCCCGTCGGGCATCGCGTTGGTACAAATCCAGATGATAGCCCGATCCGTGACGCGCAGGCCATATCCCCACACCGCCAGAGCCAGTATAGATAACACAATCGACCCAAACAGCGCCTCGGGCTTCCATGCGTCATCCCAAGCCTGCTTGGCCTGTTGGATAAAATCGTCGATCCGCGCCACGTCTTCGCGCTGAGGATTAAATACCGGAGACCAAAAGCGCGCGCCTAAGATACTGCCAGAATTCAGCGCCAGCTGGGTTTTCAGCGCATTACGCCGCAGGGCAATAATTTGATTGGCAAGATTAGCGGCGTTGGTTTTTAACGTTTGGGCGTGCTCAAGCTCTTTCTCTAACAGCGCCTTTTGAGCGTTTAAGCTATCGCGTTGGTTAGTTACCTCAGGTGACTCAGGCATTGCGCCTTCCGCGGGAGGTGCTCCAATAACGTCTATCTGAGTCTGAACCTGTGCCAGTTCGGGCAGCAGCGCCGTAATAAAGTCATCGGTTTTGCTCACCAGATCGAGCGCCTGGATGTTTAATGACGTGAGTTCGCCGTCTTTAGTCGACGCTGAAACGTTCTGTTTAATCTCGCTGAGTTTCTGCTGTAGCTTTTCCAGCTCGCTGGGTTCAATCTTTTTTGCATTTTTAGACAGCGTTCGCGGCTGCGTTTTCGCCATGGTATCGGTTTTAGTCTCTGCCCACGATGCCGCAGGGAATAGACTCATGACCACCAATGGAAATGCTAATAACAGCGCCTGTGACAGTTTACGCATAGAAAAAGATGCTCCAGAAACATCATGATGTTCAAGCCGGAGCGCTATCGCGCGGCTCCGGCGTGGTATGACAAACTACGAATGAAAAACTACTTAATGGTCTTCTTTAATTCATCAACTGAAATTGATGCCACAATACTACCGGACGGCGGCATTTTCAAAACGTGCGGCTTAATTTTACTCCACACCTGCATCTCGCAAGGTTTACAGTCAAATTTTAACGTCAGTATTTCATCATTATGGACCAATTGCATTGGCGTTGCCCGACCTTTGACGCCCTGTACGCCTTTGGCCTGCTTGGGGCACAAATTGAAGGCAAAGCGAAGGCAGTGTTTGGTAATCATAACCGGCACCTCGGATTTCTCCTGATGGGCTTCATAGGCGGCGTCGATCAGCTCAACGCCAAAGCGTTGATAAAACTCACGGGCTTTATGATTATAAACGTTGGCTAAAAAGGTCAGATGCGTTTCAGGGTAAACCGGCGCAGGTACCGAAACCGCAAGGCGCTCAGCCCGTTGATAATGTTGAATGCGGGCGGTCGTTAATGCATCAATCGCATCCCGGCGCAGCTGATTAAGCTGAGCGCTCGGTATAAAATAGATCGCCGGTAAATCGATAGTGACGCTGCAAGCCGTATACATAGTCTGCCCCAGCTTGGCCAGATTCTCTTTTAAACCGGCTAACGCTTTATCGGCCTGATTAGCAACCTCAAAGTGGTTGCTAAGTGACGCCGTCACTGAAATACCCTCTTCACTGGTGGCACAAAGCAGCAAATTTTCGGCGTCAGTGCTTAAGCGTAGCTCAACGTGAATGCGGCGATCGCTGGACGACTTAAGCAACAGCTGCTGCCAGACATGGTCCAGATTGCGGTTTAACGGGTGATGCTGTCGCAGCTGGCTCAGCTCCGGCAGCATTTCATTGGGATAAACCCGATAGCGCAAGTGGGCAACCTTCTCAACCTTACTCGCTCTAAAGCCGACAATTTCACGCTTGATCAGCACGTTTAGGCCATCGCCGTTGCTCAACGGTTCAGTTACTTCAACCTCTAAATAGGCGGAAGTGACCTTAAGCACTTCACCGATCGGTAAGCCAACAAACTTGGGTGAATCAAAAGCGCCTATGTCTATCTGGCGCTGATTAACGAAATAATCAGTGCTGCCACGGTGAAAGGTTTTTTCAGGATTGGCAATAAAATGGTGTTGAGTTCTGCCGCTGGACGCCGGAGATAAATCTGAGCGCCGCTCTAGGATGGCATCAAGCCGTTGGCGATAGTAAGCGGTAATATTTTTGACATAGGCCATGTCTTTATAGCGCCCTTCAATCTTGAAGGATCGCACGCCGACGTTAACCAGATGGTTTAAATTCGCCGCTTGGTTATTGTCTTTCATCGACAGCAAGTGCTTGTCATAGGCAACGATACCGCCTTTATCATCTTTTAGCGTAAACGGTAATCGACAGGCCTGAGAGCAGTCACCGCGGTTGGCGCTACGGCCTGTCTGAGCATGAGAAATATAGCATTGGCCAGAAAACGCCACGCACAGCGCACCGTGAATAAAGAACTCAATCGACGAGCTGACGTTTTGCTTAATTTGAGCAATCTCATTAAGGTTTAGCTCTCTGGCTAACACCAATTGAGAAAACCCGACGTCCGACAGAAATTTGGCTTTCTCGACGGTGCGAATATCGGTTTGAGTACTGGCGTGGAGGTCGATGGGCGGGATATCTAACTGTAAAATGCCCATATCCTGCACAATTAGCGCATCAACGCCAACTTGATAAAGCTGATGGATCAACCGGCGCGCGGGCTCCAGCTCATCATCATGCAGAATGGTATTCAGGGTAATAAACACTTTTACATAATAGCGATGGGCAAACTCAACCAGATCGGCGATATCCTTCAGGCTATTGCCTGCATTATGGCGAGCGCCAAAACCGGGGCCGCCGATGTAAATTGCATCAGCACCGTGCAAAATAGCTTCACGGGCAATGTCAACGTCGCGGGCCGGGCTAAGTAGTTCAAGCTGATTATCTAAAAGTCTCATAGGTCACTGCGTTATATCATGATTCAGATTATGCATTTCAGTGGACTATCTTAACATGACCAGCCTGAAAGCCGTTTATGCCCTGCCGCCGTAGTAGCAAGAAATAGCAGTAAATACGGCACAACACGGGCTATTGTATCTTAGATTTAACGCGTAACGCACTAGGGAGCTTAGAAAGAATAAAGTAGATTTACTTATCATGCGGGTAGAGAGCTTAGCTTAAGTGTATTAGTCTCGACCTAATCTGACACAGCACCTTGAAAAGGTGAGAGTTACCGGTTTTGATATGGGTGTCGAATCCTTATTCAAAACACAAAAGGTAACTCTCATGTTGCATACTAACAATCCCATTATTAAACACAAAGCCGGTTTATTAAATTTGGCAGAAGAACTTAAGAATGTTTCCCGTGCCTGTAAAATTATGGGCGTTTCACGAGATACGTTTTATCGGTATCAAGAACTCGTTGAAGATGGTGGTATTGATTCGCTCATCAATCAAAGTAAACGTGTTCCCAATCTAAAAAATAGAACTGACGAAGCTACAGAGCTTGCTGTTACGGAGTATGCCGTCGAGTTTCCCGCTCATGGCCAACACAGAACCAGTAATGAGCTTCGTAAAAAAGGCGTCTTTATTTCCGGTAGTGGTGTGCGTTCTGTTTGGCTCAGACATAATCTGGAGAACTTCAGTAAGCGCCTAAAAGCACTTGAAGAGCAGGTCGCCAGAGATGGGATCATTCTTAATGATGCGCAAATCGCTGCACTGGAAAAGAAAAAACATGATGATGAGGCTTGTGGTGAAATAGACACAGCCCATCCAGGTTATCTGGGGTCTCAAGACACCTTTTATGTGGGTAACCTGAAAGGTGTCGGTCGAATTTACCAACAAACGTTTATTGATACCTACTCCAAAGTCGCTCACTGCAAGCTTTATACCAGTAAAACGCCGATTACCGCAGCCGATATCCTCAATGACCGCGTCTTACCCTTTTATGAAGCGCATGGTTTACCGATGCTGAGGATATTAACCGATCGAGGAACGGAGTACTGCGGGAAGGTTGAGCAACACGATTATCAGCTTTATTTGGCGATAAATAATATCGACCATACCAAGACAAAAGCGATGTCACCACAGACAAATGGTATCTGTGAACGGTTCCATAAAACAATCTTACAGGAGTTCTACCAAGTCACCTTCCGTAAGAAGTTATACGGAGATCTTGAGTCATTACAGAGGGATCTGGACATCTGGCTATCGTATTATAATAATGAACGAACTCATCAAGGAAAAGTCTGCTGTGGGCGTACGCCGATAGAAGCTCTTCATGATGGAAAACGTGTCTGGGCAGAAAAGAATCTGAACCAGATGTAATCTGACAGACACCTATAAAAACCGGTAACTGTCAGATCAGGTCTGAGCTAGTACAGCTTAAGCCCATTAACAAGCTAATTCTGTTAATGGGCTAGCAATATCAATGTGCTCTTAGGCACTAGAATCCATTGTCAGTATATAAATATGTCGGTCAACAACGCTTTGTTCCACACCAAGCTTACGGCTGATATCAACGCGACTACCTCCATCATTAAGCCCTTTTTTTACCTGCTCCAAAATATTGTCTTCATTTCCCTGATAAAGGTACTTAACCTGAAAGGTTTTTCGACAGGCGGAGCAGTAGTAACGCTGAATGCCCGATCGTGCTTTTCCATGTTTACGCACGCTATTTGTCTCATCACAATGATGGCATGCGGATGGATTATCCTTCATTTCAACTTCTCCAATAGTTCCTATTTTAACAAAAGGCAGATGAATGTTGCCATTTTGCTAATCTTCCCTGTTAACGTTCAATCCGAACGTTAAATAAAATAATGTTAATGAAGAGTGATTCTCAATAATAAACATTATGTAACTATTATCTTATATTCTGACACGGCGATCTACTCTTCCCTGTTATTTTTTAATTTTCGTTATGCTTAATTTACGTCACTCGATTAATCGGCAGCATTATCCTAAGTATATTACTTAAAAGAATAAGTATTAATAATATCAATCCTGCGTTTGCTGACTCACTCTTTTAGTAGACGATAGATAAAGGACTTTACCATTGCGCTATTTTGTTCCGATAATTCAAAACGACTAAAATTCGTAATGAAAGGGGTGTTTTTTTTGAACCCTGTCGAAAATGTAAATACCGCGAAGCGGCTACTGCCACCTAACTCCAAGTAGGTATGCGAATGACAATAAATAAGGCATTATTGTTAATAACCAGTTAGCAATTTGAGTGACCTGCTGAACGATAAATTTTGTTACCTGTACTTTAGCGCAGCTTTGTTTTCATTAATTACCGATATTATTGACTATCAGTCTGTTAAGGGACTACGGTTTTAGAGGCGCATTTACGATATATAACCACACTTTGAAATGAATATATTTATAATGAAAGGAAAAAATATTAAGAATTAAAAATTTCTTAACAAGAGAATAAAAAAAACAATGAATTTGATGCAGAGTCGTAGCAAAAAGCGACGAATCAAATAGGGTATGCAACAGATCTCTTAATTGACTTTATTCCGCCAGCAACCATCAATGTTACCCATGCTGGCGGAACACAAACATCAAGGCATGCTGATGATAAACAGCGTTGAATAGAACGCTAGCAGAATGAAGCCGGTAACGGTTAGTAATACTTTCATGAGAGGTTCCTCGCTGCTTGGTTAACATTTAGGTATCAGCTAATTACATCACTGAACCTGTTATAGATTAGCTTAGCAACGGCTATCAAATTTTCCACTCTAAATGTGAATTTAATGTTAATTAATTATTAATTCAATGATTAATTAACATTAATTATTGGAGTTTTATATTTAATTTATCTCATTTTTTGGAATTTAACGTTGAGTATTTTGAACTTAATGCATTTTATGGCATTTAAATATTTTTTAGAACATCATGCTCTCTTGATCTTTTTAAGCTGAAATTTATACGGTGCGATTATTCTTTCGGTTGTACACACCTTCAGTACTAAGCCATCTAAACGCTGAATCCGTTTGTCAGCGGAATGACCGCTTATGCCAGCAAAGCGAATTGATTTGCTGATTGGGAAAAATGGGCTACGTTCATGCCACAAAAAATGCGCCTATCGGCGCATTTTTCTATTTGAGAGACTCTAACTATTTTTTGAATCGGGTAATATCTGATGCCATATCCGTTACGATCTTTTTCAGATCGTCAACGGTTACTTTTTGTGCATTATCATCCAATGGCTTACCAAAACCTTTACGCACAACGGTAAATACCGGTTTACCGGTTGAAGAGTCAATTAACTCACCTTCAAAGAACAGTTCAGTATTCTGATCGCGCTCACCCGTTGCCGCCATCGTTCCGGCTATCACTAAAGCAACTGGAACAACTTCATAGAAATGCAACCCTTCATTGGCAGTTGCCACACCGGTAATCGCACCGCGGAAGATCAGGGTGTTAGGCGCTTTTGGACTATTAACCAGAGTGAATCGTTGACCAAACGCCGATTTAATATTTTGGTTAGTGTAGTTCAGCACCTGATTTAGCGTATCTTGGCTAATCTGTGCCGTTGGCTTAGGAGCGGGGTAAAACGTAATCGGTTCATAGTAGAGATTAGTATAATTTTTAGTATCAACGGTAGAATCCATCCAGCGTAGTACCGTTTGGCCAGAAGAACTTTCAGCTTTCTGTAATTTTGTATAATCAGGTAAAAATCCGGAAAATTCGTTGCTATCTACCACTTTTGAAGTACACCCGCCTAATAGAAGGCTGCCAATCACGATACCTGCAGAAATATGTTTCATCGTTAACATTCTTCAAACCCCTATGCATAAAATTTTATGAAAAAAGAAATTGTTAAAAAGGTGGATACTAAGCATAGAACCTTTAACCGCACAGCATCTTTAACTAAGACTAAGGAAAAGCCAGTCAAATATCGAACATTTCTGTTTTTTTGTTCTTAATATCCGTTATCAAATCGATATGGTTAATACTGATAACGCTGAATTTTCTACTAAAGTATAGAAGATAAAACCAATTTAACAGAGACATTTTTATCTCTGGCAATAAAAGAATTATCACCCTCGAGCGATTAACCGTTGGGAAGACTTAGTTTCATCTTGCTCCTACGGTCATCAATGATGGTAGTAACCGATAACAACAAATAAATCATCGAATTATGGCCCATTTGTTTTATCATAACTACTTCAGCATGCCATCAGTATTGGCCTGCTTCATTCATTATTAAATAGGTTGTTTATGATTTCAGTTTTTGGTCACCTTAACCCAGACAGCGATAGCATATGCAGCGCGCTGGTTGTTACCGACTGGTTGAATTTTTTAAACCGAAATGCTGTTGCCTACAGGCTTGGTGAGATAAACCCTGAGACGCAATTTTTGTTAACGCAGGCAAACCTTCAGCCGCCGACTTTATTAAGCCACGATATTGAGGGGCAGGACGTTTGGCTGGTTGATTTCAGCGAACTGGAACAGGGACCTACCGGATTAGAAAAAAGTAACGTGATTGGCCTAATCGATCATCATCGAATGGGTTCATTAATCACCGCAGAGCCATTGGATGCGTGGATCCGAAAAGTGGGTTGCTGCGGCACTATTGTGTTTGACATTGTCTCGAACCAGGCAGGTTACACCCTGTCATCGGCTCATTCTCTATTATTGTTAGGCGCAATCTTGAGCGATACCGTGGGCTTTCAGTCCCCGACAACAACAGATCAAGATCGCACCGCGGCCGAAGCGCTGGCGGTTAGTGCCAACGTTAATCTGGCCGATTTTACCCTCAGCCTGCTTAACGCTAAAACCGATATCAGCGGCCTGAGCATTGAGCGCCTGCTGCAAAAGGATGAAAAAAACTACACCATTGCCGATAACAAAATGATTCTGGCACAGATTGAAGTCAGTAGCTTTGCCGCGATTGATGACAAAATAGCCGATTTAAAAGCAGAGATGGAAAAAAGAGTTGTCACCGATAAGTTGGATTTTTACGTTCTGATGGTCACATCCCTTTCTACCTCACAAAGCCAGATCTATTTTTCTAACCACAACCCGGTCAGTCAGGTCCCGGTACTAATGGAAAATACCATCAGCCGTAAAAAGCAGCTGTTACCGTGGCTGACCCGGGCATTGGCTGAATAGACTTGGATGCGCGTGCACCTCGGTGGCCTTATCGGCACGCGTATTGTCTCAGAATGAGTACGGCAAATACGGCGCACTTCTATTTTGAAAGGTACTGATTCCCGGCGGCAATTTAGCCATAAATGGTGTCAAAATAGGATTCTCGCCTTTTTCGGCCATTAATTTCACCACCATTGACTGATTCATCGATAAAGACTGAGCTTTTTCACTTTTCCGCGTTACACTAAAAGCGATAATTAAGCAGAGGGCATTTATAATGAAAAAGTTAACGCTACAAGATTTGAACGAAAGCCAGCTGCAACGAGTAAGAATGCGGCAGGCTCAGGCAAAAAAGAATCTGGAAAGAAACTTAACCAACAATGAACAAAATAAGATTAAAGACGAAGTTATTGGCGAGATAATGCAGGAGCTGGAAAAAGAGGCTAAAAAGCTCCGGGCAGAAAAGAAGAAAAACAAGTTTGTTCCCAGCGATGAAACCTTCGACTGGTCAAAGAAAAACCATTCACGCGGTATTCGTTAAACGCTATTCCCCCTCTAAACTCGCCCATGACCGCTTGGCCGTGGGCGGTTAATTAGCCAAAAGTTACAACGTAATTCACACCTATCGCTTCAACGTCACGACAAACTCAGCCAACGCGGTAATATCCTCATCGGTCAGCCGTGCTTTGACTTTATTCCCTGCCCCTTCTATTTTGCCTGCTTTTCGGGCAGTTAGTCCGTCGGCGATTTCCTGCTGGGTTAAATCGGTCAGCGGGCGGGATTTACCCAGCGCCGTTTTTTCACCAAAGCGGCCATGGCATGACGCGCAGTTATTTTTATAGAGCAGATTTGGAGCCATTGTTGTCTGAACCGGCGTTGTCTGAGCCAGAACCGGCGTACTGCAGACTAATAGGGCTAATAACAGCCCCGCACGTTGCTTATTCATGAGTTAACCGCCTTTCTGCCTAGATTTCTCAAAAATCGCTTTGAGTTCTGGTTCGCGTAACATGCCAACGTACTGAGCGGTAATCTTTCCTGCTGGATCGATCAGAAATGAGGTTGGCGTACCGGTCACCCGATAACGTTCCTGAGTGATCGAGAGTTGGTCTCGCGCGTTAGGAAAAGAGATCTGGTGCTCGTCCAGCAAGGCCTTAATGTTCATATCGTCTTTATCGGTATTAATGCCAACCACCACAATGCTATCGCCAAACTCTTTACTCAACTTCTCCATCGACGGCATTTCGGCCAGACAGCCACCGCAGCTTGACGCCCAGAAATTAAGATAAATATATTTACCTTTCCACTGCTCAAGAGAAACCTGATTTCCCTTTAAATCATAGGCGGCCAACTCCGGTGCCGCTGCACCCACCTCGGCTTTTTCTTCTTTACAGCCATTCAGCAATAGCGCGGCACCTATCAGTAGAATACCAACGACTTTTTTCAGGTTAACGGACATGTTCTACCTCATTAAACGCGTTGGTATCACCGCTACGAGAGTTGACTTCTTCGCTCAAATATTTACCGTGCTGTAAGCGTATAATCCGATCGGCAAAACGCCCCAGTTCAGGGTTGTGGGTCACCATCACAATGGTACGCCCCAGCTTATGCAGGTCGGTTAACAGACCGAGCACTAACTGCTCATTTTGCTCATCCAGATTGCCCGTCGGCTCGTCGGCAAAAATCACCGGAGGTTCATTGACCAACGCACGAGCAATGCATACCCGCTGCTGTTCGCCGCCGGAAAGCTGGCTAGGCAAATGGTCAAAACGGTGGCCTAAGCCGACCTGATCCAACACTTTGCGGGCAGCGACTTCATCAACAACGCTATGGTAATGCTGTGCCAGCATCACGTTTTCTAACGCGGTCAGGAATGGAATCAGGTGAAACTGCTGGAATACCAGACCAATCTTGTCTGAACGGAAGGCTCTGCGCCCTTCTTCATCCAGCCCGGCCGCGTCAACGCCGTCGAGTAAAACCTGACCTTCACTCACCGTATCCAAACAGGTGAGAATATTCATCAGCGTGGTTTTGCCTGAACCCGAAGCGCCCATAATGGCAACAAACTCACCGCGCTTAATCTTAAGGTTAATATCGTCCAGCGCGACCACCTGACCAAAGCGTTTGTACAGGTGACGGGTTTCGATCACCCATGGCGATAATTGCTGGTCGTTTATCGGTTGCTGTTGAGTCACCGTTACTCTCCTTTTAATACTTTAGCCGGTTCGATATTCACGGCTCTATAGGTTGGCAGTACGGCTGCAATCAGGGCAACCAGCAGTGAAAGCGCTAAGGTTAGCGGAAGAACCGGTGCCCGTAGCCCGATGGAGGCTGAAAACACCGTTTGCCCCAGAATTTGGGCCAGAATATATCCGGCAGCAATGCCGACCACTACCGCAAATAGCGCAATAATCAGGGTTTCGGCCATAATCTGACGCACAATATCGCCGCCTTTTGCCCCCAGCGCTTTCTGTAAGGCAAATTCCCTAGAGCGTTCGCTAACGATTGCCATTAGCGTGGTATTTACGCACAGCGTAGACAGCACCAGAATCACGATCGAAACCAGCCCCATCAGCCCTTTAATTTTATCCAAGACCTGACCTTCAGAGGCTGAGACTTTACGAATTGGGCGAATTTCCAGACTGGGGTAGCTTTTCTGCAGCTGCTCCGCATATCGATCGACCTGCCCAAGCTCATTGCTTACGCTAAATAGCCCATGGCTGATGACGTCGGGCTGATGAAGCCAGCTTTGGGCCAACGACAGGTTGATAATCAAAACGTTATCCGTGGCGTCTCCGGCTTCAACGATGCCTTTAATCTGTAGCTGCTTTTTCTGATCCCCTTCCACTAACACCACCGAATCACCCACTTTGAGCTCAAGGCGGTTCGCCAGCTTATAGCCAATCATCGCATTACGATCGTCAAAACTCACGCCGATCCAGTTGCCGGTCACCTGCCAATAAGGGGCTATCTGCTTGAGCGACTCAAACCATACGCCCATGACCACCACTTTCTCTAATTCAGTACGGGCCATGCCGTATAAATAAGGGCTATTGGCGGCGATCAGCCCCTGCGGTGCGCTATCAACAATTTGCTGATAATCATTTAGCGCCATGGCGCTGCCGTGGCCCGGGCCAATATAGAAGTTAGCTCCAAAGGTGCGTAACTCTTGGCTCATTTTGGCGTTAATATCAAAATAGACGGCTGACATGGCGGTAACGATCGCCGCGCCCACCGCCAGTGCGGCAAACACCACGATCACCCGTTGCATGCGTAGCTTTAAAGCCCGAAACACTAAACGCCAGAACATGCTTTGCTGATGATTAGCGGCCATACAGCACCTCCACCGGATAAAGATGGACAATGCGCCGGGCCGGGAACCAGGTTCCCGCCAGCGCAATCAGTACCGATAGGACTAATACGCAAGGTACCACAATCCAGGCGAAGCTTAGCGGTGCGCCAAACAGCATTAAGCCGATAGCCTTCGCTAAACCCCATCCGGCAATGCAGCCTAACAAACCGCCGATAACGCCGCTCATCGAGGCCTCTAAATAAAACAGCATCATAATTTGCCACTGTCTGGCACCCAATGCCTTCATCAGACCAATCTCTTTAGTGCGTTCCATAATGTTACTGGTCATCAGCGAAGCAATACCCATCGCCGATGCCAGCAGCGCCGCCAGCGTAACGACCGCCAGTAGCAGCTGAATCTTCTCAATAATGATGCCTTCCGATGCGGCAACCTGCCAGATTGGGCGAACGCCAGAGCCAGAGATAGCCTCTTCAAGCTGATGGGCGATGGATGAAACATAGGCGGTGCAATACCACAGGTCATACTCTTCGGCGTCTAGCGATTCAAGGTCAGCGCGGGCCTTACGCGATAGCTCATTTTCAGGAACCGTCAGGGCCGAAACCCGAATAGCCTGCACTTTACCCTTCAGCCCTAGCAGGGTTTGAACCTGAGCCAACGGAAGGACAAGTTGCTGTTCTTCATCACCGCCGCTGGCCAGAATGCCGCTAACGGTAATATCCAGCGTTCCTTTTGGCCCTTTAACGTTAACGGTATCGCCAATTTTCCAGCCGGTTTGCTGGGCTAACTGTTGGCCGACCAACGCCTGATTTTGTGCACCTGATTCATCCGGCCATTGGCCGGTAACCTGCCAGTATGGACTAATGATTTTTTGCCCGGTCTGGTAGTTGTCTTCGTCGGGTACGTCAACCTTTTGCTCAAAGAAGGTTCCCAGCACCGGCACGCTCTTGCCCTGAACCGTGACTTCACCGCTGAGCAGTGGCGCAAATCCGATAATGTTATTGCGCCAGAAGATATCTTTAATATTGGGCAATTCCGCTTCATCAAGGAAGTCTTGACCGGCCAGCGGATTATTCTTCTCGCCAAACAGTGAGGGCAACGTTGCCTGACCGGCCGGTTCGACTAAAATATTAGCCCCGTAAGACTTCATTTCGCGGGCCATTTTATCGCCAATATCAATCGATACCGCCAATAGTGCGGAAACCAGTCCAGCGGCTAGAAAAATGGTGATCACCGCCAGCGATTTTTTGCGGACATTGCGGTACCACGACTGCTGTAGCATGCGCCATAGCATAGTTATTCCCCCTCCTTGACGAACTTCTCTGGGGTATCCCGGAAGGCTTCATAGTTAGCCGCATTCGAGAAGAAATAGGTTTTACCGGCATAGTTATAGCGGTGTTCAGCTTTGGTGTTGGTCAGCTTGCTGCCGTCGACGGGATCTGTCACTTCTAGCGTAACAATGGTGTTGAAATAGCTCAGGCCGGACTCCAGCGATTTTTTGCTAATCACTAAGTCGGTGTCGGTGGTTTCCCATTCATCGATCGGCACAGGGTTACATCCACCCGGTTTGCCAATAGACGGAATAAATATCCGTACGCCGCAGGCCACGCAAATGACCTGATTACCTTCCATCACGTAGCCCTGATCGCCACACAGCAGGCAGGCATCAAACACGACGCCTAAGCGCAGCTTGTCTTGATAGCGGTTTATCACAAAGAAACGCACCGCTTTGCCGTCATCGGCGACCCAAACGAAACGATGTAGCTTACCGTCTTTTACCTGTTCCAGCGGAATATGTACCAGACCGTCGGCATTCAGAGTCACCGGTAATGCTTCAGATAAACGCGGTGGTTGAGAGGCGATTTTATCCCAGTAGAGTTGAGAACCGGCAATAATCAACGCGAAAGCAACGGTCATCAGCAGCACGCGGCGGGCGTGCTGATAGTGCGCAACCGCTTTACGGTGCTCAATCGGCCGCCGTTCAGCCTGCGCCGCACGGAGGGGTAAAACCATTCTAACCAGATAAATCAGAGCGGACAGCAATAGCAATCCGCCGCAAATACAGTTAATCAGCCCGCTGGCATTGGTGACTTTAGCCACATAGCTCAGCATTGGCTTGGTCAGGCCGATGGTCTGTAGCTTCATTAATACCAGCATCAGTTCGCCGGACAACGGGGCCAGTAATAGCAAGGCTAACAGTAACAGCAACGACCAGCGCAGGCCGCGAACCTGACGCACAACGTTGGCCAGCAATACGCCAGCAAACGCCACGATAATAATGCCGGTAACCACGGCGCTAACGTTAAGCAACAGGTCGGTATTAATCACGTTAGTGGCGGTAATCGCGCCTAAATTCGGGGTTTTCCCCCAGCGCAGCGAGGCAACAAAAATCAGGGTGAACTGCCAAACATAGCCAGAGCGAGAGCCGGAAACCAACTGGCTCAACAAAAATAACAAGATCAGCGCTATTTGTAGCCCGGTAAAGAACAGTATCCATTGCTGTGAATCAGGAAGGTGGGTCGCAACGAGGGTCCCGCCTAAAAAACCAATCAGGCTTAATAGTACCGTCGGGCGAACAGCGGGCGTTTGGCGTAATGACCAGCTTAGCCCCAGCAGTAAGGAGACCGGCAGAAAGGATTGCAATACCGAAACAAGAAAATAGCTCATGATTGGCGTTTACCCCGCTCATTGACAAGCTCTGCCTGAGCGGCAATTTTTTATTAACCGTTATCCGTCAATGATGAGCTTGTCCAATCATAAAAACAGGCGGAAAACGTTGAAAGTAGCCGTCAGTTTAAACACAACGGTCGGGATGCATTACTGCGCTCCCGACCCGAGAATATTAACCAGATATCCAAAGTCATTGACGCCGTAGCTAACGCAGCCACGGCGTCAAGAATAACGAATATATTAGTTTAGACCAACGTATTTAAAGTCAAAGCTTACGTCAAACGGTTTCCACCAACGGCCAACGCCGGTTTCGGTATCAGTGTGACGGTGTAACCCTGCCTTTGACGGCGGATCGATATGATAGGTGACTTTGTAGTTACCCACGCCCATCATTTTAATATTGGCGCCGTAGTGAGGACCGTCACCGGCCACCATTGGCATGAAGGTACCTTCTTGCTTTTCACCGGTATCGGTGTTGGTCAGGGTATAAGCAATCGTCAGGTACGGCATCCACTCACCGGCGCCGAAACCATTTTTGTTTCCTTCAACCGCGTGGATATCCGCTTCTAAATGGATGTCAGCTTTAGCCGCCGGCAGGCCCATTCCACGAGGATCCATGTCGATTGGCTGTAAATAAACGGCAGCAATTTCCAGTTCATTCATTTTTACCGGCTCACCGGCAGGATACTCTTTAAACGCAAACGCGGCTGGAGCAGTGAAGATTCCGGCAATCAGTGCACCGGTGATAAACGCTTTTTTCATTACCATGTTCCTATAATCCTCTGTCAATAAACGATCCACGATTAAAATAGTTATCGGTATTTTAGCTAACCGCCCTGAGCGCTGGCGGGGTCGTACAAAAATCTGCAATGGCTTGGCCTTATGCCTGAGCAACGCTCGCCGTTGAACTACGTTTCATTACCCACAGCGCCACCAGTGCGGCGACCAGCAGTCCGGCCTGAGGAATCAGCGTTTCGACATACGGGTAAATGCCCAGCCAGGAAATTTCTGGCATTCCGGCCAGCAGCGTTGGTTCAAACAGCTTACCTTCGATCAGTTCCAGCACACCCTTACCCGCAAAAACGAAGGCCATCAGATACATAAAGCCGCCGGTAAACATAAAGAAAGGCTTAAGCGGTAACCGGACCACGCTGTAACGCATAATGAAATAGGCAATTATTAGAATGACGCAGCCAATCAGGAACCCGCCAAAAATGGACAGGTGCCCATTCATATCGGTTGAGTCGCCCATCAGGGCAAAATAGAACAGAACGGTTTCTGCGCCTTCACGGTACACCGCTAAGAAACAGGTGATCCAAAGGCCAGCCATTGAACCAACGCTGAGAGAATGGGATAGCTTCCCTTCCAGATAAGCCTTCCAGTGTTTTGCCTCAACTTTTGACAGCAGCCAGTAGCTCATAAAGAACAGCATGACCACCGCAATCAGCATGGTTATGCCTTCGAGCAGTTCGCGGCTGGCTCCCGAGTTGGCAAACAGCCACTGGAATATTACCGCCGTCACCACGCTGGCCAACAGCGCCACGTACACGGACTGGCGGATTAACGGCAGTTTATCCTTATGGTTGTTTTTCACCAGATAGGCCACGATAGCGGCAACGATCAGTAATGCCTCTAGCCCTTCGCGCACAATAATTAATAGGCTATAGATCAGCAGGCTCCAACTGGTCTGCTCGCCGCTTCCCAATATTTCTACTGCGCTGGCTAAATCAGTTTGTAACGCCTGTGACTGCGCTTTGACGGTTTCTACCGGCTGGCCCGCTTTAATTTGGCTGACCATGCGGGTGAAGTAGCCTTCAATTTTGGTCTTGAATGCCGAGTCGCGGGAACCAATTTTGTTCTCCATGCCGCTGGCTTCAAACAGGTCAAAGTAGGCATCCTGAATGGCCATCATGGCGCCTTTACTATCACCGGCCCCGTACTGAACCAGAGCGGCATTGACCGCCGTATCGATGTCAGATACCACTTTTTTCCAGTCGGCATCCGGCGTGGCGTCGTCGGCGTTTGGATTAGCGGCCGCCTTCTGTTCGTCTCGAACGGTCGGCAGGCCCGGCAGCAGGTCTTCGACGTCTTGTAATAAGGTGGAGATGCGGTAGCCGACTTCGTTCATTTGGTCAGGCTGGGCGCTAATGGTGATTAACTCAGAGAACTGACGGTTAATTTCACCGGCCTGTTGGGAAGAGCGATTCTGGCGAACCGACATTTCCATTTCTGAGTTTTTAAACCCGTCATATTGTGCCAGCTGTATTTTCTTACTGGCTTCAGCGTAGTTATTGCTTTGATACAGGCCGATGGCTTCCGCCAGCCGGTCGTCAATGGTTTTAAAACTCTGCTGCCAGTATGGCGCTATTTGATCGTTATCATAAGCGCCGTGCTGTTGTTCAGCGGTTAACTTATGCCCGTCGGCCAGAACCGGAAGAACGCTGTTCAATTCGCTTTTCAGCCAGTTTATTTTGGCATTCACCTCTGCCAGCGGTTTTCCATCCGCGATCATTTTACGAATTTCGCCGAAGGCGGCTTCCATTTGATAGCTTTTTTGTGCGGAGATATTAATGCGGATCGGGCCTTCAAGGTTCTCAAACACCTCGAAGTAGGCCATCTGAACTTCAGTGCGGGCTTCAGCAATTTGCTGTTGTTGATAGAACTGAGCGGTTTTATCCAGCCTGTGCTGAATATCATCGCTTAACGCTTTATAATCGGTTGCGGCCAGCGCAGCAAAACTGAGAAAGAGGCATCCGGCACAGAGTAAAAAGATCCGCTTGGCAATACGCATAATCATAGTTGGCGTCTAAGAATGAGATTAATTCTCATTGTACTCTTTTAAACGACAAAAATAATCTGATCTTTATCAAATTATCAGGAAAAGCAGAAGGATCCGCCTAAGATGGAAATTCAACGATAGGAAATGGTGGCGGGAATGCCTAATACATTGATTATATCGGTTTAAACCAAGGAGGCGCGGTCAGGAAACGATCAAAACGGAGGACCGATCCCCTGCCCGCATTAAGGTTATTAAGCAAGATAACAGAAACGATTAATAACCATATCCGTAAAACGGGTAGTGATTATAGTAGTACACCGGCGGCCTAACGCTCTGCTTTCCGGTTCTTTCCAACACCGCACAGCGCCCTTCATCGATGCTATCGTATCTTAATTTATATTCATCAAGTAACAGCGTTACGGCCTGAGCATTACCGGTCTCAACCGCAGAGCCCAGTCGGGTACAAAGCTCATCGTTGGTCATTGCCTTAACGGATTCGGACGTCATTTGCCAGCTGGCGCATCCGGCCAGACTGAACGAGATAATAGCCAGTAGTATCAGCCTTTTCATGTGACCTCCTTCGCTTGTCGCATAATTATCGAACTTTATTTTTTGAACGCTCTTTTTTTAGTTTAGACCAAAGTTGCGCCCTATAGCTATACCTTCGGGTGTTTGAAAAATGCTCACCCGGTAGCTGAATTGCTTTACCTCATTTTCGTTAACGAAAGCCATTATTTCATATGAACATCATCATTATGTTAATGGAAAATTAAAATATTAAGATTATCAGCGTGGTTGCTTAGCTTTTTTTCTGCCAAAAATAGATAATTTTGGTGTAAACATCCGTTTATTGACTATTTTTAATAATTAATTGAGATTTGGATCCAAAAAATAAACAAGCGGCTATTTTTTAACCACTTAAGTAAATCGCCACTTTACTGCACCACAGCTTTAATTGATTATAAAACAGGCCATTAGAGTTTTATATGCTGCACGGTTCACAACTCAAAGGTCCACTTTTGGACAAACCTTACCTATTTCAAGAAAAACTGTTAAAATTGACACATATCAAATAAATTGAAGAGCGGTATTCTATGATTCCGGAAAAGCGAACAATTCGGCGCATACAGTCAGGCGGTTGTGCAATTCACTGTCAGGATTGTTGCATCAGTCCGTTGTGCATTCCTTTTACGTTGAATGAACACGAACTGAACCAGCTCGACAATATTATTGAACGCAAAAAGCCTATCCAAAAGGGTCAGGCGTTGTTTAAAGCCGGTGACGATCTGAAATCACTGTATGCCATTCGCTCTGGTACCATTAAAAGCTACACCATCACTGAACAGGGTGATGAGCAAATTACCGGTTTCCATCTGGCTGGCGATCTGGTCGGCTTTGATGCTATCGGTACCCATATGCACCCGAGCTTTGCTCAGGCATTAGAAACCTCAATGGTGTGTGAAATTCCTTATGAAGTTCTCGACGATCTGTCTGGGAAAATGCCGAACCTCCGCCAGCAAATCATGCGCCTGATGAGCGGTGAGATTAAATGCGATCAGGATATGATCCTGCTGCTATCGAAGAAAAATGCTGAAGAGCGTTTAGCCGCGTTTATCTATAACCTCTCACGCCGTTTTGCCCAGCGCGGTTTCTCGCCAAGAGAATTTCGCCTGACCATGACCCGCGGTGACATTGGTAACTATTTAGGGCTGACGGTTGAAACCATCAGTCGTCTGCTTGGCCGCTTCCAAAAAAGTGAAATTCTGAGCGTAAAAGGTAAATATATTACCATTCAGGATATCGACACGCTGTCTACGCTGGCCGGTCAGAATATCAACGAATAATTATTCATCCGCGGGCCGGTATTTCAAAAAATGCCGGTCTGACTAGCCCTCTTAAAACGTTAAATCACTCAGCCTCTTATCAAATAAATCGTGTCTATTTAGTGCGTTAAGCGCAACTTCATCAAAATCTTGATCCTCGTCCCGTTCCTACCCTGTTCTGTTGTTGTTATATGGTTTACTCTTTAGTTATATGATTTATTCACAGGCGGAGGCGCTATGACACACTATCAAAACCTTATTGTTGCAATCGATCCGAATGAAGAAGATCAGGCAGCCCTGCGGCGCGCCGTTTATCTTGTTCGTCGCAACGGTGGCAAAATTAAAGCATTTCTGCCTATTTATGATTTTTCTTACGAGGTGACCAGCCTGCTGTCGCAGGACGAGCGAATGGCCATGCGCCAAAGCGCTATCGATCAGCGGGTGGCTTGGATAAGGCTGCTGAGCCATTACTATATTGAATCCGGCGTTGAAATCGAGATTAAAGTGGTATGGCATAAACGCTATCACGAAGCGGTGATTGAAGAAGTTGCCGCCTTCGGGCACGACCTGTTGCTAAAAGCCGCGCACCAACAGGATCGCCTTGAAGCCGTTATTTTTACGCCGGTAGACTGGCATCTGTTAAGAAAGTGCCCTTGCCCGGTTTGGATCGTCAAAGATCAACCTTGGCCTGAGCACGGTAAAGCGCTGGTTGCGGTTAACCTGTCCAGTGAAGAGGATTTTCACGATGAGCTTAACGATAAACTGGTGAAGGAATCGCTCAAGCTCGCCGCTTTTGCTGACAGCACCGAGGTTCAGTTGGTTAGCGCCTATCCGTCCACCTCAATCAATATTGCGATTGAACTGCCCGAGTTTGACCCAACGGTTTACAACAACGCCATTCGCGGCCAATTCTTGGTGGCGATGAAAGCGCTACGACAAAAACATGGCATTGCGGAAGAACTGACCCACATTGAGAAAGGCATGCCGGAAGACGTTATTCCTGCCGTGGCACAGTCGATTGATGCCGGTATTGTGGTGTTGGGCACCGTAGGCCGCACCGGACTATCGGCCGCGTTTATCGGCAATACCACTGAACGAGTGATCGGTCATCTGAAATGTGACCTGCTGGCAATTAAGCCTGACGATCGTGATTTTGATGAGCACGATGATGAAGATTAACTAACTCTGCATTCAGTTAGCTAACGCTAAGGGCTGCATTTCATATGGCGGTCCTTAATATTTAGAACTTTCGGCAAATAAGGTTTTTCTTTAACAAACCAATGTTAGCTGGTTTAAGTATTCTGAAATTGTTCGGCTCGCCTTTCTAACTCAGCTAAGAATGATGTTCTTGCCAGTTCATGTGCATTTGGACTCATAATGCTAATTACTTGATAACGTTCATTATCAAGCCAGTGCTGGGTATATACCAAGTAGTTATTTGAGACTCGATCTATCTGCGGTTTATGCTTTTTCCAAGGCACATCATCTAATAAACGAATATGCAGCTTATATATCAGTGAATCTCTAGTCCTGTTGTTCAGCTCCCACATGCCATCCCGACCAAATACGGACGGCAGTATTGAGGTTCGCTTCCAATCTTGTAATAGTTTGGCATAGGCTTTTGCTATTTCAGAGTGCTCCGTATCACCATGCACGGAAACACTTGCCTTCATTACACAAACTCCGGAGCTGACAGTCCTAAATTTTTATGTTCTGCCGCTATCATAGCCTTAACTGCATCAGCCGAAGGCATATTATCAGGCTGGTAAGTTTTCTTTGGCGCTACACTTTGTTCAATAGCCGAAAGAATGTCTCGAGCAATGTACTCTGATAAAGCAACAGCTCTACCAAATTTTACTAATTCGGCCTTGAAAAACTCTCTTTCAGATAAATCAGGAAAATGCGCCATCAGGTTTTCATGTGTCAAGACAATGCGAATTGCGTCTTTTACTCTTACACACTGAGAGATATTCTCATTCGCTAACGAGATCATTTTTGATGAGCGTGAAAACAACGGGCCTTTGCCTCTCTCCGCTCGAGCCTCTATCGACTCAGACAACAGCTTACGTTTATGATCGTTCAGACTGTTCAAATAAGCTGTAGCCTCCGCCAATGGCAAAAATACCTGCTCACCCTCTAGGTTAAAAGTGAGCGTAGAGGTCAAACCTTCCCGCTTTTGTACTTCTATTGCAGTTCCTGGAAGTACTGTGCTTTTGGCGGGCACTGGAGCAAGAGAGGCCATAAGCGCAGCAACTATTGCCGGTATTGCCATCTTTTTTGCTTGTGCTTTCATTTTTCATTACCTCTAATCTTACTATGAATCAATTATGCCCCCTGAGAGCTAAGCGATCAAATTTTACTGGGTTATTATTTATTCAATTTCTATTTACCACCCAAAAACGCTCTCAAGAAACTAAATGAAACCGACGAGAAGAGTCTAACTGCAAGGACACTAAAACCCTAAGTAACCGTGCAAGCCTTACGGCTAAAGGTTTTGGTAACATTTAGCCAAACTTCAAAAAGTGCGGACAGATCCTTTTGAAACATACAGTTAAGAAATCAGCCAAGGACTAGCGGTACTCTTGTTCTTGCAAAACGCTACAATATTTTGCAGGCGGTGAAATATTGAGTTCAATCAATAGCCACCTTTGGTGGCGCTATCTGAGCCTATGTTTTGCACATAAATATTATTGCAAAATTTTTTAACCCAAAGTGTGCTGGCGGAGGCGGTGTAGTTCCTTTTCCGTCCTGCGATGCGTTTCGTCAGTGAGATCCAAATCGGCTTGAAATCCGCGCCAACAGCATAGGTTAATGGGGATGGCGTGAAAGTATTAAGCGCTGAATGTGTCACCGCGGCGTGTTATTGGGTATATGAGTAGCTGAGAAGGTGCCTGAAAAGCGAAATGGCGTTGATGGGGAAAAATATCGCGACCTGCAGTCGCTGAAAAAACGAACCCCACAAAAAGCGTGGAGTTCGTCATCAATCAGAGGCCGCTTGCTCGACCTTTTTAAACTTTAGCTAAATGATTACAGCGCGCGCAGGATCTTATCTACGCTCTCTTTCGCATCACCGAACAGCATCTGCGTATTCTCTTTAAAGAACAGCGGATTTTGAACGCCAGCGTAACCGGTATTCATTGAACGTTTGAATACGATAACGTTTTGCGCTTTCCAAACTTCAAGCACGGGCATACCGGCAATCGGGCTGCGAGGATCTTCTAATGCCGCCGGGTTAACCGTATCGTTAGCGCCGATAACCAACACCACGTCGGTGCTGTTAAAGTCATCGTTGATCTCATCCATTTCCAGCACGATGTCGTAAGGCACTTTCGCTTCGGCTAACAGCACGTTCATGTGGCCCGGTAAACGACCGGCAACGGGGTGAATACCAAAACGAACCTTAATGCCCCTTTCACGCAGTCTGGCGGTAATATCCGCAACCGGATACTGAGCCTGAGCAACCGCCATACCGTATCCCGGCGTAATAATCACCGAGCTTGAGTTTTTTAGCAGTTCAGCCACTTCTTCCGCCGACACTTCACGGTGCTCGCCGACTTCATCCGTTTCACCGGTAGACGAACCATCGGTGCCGAAGCCGCCAGCAATCACGCTAATGAACGAGCGGTTCATGGCCTTACACATAATATAAGACAGGATCGCACCGGAAGAACCGACCAGCGCACCGGTCACGATCAACAGGTCGTTGCTTAACATAAAACCCGCTGCTGCCGCTGCCCAGCCGGAGTAGGAGTTCAGCATTGAGACAACAACCGGCATGTCAGCACCGCCAATAGAGGCAACCAAGTGCCAGCCAAAGGCCAGAGCAATCACGGTCATGATCAACAGCGCAACGATGTGGACACCCGCGCTGTCGCTGCTAACAAACCATAACATCAGGACAAAAGAGACAACGATAGCGGCCAGATTCAGCTTATGGCGGTTCGGCAGCATTAGCGGTTTAGACGAGATAATGCCGCGTAATTTACCAAACGCGACGATTGAACCCGTAAAGGTTACCGCACCGATAAAGATACCTAAGAACACTTCAACGTTGTGAATATTCAGCACAACCTGTAAGTCTTCGGGTTTCACCCCTGCCATGTGCGGGCCAACGATATAGCTGTTGAAACCCACTAGAACCGCTGCCAGACCCACGAAGCTATGTAAAATAGCCACCAGCTCAGGCATTTCAGTCATCTCAACCTTTTTAGCCAGATAGATACCGATGGCTCCGCCAACGATCATGGCCAAAATTATCCATGAAATATTGCTGGAGTCAGGTCCGAAAATGGTCGCCACTAGTGCGATAGCCATTCCCACTACGCCAAAGGTATTACCCTGTCTTGAGGTTTCGTGTTTAGACAAACCGCCAAGGCTGAAAATAAATAGAATTGCGGCAACAATATAAGCGGCCGTAACTAATCCTCCAGATAACATTTATAACTCCTTAGTTCTTCCGGAACATTTTCAGCATGCGCTGGGTGACGGTGAATCCACCAAAAATATTAATGCTGGCAATCAGCACCGCGATGAAAGAGAAAAATGTCACCCAACCACCGTGACCAATCTGCAATAACGCCCCCACCACGATGATACCGGAGATAGCGTTAGTCACAGACATTAGCGGCGTATGCAGCGCATGGCTCACGTTCCACACCACGTAATAACCCACGATGCAGGCCAAAGCAAACACCGTAAAGTGCGACAGGAATGAAGCCGGAGCAACGCTGGCTAACCAGCCAAACAGAATAATCGCTAAGGCTAATATGCCGTATTTTTTCACCGGTGAAGCAGGAGCCGCTGCAACTTTAGCGAACGGTTCTGCCGCTTTAGGCTGCTGTGGCTGAGCTGAAACCTTGATCGGCGGCGCAGGCCAGGTAATTTCGCCGGTTTTAACTACGGTAACGCCGCGAATAACGTCATCTTCGAAGTTAATATCCAGTTCGCCATCCTTCTCTTTGCACAGTAGTTTTAATAAGTTAACTAAGTTAGTGCCATAGAGTTGAGAAGACTGGGTAGGTAAACGGCTTGGCAGATCGGTATAACCAATGATCTTCACGCCGTTTGGCGTTTCGGTAATTTGGTCAGCAATAGTCAGATCGCAGTTGCCGCCGTTTTGCGCAGCAAGGTCAACGATAACGCTGCCCGGCTTCATGGTTTCAACCATCTCTTTGGTGATCAACTTCGGTGCCGGTTTGCCCGGAATCAGCGCGGTCGTCACGATAATATCAACGTCTTTGGCCTGAGCGGCAAACAGCTCCATCTCGGCTTTAATAAAGGCCGGAGACATCACTTTTGCGTAACCATCGCCGCTGCCCGCTTCTTCCTCGAAGTTCAATTCAAGGAATTCGGCACCCATACTCTGAACCTGTTCTTTCACTTCTGGTCGGGTGTCAAATGCACGCACGATTGCGCCTAAGCTACCGGCGGCACCAACGGCGGCCAAACCGGCAACGCCGGCGCCAATAACCATCACTTTCGCCGGTGGAACTTTACCCGCAGCGGTAATTTGTCCGGTAAAGAAACGGCCGAATTCATGAGCAGCTTCAACAATCGCACGATAGCCAGCAATGTTAGCCATTGAGCTGAGTGCGTCCATTGATTGAGCGCGGGAAATTCGAGGAACAGAGTCCATCGCCAGCACGGTCACTTTTTTATCCGCCAGCTTTTGCATTAGTTCAGGGTTTTGAGCTGGCCAAATAAAGCTTACCAACGTTGTCCCTTCACGAAGCAATTCTATTTCGTTTTCTTGCGGCGCGTTGACCTTAAGAATAATGTCTGACTTCCAGACATCGTCCGTAGAAACAATCGTTGCGGCTTCGGCTTCAAAGGCTGAATCCTCGAAGCTGGCTAACTTTCCAGCTCCTTGTTCGATGACCACGGTGAAACCCAACTTAACCAGCTGCTCTACCGTTTTCGGTGTTGCAGCCACTCGGGCTTCATTGGCCAACCGCTCTCTTGGTACACCAATTTGCATAATATTCCCTTTCATCTTGTCGTGGATGATAAGTGTGTAGTATTCCCTTTATACTCAGCGCTGGGAATACTCAGAACTACTCAGAACTATATTTAACTACAATGTCATTTGAGCCGAGAACGCGGGTGGCACAACGAATGTGTGGACAAACAATCACCCCGGTTAATTCAGCTGCCTATAAGCTACTTAAAATGTAACGGGCGATCCACCGTTCTCTTTCTTTATATTCAAGTTTTTATACTGTTGGTATAAAACTTGTGTAATTCAGCCCTGTTTCTGAGCTACCCTAGTTATAACTTGAAATGATAAAAAATGCTAAAGCATCCCATGTAAATACATGACATAATCGGTCGATACCGCTGGTACTAACTGATGGGTACCGACTGATGCATTCGTTAAAAATGTTAATAAATAAGGCGTAAAGGATCCTTTTATGAAGCTGAAGACAACGCTAATTACGACCGCACTACTTTCCGTAATGACTTTTTCTACTTTTGCAGCCCAAGAGCTGACGCCAGAAAAAGCTGACCAAATTGTTCCTTTCGATCGTATTACATTCTCCGGGCGTTACGACAGTATCTACGAAGCTAACCAAGAAGCCTCTAAACGTGCCGATAAAATGGGCGCAGCCTCGTTCTTCGTTCGTGATATCAACGAGCAAAACGGTAACAGCGGTAACCTGCGCGTGATAGTCGATGTTTATCGTGCCGATGCAGCACCTGCCAGCACTGAAACCAAATACCGTATGTTTAACGGTCTGCGCGAATTACCAAGGCAAGAAGCCAGCAAGCTAGAACCTTTCGACACCGTATCCATTCGCGGTGCCTACACGGTAGACAGCGACATTAACAATGAGATTTCGAAGCTGGCTAAAGAGAAAGGCGCTTATTCTTTCTTTATCGTCAGGCAAATAGACGCTAACCGCGGCGCTAATCAGTACATCACGGCCTACATTTATAAGAAAGATGCGCCGGTACGTAAAGTGCAGACTAAAGATGATCCTATTCCAGCAAACTCTGAAGCAGGTAAAGCGGCACTGGCTGCCGGTGGTACTGCCGCCGCAGACGTTGAAGTACCAAACGTTGCGTCTTCAACATCGTTCAGCGATAGCGTGGGTCGGTTTTTTGAAACGCAAACTAGCGCTGAAGGTTCCCGTTACACCGTAACGCTGGCCGACGGAACTAAGATTCAAGAGCTCAATAACGCGACCGCAGAAAAGATGACGCCGTTTGATTCCATTACCTTTACCGATAACTTTAGCAACAGTACTGACATGTCCGAGCAAATTGCTAAACGGGCACACAAGAAAGGCGCTAAGTTCTACCATATCACCCGTCAATGGGAGATAAACGGTGGTAACGTAACGGTTACGGCTGATTTATATAAATAAGCTTTACGCCACTGAGCGACAGCAATATCTAAAAAGGGCGATTTTATCGCCCTTTTCTATTTTTAAAACCACCAGCAATGGCTACTGTGGGATCATGTCAGGGACCATACAACCAGAGTTTCGGCCTGAACGCTGTAAGTAGCTAAGCAAAGCCGCTTGATTATCATCGCCCCTCCACGTCGTCACCCCGGTTTGCTTCCGGGATGACGACGTGATAAGGCCCCTTATCATCCGAACGGCTATCCCTTCACGCAAACAACCTGCTTCAGGGTATGCACAATCTCGACCAGCTCGGACTGTGCAGCCATTACCGCATCAATATCCTTATAAGCCATGGGAATTTCGTCGATAACGTCGGCATCTTTACGGCACTCAACGCCTTCGGTGGCTTTAACCTGATCGGCGACCGAGAAGCGGCGCTTAGCCTCGGTTCTACTCATGGTACGGCCCGCGCCGTGGCTACAGGAGCAGAATGCCTCCTCATTGCCTTTTCCGCGAACGATGAAAGACTTCGCTCCCATAGAACCGGGAATAATTCCCAATTCACCGGCCTTCGCGCTCACCGCACCTTTACGGGTGATCAACACGTCCTGACCAAAATGAGTCTCTTTTTGCACGTAGTTATGATGGCAGTTCACCGCCTCCATCTCTAAGGTAAACGGCTTCGCAATCACGTTACGAGCAGCGGCAACCACGCTATTCATCATGGTTTCACGGTTCAAACGGGCAAAGCGCTGTGCCCAGTCAACGGCAAAAACGTAATCATCATAATGCTCGCTACCGTCAACCAGGTAGGCCAGATCTTTATGCGGCAGGTTAATGAAGTGGCGTTCCATATCCTTTTTGGCTAACTCAATAAAATGGCTACCAATCGCGTTACCTACGCCGCGAGAGCCTGAATGCAACATAAACCATACGGACTGATTTTCATCTACACAGACTTCAATAAAATGATTACCGGTTCCCAACGTTCCCAAATGCGCACGGTTATTGGTATTCTTCAGCCTCGGGTGCTTATCGATAATCCGTTTAAAGTCAGGATCCAACTGCAACCACGCCTTATCAACCGAATCTGGTACGTTTCCCCATGCGCCTTTATCGCGCTTAGAACGATTCACTACACGCCCGTGCGGAACCGCCTGTTCGATAGCGTCACGCAGTGCAGAAAGGTTATCGGGCAAATCGCAGGCGTGAAGCGAGGTTTTTGCCGCCATCATTCCACAGCCGATATCTACGCCCACGGCGGCGGGAATAATGGCGCCCAACGTAGGAATAACCGAACCGATAGTCGAGCCTTTACCCAAATGCACATCGGGCATTACCGCCAAATGCTTAAAAATAAACGGCATTTTCGCCGTATTTTCCAGCTGGCGTTTAGCCTCTTCTTCAACCGGTACGCCCTGAGTCCACATTTTTACCGGGCGGCCATTTTCTACGTTAAGAACCTGAATGTTCTGCTTCATTATCTATCCTTACTTTCTTTTGTATGTTGGTATACCCCTCTGTTGGTATACCCCATACATATAGCGATAAGCGTGCCAGCTTTTATATTTAGCAAATATAATTATTTATCGGTATGATTTTAAATGAATTTAAACTTTAAATAGAAATAATTTAGAATATCAACCTTAGCGCACCGCCAAAATATTTATACCTTAATATCTTTATTTATATTTTGAGATAAAGCACGTCAGAAAACTAGCCAACGCAAGAGACGCCGTGTGAGTCAATACTGGAAACAAAAAGCCCGGTCAATAGGCATCACGCCTGACCGGGCTAAACCATGAAACGTATAGTCTACGCTGTTAAATCATGACATTAACTGCTGAATCTGTTGCCACACTTGGTTAAGCGACTCGACTTTAGCATCCGCCAGCGCAAAGCGCGGATCGCTGTACTGGTCTTCGGCAGGCATAACGATAACTTTCATTTCGGCCGCTTTTGCCGCTACCATACCGTTAACCGCATCTTCAATCACAATGCAGCGATCTGCCGTTAACCCTAGCTTTTCGGCCGCCAGTATAAATACCGCCGGATGAGGCTTACCGTTTACCAGCCCTTCGGCTGAGACCTGATGAGAGAAGTAGTCGGTAATGTTCAGCGCTTCGAGCACGCTGGCTATCTGCTTTTTGGGTGACGATGACGCAACTACCATCGGTAAACCGTGCTGTTTAATGGTTTCTAACAGTTCGAAGACACCACGCATCGGTTCGGGCGACGTTTGTATCCGGCGGCCAACCTCGGTCACGACGTCTAGTGCCCGTTGGGGAACGTCTTCCATCGGCAGTGAATAACGCTGATGGTGGGTGGTAAGCAGCCTATCAACCCGAATACCGGCTGAATCTTTAAAGTCGTCGATGGTCAGATGAACGCCGTAGTGTTTTACATATAGCTCCTGTTCAACAACCATCCATACCGGCTCTGAGTCAACCAGTACGCCGTCCATGTCAAAGATAATGCCGTAACTCATGCGTTCTCCCTTGCTCGTATTATGTTGATCCCTGCTTTTCGATAGCGCTGGAACGTCTCTTCCGGCAATAAAGCGTCGGTAATAACGCAGTTTACCGACAGCAGCGTTGCGATGCTATGGGATTTTATTTGGTCGAATTTACTGTGATCGGCTAACAATATCACCTGACGGGCACGCTGTATAAGCATCTTTTTCACCCCAACTTCAAACATGGTGGCATTGGTAATACCGCTTTCCAGCGACAGCGAATCGCAAGACATAAAGGCTTTATCGGCAGAAAATAGCTTGAGCATATCAACCGCCAGGCTTTCTCCGACGGTAAAATAGCCGGAGCGGATCATGCCGCCGACAATATAGCTTTCTAGCTGGTTGAAACAGCCAAGCTGATTGGCAATTTTGACGTCGGTGGTAATCACTTTGGCCGGAATATCTGACAATAGCTTAGCCAGAGCCAGACAGGTTGAACCTGAGTCCAGCAGAATGCAGTCGTTAGCCGAAATCATGCTACGGGCTTCCGCCGCAATATCCTGCTTCGCCACCCGCTGAATGCTTTGTTTTACGTCAAAGATATATTCCTGATCCACCGTTGACTCATCAAACACCACGCCGCCGTGGCAGCGGATCATACCGGGATAACCATCGGCAATCATCTGGAAATCACGGCGAACCGAGGCGGGCGAATAGCCAAACAGCTCCACCGCCTGTCGGGTATCCATTTTTTTATGCTGCCACAAATAGTGAAGAATATTACGCATTCTGTCCGAACGTTTATCACTCATGTTCCAGTCCCCTGAACTTCGCTGCATTGGCGGCATAGTTATTAAAACCGTTATCAGAACCGAAAATTGCCCGCCCCAACACCAAGTGCTGCGCTCCGGCCTGATAAAGCAGTTTGGCTGACGGAAGATCGATGCCGCCGTCGGCCCAGATTTCACTCTGCCTGAATAAGCTTGCCGCCTGCTGCACTTTCTCAACTAAGCGCGGGTTAAATGCCTGACCGTAGCCATCCGGCTCGCTGGTCATCACCATAATGCTATCGGCAAACGAGGCTAAATAGCCATAGCAACTCAGCAAAGTCACCGGATTAAACGCCAGCCCGGCTTTCGCGCCGGTAGCGCGAATCAGCGTGAGAATTTCTGCCGGATTGGCTAACGCTTCGGCCTGAACAAATATCCACGCCGGATTAAGCGGCTTTAGCCATTCTACCCATGGAAAAGGATTGGCAACCATCAGGTGAATTGAAAGCGGGATCCGAGTGGCGGCGGCAACCTGAGCTACGGTTTTTAGCCCGAAGGTGATATTGCGGATAAAGCTGGTGTCTTCGATGTCCAGATGAACCGAGGCCGGTGCCAGCGTGGCAAGCCGTCGCAGCGCAGTGCCTAACTCAAGCTGATTAGCCGAGGCCAGTGACGGATGAATCATGATATCCATTTTAGCCGTCCGCTTTTACGCTGCTCAGTAACTGGTACAGCTCACCGTCCGTGGTGGACTGCTTGATAGATTGAATAAACTCAGACTGCTGCAATAGCTCGGCCAGCTGCTGAATGGTCTTAATGTGTTGTTCAGCGTCGGTGGCGCTGATGGCAATTAACAGCCAGACCGGATCGCCCTCTTCGTGTCCGAACGCTATCGGCTGGGCTAAGGTAGTAAACACCACGCCGTTGCGCAACGCCCCTTGTTCAGGCCGGGCATGAGGCAAGGCAATGCCCGGCGCGATAATGTAATAAGGTCCGTACTCTTTGGTATTATCAATAATTCCCTGAATATACTCCGGTCTGGCATGGCCCAATTCAATCAGTGGCCCGGCGGCCACGGTGACCGCTTCCTGCCATAATGCTGCATGGCGACGTGCCTGCGCCGCCCTGCGATCTTCAATCAACATCGTTGAATCCTCTGACCGTTTCGCGATGGTAATGCGCCCCGAATCAAGGCTTCGGGGCATGTTTAGTGCTGTCTATACCGTAAACTGAAGGAGATGCAAGCTGCTGTTCTCTCTCACTGATGCCCATCCCTACCTCGTCATCCCGGCGAAAGCCGGGACCCAGAATTTAGCCTATCAATTAACGCTTGGCTTAAGGGCTAGACCCCGTTTTTCAACGGGGTGACGGCCGGTGTGATTGGTCAGCAGCCTCGAGAAAGCACCTTGCTTATCCATCTTACTGACGAATATGCCGCACCCGCTCCATAAATCTCGCCACCCTATCGCCATCGACAAAGTTGTCAAAGATACCGTCTTTCTTAAAGTGCGTGGCGGTAACGCAGCCGTCCGCAATGGCTAATTGCTCATCGACGTTTTCTAAACACACGCCGGTATTGGCCAGCACCACGGTACTGGGCACCGTGTCTTTAACCTGCTTTAGCGTCGCCGAGTCGGTTTTACTGCCGGCGGTTAACCCTGAAACGCACAAAGCATCCGGCCGGTTATTGAACACCGTTGATTTGGCAATGGAGCAGATATCTCTGTCACCCATATATACCGCGGCTTCCGGCACAATATTAAACAGGGTTTTGACCTTTCCGGCACCAATCCGATGCTGATGGCGAATGGTTTCACCGACGTTGGTATCCCACACGCCAAAATCGCTGGCGTAAGCGCCGGTAAAGATTTCACGAATAAATAGCGCATCGACCGCCATGGCTAAATCAAAAGAGGCAACCGGATCCCACAGTACGTTAACCCCGTAAGGTATGCGAATTTCCGTGATTAACTGACCGATAACCCGCGCCATGGCGACCGACGTTTCCGCTTTTACCTTGGTCAGATACGGCATACTGAACTCGTTGGAAAACATAACCGCATCAACGCCGCCGTTTTGCAGTGCCATCAGGTCATCGTAGGCGCGATCGATAACCCAGTTCATCCCTTTGGCGCTATCAAAGCCAGGATCGCCCGGCAATGCCCGTAAATGACACATAGCGATAACCGCTTTCTCGGTTCCAATCACATCTTTAAGCCAACTCATTAGACATACTCCTGTATTAATAAACAAAACTACGTGGCATCAACCCGTTAAGCCGATAACTCTTTGGTGCGTAACCACAGCACCACCGCTGAAACTACCCCGACGGCAATCACCACGCCGATAATGCCCATGGCCATCAATTCTGATATTGACCAGCCAAACATATTGCCTACCGATAACGCACTGATTTGCGTGCCGTCTGCGGCAAAGCTAAACCCGCCGTTGCGCGCCATTTCCGTAAAGAACGGGGCAAAATGAGAGGCAATCAACAGCACGGTGACCATCACAATCACGCCGCTGATTAAGGTGCGGATTAGATCGCCGCGATGAATAACGGTCGCCATACAGATAAAGAACGGTGCAACCGGCAAATCGGCCAGCGGCAATACCGTATTGCCCGGCAGAATGCTGGCAATCAGTAACATGATAGGAATGAGCAGAAGACCCACCGCAATGGTGGTCGGATGGCCCAGCGTAACGGCGGTATCAAGCCCAATATATACTTCACGGCCGTGAAGATACTTTTGGAAGAATTTGCGTGCGCCGTCTGAGATCGGCATCAGCCCTTCAACAATCAGCCGGATCATGCGCGGAAACAGCACCATAATGGCGGCAACCGTGACCATCAGCGTTGCGGTACCTTTGAAGTTCTCACCGGCGGCTAGGCCAAATAGCAGGCCGAGGAAGATACCGATAATCACCGGATCGCCCACCATACCAAAGCGTTTCTGCACCTCTGAGGCATCGATATTTCGCCCCTTGAGGAAAGGAATATAGCCGTAGACTTTATCCAGCAGGATAAACAGCGGTACCGAGCTGGAGCCGTATCCCTGCGGTATAGAAATACCGTCCAGACCGACAATGCTTTGTACCCGCTTGGCGGTCAGATCGGCCATTTTTAGCGACAGCGCCGCGTGGCATATAGCGCCCAATACGCCATAAACCATACTGCCGGTTATCATCTGCACTATTGAACCGGTGATAGCAAAGTGCCAATAGTTGTAGATATCAACGTTCATAGTTTTGGTCAGGCGGGTCAGTAACATGCCGATATTGAGCAAAAAAATCACCGGAATGATAATCGCGCCAATGGCCGTGGCATAGCCAACGCCGGAAGCCGGACCAGCACCCACGTCAAGCACGTGTAGGTTAAGGCCGAAGCGTTCGATCATGATTTTAATCGGCGGGCTAAGGCTATCGATCGCCATCACGATAACCAACCCCATACCGACAAAACCAATGCCGACCGTTACGCCGGCTTTAATCGCCTGAAACAGCGGGATCCTGAAAATCAGGCCGATAACAATCATTACAATCGGGACGAAAATGGTTCCGCCCAGAGACAAAATGTAATCAAACATGGAGCCTCCTGAATATTATTGGCTGAGCAGCGTTTTAATTTGCTGCTTCAGCGCATCGTCATTAATACCGATTAACAACGGCGCGCCGTTTAGCGTTGGAATGCCATAATCCTTATCCACTTTCATCGAGGTGACGATCAGGTCGATACCGCTACAGTTATAAGGAATTTCATTCAAACAGCATTGGGATGTGATAACGCTAATGCCCTGCTCACTCAGATACGCCTGCAATCGTTGGGCGATCATGGTTGAGGTGGACATTCCTGTTCCGCAGGCGACAAGGATCTTCTTCATTGTTATTAACCTCTCTGTGGGAATTGTATTGAAAACCGTGTAATCACCGACCAAGCGCATTGATTGAGCGGCAAAACGGTTAGTCTGGCTGTTAACGTGGTTGAATGGGAAATGCCGAGCCGTTTGAGCGGACGACCGCCACCAGTAAACGGATGCATTCGCTTAAATCAACGGTGCTGGCAACCTCAGCCGGTGAATGGGTGTAACGACAGGGAATCGACAGGCTGGCGCAGGGGATCCCATCCTGTTCGACCTGAATATATCCGGTCTCGGTAATCACGCCCGGTGCGACTTCACGCTGTACCGGAATATGGTGCCGTGAAGCCGTGCTTTCTAAAAAAGCAATTAGGGCCGGAGGGGTAATTAAGCCGGCCAGCGTACCGCGACCGTGGTAGTTCAGGCAGGTAATGCCGGGGCCTTGATTAATCACTACGTCGGAATATCCGGCGAGATCGGGGGTGTCACACGACGGCGTAATATCAATGCCGATGGCCATATCCGGATTGATTTTGCGCAATACCGGCAAAATGCCGCGAATATTGAACTCTTCCTGAACCGAGGCCACCAGATACAGGGCGATGTTCAGCGCTTCACCGGCAACAGCATCGGCAACGCCGAGCAGCGCGGTACACCCTAAACGATCGTCCAGCGCTTTACTACAAATCAGGCCGTTGCCCAGCGCCTGCGGTGGGTTATACAGGCAAACCGGCGTACCGACCTTAATGCCCATGTTCAGCGCATCCTGTTTATCCGCCGCGCCAATGTCTATCCATAAATGGTCAATAGACGGCGACTGGGTGCGTTCATCACCTTTGCTGAAGTGGTAAGACTTAATGCCAATACAGCCGTGAACCGGCCCAAATTCGCCCGCCAGACGTACCGTTGAGCCAGGCATGGTTATCTGAGCGGGTCCGCCAACGCGCTCAAACCGAATAAACCCGCCGTCTTCAATTTTTCGAACCATAAAGCCGACTTCGTCCATATGGGCAAACAGCATCAGCCGAAACGCGTCGGGTGAACGACTACCGTAATGAGCCACCACGTTGCCTAACCTATCTTTCCACACATCGTGAGCGCTACGGTTAAAGCTCTCCTGCATCACGGACGCGATGTCTTGTTCGTGGCCGGAAATGCCGTCCAGCACCAGCAGCGACATTAAGGTATCTTGAACATTAAAGGTCATGGTTTGCTCCCATTGGGTTATTTGGCGTTCAGTGGTTTTTCAACCATTCAATCAACTGATGAACGTTTATAGGCGCTGGGTGGCGTTAAAATTGTGATGAACATCACTGCTAAAGACGGGAATATGGACAGATATCTCACTCTGTGAGCGAATTCAAAATAAAATAATCAACTAAAATGATTGTTAGCATAAAACGCTCACCACAGCTGATTGTTTGGCGTTATTCGTTGTGCGGTGATCAAGGCTAAAGAAAACAGCGGCACGTCAGCGATGCTGACCACGATGGAGTGGCCCGGTTCTCTATTGATATGATGATGAATTAACAGATTAAACAGAGAAATACCGAAATAAATTGACGCTCATCTATGTATAAAATGAGCAAACGGCGTATTGTTTAAGGCTAAATTTGCGACGGGCCCTTGGTGGCCCGCCATTTTTTCATATTTTCTGTCAGGTTATTTTGAAATGAAAACGCATAGCGTTAACAGTATCAGGCCATTTAGCGCATTAATCGACGCATGTTGGCGCGAACCCTACAGCTTACATCGATTCCTCAAAGATATTATTGCCGGTATTACCGTTGGCATTATCGCGATCCCGTTAGCCATGGCGCTGGCGATTGCCAGCGGCGTACCGCCGCAGTATGGCCTATACACCTCGGCGATTGCCGGTATTGTTATTGCGCTAACCGGCGGCTCCCGGTATAGCGTTTCTGGCCCGACCGCGGCCTTTGTGGTTATTTTATATCCGGTTTCCCAGCAGTTCGGCCTGTCGGGTTTATTAATCGCTACCCTGATGTCGGGCGTATTTCTCATTATGATGGGGCTGGCCCGCTTTGGCCGCCTGATTGAATATATTCCCATTTCGGTCACGCTGGGCTTTACCTCCGGTATTGGTATTACCATTGCCACCATGCAGGTTAAAGATTTTTTCGGCCTGACGCTAAACGTGCCCGAGCGCTATATTGATAAAGTTGTAGCGCTGGCTTCGGCGATGCCCACCATCAGCTGGGCAGATACCCTGATAGCCACCGTTACGCTGGCAGTATTAATACTTTGGCCCCGGCTGAAGCTACCGGTTCCCGGCCACTTACCGGCGCTGTTAGCGGGTACGGCCGTTATGGTAATTCTGGCCCACTTTGACCATCAGGTCGCCACCATTGGTTCACGCTTTAGCTATATGATGCACGACGGCTCAACCGGTCAGGGGATCCCCCCCATTCTGCCGCAGTTTGTTTTGCCATGGAACCTGCCGGACGCTGTCGGCAAGCCCTTTAACCTGAGCTGGGATACCGTTTCAGCCTTAATGCCCGCGGCGTTTTCTATGGCGATGCTGGGTGCCATCGAGTCTCTACTGTGTGCCGTGGTACTCGACGGTATGACCGGTAAAAAGCATCACTCTAACGGTGAGCTTATCGGTCAGGGCTTGGGCAATATCACCGCTCCGTTTTTCGGCGGAATTACCGCCACGGCGGCCATTGCCCGTTCGGCGGCTAACGTCCGCGCCGGAGCAAGCTCTCCAGTGGCCGCCATTATTCATTCCATTATGGTGATTCTGGCGCTATTGGTGCTGGCGCCGGGCCTTTCGTATTTACCCTTGGCGGCTATGTCTTCGCTGCTATTGTTGGTGGCGTGGAATATGAGTGAAGCCCGTAAGGTGGTGGATATACTGCGGCGTGCGCCAAAAGACGACATTATTGTGATGCTGTTTTGTATGTCATTGACGGTGCTATTCGATATGGTTATCGCCATCACGGTTGGCATTGTTCTGGCTTCGCTGCTGTTTATGCGCCGCATCGCCCGCATGACAAGGTTAAGCGAAATTCAGCCACAGTCTGACGCCGACCGCTTGGTTATGCGCGTTAGCGGCCCGCTATTCTTCGCCGCCGCCGAGCGGATTTTCAACCAACTTACGCTGAAAATCGAGGCTCAGAAAACCATCATTTTGCAGTGGGATGCGGTACCGGTGCTCGATGCCGGTGGGCTCAGCG
Organism: Budvicia diplopodorum; assembly: GCF_009800925.1. Lineage (GTDB taxonomy): Bacteria > Pseudomonadota > Gammaproteobacteria > Enterobacterales > Enterobacteriaceae > Budvicia > Budvicia diplopodorum. The sequence goes on along the minus strand of NZ_WOYF01000006.1, from coordinate 34,076 downwards.
CCTTCCAGCGCTTTGTTGAACTGTTGCCGCAGGGCGTGATGCTGATTAACTGCGATATTCAATATCAACCGTTAAAAACGCTGGCGCGCGGTAGAGTCAAGCCCATTCCCGGCAAGCTGGCGTTTTGTTCTTCCATAGAAGAAGCGCTGGTAGTCAGCGGCACCGTGACCGGCGAGTCATTTTAATCCTCAATAACATAAAGCCCGGCTAAATAGCCGGGCTTTAGACTGCTGACAAAGTAGTTTAATTTAGTATTCTCGTAAATTTCGTCCGCATAAGCATTAATGGAATATTAATTTTTCCTAGCGGCCGAAGAGCGGCGTTTTAAGCTCGGTGAGCTAGCCATTAACGCTGTTTTAGTTGCTGGTATCTAGCTCAGGAAAGCTCTTAACCAAATCATCAATAGCTTTAATCTGCTTTAAGAACGGCTCTAGTTTATCCAGCGGTAACGCTGACGGGCCATCGCACTTAGCGTTAGCCGGATCCGGATGAGATTCAATAAATAGCCCGGCAATACCGATAGCCATACCTGAACGGGCAAGCTCAGTCACCTGAGCGCGACGACCGCCAGAGGCTGCACCAAACGGATCGCGACACTGTAAAGAATGGGTCACGTCAAAAATAACAGGATGACCACCGGTTGCCTGCTTCATCACGTTAAAGCCCAGCATGTCGACGACCAGATTGTCATAGCCAAAGTTACTGCCACGATCGCACAAAATAACCTTATCGTTGCCGCCTTCTTTAAACTTATCAACGATATTGCCCATTTGCCCCGGGCTCACAAACTGTGGCTTCTTCACGTTAATTACCGCGCCGGTAATCGCCATCGCTTCAACCAGATCGGTCTGACGGGCTAAAAACGCCGGAAGCTGAATAACATCAACCACTTCTGAAACCGGCTGCGCCTGAGAAGCCTCATGCACATCGGTAATCACTTTCACACCAAAGGCCTTTTTCAGCTCTTCAAAAATCCGCATACCCTCTTCCATACCCGGGCCACGATAGGAGTGGATTGAAGAACGGTTAGCCTTATCGTAAGACGCTTTAAACACGTAAGGAATACCCAGCTTTTGCGTTACGGTCACGTAATGCTCGCAAATACGCATGGCTAAATCCCGTGATTCCAGCACGTTCATACCGCCAAACAGCACAAACGGAAGGTCGTTTGCTACATCAATATTGCCAATTTTAACCACTTTCTGACTCATACCGTTTATTCCTTAGTCTTTAATAAACTTAAACTGGATGACTTCTTAGTCTCTAAAGTCTTTAAATAGAGTTAAACCTGAGGGAGAGTATGCCGTTGGGGTCGTAGCGGCGAAAGCCGCCCGAGCGCCCCTAGGCATGCTAGGCCCTCGGGCCCACAAAACTACCAAACTTCGCCCCTCGCCGCATCTACCATGCAACAAAAGCATTCGGCCCTATAGCGGCGAAACCTGCACAAAATCTAATCCAGACAAACGCAAACACCATTAGTGCAGCGTCACATTCCCTTGCTCAATACTACTCAACTGCATCTTAATAATCTCAGCCACCGGGTCGTCCGGGCAGTGCTCAATAAAATAGCTAAGATCCGACGCCGCGGCTTTATTACAGTCAAGCTGTGCGTATATTAGCCCCCGATCCCGGATCTCATACGGGTCCTCTGGATCAAAGCTCAATGCCAGTTGACTCGCCCTGAGCGCCATTTCAGGCTGATTTTCCTGCATTAGCGCCCCTTTAAGAGAGCCCAATAGCTTGATAATAATATGGCTGTTGTCCGCATCGCCTAGGTCGTCATTACCCAGATTGGCCGTAATGCCAAAGTGGCCTTTTAGCCACACGTCTAAAATCCGGCAGGTCAGGGTTTCACCGTCTAACGGATTAATCACCCAGCAGTCGCCGTCTAGCCATTCGGCTTTAACCAACAGCTGAGTTGGAAATATGACGGGATATAGCGCGATATCCAGACGCTCAGCGATATACATCAGGATCAATCCTAGCGATGACGGCGCGCCCTGATGGGTTTTCAATACTTTGTCTATCCATAGCGTGTCCGACAGATTATACACGCCGCCCGCCGCGCCAAATCCCCAAGTATGATAGAAAAGGTGCAACAACTGTTCTAACTGCTGCTCTTCGGCAATATCATTGGGAATAATACTTTTAGCCCGTTCGGCAAGCACATCCAGTTCACGGCGAACTTCCTCTTCAGGAAAGTCATCGCGAATAAAGCGAGTAATCCGGCAGATCCCTTCATATAACGGATGTTCGTCAAATTCAAAATCAGTGACGCTGTCGTGATTCATGCCTACCCCATTACTAACGGTATTTTATTCATAGCCAAAATAACAATGAAATATAAACACAAAATAGCCGCCATAAAGGCCGTGGATCTGACCATCTGATTCGGCGCTTTTTTACCTAAAGCAACGTGGCCTAGGCCAATGTAAATAATCACCGCAATCAGTTTTTCCGTCATCCACACGCCCTGAACGGTAAACGGATAAAACTGTGTCAGGTAGATCAATACAATACCGGTAACGAATAAAACGGTATCGTTAACATGCGGCGTAATCTTAACCCACCGGCGTTGCATAACCGCTGTACCGCGCCACTTCCAATAAAAACGCAGGACAAATAGCGTAATACTGATAACGGCAGTGAGAACGTGTAGCTGCTTTATCCATATATACATAAGGAAATAGTCCTATTTATCGAGCGTTCGACGGTAATAAGTATCAATGTTTGAACCACCGGCCTAGCGTAACCCGCTCATTGCCGCCGTAGTCTTGGTGGGTGGCAATAAGCTCAAAATCATATTGCTTAAATAGCCCCCGCACCTGCTCGCCCTGCGACCAACCGTGCTCTAGCAGTAGCCAACCGCCCGGCTTAAGGTATTCAGGAGCGTGTTCAATGATGTGCTGCAGATCGGCAAAACCTTTCTCTGCTGAAATCAGGGCGCTGTCAGGCTCATAGCGCACATCCCCTTGAGCAAGATGGGGATCCTGTTCATCGATGTAGGGCGGATTGCTGACAATCATATCAAAATAGCATTCACTCAGCGGAGTAAACCAATCGCCCTGCACAAAATGAACGTTGTTAATATTCAGACTATCGGCATTATCCTGCGCCAAGGCAATAGCCTCTGGCTGATAGTCAATACCGGTAATCAGGCAGTCGGGTCGCTCACTGCCCAGAGCCAGCGCAATCGCACCGGTTCCGGTTCCCAAATCTAAAATATCGCAGTCAATGGTCGGTAAACGCTCAAGCGCCAGCTCAACCAGTTTTTCGGTATCCGGGCGCGGAATTAACGTTGCCGGAGACACTTTGAGCATCAGCGACCAAAATTCGCGGGTGCCGACCAAATAAGCAATCGGCTCACCTTTCTCACGCCGGGCCAGCAGTTCGTCTAATACCGATCGCTGAGCCGGGGTTAATAACGTTTCACTAAACGCCATCAGAAAGGTGCGCGTTTTTCCGGTAACGAACCCCAGCAGAATTTCAGCGTCCCGCTTCGGACTGTCGCCACCTTCTAATCGGGAGATGGCCTGTTCGAGCCATTGATTAAACGTCATGCGTCTTGATCGGACAGCGCGGCCAACTGGTCGGCCTGATACTCTTGGACGATTGGCTGGATTAGCATATCCAGCTTGCCTTCCATCACTTCATCCAGCCGGTATACCGTTAGGTTAATTCGGTGATCGGTCACCCGACCCTGCGGGAAGTTATAGGTTCGGTTACGATCGGAGCGATCGCCGGTTCCTAGCAGGTTACGACGCGTTGACGCTTCTTCTGACTGGCGCTTGGCTATTTCCGCCGCGCGAATTCTGGCACCCAGCACCGATAGCGCTTTGGCCTTGTTCTTGTGCTGAGAACGCTCATCCTGACACTCCACCACAATACCGGTTGGTATGTGGGTAATACGGATAGCTGAATCGGTGGTATTAACGTGCTGACCGCCAGCACCGGACGAGCGGAAGGTATCAATTCGCAGGTCTGACGGATTAATGTCTGGCAGTTCGGCCTCTGGAATTTCAGGCATTACCGCAACGGTACAGGCCGAGGTATGAATACGCCCCTGCGACTCAGTTTCAGGAACGCGCTGCACCCGGTGACCGCCGGATTCAAACTTCAGGCTGCCGTAAACGCTATCGCCAGAGACTTTAGCAATCACTTCTTTGTAGCCACCGTGCTCGCCTTCGTTAGCGCTAAGGATCTCTACCCGCCAGCGGCGTGCCTCAGCGTAGCGGCTATACATCCGGAATAAATCACCGGCAAAAATAGCCGCTTCATCACCGCCGGTACCGGCCCGCACTTCCAGAAAGCAGCCCCGTTCGTCGTTAGGATCTTTTGGCAGCAGCAATACCTGTAACTGCTGCTCCAGTTCCTCAGTTCTCTGTTTTGCCTGATTAATCTCTTCCTGCGCCATATCGCGCATTTCAGGATCGCTTAACATCATCTCAGCGGTTGCCAGATCGTCCTGAACCTGCTGCCACTGGCTGAAACAGGCGGTAACGTCGCCTAACTGTGAGTATTCGCGGGAAAGTGCCCGAAAACGGTCCTGATCGGCGATAACGCTTGAATCGCCTAAATGCGCCTGAACTTCTTCGTGGCGCTCCTGTAAAGCTTCTAATTTAGCAACAATAGAAGGTTTCATGCGTAGCTAAACCCTATGAATAAAAGGAAACTAATAGTGTTCCAGCCCAAGGCTGTCACGTAGTAAATGTAACTGTTCCAGATCGCCATTACCGGCCGCTTTCTGAAGGGATTTGGTTGGTGCATGAATAAGGCGATTGGTCAGCTTATGGGAAAGATCGTTAATCGCGCTTTCGACATCGGCTCCCTGTTGAATCGCGGCGAGGGTTTTTTCAACCAACTCTTCGCGAATACTATCGGCCATTGTGCGGTAGTCACGAATGGTTGAGACCGCAGACTGCGAACGCATCCATTCCATAAAATTAGAACTTTCTTGCTGAATAATCTCTTCTGCCAGCACGGCCGCCGCTTTACGCTGGGACAGGTTATGCTCAATAATCGCATGCAGGTCGTCAACGGTGTATAGGTATACGTTGGGTAGCTTGCCGACTTCCGGCTCGATATCGCGCGGAACGGCAATATCGATAAATAGCATGGGCTGATTGCGGCGGCTCTTGAGCGAACGCTCAACCATTCCTTTACCAATAATCGGCAACGGGCTGGCGGTCGAACTAATAACGATGTCGGCTTTATACAGGCGCTCGTCAATTTCAGACAGCGTAATCACTTCGGCCTGAACTTCATCGGCCAGCACCTGCGCCCGTTCACGGGTTCGGTTAGCAATCACCATTTTCTTCACCTGATGCTCACGCAAATAGCGCGCAACCAGCTCGATGGTTTCGCCAGCGCCCACTAATAACACTTTCACCTCAGCCATGGATTCAAATATCTGGCGGGCTAAGGTGCAGGCAGCAAAGGCGACCGAAACGGCGCTTGAACCGATTTCAGTTTCGGTTCTAACCCGTTTAGCCACGGAAAATGATTTATGAAATAGCCGTTCCAGCTCGGTGTTGAGCTTGTGTTGTTCCTGCGACTCGGCAAAGGCTTTCTTTACCTGCCCCAGAATTTGGGGTTCACCAAGAATTAAAGAATCTAACCCGCTGGCAACGCGCATTAAATGGTTAACCGCGTCGACGTCTTTATGCCAGTACAGGCTGTTTTTCAGGTCATCGATCGACAGGTGATGATATTGGCACAGCCAAAGCATTAGCTGCGACAACGCATTGTCGTCTTTTTCTACGCTGAGGTAGAGTTCGGTTCGATTACAGGTAGACAGCACAACGCCGCCCTGCACCAACGGCTGTTGATGAAGACTTTGTAATGCCTCGCCCAGCGTATCCGGAGAAAAAGTTACGCGTTCTCTTAATGATACAGGGGCTGTCTTATGGTTGATTCCAAGTGCAAGCAGGGTCATTAAACGGCTATAATTATCGTTCTTAATGGATTGAGTCACGCTTCGGGCGTTTATTCTACTTGATGCGGACAATCAATAAAAGCGACAGATACCCCAGTCGCACCCTGATATGATTAAATACGCCCAAATGGGTATACTTTGCCCCAGTTTAATAATCCAATTGACGTTTAGCCTTCAGGCTATTAGCGTTACCAGTTACCAACAGGACAGCGGCGAAAACTTCATGACTTTTATACGCACTTCTACACTTTTAAAACTTGTTCCACTGGCAAGCTTATTGCTAACCGCTTGTACCCTGACCGGCCAGTCGGGTAAGCCGCCTGCTGCCGTGACTTCACCCGAATGGCAACAGCATGAAAAACAGGTTGAAGCGCTCACTCAATACCAAACCCGCGGTTCATTTGCCTATATCAACTCCACGCAAAAGGTGTATGCCCGTTTCTTCTGGCAGCAGGATCAACCCGAGCGCTATCGCCTATTGTTAACCAACCCTTTGGGTAACACCGTGATGGAACTTAACGTTCAGCCAGGTCTGGTTCAGTTAACCGACGATAAAGGCCAGCGTTATGTCAGCGATGACGCAGAGAAAATGATTCAAGAAATGACCGGCATGAACATTCCGCTAAACAATATGCGTAAATGGATGCTGGGCCTACCAGCGGGCGCTAAAGACTTTACGCTGACGCCGGAAGCCCGGCTGAAAAAGGTTTCATTAGATCAGAACGGTGAACTGTGGGTTGTTGACTATCAGAAATACGATGCCAATAGCCAACCGACGCTTCCTAGCCTGTTAGAGATTGTTCACGGCGACGATCGCATCAAATTAAAAATGGATAACTGGACGCTGCAATAAATGGTGAACTGGCCTTCTCCTGCCAAACTCAATTTGTTTTTATATATCACCGGCCGTCGCTCAGACGGCTACCATGATTTGCAAACCTTGTTTCAGTTTGTTGACTATGGCGATACCCTGAATTTTAGCCTGCGCCACGATGGCACCATCCGTCTGATAACCCCGATTGACGGCGTTGAGGACGATCGGAACCTCATTATTCGAGCGGCCAAGCTGCTGAAGTCCGCCAGCGGCAGTTCATTCGGGGTTGATATATCTATAGCTAAGATTTTACCCATGGGCGGTGGCTTAGGCGGAGGTTCATCCAACGCGGCAACGGTATTAGTCGCACTGAACCATCTGTGGCAATGCGGCCTGTCGGTTGAGCAGTTGTGCAAACTTGGCCTGACGCTGGGTGCCGACGTTCCGGTTTTCATCTATGGCCATTCTGCATTTGCGCAAGGCGTTGGTGAGCAACTTCAGCCGGCTAATCCACCTGAAAAATGGTATTTGATTGCTCATCCGGGAGTACATATTCCCACCCCAACTATTTTTTCAGATGCGGAATTAGTCAGAAATACGCCAAAACGGTCATTATTAACGCTTTTAAGTAGCCCTTTTTCAAATGATTGTGAACCAATCGCAAGAAAAAGGTTCCCCGAGGTTGAACAGCTCATTTCTTGGCTGTTACAATATGCCCCGTCACGTTTAACCGGAACCGGTGCTTGTGTATTTGCCGAATTCGATACAGAATCTGCTGCCCGTGACGTATTAAAAAAAGCCCCTGAGTGGTTACATGGATTTGTTGCGCGTGGAGTGAATGCTTCCCCGTTGCAGACCTTACTCTCAAGGCAAGTATGAGATCTACTTTAATGCTGTAACCAAAGCTAAGCTTGGAGTCAGCGCTGTTTACAGCATTAGTGTTCTCTATTTTCGCATATCATCAATGAGTTAAGTTTACTCTATGCACTCGATGATATCTTTCTGGATGCAAGCCTGAGGTTGTTCTCGTGCCTGACATGAAGCTCTTTGCTGGTAACGCTACGCCGGAACTAGCACAACGTGTAGCCAATCGTCTTTATACTTCTCTCGGTGACGCCGCTGTAGGCCGTTTTAGCGACGGTGAAGTGAGTGTTCAAATTAATGAAAACGTACGCGGTGGCGATATTTTTATTATCCAGTCCACCTGTGCGCCAACCAACGACAATTTAATGGAATTGGTCGTCATGATTGATGCGCTTCGTCGTGCATCAGCCGGGCGTATTACCGCCGTAATTCCTTACTTTGGCTATGCCCGTCAAGATCGCCGCGTGCGCTCTGCCCGCGTACCGATTACCGCAAAAGTTGTTGCTGACTTTCTTTCCAGCGTTGGCGTTGACCGCGTATTGACCGTTGATCTGCACGCTGAGCAAATCCAAGGGTTCTTTGACGTACCGGTTGATAACGTTTTCGGTAGCCCGATCTTATTAGAAGATATGTTGCAACAGAATCTGGAAAGTCCAATCGTAGTTTCTCCAGATATCGGCGGCGTTGTTCGCGCCCGCGCCATTGCTAAACTGTTAAACGATACCGATATGGCTATTATTGATAAACGTCGCCCTCGCGCTAACGTTTCTCAGGTAATGCACATTATTGGTGACGTAAACGGCCGCGACTGCGTGTTAGTTGATGACATGATTGATACCGGCGGTACGCTGTGTAAAGCGGCTGAAGCGCTGAAAGAACGTGGAGCTAAGCGCGTATTTGCGTATGCGACTCACCCTATCTTCTCCGGCAACGCCGTTGAAAACATCAAGAACTCGATGATTGATGAAGTGATCGTCTGCGACACTATTCCGCTCTCTGCTGAAATCAAAGCGATTAATAAAGTTCGCACGTTAACGCTCTCTGGTATGTTGGCTGAAGCTATTCGCCGCATCAGCAATGAAGAATCAATTTCTGCTATGTTTGAACATTAATAGAAATTAGTGCTGACAAAAAGCCCGTTATTCATTTTGTGAATAACGGGCTTTTTACTGTCATTCGGCTCGCCCATTTCATTTGGTGCAGCAAACCTTCATTAATCACCCACAGTCACTCATCAATAAGATTAATGCTTAAAGCCGTCATTTCGGCCACCGTGCTTGATCCACCAATAGCGGTCCTCTATTTTTTCACGACCGCCAAGGCGTGCGCCAATCAACCAAACTAATGCGCCGATAAAGATGCCCACAATGGGTAAATGAGCCTGAGCCCCCGGTAAGAAAAAGTCCTTCAATAACCCCAAAACGGTAAAAGCAATGCTGCCGATCATAAGGACCAATCCAACGCCCATCAAAACATTGCCTAATACCACTGCGGTTTTGCGTTTCATAAGAACCTCCATTAAGGGCTGGCTAACATGACTGTGCGATAGAGTTAACCCACACATTTACTCTGAGTATAGGCCCAAGAGCCTATTTTGGAAGTGTTACCGATCACAGACTTAGGATGTTCATTACAATTTACTTACATTTTTATTGACTAAATTTGACAAAATCAACTAACGGTGCAAAACGTGCCTATGATTGGTTTAGCCTGTTGAAAACAGCCTATTTGTCATAAGAAGGCATAGCGTTACACGGTGAACTTTGCGATTCAGGCCTGAGAGGGTAAAATAGCCCGCTTGATATTTTGCATCTCTTCCCTATTGTGCATAGGGATGCGCCCTGCGCACCAAACTTAGTAGGAAAAGACCGTGAGCAGCATTAAATTAATTGTTGGTTTAGCAAATCCGGGAGCGGAATATGCCCAAACCCGTCATAACGCCGGGGCTTGGTATGTTGATCTACTGGCCGAGCGTTACAATCAGTCGCTGAAAGAAGAAGCTAAATTTTTTGGCTATACCGCGCGATTAAGCATCGACGGTCAGGATATTCGCCTGCTGGTTCCGACTACCTTTATGAACTTAAGCGGTAAATCAGTACTGGCAATGGCCGGATTTTTCCGCATTGCTCCCGAAGAAATTCTGGTCGCACACGATGAGCTAGACCTTCCTCCGGGCGTAGCTAAGCTGAAACTGGGCGGCGGTAACGGTGGGCATAACGGTTTGAAAGACATCACCAATAAATTTAGTAATAATCCCAATTTCTATCGGTTACGAATTGGCATTGGTCATCCGGGAGATAAAAATAAGGTTACCGGATTTGTGCTGGGTAAACCGCCGCAAAGCGAACAAAAGATGATTGATGACGCTATCGATGAGGCCGTTCGCTGCACGGATATTCTGATTAAAGACGATATGACAAAGGCGATGAACCGATTGCATGCATTTAAAGCACTCGCCTAGTTTATTCAATAGATAACGTTCAGCAATAAATAAAGCCGCCGGGTTCAACAGAAACCGGCGGCTTTATTATTTTAAAACTAAAACTTAGCTTCGTATTTTACGGTAGACAAACAGTACTAGCAGAGCGCCGAGAACGGCAATGACCATACTGCCAAAATTGAAACCGTCTACGGTACCAAAACCAAAGAATGAGCTGATAAACCCACCGACCAATGCGCCGATAATTCCCAGAATAATGGTCACGATAAAGCCACCGCCGTCGCGTCCTGGCATCACCCATTTAGCCAAAATACCCACGATTAGCCCTAGTACGATCCACGTAAGAAAACTCATATATCCCCCTAAATCATTTCATTCAGAAAATTCATTGAAACCAGATTCAACGCTTTAATGCGTATTATTCGACTAAAATGACTAAAAATTTCGTTACAACAGGGTAATTGTAGGCGCTGGCGGAGGGAATTTCTAATTATTGACTAATTAATTTTAAATGCGGATAGGCTAATAAAATATGAATTAGCTCAGTAATACCCCGAAGTTGTTCAGGGTATTAAGCCAACTTAGATTTCCATATCTACGGCTATATATAGGCTATACAACGCGCCGCGGCCGATTGGTTCAGCTACAATCAGCCGTAAGTCCACGCGGTTACTACCGTTTTTTTCCTCTGATAAGAGGGCCTTGCCTGTACCCTATTTCGAACGCTAAATCGCCAAATCGTAAGGCATCCAACGGGCTATCTTCAAGAAGGAGTGTGTCAACCTGCTGAAAAGATGAGATTTGCGACGGCCTGAACGTTAGAAAAAACCGCCTAAAAAAGCCCGTTTAACTCACTTTCTTCGACTTATTGGCGTGGTGAGTATTTATACCGATAACTCCATATAAGCGCCCTACTCAATTTAATTGATAATCAGCATGGTTAAATATAATTAAGTTAATTGGCTATTCATCTTTCCGTTATTCATCTATATAAAAATAAATAAAATAGCTCCGACCCAATAGAATTAATAAATATAAAAAAAGCGCCTTGAATAGCAAAGCGCTTAGTCAAACAAATGCAAACAGTATATAAACGACTATTGGTCGCAAAAAGCGGTCCAAGCGTCTTCAGATAGCTGATGGATTTGGATAAATTTTTTAGTTTTACATAACGATTTTCGTAAGGCCTTCTTAGCCTGTTCATTTTTAATTCTCGTTGCCGGCGAACTAACCCGCTTAGAAGCCCGCAGATGAACGCCCAGTATATAGACGCTATAGCAAATATCGGTACTCAATCCGTCGTGATCGGTTTCGTTGTAAAACTTCATAAACGCTATTGCTCCCTAGCTAAAACCATTATTCTCCTAGTATATCATTGACTACCAATAAATAAGTAGGCTGATTCTCTATCACCCTCATCAAACTCGGCCCCGCATATTAATCAATGGAAAATCCTGAGCGACGATGGTCATTATTTTAAATCATCTTTTACTGCCAGCTCTGATTCTGTATGCTTATTGAGCAATTAGAATTAACATTCGATGAAATTAATCGTTGCCATTATCGTTGAGTGGTATATTGACCACCGCTAAATTTAATCACGGAAGTACACCCATGAAGCCAAGCCACACGCTGGTACATAATGATAATATGAAATTACTTGGCGAAGCTGTTTACGCCCTGATAAAGAAAGAAGCGCTTATAAACAGCGATGCGATAAAATCAGAGCTTCAAGGCATGATTAGCACTACACCGCAGAACAACATCGGAAAACTGAAGTTGATCTCTGGCGTTTTGGCTCTGCTGGATTAACTCCAATAAATTTGCCTAATATTTGGACATTAAGATAATTGCGGCTAGTCTTAATAGTGAATCCTATTTGTCTATTACAAGGAATCACTGCAATGATAAAAAAACGCATGGCCGTTATCGCTTCGTTACTCGTTCTCTGCGGCCTGCTGTCGGCCTGTAACACCACTCGTGGCGTTGGGGAAGATATCAAAGCTGGCGGCGAAGCAATACAGCAAAGTACCTACTAAGCCCTGTATCTGCATGACCACAAAACCCTCTATCGAGGGTTTTGTTTTACTTAACACCCACCCCGGGCTCGCTTTGCATATGCTCTGAATCAATCGCCTTGATGCAGAGTTATTCTCCATATATTTAAATTAATACAGTTTGAATCACTATTAACTTGAGATTGCATCCTGATTTTATAAAACCCCAGCAGCCCGCTAATTTTAAAAATATATAATCAAAAAATAGTAATAATTAGATATTTTATCTGTTTTAATTTGACAGATGACCAGACCATTAAATACTTAGCATGCATTACTTTTTATTAATCGTTATCTAACCATTACTAAGGAATAATCATGAAAGCGTTAAAAACGTTAGCAGTTGCTTTAATTGTCGGCACATTTTCACTAAGTGCATTGGCTGCCACTGAAATTACCAGAGAGCAGGCTAAAGAAAATAAATATCAATTGATTGGTGAAGTGAGTACGTCGGGTGAAGCGAAAACGTCTGACACAGCGATAAAGCAATTATCTAAGCTAGCTGACGAAAAAGGTGGAACTTACTTTGTAGTTATTGCTATGAACGAAAAAGGCAAAGTTTTCGCTTCTGCCGAAGTGTATAAATAATAAATGAAATAAGGTGTAAAGCCTTTAGATTCGTTATGTAAGAATTTACGCCTGTATTGTCATCAATATGAGGATTCTTAATATTAAGAATCCTCATCATAATAAACAATCAGCTTTATTACTTAAAATTAGGCTTAGCTACAGCCTAAAAACTCAAGCGCTAACGTAGCCGTTCTATTCCTTTCCGATCCGGCAGGCTCTTTACGCGTCACCCTCAATAATTTTTCTGATATTGAATCTTTATCTATTGGTAATTTTGCATCACACAGCTTAACAACCATTTCACCGATAATTTGTCGTATTGGGTCCATTTTTTGAGACATAAATCACCTATCAATTAACTAGCCTACCCTCATTAAGCTATAAATCCCTACCAGACTCAAGGTGAAAATTGCAGAAACATGCGTTATGTTCAAGTGTGAAATTAAACTGAGAAAACGCCCCTTCCTTGCTATCTGGCCTAAAGCTGGCGAATACCACAGCCTGAACGGCCGTAGTGGATAGAGATTAAAACCGCATAATGTGTATAATAGCGCAATAATTTAGAGCGCATTTAGAAGAACTTATCTAACGCGCTGATTTCAAACAATTTTAAGGTAATATGAGTTATGGGATTCAAATGCGGTATCGTCGGGCTGCCTAACGTTGGTAAATCAACCCTGTTTAATGCGTTAACTAAAGCGGGTATCGAAGCAGCTAACTTTCCGTTCTGTACCATCGAGCCTAATACCGGCGTTGTTCCTATGCCTGATTCGCGTTTGGATCAGTTAGCTGAAATCGTTAAGCCTCAGCGTATTCTACCGACTACGATGGAATTTGTTGATATTGCCGGTCTGGTTAAAGGCGCCTCTAAGGGTGAAGGCTTAGGCAATCAGTTTCTAACTAACATTCGTGAAACTGAAGCAATTGGCCACGTAGTGCGTTGCTTTGATAATGACAACATTATTCACGTTTCAGGCAAGGTCGATCCGGCGGAAGATATTGACACCATCAACACTGAACTGGCCCTTTCCGATTTAGATACCTGTGAACGCGCTATTCACCGCGTGCAGAAAAAGGCAAAAGGCGGCGATAAAGACGCAAAAGTTGAACTGTCAGCCTTAGAAAAATGTTTACCACAGTTAGAAAACGCTGGCATGTTACGTGCGCTGGATCTGGACGCGGAAGAAAAAGCGGCAATTAGATACTTAAGCTTCCTGACCTTAAAGCCAACCATGTACATTGCCAACGTTAATGAAGACGGCTTTGAAAATAACCCTTATCTGGATCAAGTACGCAAAATCGCCGCGGCGGAAGGTTCCGTAGTGGTTGCCGTATGCGCTGCCGTTGAGTCCGACATTGCTGAACTGGAAGATGACGAACGCGAAGAGTTTATGGCTGAACTGGGTATTACCGAGCCGGGCTTAAATCGGGTTATCCGCGCCGGTTACGAGCTACTCAATCTGCAAACTTACTTTACCGCTGGCGTTAAAGAAGTTCGTGCTTGGACTATCCCCGTTGGCGCTACCGCCCCTCAGGCGGCCGGTAAAATTCATACTGATTTCGAAAAAGGATTTATCCGCGCCCAGACTATCGCCTTTGAAGATTTCATTACCTACAAAGGTGAACAAGGCGCAAAAGAAGCCGGGAAAATGCGTTCAGAAGGTAAAGAGTATATTGTTAAAGATGGCGATATCATGAACTTCTTGTTTAACGTTTAATTTTTACGCCTGCCGGGTATTATTACTATGCCCGATAGACTGATTCCTGATTTAAAATCCACGCAATGGCGTGGATTTTTGCTTTTTAAGCATGAAAAAACGCCTCAAACCATTTTCAGCTTTTGCTGTTGCTCCAGTTCTCGTTTCAAAACCACCAGAGCGCGCTGAATATCGGCCCGGTTAATCCCGCCGAAGCCGAAGAACATCAGTACCGCGCCGCTTTCTTTCTCATAGGCCAGCTCGGAACCATTACCCAACTGCTTAAGGGTATCAAAGCGAACGCCAGCAGCCAGACATCGGGCTCGTAGCTGTTCAACACACTGAGGTGAAATATGGGGATCCAGCGACAAATGCAAACCTGTTTGAGAATTCAAAATCCTGCCGTCGGGGAACAGTTCAAGCAGCCCACTTTGCAATTCACTGCGCCGTAACGCGTACTCTTTCTCTAAACGCCCTAACTGATAGTTATAGCTCTGGTCGTGGATATATTCAGCCAAAAACTGCTGATATAGCCAGCTACTGCCATGATTATTCAACGCTTTCATATTTACCACCGGCCTCAGCAGCGCCTGTGGGCATACCATATAGCCAAGACGCATTCCCGGGCCTAGAGTCTTAGAAAAGCTGCCGAGATAAATCACGTTATCGGCGTAATCCAGCGACTTTAACGCCGGAAGCGGTTGGTTACCGTATAAAAAAGCCGAGTCATAGTCATCTTCAATAATATAAGAGTTTACCCGTCGAGACCATGCCAATAACGCTTCACGCCGCGCTAACGATAGCAAACTGCCGGTCGGATATTGATGAGATGGCGTGACATAGCATAAGGTTGTTGGCTTTTCGGGCAGTTTATCGGTCATGATCCCCTGTTCATCAACCGGTATACTGACCCGATCGTTGGGCGCTGACTGGAATAAGTTCCAGGCACCGGAATAACAGGGTGACTCAAGAACCACGCTCCCTTCACCGCTGTGGGAAAAGAACAGCTGCGCAAGCAGCGACAGCCCTTCTTGCATGCCGTTAATAATCACAATACTTTCGGACTCGGTCTGAATTCCTCGGCTGTGGGACAGATAGCGGGCAATTTCATAACGCAGGCAGCTTAGGCCTTGAGGATCCTGATAACGGGTCATCATCAGATGCTTCTTTTTAGACGCGGTATTATTCCACTTACGCCAGACAGACCACGGAAAAGCGCTCTCATCCGGCTCACCTAGCCTAAAGTAGAGCCTATCCTTTTCAGGAACAAATACGTCTGCCGATGGTTGCATTAATATCGGTAGCGGAGGCATTGATAAACTGGTCGAAGCCTGTTCCCGATTGTTGGTTTTTATCACGGCATCAAAAATCACCTTGAATCCAATACCGGGAAGATTCACAACGTAGCCAGCATGTACTAGCTTTTCATACACCGCGGTAACGGTATTGCGAGCAATGCCCAGTTGACCTGCCAGTACCCGAATCGACGGTAACATATCACCATATAGTAGTTCACCCCGAAACAGGGCTTCACAAACCTGCTGGTAGATCTGCTTTTGCAGCGTGTATGAAATATGGCGGTCTAGTTTAATCTGCATACGAAATAACCCTCCTCGCAATAAGTCTATTGGCCACATTTACCAAGCAAACTCAGTTATATAAGGCAGTTAGGATAGTAACAATTCACCGCTCATTAACCTTAGTTATTGTATATCTGTCCCCATTCATTTGTTTATTCCGTCACTATTTTGTCTACAGGCGAGTTGTTAGCGTGTCGAAAATTTCAGCAGGAGTAATGCAAACATGTCTTTGTGGCGAAATAAAAAGAAATGGGGACTGATGCTTGCCGGTGCCTTAGCTATGCTGATCGTTATTGCCGCTGGCTATCAAGGCGTTCGCCACACCAGTACCACCGAATTTTGCCTTTCCTGCCATTCAATGAAGACGGTAGGCGTGGAATATCAACAAAGCATCCATTTTAAAAATGCGTCCGGCGTCAGGGCGGAATGTGTCGATTGTCATATTTCGCCGGGCATTATCCCTACCCTGATCCGCAAAGCCCAAGCCCTTAGCGAGCTATATCATGAATATGTCTCACCCACTATAGATACACCGGAAAAATTCGAACAGCGGCGCGAAACTCTGGCAAAACGCGAATGGGACCGGATGACCTCAAATGGTTCAGCCGCCTGTAAGTCTTGCCATAGCTACAACGCAATGGATCACGCCAAACAATCGCCTCAGGCGTCAGAGCAGATGACCAAGGCCGCGTTAGACAACGGCAACTGCATAAGCTGTCACAAAGGAATCGCGCACCACCTGCCGGATATGTCCGGTAACTTTCGCAAAATCTTTAGCCAGTTAGAACAGCAGGCCGCCAAGCCGCCTGAGCAATCAGAGCTTTATACCCTGATAGAGAAACCCATTACCGCCACCCAATCGGGCAAAGCCGGTAGCGCCAAACTGATGCCCGCTTCACAGGTGAAAGTTCTGAGCAGCGACCAAGACCAATTACAAATCGAAATTACCGGCTGGCGCGAGGTTCAGGGGCGAGGTCGGGTCATTACCCAATATCCGGGAAAACGCATATTTACCGCCGTGCTAGACGACACGCTTCAACAAAACGTCAAAGTATTGCAACAGCAGACCGATCCGGTTTCTCACCAAGACTGGCAACAGATCAGCATCACGGTATGGACCAGCGGCAGCGGTTTTACCAACTCACTGGAACCCGTGTGGCAAAACGCCAGCGATATGTTGCAGGCAACCTGTAGCTCATGCCACAGCGCACCACCCACCTCGCGTTACAACGCGAACGGCTGGATTGCTGGCCTGAAAGCCATGTCGACCTACTACCGGTTAGAAAAACAGGAAGAGTTTCGCTTACTGAAATATTTACAAACTCATGCCAGCGATATACCAAATCAGCCAAATTAATTAAGGAATAATTATGGATATCAATTGTTTTAGCCATTCAAGACGACGCTTTCTGACCGGAATTATGGCCGTATCCGCGGTGAGCTTTATCACCCCGGGGCTATTAACCCGTAAAGCTTGGGCAGCAGAAAGCAGCGCGACCAGTTGGATCCAGTCTGGCTCCCACTTCGGTGCTTTTGAGGCCAAAGTGGTTAACGGCGAATGGGTAGAAACTCGCCCTTTCAAACTGGATAAATACCCCTGTGACATGCTTCAGGGGCTCAAAGAGATTGTCTATAATCCGTCCCGCGTTCGTTACCCGATGGTTCGCCTTGACTGGTTGCGTAAGGGCCATCAGTCAGACCGTAGCCAGCGCGGTGATAACCGTTTTGTCCGAGTCAGTTGGGACAAGGCGATAGACCTGTTTTATCAGGAACTCGAGCGGGTGCAAAAAACCTACGGTTCTTCCGGCCTGTTTACCGGGCTGGCCGATTGGCAAATGGTGGGGAAATTGCATAAAGCCGGTGGCGTACTCGATCGAGCGTTGAGCCTGCACGGCGGCTATGTCACTACGGTTGGCGACTATTCAGCCGCCGCCGCTCAGGTGATTCTTCCTCACGTTATTGGGTCATTAGAGGTCTACGAGCAGCAAACCTCCCTGCCGCTGGTGATCGAAAATACCAATACCATCGTTTTGTGGGGTTGCGATCCGATAAAAAATCTACAAATCGAATATTTGGTACCCGACCATGACGCTTTTGGCTATTGGGCTGAAATAAAACTGCGGGTAGCGCAAGGTAAAATGCGCGTTATTAGCGTAGACCCGGTGATCAATAAATCACAAAACTATCTGGCCGGTGAACAACTGGCTCTCAATCCACAAACCGATTTACCGCTGATGCTGGCTATTGCCCATACGCTGTATCAGGAAAATCTGTACGACAAAACCTTTGTGAAAGACTACAGCGTCGGTTTTGAGGCCTTTCTGCCCTACCTGCTTGGTACCGCGGACAAACAGCCTAAAGATGCGGAATGGGCTGCAAAAATTTGTGGCATAGACGCTAACGGCATTCGCGACTTTGCCCGAGTATTGGCCAAAGGACGCACCCAGTTTATGGGCGGATGGTGCGTTCAGCGCATGCATCATGGGGAACAATATCCATGGATGCTGGTAGTGCTGGCCACCATGCTGGGCCAAATTGGTTTACCCGGCGGCGGCGTTGGGTTTGGCTGGCACTACAACGGCGGCGGAACCGTTACCTCTAAAGGCCCAGTGTTATCCGGCTTTGGCAGTCTGTCTAATCCACCGGCTCCGATTCATACGGTCGACTTTCGCGGCGCATCGCCGCACGTACCGCTTTCTCGCTTTATTGATTGCCTGTTATCACCGGGTAAAACCATGGCGTTTAACGGCGAAACGCTGACCTTACCCGAGATTAAAATGGGGATCTTTACCGCCTCCAACCCTTACCATGCTCAACAAGACCGGAACAAAATGATCGAAGCGTGGAAAAAATTCGAAACCGTGGTGGTTCTCGACCATCAATGGACCGCCTCGTGCCGGTTTGCCGATATCGTTCTGCCGGTAACAACCCGCTACGAGCGTGACGATATTGAACAGTATGGAACCCATTCGAATAAAGGGCTCATGGCTATCCGACAGGTGGTTAAGCCCCAGTTTGAAGCCCGTGACGATATCGCGATTTTCACCGATTTGTGTAAACGCTTTGGCCGAGACGAGGTGTACACCGAGAAACTGACTACCGGCCAGTGGATAAAAAAAATCTACGAAGACGGCAGAAAGCAGGCTCAACAGCAAAATATCGCAATGCCTGATTTTGATACCTTCTGGCAGGGTGACGGCTACTTTGAATATCCGGCCGGAACGCCGTGGGTCCGCCACGGTGATTTCCGCGACTCGCCGGATCTTAACCCGCTGGGTACGCCTTCCGGATTAATTGAAATCTATAGTAAAACCATCGCCGGTTTTCAGTATGCCGACTGCCCGGGTCACCCGGTGTGGATTGAACCGTTTGAGCGCAGTCAGGGCGGCACCGGTTCAGATAAATACCCGCTACATTTGCAATCCTGTCATCCGGATAAACGGCTCCACTCTCAGCTATGCTCCAGCACTAGCTTAAGAGAGACTTACACCGTTAACGGGCGCGAACCGGTGTATATCAACCCTACCGATGCCGAAGCCAGAAAGCTGAGTAACGGTGATATCGTCAGGGTGTATAACGATCGCGGGCAGATACTGTCCGGCGTCGTTATCAGTAAAGACTATCCGGCCGGCGTTATCCGCATTCAGGAAGGTGCCTGGTACTCCCCGCTGGAAGGTGGAAAAAGCGGTACGCTCTGTACCTATGGCGATCCTAACGTGTTAAGCGCCGATATCGGTACGTCACAGCTTGCTCAGGGGCCATCGGCCCATACGGCACTGGTTCAGATTGAGCGTTTTACCGGTAATATTCCGGCACCAACGGGATTTCATGGCCCAGAAACCGTTACCCAATAGTCTTTAGCAACGGGCTGATAAGCCGAATAGCCCGTTGAGTTTATCTAACGACTACCACATCACAGGTCTTACTATGCCTTCTATTGACCAGATATCCCGACAGCGGGCTGAAATATACCGCTGGTTCTCCGTTTTCTTTGCTCAGGAACTAAAGCAAGAGCAAATCGACGTATTGCAACAGCCGTCAACGGTTCAGCATTTACTCGCGCTGAAACTGACCCCGCCGTTAGAGCAGCCCGTTAGTCAGTTTCAAGGTTTTCTTAACCAAGCCCTCAAGCGACTGGATAATCAGCTCGAGCTGGCCGCTGACTATGGCACCCTATTTTTAATGCCGCCACCGGAGGGCGTATTGTTGTACGCCGGTTACTATCCGCCAAACACGCCGCAGGATAGCCGTTTAGCCATGTGGGAATATTTACGCTACATCGGCTATACCTGTAGCCAAAACGAGCCCCCCGATCATCTGGCGATTCAACTAGAAGTGCTGGCAACGCTCATCACCACTGAACCACCACTGGCTCAGCTAAACTTTATTCAGCAACGGTTACTCAACTGGCTGCCCCTGTTCGAACGGCGTTGCCAACAGCAGGACAAATTTGGATTCTATTCATCACTGTCATCTTTACTGGTGGCCTTTATTCAACAGGACATCATCCTATTAGACGAATGGGTAAGCTTAGAGGCACCGTGCCAATAAGCTCCTGAGAGAAGCGACTGATTTATTCCCGCTAACGGGTTATACTGCCGGTCGCTTTTATCCGAAAAATAGAGAATAAAATAATGGACGTGGTGAAGTACTCCTACAAAATAAACCGATTTTTCGTCCTGATGGTTGCCTGCTTCTTTGGCGGGCTCGCCAACTTCACCATCAACCGAATAGGCACCGCTGAGAGTGAATTGGCCGTTGGCAAATTAATAACGCTCACCGCCGGGCAAACTAAAAGCCTGCTAATTGTGGTGGTGGCAATATTTATCTTACTGGCATTGATGTCATTGACGGTGCTGGTTATCAGCTTTCTTCCCCGCCAGAACGTTGTTTTTTCTGCAGACGCGGTTAGCTACCCGACCAGCACGCTGCGTAACAAAACCGCCGTAATAAAATATGACGACATTCAGCAGCTACAGCGAGTGAATTCCCAGCATAACGAGGCCCTACAGATAACCACGACGCACGGGAAGTTTATGATTTTAAGAAGCATGCTGAAGAACGATAAAACCTTTGCTGAGATTTATGATTTACTCAAAAAAAGAACGGCAGTTTAATCAACTCGGGTCAGATTATTAACGGCCGCTATTAGTGGCGCGGGCGATAGGATAAAAAACCTTTGCCCGTTCGCGCTCAGCATAGCTTACCCCAATACCACGTTAGCCGACGGGCGCTGGCGAATGCGGTTTAAGTAAGGCAATAAATACCGTTGTTCTGCAAACAGTCTGGCGGAATGCGGTAGCTTCTCAAGATAGTCAAGCATCGGGATAAGGATCGCATCGGCAATGGTAAAATGCTCGGTTCTGAAAAACGGCTTAGCCCCTAGCTCTTTATCCAGCAACCCTAACAGCTTAATCACTTCAGGCTCGGCTGCCTGCACCGCCGCGGCATTAACGTTGCCATCGGCCCCTTTTGGAAACGCAAACTCTAACAAATAGCTACGCACCAAAACACGGTCTACGTATAAAGACAGACCGCTGGCCCACTGGTCAACGTCGGCCCGTTCGAGAGCCGAACCCGGCTGTAAATCAACGCCGTCGAAGGCGGTATCCAGATAGCGGCAAATTGACGCTGTTTCAAACAAACGCCGGTCGTTATGAATCACTACCGGCGCTTTGCCAAACGGGTGAAACTCAAACAGGCTTCCGTCACCAAAGCTTACCGTTTGTTCGCCAAAGGTGGTACCAAGGGTATAGCTTATCCCTTTCTCTTCACAACAAAGCTGAACGCTGCGCACAAACGTACTAAACTGCGGACCTAAAATATGTAACGGCTTTTCCATTAATGGCTCCGATATATTGGTGAATCGTCCTGGGGGCATTTAGTGACACTGTGACTAACATTAATCGCATCAGACGTTCGCCCTGCGCAGCCCGTATTCAGAGGAAATCGTGGGTTACATTACTTTTTATTCATCATTGCCTTTAAGTCGGCAAACGGATTATGGGTGGCTAACCCCTGATCTTTTTGGGCATCTTCACCGGCAATTACCGTCGAACCGTACAAATCAGCTTCGGTATATTTCGAGTGCTCATGGTCATGGCAAAACAGGCAAAGCATCTCCCAGTTACTTCCGTCTTCCGGATTATTCCCGTGGTCGTGATCGATATGGTGAACCGTCAGTTCACGTAGGTTGGAATAGACAAACTCTCGCGAACACTTACCGCATACCCACGGAAATAATTTCAGCGCTTTTTCTCTATAGCCACTCTCAAGCCTGACGTAGTTTTTTGGTATATAAGCCATCGCAAATCCTAAAGTTAATCGGTTTAACAAGCCCTATGACATAGGGCAAAACGGCGGCCTGATAAAGTCGTCAGGCCGCTAAACGGCAAATCACCTCTGCGCTATCACTGTACGGCGGCAAACGCTTCAGCAACGCGCTCAACGTTACTATCGTTAAGCCCGGTCAAACACATACGGCCATTCATTACTAAATAGATAGCAAACTCATTGCGTAGCCGAGCCACCTGATCCGGCGTTAATCCGGTGTAGCTGAACATACCGGTTTGCTTGACTAAGAAGCTTGGGTCCTTATCCGGCAGCGCCTTACTCATCACTTCAACCATTTGCTTACGCATTTTCAAAATACGCAGGCGCATCTCTTCAACTTCGGCTTCCCATGTGGTTCTTAGCAGGGGATCGGACAGCACCAGTGAAACAATTTGCGCACCGTGAATCGGTGGGCTGGAGTAGTTACGACGCACCGTTGCCTTTAGCTGGCCCAAAACTCTGGCCGCTTCATCGGCATTATTACAAAACACCGACAACCCGCCGCAGCGCTCGCCATAAATAGAAAAGTTTTTGGAATATGAATTGGAAAGTAAACAAGGCAAACCGGCCGCAGCTACCGCTCTGATTACATAGGCATCCTGAGCCAGACCGTGGCTAAAGCCCTGATACGCGATATCCATAAAGGCAATAAGTTGGCGCTCGGCCAGAACTTCAATGACTTTGTCCCACTGTTCAGGCACCAGATCGGCACCGGTTGGATTATGGCAACACGGATGCAGTAAAACGATGCTGTTAGCCGGCAACTTTTTCAGCGTAGCTAACATCAGTTCAAAAGCGACGCCTTTGGTTTCACTGTCGAAGTAAGGGTAACGGTTAACTTTGATCCCCGCCCCTTCAAAAATGGCTACGTGGTTATCCCAGGTCGGATTGCTGACCCATATTTGAGAATCGGGAAAATAGATTTTCAGAAAATCAGCGCCGACTTTAAGCGCTCCTGATCCGCCTAGGGTTTGTATGGTTGCCACGCGGTTCTCTGCCAAAGCCGAACTTTCATCACCCAACAATAATCTCTGAGTGACAGAACGGTATGAAGCCAGACCTTCCATTGGCAAATAAACTAAAGGATCGTGGTTAGTTTTAAACAGGCGCTCTTTAGCTTCAGCCACCGATTTCAGGATAGGGATCCGCCCTTGTTCATCGTAATAAAGGCCAATACTCAAATTGACTTTATTATCACGCGGGTCTTTACCAAAATCTTCCATAAGTGAAAGGATCGGATCACCGCCATATGCATTCACGTGTTCAAACATTCCCTACCCCTTAAATTAACTATTTCTTATTGACTGCGACGCTGGCTGCCAAACGCTTAACGTCATCATCGCCGTGACTGTTGTATCCGAAGAGTGTCTATTCAGGCTACTTTAATACATAACTGTCTAATACTACAAAAATTGAACTGATAACAAAGCGATATGTACAACATAGCGATAAAAAATGGGTCAGTCGCTTCCTGTGGCAATAGTGCTGGATAATTGATAACACAAATTGCTACCCTTATCACTTCGCATTATCAAAAGAAGCGCATTGTCATGGCAACTCCAACGGACGCTACCCATAGTCGTTATCAGCAACGCCAACGGCGCTTAAAAGAACACATTGATCGACAGGTCGCAGCGGCAACGGAAAGCCGCGGATTATTGCTGATATTCACCGGAAACGGTAAAGGCAAAAGTACCGCCGCATTCGGGACCATCGCACGGGCGGTTGGACACGGGCAAACAGCCGCCGTGATACAGTTTATTAAAGGCACTTGGGAATGCGGTGAACGTAATTTACTCGCCCAGCACGGGGTTGAGTTTCAGGTTATGGCAACCGGATTCACTTGGGATACCCAAAATAAAGCGGCCGATACGCTGGCCGCTCAGGCGGTATGGCAACACGGTAAACGCATGTTGGCCGATGAGTCACTTAGCCTAGTGGTATTGGACGAACTGACCTATATGCTGACCTATGGCTATATTGAGTTAGATGAAGTCATTGATGCATTAAACCGGCGTCCGACCGATCAGACCGTGATTATTACCGGCCGGGCATGTCATCGTGAATTAATTGAAATGGCCGATACCGTCAGTGAGTTAAGGCCGGTAAAGCATGCTTTCGAAGCGGGAATTCAGGCGAGACAAGGTATTGATTGGTAGGCAGACAGGGTAAAAATAGTCAGTAATCTAAAGCGGTTACTTAGATTACTGACTATGGATACTACCGATACGATGTTAAAAATCCACGTTATGCCAGATCGATAATGCAGGCAATCACCGGATGACCGTCAACCAGCACCGGTGGTCCACCACGATGTACTTTGTAGCCGAGGCCTTTAATAAGTCGTTCTACGGCCAACGGTGACACCGTAACTATGGTGGTGATATTGTATCTGGCCAGATAATTAATTGATTCTTTCAGTAAGCCAGCGGCAACAACTGATGAAAGGCTTCCTTTTTGCTTTTCCAGACTTGATGCATTTAAATCCAGAGCGGAAAACCGTGATATTTCCCAGACTGTTGGCGAACGAGGCGGCGGATTGCCGTTCAATAAATGAGGAAACACTTCGCTTAATAGATAGGGTTCAACGGTTGGCAATAGCCTAGAGCAGCCAATAATCTCTTTATCGCTATTTCTTGCTACAACATACACCGTATCAGGTTTATCAAACTGATCTCTTTCGTACCCTTTCGGGGTGTCTAACTCCCAACCAAGCTTCTCGACAAACACTTTATAGCGATAAACTGCCAGCTCATTTTCTAATCCATTGGGTAGGTCATGCGTAGATCCTGATATAAATTCCATATTCTGTATTCCTGCGTTATTAATAGGTAAAAATATATTAATAACATTGGATTACAGATAGTAACCTGACAGATCTACCAGCTATAAATGGGCTTTACCGGGTGATATTCTGAAGAATTTTACTCTCCCAACCAATCAGGCTGATTTTATGATCAATTAGCATCTGAGTATAAACCTCTTCATCCTCTGTAAGACCTTCATATTCATCAAGCAGAAAGGCAATATTGGTGAATGCAGGGCCGGTCTTTACATAACGGCATATCGAATTTTCATAGCGCAGCTCCCAATCCCAACCAATTGATACAATAGGGGAACTTTCACTTACCCATTCAGTATAGCCATTTATTACCGTCTCAATCCCGCCACTAAAGTGCGTACTTCTTGGCTCTTCGTACGCCGCCGAATAGAGGTGAACCAGCTCAAGATCTCTAAAAAAATCGGCGCTAATATTGATACGAAAGTCTTGCTTTAAAAACGTATTTCCATCAGTATTTTTTTTACAGATATTTTTTTTATCTTGCATTTCATCCCCTATTTTGTCCGATTTATCATTATCGACCAATATTCATTACTTAATTCATTTACAGCTTTCCGCTAAGCTATTAGTATAATAGCTAACTTAAATTGCCTATAACGCAGATTAATTAACCAATTAATTAGCTGAGTTTAGTTTATATGGCTATATGGTTGCAAAGAATCACCATATAATATTTATCTATATCTAATTTCCCGTATGAGTTTATTGATGTCAAAGGAAGGATTTTGAAAATTAATCTCTACAAGACCTATGAAAATTTATCAAAAACCAAGGATAAGGACGCATTTTTTACTGCATTACAAACCGCGGTCCATAGTTTAGGTTTTGAATATTGCGCTTATGGCATTAGGTCCATTTATCCCATCTCATCACATAAGACTTACGTCATTAATAACTACCCAGAAGATTGGAATCAAACCTACGTTGATAACAACTATCTGGAAATAGATCCTACCGTCAAACACGGATTACGTTCAACTCAAGCCTTATTCTGGGCCGACGACGTATTCAGAGAAGCGCCTTACTTTTGGGAGGAAGCCCGCTCTTTTGGTATCAAACAGGGAATATCTCAATCACAAAAGGATGAGAATGGCCGTATCAGCATGCTAACCTTTGCCAGCGATAATCCTGAACTGACCCAAAAAACGCTGATACTACAGGCCCCTTCTCTGATTTGGTTATCACAGCTGGCACATACCGGTTTGGCCGATAAAATGATGCCGCTGGAACCTATTGAAACTGAGCATAAATTAACCAAGCGGGAAATCGATATTCTCCGCTGGACGGCTGAAGGTAAAACGTCGAATGAAATCTCTATTCTGATGTCTATCAGCGACCGTACGGTCAATTTTCACATAAATAACGTGTTGAAAAAGCTATCCGCTTCCAATAAAACGGCGGCAACGGTAAAAGCAATGATGCTTAACCTGCTCTAAAACACGCTAGCCGGCATAATATAATTTCTGTTGAAATACCGACAGACTTATTAAGTCTTCTTCAATTCAATATGATTTTCAGCATAATATTTTTAGTTATACCAAAATAACGATCGATAAGATCGAATTAAATCAACTCCAACGCCTATCCCAATTATGTTTGATAAATGAAATCGGCCAGACTGTTTTTAGTATAAATATTGTAGAGCCTGATTCTAAAGGTCCTAACGCTGATTTAATCATAAGAAATTGGCTATATCATTGAATAAAAGCATAGGTTATTAAGACAATAATTCAATATTAAATGCTGCCCATGACGCCCTTTCCTACATAGAAATCAGTATCATGCAATATGATTGATATAATGTAATAAAATAAGTCAGTAAACTTTTGTTTGCCTAAGAATTGGCGACCATCTCAACTTAGGCTGACATTAAATGGATAATACGACCCGATACGACCATAATTTGGCTTTATTCATTTAGTTTTTAGTCATCATGCTGAGGAGCAAACCATGCCTTATGTCAACATTAAGATTACCAATGAAGGGGCAACTGCCGAGCAAAAAAAACGCTTAATTGAGGGCGTCACGGAACTGTTAGTCAAGGTGCTGAATAAAAACCCGGCTACAACGGTGGTTGTTATTGATGAAGTAGAAACCGATAACTGGGGAATTGGCGGCGTGCCGGTAACTGAATTAAGAAAGACAAAATAGCCAATCAGCGGTATCAATCTTGTTGACCGTTTACCGTTGGAAAAAACCTTCAATACGCCTTATGGAAGTTGAACCATCTGGCCGTTGATAAACGCAATAATATTATATTATTACGCTATCTCACATCAGGCGTGGAAACTCAGCTACGCCTGACGTAACAATAAATCACAGCATCCCCCGCCGCGAACTGCATGCTTTTTTCTCCTTTTCGCATAATTACTCATTGCAACCCACTGCACTGCTCCGTAAAATCAGCGCCTGCTTCTTATACCCGTATATTAAACGCCATAAGACCGCTTATAACGGCTAACCAGCCATCAAGTATCATCCGCTTTCTCAGGAATCTGACGTTGGAAAAAAAACTCGGCCTTACTACGCTAACCGCGCTGGTATTAAGCTCCATGCTGGGAGCCGGTATATTTAGTCTCCCGCAAAATATGGCTGAAGTCGCCAGCCCTGCTGCACTATTAATTGGTTGGGCGATAACCGGAACCGGAATCCTGTTTCTGGCCTTTGCACTCTTGACGCTTACCCGAATTCGCCCCGATCTGGAAGGCGGCATTTTTACCTATGCTAAAGAGGGTTTTGGTGAGCTGATTGGCTTTTGTTCGGCCTGGGGATATTGGGTTTGCGCCGTTGTCGCCAATCTGTCTTATCTGGTGATTGTTTTTGCGGCATTAAGCTTTTTTACCGATTCACCGGGCAACGTTATTTTTGGTGAAGGCAACACCTGGCAGGCAATGGTCGGCGCCTCCATTTTACTGTGGACCGTTCATAGCCTGATTCTGCGCGGCGTACAGACTGCGGCATTAATCAACCTGATAGCAACGCTCGCCAAGCTGTTGCCCATCGTACTGTTTATCATTCTAGCCTTATTAATATTCAAAATAGACACCTTTAAGCTCGACTTTACCGGTGTAGAATTGGGCACCCCCCTATGGCAGCAGGTAAAAAGTACCATGCTAATTACGCTGTGGGTGTTTATCGGCATTGAAGGTGCAGTTGTGGTTTCTAGCCGGGCACGGAATAAATCAGACGTAGGCCGCGCAACGGTTTTGGCGGTGCTGATGGCGCTGGTGGTTTATTTACTGATCACGCTGCTGGCACTGGGCGTGGTGCCGCGTACTGAACTGGCTGAAATGCGTAACCCGTCGATGTCGGGCGTAATGGTTATGATGATGGGCCCGTGGGGCGAAATTGTTATTGCCGCCGGGCTAATTATTTCCGTCAGCGCAGCCTACCTGAGCTGGACAATTATGGCGGCAGAAGTCCCGTTTCTGGCCGCTCAGCACGGCGCTTTTCCTCGAATTTTTAGTTACCAAAATGCCAAAGGGGCGTCATCGTCGTCTCTGTGGCTGACCAATGGCACCATACAGATTAGCCTGCTGCTAATTTGGCTGACCGGCAGCAATTACAATACGCTGCTGATTATTGCCTCTGAAATGATCCTGATTCCCTATTTTCTGGTGGGTGCATTCCTATTAAAAGAGGCCATTAAGCGCCGGAATTCTCGCTTATGCTTTGCCGCCGCCGGAGCCAGTATTTATGGCCTGTGGCTTATCTATGCATCGGGCTTAGATAACCTGTTTATGTCGGTCATGTTATACGTTCCGGGCATTTTAGTTTTCCTGTATGCTCGCTATAGCACGGTGGATAAGAAAAAGACCTTCAATATTGCGGAACGGGCGGTCATCCTTTCGCTGTTTATTCTGATGGTTCCCGCCGTCTGGATGACCGTTAAGATCTAAGCAAAAAATAACGCTCCCGGTTGTTAACCGCCGGAAGCGTTATTAGTCCTCGATTACTACTGGCCGCACAAGGCTATTAGTTACACCGTCACCTGCTCTATGGCCTGCGAAATCCGTTTCTCTGAAATGGGATATGGCGTTCCAAGCTGCTGAGCAAAAAAGCTCACCCTCAGTTCTTCTATCATCCAGCGAATATCTGTAATTTCAGGGGATACCGGCTTATGAGGCGGTAGCTTATTCACCAGTTGCTGATAGCTTTTCTGTACGTTCTCAACCTTAAGCATATGGGCCCGATCGCGGTGTGGGTCTATCGGTAGCTTTTCCATTCTGCGTTCAATGGCCTGCAGGTAGCGCAAGATATCGGGCAGATGTTTCCAGCCGCTTTGACAGACAAAACCGGGATAAATCAAACCATTTAGCTGAGCTTTAATATCGGACAGAGCCAGTGCCAGCGACATGTCTAAACGCCCTTTAAGCCGCTTATTGACGTTATGAGCAGTAGTCAAAATTTGCTCCACCTGCTGAGCAATTTCGACTACCGTTTCATTGAGTTCGGCGCGAATTTTCTCATGCAGATCGCTAAACCCCTGCTCCTGCCATGCCGGACCACCGTGCTCAGCAATCAGCTTATCTATGCCACAGGCAATACAGTCATCAATCAGATCCAGTACTTTGCCGAACGGATTAAAATACAGCCCCAGCTTGGCTTTATTTGGCAGCTTCTCATGCAGGTACTTCACCGGAGATGGAATGTTCAGTAGCAGCAATCGGCGGGTACCTTGCCACATTGCCAGCTGCTGTTCCTGCTCGGTTTCGAACAGCTGAATGCCTACGCTGCTCTTTTCATCAATCAGCGCCGGATAAGCCTTCACCGCATAACCGCCGCGCTTTTGCTCAAACACACCAGGCAGCGATCCAAACGACCATTCCTGTAAACCGTGCTGTTCAATGCCGTCATCGGCCACGGCGGACAGCGTTTCCTGTACCTGACCTTTAAGCTTTTGTTTCAGCGCCGGCAGATCGCTACCTTCGGCCAGCGTCTTGCCTTTATCATCAATGACCCGGAAAGTAATTTTCAGATGATCGGGAATCATATCCATTTGCCAGCTGTCGCGTAGCACCGTAACGCCCGTCATTCTGCGCAGTTCACGCTCCAGCGAATCCAGCAAACTCATCTCAAACGGCGTTGCCCGTTCCAGAAAAGCTTCCGCGTAGTTGGGTGCTGGCACAAAATTACGCCGGATCGGTTTAGGCAATGATTTAATCAATGCAATTATCAGCTCCCGGCGTAATCCCGGAATTTGCCAGTCAAAGCCCTCTTCCTGTACCTGATTAAGTATGGGCAGCGGAATATGCACCGTTACGCCATCGGCGTCGGCTCCTGGCTCAAACTGATAAGAAACCTTCAGCTTAACGTTGCCCTGATGCCAGCTATTGGGGTAGTCCAGCTCACTGACGTTACCGGCACCTTGTTTAATCAACATTGATTTCTCAAAGTTCAGTAAATCAGGCTGCCGTTTGGCTGTTTGCTTCCACCATTCGTCAAAATGGCGGCTAGAAACAACCTCTGCGCCAATACGCTGCTCGTAAAAGCCAAACAGAGTGTCGTCGTCGACCAGAATATCCCGGCGACGAGATTTATTTTCTAGCTCTTCCACTTCGGAAAGCAGGCGTAAATTAGCCTTGAAGAACGGATGGCGGGTTTGCCAGTCTCCTTCAACCAGCGCATGCCGAATAAACAGCTCACGGCTGACCTTAGGGTCAATCGCGCCATAGTTCACCTTGCGCTCCGCCACGATCGGTAGCCCGAACAGCGTGACCTTTTCGCTGGCGATGACGGCACCCTGCGATTTTTCCCAATGCGGTTCGCTATAAGAGCGTTTAATCAGGTGCTGAGCCATCGGCTCAATCCATTCAGGGTCGATGCGTGCCGCAATGCGCCCCCACAGGCGAGTTGTCTCAACCAGTTCAGCGACCATGATCCACTTAGGCGGTTTTTTAAACAGGCCTGACGCCGGAAATATTGAGAACCGGGCGTTACGTGCACCAGAAAACTCATGATTCTCAACGTCTTTTTGACCAATATGCGATAACAAACCCGACAATAACCCGATATGAATACTGCGAAAATCGGCCGGTATGCTGTTAACGGCAAAGCCCAGCTCTTTGACTACCTGCCGTAGCTGGGTGTAAACGTCTTGCCATTCCCGAACCCGTAGATAGTTGAGAAAGTCGGTTTTACATAGCTTGCGAAACTGACCGGAAGTGAGCTCGGTTTGCTGTTCTTTGAGATAATTCCATAGGTTTACAAAAGCAATAAAGTCAGAATCTTTATCGCTAAATCGCCGGTGTTTCTCATCGGACGCCTGCTGTTTCTCCAACGGGCGTTCGCGCGGGTCCTGAATCGACAGCGCAGAGGTAATAATCATCATCTCACGCACGCAGCCGTTCTTTTGCCCTTCTATCACCATTCGGGCCAGGCGCGGGTCAATCGGCAACTGAGCAAGCTGACGGCCAACCGCAGTTAATCGACTCTGCCCGTTACTTTGCTGAGTCATTGCGCCCAGCTCTTCTAACAGGCGAACGCCGTCGAGAATATTGCGTTTATCCGGGGCCTCAACGAACGGAAACGCGGCGATATCACCCAGCCCGATTGCGGTCATCTGCAAAATTACCGAGGCCAGATTGGTGCGCAATATTTCAGGATCGGTAAACTCAGGGCGGGAAAGGAAATCCTGCTCATCGTAAAGACGAATGCATACGCCGTCAGAAACCCGGCCGCAGCGCCCTTTACGCTGATTTGCCGAAGCCTGAGAAACCGGTTCGATCGGTAAACGCTGAACCTTAGTTCTGAAGCTATAGCGGCTAATACGGGCGGTGCCCGGATCGATAACGTATTTAATTCCCGGCACGGTGAGTGAGGTTTCGGCCACGTTAGTCGCCAGAATAATGCGCCGCCCGGTATGGGACTGAAAAACCTTATTTTGATCGCTATTCGACAAGCGGGCATACAGCGGCAGAACTTCGGTATGCGGCAGATCCTGCTTATTCAGCGCATCCGCGGTATCGCGAATCTCTCGCTCCCCGCTCATAAACACCAGAATATCGCCGGGAGCCTCATGCATTAGCTCATCAACCGCGTCGAGAATAGCCTGCTGTTGATCTCTGTCACCGTCGTCAGAATCATCAACAATCGGTCGATAGCGGACTTCTACCGGATAGGTTCGACCGGATACTTCAATAATTGGCGCTTGGTTAAAATGGCGGGAAAAGCGCTGAGGATCGATCGTCGCGGAGGTAATAATGACTTTCAGATCCGGGCGTTTTGGCAACAGTTGACGTAAATAGCCCAGAATAAAGTCGATATTTAGGCTGCGCTCGTGGGCTTCATCAATGATGATGGTATCGTAGCGGCTGAGGAAACGGTCTTGCTGAATTTCAGCCAGCAAAATACCGTCGGTCATCAGCTTAACCAGCGTATTTTCACCCATCCGATCGTTAAAGCGAACCTTATAGCCAATACTGCTGCCCAACGTCACGTCCAGCTCTTCAGCTATACGGCTGGCAACCGATCTGGCAGCCAATCGCCGCGGTTGAGTATGGCCAATAATGCCTTTTACTCCGCGCCCTAACTCCAGACATATTTTGGGGATCTGAGTGGTTTTACCTGACCCGGTTTCGCCGGCAATAATCACTACCTGATGGTCGCGAATGGCGGCCAGCAGCTCATCTTTTTTCTGACTAACCGGTAAATTTTCCGGATAGCTGATTTTGGGGCAGCTCGCCCTGCGGGTTGCAACGCGCTGCATGCCTATATCAAGGTCGCGCTGAATTTCGGCTACGGCGGCTAGTAGTTTATCTTGGTCAGTTATTTTGCGGGCGTTCTCTATGTTACGATATAAACGCCGCTGCTCGTGGAGCATCAGTTGACTAATTTGACCGGACAGTCCGGCAAGCGGGGATTTCACTATCTACAATCCTGGATTCTTATTCATTTATTGACTGCTATTAGCGCTATATTACCACAATCCTGAGATCTGAATTGATTCATCAATTTGCCCATTCATTCAAAATAATCGAATAAGCATGTCTAATTATTAAACTATCAAGTTCATTTTAATGTGAATATTATGTTTTCAATATTGGAGAATCTGTCATTGATCAACACAATCAAGGAAATCAATCATGAGTAAAGTTCTAGTTATCAAATCAAGCATTCTGTCTAATTATTCTCAATCGAATATCTTAGCTGATTTTTTTGTAGAACAGTGGAAACAAGAACATCCGGCTGACGTTATTACCGTTCGCGATTTAGCAGCTAACCCAATTCCGGTGTTAGACGGTGAGTTAGTTGGAGCCATGCGCCCTTCTGACGTACAGCTGACTCCACGCCAGCAAAGCGCGCTGGACCTGTCTAATACGCTGATTGAAGAGTTAAAAAATACTGACGTTATCGTAATGGGTGCGCCAATGTATAACTTTAATATTTCGACCCAGCTTAAAAACTATTTTGACCTGATTGCTCGTGCCGACGTTACCTTCCGCTACACCGAAAAAGGTCCTGAAGGTTTGATCACCGGTAAGAAAGTTTATATCCTGACTAGCCGCGGCGGTATCCATAAAGACACGCCTACCGATTTAGTCGCTCCGTATTTGAAGCTATTCTTAGGTTTTATCGGTATCACTGACGTTGAGTTTGTGTTCCAAGAAGGTATCGCTTACGGTCCTGAAGTTGCTCAGAAAGCACAGGATGACGCCAAGTCCCATATCCAGCAACACGTTAGCGCTTAATATATTTGCTGCTTGAACGTAAAAAAGGCCCCTGAATTTCAGGTAATGCCAGTCAGTTAAGCAACTGACTGGCTTTTTTGTTCCTAGCTTTGCCATATTTATGCGGCCTTTCCTTCACCACTCTAGAAAAGGCCCTTTCTCTTCGTACCGGCAGCTTCACCATTTTTCCCATACTCTCCAGATCCCGCATCAACTCAGGGATACGGCCCGGTGACGCACCCTGTAACGTCATCAGCATCCGCATCACCATCCCA
>NZ_WOYF01000005.1 GCF_009800925.1 Budvicia diplopodorum | reverse complement strand
ATTGTCTGATAAATTGTTAAAGAGCGGTGTTGCGGGGAAGAAACTTCCTGCAACACGGGCTGCGAATAATACGCTAACCCGCCGGAGAGTCAAGGATTAAATCTGAGATTTTTGCCTGAACGCCTCGCGCTGAACGGCGGTTTGCCGTGTCAGTGGAGGCGCATTATAGGGTCTGAGAATCATCTGGCAAGCGTTAAATCGCAATTATTATCTGAACGCTTTATTTTTCGCCATTTTATCTAATAAACTTACATAATTGGCTTTGTTATCGCCTGAAAATCAAAATATAGATGTTAATAGCACTAACGAATTAAATTATTCATCTAATATTATAGAACAATCACATATCAGATAAATGAAGTTACTAAGCCGGAACATCATCAGTCAATTGTTGATGCAATACTTAAGAAAAACTGCGCTGAAGCACTAAAAGCAACGCAAGAGTTATTAGAAAAAGATATTTAGCCAATCATCTTATTTCTAATATAAATCTAGGATATAGAATGACTAAATCAGCACGTAGCGTCGCTGGCCTGCCCTGGATTGCAGCTATTGCTTTTTTTATGCAGGCTTTGGACGCAACGATATTAAATACCGCTATACCGGCTATCGCTAAAAGCCTTAATCATTCTCCGCTTGCAATGCAGTCAGCTATTATTAGTTATACTTTGACTGTTGCCATGCTCATTCCTATCAGTGGGTGGTTGGCTGACCGTTTTGGTACTCGTAAAATATTTTCTATATCAGTTTTTTTGTTTGTTCTTGGCTCTTTGTTTTGTGCCTTATCGCCAACTTTGATGATCTTGGTCTTATCCAGAGTTATGCAAGGCATTGGCGGAGCCATGATGATGCCGGTGGCAAGGCTGGCATTATTAAGAGCATATCCACGCAGTGAATTACTCCCTGTTATGAATTTTGTCACTATTCCAGGCCTAATTGGCCCTGTTATAGGGCCGTTATTAGGCGGATGGCTGGTTACTTACGCAACATGGCATTGGATCTTTCTAATTAACATTCCTGTTGGTTTACTGGGTATCTTTTATGCCCGCTGCTATATGCCTGATTTTACAGCACCAAAACGCAGATTTGACGTTTTAGGTTTTATGCTTTTTGGCCTAAGCTTAGTGATGCTTCTCTCTGGCCTGTCGCTTCTTAGTGAACGTATAGTTCCTACTTATTTAGCCATCACAATGTTATTTTCAGGGATCTTTTTATTACTACTTTACATAAGACACGCTACTCGCTGCCCTCATCCTCTGTTCAATTTATCACTATTTCATACCCGTACGTTTTCAATAGGTATATTAGGAAATATTATTTCACGATTAGGAACCGGCAGCATACCTTTCCTTATACCGCTGATGCTTCAGTTAGGATTTGGCTATTCCGCTTTAATTGCAGGATGTATGATGGCCCCCACGGCCATAGGTTCTCTTATCGCTAAATCAGCAGTAACTAAAATATTAAACCGCTTTGGTTATAGAAAAACCTTAGTGGGAGTGACTTTTTTGATTGGGTTGATGATATCTCAATTAGCACTACAAACAGCGACAGAACAACTTTGGATATTAATAATTCCACTAGTTATTCTTGGTATGGTGATGTCAACTCAGTTCACGGCAATGAACACCATAACCCTAGGAGACTTAACTGATAATAATGCCAGTCAGGGCAATAGCTTGATGGCAGTAACACAACAATTATCTATCAGTTTCGGTGTGGCGGTCAGCGCAACTGTTTTATATACCTATCAGACATTTTCTCACGGCAGCACTATTGATAACTTTCACTATACGTTCATCACTATGGGCGTTATTACGCTACTATCATCATTAGTCTTTATCATGCTAAAACCCGGGGATGGAGATCATTTACTGGGTAATAAAAACTAAAGCCCCCCCGATTAATTAAGGAGAGCTTCAGAGGCGGTTAAATATCGATTTGAGTTCCCAGTTCTATCACTCTGTTAGGCGGAATTTTAAACTGGTCCGCCGCCCTCAAGGCATTACGGTTAAGCGCCAGAAAAAGCTGCCCTCTGATTCTTAAATACCACGGGCGCTTACCTAGCTTAACTGACTCATGCGAAAGGAAGAATGAGGTTTCATCCATCCGGAAAGAAAGTCCTTCTAATCCACATAAGTAGAAAACGTTCTCAACGTTTGGCGTTTCTTTATAGCCATAGCTGGTTACAACCCTCCAGAAAGAAGGCGAAAGCTGCTCGATAGTCACTCTCTGCACGTTGTGAACATAAGGCGTATCTACCGTTTTAATGGTTAACAATATGACTCGCTCATGCAGCACTTTATTGTGGGTCAAATTATGCAATAGTGAAAAAGGAATAACGTTGGTCGTCCTAATCATGAACACTGCGGTGCCATTAACCCGCGTTGGTGGATTCTTTTCTAATGACGCGATAAGCGCTTCTAAAGAATTACCGTGCTCGTTTAGCCGGCGTAACAATCTAAAGCGCTCGCTTTTCCAAGACGTCATGATAATAAACATCACCAAGCCCAGTGTTAGCGGCAACCAACCGCCGGAAAATATTTTAATGGCGTTAGCAGTAAACAATGGAACATCAATACACAGCAGAATACCCAATATTGTTACTGTTGCTATACGCGGCCAGTGCCAGTTTCTATAGGCAACAGAGCATGAAAGTATTGAGGTAATAACCATTGTACCCGTCACTGCAATACCATAAGCAGCGGCCAGATTGCTGGAGTGCTTAAAGGTAGCAATAACAATAACAACAGCGATAAACAGTAACCAATTGATGGCAGGAATGTATATTTGACCGGCTTCCATATCAGAGGTATGCAAAATCCTCATAGGAGGAAGATAGCCTAAATGCACCGCCTGTCTGGTCAGAGAAAATACGCCGGATATCACTGCCTGCGAGGCTATTACGGTCGCTAAAGTAGCCAGTATCAATAAAGGAATTAACGCCCAATCAGGTGCTAATAAGAAGAAAGGGTTTTTTATGGCTTCCGGACTTCTTAATAATAAAGCGCCTTGTCCAAAATAGTTTAATACTAAAGATGGCAAAACAACGATAAACCACGCATACCTGATAGGCATTTTACCAAAGTGCCCCATATCAGCGTATAAAGCCTCAACGCCGGTAATGGATAAAACAACGGCCCCTAACGCAAAGAAAGACAGTGTCTTATATTCAAGAAAAAATCCGATAGCCCACATAGGATTTAGAGCTGAAAGCACTTCAGGGCTAGCAATAATGCTTCTTACGCCCAGCAGCCCAATAACGATAAACCATAACAGCATGACCGGAGCAAAAACTTTACTGACGCCGCCGGTACCATGTTTCTGAATACAAAATAGGATAGTTAAAACTAGAATCGCACAGGGAACGATGTAAGGTTCAAGAGATGGGGCTAGCAGTTCCAGACCTTCCATCGCAGACATCACCGAAACTGCTGGCGTGATAACAACTTCCCCATAAAAAAAACTGCCACCAATTAGCCCAATAATAACAACAAATGCCGTTTTTTTATCACTGGCGTATCTACCAGCCAAAGACATTAACGTTAATATCCCCCCTTCACCGGCATTATCAGCCCGCATAACAAAACTGAGGTACTTCAGGGATACAACAATAATCAGCATCCAGAAAATCAGAGATAAGAAGCCAAAAATGACATCAGGCTCAACGCTAAAGCCATAATAACCAGAAAAACATTCCCTTAAGGTATAAAGAGGGCTAGTACCTATATCACCATACACTACACCAATCGTAGCCAGCATAGCTGCGGGTAAGGAACGTTTATTATCAGTACTCATAATGATTTCTTTTGTCAGCTTTAAGTAGGGCCACCGCGCAGGGGCACAGCATCAAAATGGATATGGCTTAAATATAAACCAAATATCAATATCCTGTATTAGTTGCTATTTTTACCAAAATTTTTTAATTACAACACCTTTTATTGTATAAACAATATTTACTTAATTTATAAAAGTATTACTAATCAGACATCTGCTATAATTTTTAGAATCATTTATTAATCAATAAAAAACCTATCATGCTTAAATATCAAACAAAATCGGAAAGAATAACTCGTTTAAGCAGCATACTTGAAACAGGTCTTTATGAGCGCCAGCATACGGTAAGGTTATGCTTACTCGCGGCGCTTAGCGGAGAAAGCGTTTTTTTGCTTGGTCCTCCAGGAATAGCAAAAAGCTTAATCGCCCGCCGGTTAAAATACACCTTTAAGCAAGCCGACGCCTTTGAATATCTGATGACTCGATTTTCTACGCCTGAAGAAGTATTTGGTCCTTTATCTATTCAGGCATTAAAGGAAGACGGTCGTTATATAAGGCTAACAAAGAATTATCTTCCTGAAGCTGAAATCGTTTTTCTTGATGAAATATGGAAAGCCGGGCCTGCTATATTGAATACGCTGCTTACTGCCGTCAATGAACGGCGTTTTCGCAACGGTGATATGGAATCATCTATTCCATTAAGACTTTTGGTTACTGCATCAAATGAGCTCCCTGAAGACGATAGCAGCCTGGAAGCGCTTTATGACCGAATGCTGATAAGAATATCCCTGAATAACGTTCAGGAAAAAGATAATTTCTTAGCATTAATTAGCCATCAGGAAAATGATAAATTAAGTCCTACAATTGAATCATTAAGCATCACTGATGAAGAGTATCTTGAGTGGCAGAAATCGATAGGAACGGTAAAACTACCGGATGAGGTATTTGAACTTATTTATGCACTGCGTCAAAGCTTAAACGAGTTAGATAATGCACCTTATGTATCCGACAGACGCTGGAAAAAAGCCATTCGTTTATTACAGGCTAGCGCTTTTTTCAGCGATCGTGAATCTATTAGCCCTATAGACATCATATTATTAAAAGATTGTTTATGGCATGACATTAAATCTTTATCGCTCATAGAGCAGCAAATAGAACAATTAATCACCGTACAGGCCTATCAACAACAAAATATTATATTTCAAATTCAACAAATTAATTCAGACTGGATTAAATACCAACAACAGCAATCAAACCAACGATCGTTAAAAGTAGAAAGAAAAACGACTCTATTTAACCGTAAGCAGATTTATGTTCTCACCAATAATATAGCTGAAAGCAAAGTTACCTTATTATTGCAAACCCCGTTAAAACTACATGGTATTGAAGTTAGTCATATTATTTTAGAAAAACAGCAGCTTGAGCTATGGTTAACTAAAGGAGAATTACTAAAAGGTAAACTCAATGGCATCGGGTTTTCACAATCTTTAGATATTGTCGTTGATAACCAGCAACAGTTGACTATCAGAGATGCCAGCCTAAATTCTTCAACGCTGTACTTATCAGATAATCAGCCTCATATAAAAGTATCGGAAGAGCTTGTTCAGCGATTGAAAAACGTAGAATCTCGCTTAAGTGAGCAACGAAAACGTTTTGCTAACGTTCAGCCATGCCTATTTATCAATAAGCAGTGGTTAGATAAAATTGAAGAAAGCCTACTGGCTGTACACCAAGAAATTGAAAAACAAAAACAGCGGTTTATCGGAATTAATCCGTAATGTTAGATCTACAAACTATAGAGTTACTGCTTTCAATTACTGAAACAGAACTGATAGACGAATTACTCATCGCCCTTCTGGCAGCCCCGCAGTTGATCATTTTTTTTGAAAAGTTTCCGGCTATAAAAAAAGCGCTAAATAAAGATCTACATATATGGAA
This sequence comes from Budvicia diplopodorum, assembly GCF_009800925.1. GTDB lineage: Bacteria > Pseudomonadota > Gammaproteobacteria > Enterobacterales > Enterobacteriaceae > Budvicia > Budvicia diplopodorum. The sequence goes on along the minus strand of NZ_WOYF01000005.1, from coordinate 216,143 downwards.
AATGAAACTAGGGCAAAAACTACAGCACACAGCGGTTCCCCCGGTTATTTCAGATGAGTTTTATCTTTATACAGAAACACGCAATATAAATAATCATTTATTTTTTAACCAGTTGCCTAAAATTATTCTTAAATTAGAATATTTAAATTCTCCTTTTACCCCACAGGCAAAAAAATTATCTAATACTATTGAGCAAACCAGTGACAGTTTTCAGCACCTATTTTTACGCCAGTGGAGAAGAAGCCTATCGCATCAAGTTACTTCTCTACATAAATCATTAATACAAGAGGATTTAGATCAACTCATTGCCGAACTTCAGGAAAGGATAGCTATTAGCAGTGCATTAGAACCCTTTTTAGTTGAGAACGAGCAAAGTTCTTCTCAACTATGGGATATGAGCCGCAGTGAAAAGTATAAATCTGACTGTGATACTTTAATTGAATACGGACGATTCCTTTCACAACAGCCTGAATTACTTAGCTTAGCCGAACAGTTAGGCAGAAGCTATCAGCCTACATCAGTCGATCGTAAAGATGTCCATTATGAACAATTCAGAACGATGGTCCGGGAACCCGCTATCCTGCCTGAAGGGGTAACCGGCATAAATCAAAGTAATGATATTGCTCGTATTCTGCCAAGTGAAATGGCGCTGCTAAATATTGATGAGCTGGAATTTGAATTTTATCGCCGTTTTTTAGAACATCGCCTGCTTACTTATCAACTAAAAGGCGAAATATGGAGAGAACAGATCCGGACCAAAGCAGTATCCAAGAGCGTCACCGATAAACAGGCTAGAGGGCCATTTATCGTTTGTGTTGATACCTCCGGATCTATGAGCGGTTTCAATGAAAAGTGCGCTAAAGCATTCTGCTTGGCGTTGTTACGTATCGCAATGGCTGATGGCAGGCGCTGCTACATTTTATTATTTTCAACCGACGTTATTCACTATGAGCTAACGTCAGAAAGCGGGCTTAGCGAAGCCATTCGTTTTTTAAGCCAATGTTTTCAGGGAGGAACGGATCTGGCAGCTTGTTTATCTGAAACATTAGAAAAAATAGAGCAAAAGGATTGGCAGGATGCAGATACCGTCATTATTTCCGATTTTATTGCCCAACGGTTACCAGACAGCTTAATCAACAAGATAAAAAATAAGCAAAAAAAACATAGCCACCGTTTTCACGCAGTAGCTATGTCTAAACACGGTAAACCAAATATAATGAAAATATTCGATCACATCTGGCGTTTTGATACCGGCCTTGGGCAACGATTACGTCGCCGCTGGTCGATAAAAAAACGTTAAAGCATACAATCTACAGTTTCACGCAGCTCTGGTGCCCATACACCGCACTGAACCTGACCAATATGCTTTTGCTGGAGCAATAGCATAACTAAACGGGACTGACCAATACCACCACCGACTGTTTGTGGCATCTCACCGCGTAACAGTGACTGGTGCCATTCCAGTGATAAGCGCCCTTCGTCATCAGTTAACGCTAGCTGGCGCTTCAGCGTTTGCGCATCAACGCGAATACCCATAGAAGAAAGTTCAAACGCATCTTCTAATATCGAGTTCCATACCAATATATCGCCGTTTAAACCGTTTCCTTCAGTACCTTCGCTGGTCCAGTCATCATAATCAGGCGCCCGAACATCGTGAGACTCACCGTGAGATAATTTACCACCAATACCCATTAAGAAAACAGCACCTAGTTCTTTAGTGATAGCACGTTCACGACCTTTAGCATCGAGGTCCGGATAACGTTGTAATAGTGACTCGCTATGAACAAAGTGAATTTCAGCAGGTAAAGACGGCTTTAGTCCAAACTCTTGGGCAACGGCTGCTTCAGTTTCTTTAATGGCTGAATATATAGTACGAACCGTTTCTTTCAGATAGGCAGAAGTGCGTTGAGTATCTAACATCACTCTTTCCCAGTCCCACTGATCGACATAGACAGAATGAATGGCGCTCAGGCGATCTTCATCGGGGCGTAATGCCTTCATGTTGGTATAAATACCTTCATCGGCAGTAAAACCAAAACGGCCTAAAATTTGACGTTTCCATTTTGCTAAAGAGTGAACCACTTCAAAGGTAGCCCCGGGAATTGCTTTTACTTTCACCTGAACGGCTTTTTCATGGCCAGACAGGTTATCTTGGGTGCCATCACCAACTCGGCTTAAAATAGGCGCCTGAACTTCAACTAAACCAAGTTTTTGTTCCATCTGGCGAGAGAAAAAAGATTTAACGAAAGTAATTTGCTGCTGTTTTTGAATGAAGGGCTGTTTCATTGTGTTTATCTCAGTGCTGTTATGTTGTATACGACTATTAAGCAACAGAACGAGGTGATAATTCAATATTCAACAATAAATATAGCTATTACAGTTTTAATTACTCATTTTTAAGCCTACATTAATAAGAATAATGTAATAACTGGAGTGAAAAATGGCTGATAATTATCAGATCGATAATTTAGATCGCAGCATACTTAACAAATTAATGAAAAATGCGCGGGTTCCTTACGCTGAATTAGCTAAAAATTTCAACGTAAGTCCGGGCACTATCCACGTTCGGGTAGAAAAAATGAGGCAGGCAGGCATTATTTTAGGTACGCAGGTAGAAATAAGCCCAAAACGGCTAGGATACGATGTTTGCTGTTTTATTGGCATTATTCTGAAAAGTGCAAAAGACTATCCTTCAGCGCTGGCTAAGCTAGAAAGCTTAGAAGAAGTGGTTGAAGCCTATTATACAACTGGGCACTACAGTATATTTATTAAGGTAATGACTCGGTCCATCGATGGGTTGCAACAGGTACTTATCAACAAGATCCAAACCATTGACGAAATCCAGTCAACAGAAACGCTTATATCCTTACAGAATCCTATTATGCGGACGATCAGGCCATAACTTATTTTTTATAATACCCACATTATCCACAGGTAGATCCCAGCTGTTTCACAGCGTACAATACGGCTCCAAACGGTAAAATCCAAAGGATCCTTATGTCAGATATAACATTGATCAGTGGTAGTACTTTAGGTAGTGCAGAATACGTTGCCGAACATCTTGAAGAAAAGTTGAATCAGGTCGGATTTACAACTGAGATCCTGCACGGTGCTGAACTAGATGAATTAAAATGTGAAGGTATCTGGCTGATAGTCACTTCAACCCACGGCGCAGGAGAAATTCCCGATAATCTTTTGCCGCTGTTTAAACAAATAGAACAACAAAAAGTAGATCTAAGCCATCTTAAATTTGGAGCCATAGGTTTAGGCAGTAAAGAGTACGATACTTTTTGTGGCGGGATCGTCACTGCCGATCGAATTTTGCAGGATCGTGGAGCAAAAAGGATAGGCGATCGACTAGAAATTGACGTGACTGAACATGAGATTCCTGAAGATCCGGCAGAGGTTTGGTTAGAAAATTGGATTATTTTACTCAAAAACGATTAATAAATACGCACTCAGTTGTGTATAAGTATAGTTTAAATAGGTGTTTAACCTGTAGTTATCCCAATAACAACTAATTAATCAAATCATGATTGTGGATAACTAGCAATACTACACCCAGCTTATACTGAATAAGATCACCGATCTTCCACAACGATCCAAGTAACCCAATAAACTGATCCCAAAGATAAATAACTCCTTATCCACAAGATCTATCGATCCTAATAGTAGATCCAATAAGAAGATCTCTAAATAAAAAGATCTTTCTTTAATTAAGCAGGATCCAAGGCAGTTGGACTAAACTTCAAAGTTAAGTAGAATCCCTGACCTAAGATCCTTAAACGCGATCGTCCGAACATCCCGAGGTGTAGCACCATGTTTTATCCAGATCCCTTTGACGTCATCGTAATCGGTGGTGGTCATGCCGGTACAGAAGCCGCTATGGCCGCTGCCCGTATGGGTCAACAGACTCTTCTACTGACTCACAATATCGATACTTTAGGGCTAATGTCCTGTAATCCGGCTATTGGTGGTATTGGTAAAGGGCATTTGGTGAAAGAGGTGGATGCTCTTGGTGGATTAATGGCTCAGGCTATTGATAAAGCAGGAATTCAGTTTAGAACATTAAACGCCAGTAAAGGCCCCGCAGTTAGGGCAACGCGTGCTCAAGCCGATCGTGCGTTGTACAAACAGGCAATAAGATCTGCGCTAGAGAACCAGCCAAACTTGATGATTTTCCAACAGCCAGTAGAAGATCTGATCGTTGAAAATGAAAAAGTTGTCGGTGCGGTTACCAAGATCGGACTCAGATTCAGAGCTAAAGCTGTGGTACTTACCGTAGGAACGTTTCTTGACGGAAAGATCCACATTGGTTTAGAAAACTACAGCGGTGGCAGAGCCGGGGATCCACCTTCAATCGGCTTATCACAGCGTTTACGTGAACTTCCCCTACGAGTAAACCGACTAAAGACAGGCACACCGCCAAGAATTGACGCACGTACTATCAATTTTGATATTCTGCAGCAACAGCACGGTGATACGCCTCTGCCCGTTTTTTCATTCATGGGAAATGTAGAACAGCATCCTCAACAAATTCCGTGTTATATCACCTACACTAACGAAAAAACGCACAGTGTGATCCGCAGTAATTTAGATCGTAGCCCGATGTACGCTGGAATTATTGAAGGGATTGGCCCACGTTATTGCCCGTCGATTGAAGATAAAGTAATGCGCTTTGCCGATCGTGATTCACACCAAATATTCTTAGAACCCGAAGGTTTGAACAGTAACGAAGTTTATCCTAACGGTATTTCAACCAGCCTACCGTTTGACGTTCAAATGCAAATAGTCCGATCGATGGTCGGCATGGAAAATGCCAATATCGTACGTCCCGGCTACGCCATTGAGTATGATTTTTTCGATCCGCGCGATCTTAAACTTACGCTGGAAAGTAAATTTATCAGCGGATTATTCTTTGCTGGGCAGGTTAACGGAACTACCGGTTATGAGGAAGCGGCAGCTCAGGGCCTCTTAGCCGGGCTTAATGCCGGTCGTTATGCTGAGGATAAAGAAGGTTGGTCTCCGCGCCGTGACGAAGCTTATATTGGCGTTCTGGTTGACGATCTCAGCACATTAGGCACTAAAGAACCTTATCGAATGTTTACTTCGCGTGCTGAATACAGGCTTATGCTAAGAGAAGATAACGCCGATCTTCGTCTGACCGAAATTGGACGTAATCTCGGGTTAGTAGACGATCTTCGCTGGGAACATTTTAGCCGTAAACAAGAGCTAGTTGAGCTTGAGCGTCAGCGTTTAAGAAGTATTCTGGTTCATCCTAATATGAATCATGTTGAAGAGATCAATGCGTTATTAAAATCGCCGTTATCCAAAGAAGCAACGGGTGAAGAACTGCTAAAACGCCCCGAAGTTGATTACGCGACATTATCTACATTGCCACTGTTTTCACCGGGGTTATCAGATCCTCAGGCCGCTGAACAGGTTGAAATCCAGGTCAAATATGAAGGTTATATTGCCCGTCAGCAGGGTGAAATAGAAAAACATCTACGCAATGAAAGCGCCGTTCTACCCTCTGATTTAGACTATCGACAGGTATCAGGCCTTTCTAATGAAGTTAGCGCTAAATTAAACGATCATAAGCCAAGTTCTATTGGTCAGGCATCCCGAATTTCAGGTATTACGCCAGCGGCTATATCCATTTTGTTAGTCTGGCTTAAAAAGCAGGGTATGCTACGTCGTAGTGCTTAAGGAAATAGTCTTGGAAAATCAATTTAATCGACTTTTGTCGTCGGCCAATATTGTGTTAACCGATCTTCAAAAGCAGCAGCTTCTGGGCTATGTGGCTTTATTAAATAAATGGAATAAAGCCTATAATCTGACTTCTGTAAGAGATCCTCAACAAATGCTAATTCGTCACATTATGGACAGCATTGTCGTTAACCCGCATTTGCAAGGCCGCTATTTTATTGATGTTGGTACTGGCCCTGGCTTACCGGGGATCCCGCTAGCAATAGTTCGTCCTGAATCACACTTTACCCTTCTGGATAGCTTAGGTAAGCGTATTCGTTTTATACGTCAGGTTATGCATGAGCTGAACATCGCTAATGTCACTGCTGTACAGAGCCGGGTTGAGGATTTTTCTATTCCTGATGGTTTTGATGGCGTAATTAGTAGGGCATTTGCTTCGCTTCAGGATATGTTGAGTTGGTGCCACCATCTACCGGCTAAAAGCGGTGGTAAATATTATGCGTTAAAAGGCGTGGTTTCTCAGGAAGAGTTAGATCAACTGCCTGAAGGTTTTCGGATAACAAGCATCATCCGATTAGACGTTCCTGAACTTGACGGAGAGCGTCATATTATTGTGGTTGAGGATAAAAAATAGTCAATTTAACTAATTGGATATCCCTCTCTTGAGTAAATTGTGCTTTAGTAAAAAAATTTTAAAAGTTAAATAAAATGAGTAAAACTGAATGGTAATTACGTTATTTTAGTTTTTTTTACTACATTTTTTAACATAAAATAAACAAAATTGCGTTATCCATCTATAGTTTGTTGATGCTAACAAAGATAAACATGTTTTTATTACTTCATCGTCGTTATTCAGAGTGTTGAATCCTTTCAGGTGAAGTAATTTGTATAAATATTATTGTTATTAGTAAGATAATTAATTTATGTATTGTTTCGTGGATTGTTTTTTTTGTGTGAGTCACTTCACAAAAGGATAATTATTCACAGCATGTTTAACATTATTAGTAATAATAAGCCGCGCTAGGTTGATAGGTAATAGAAAATGGTTCTCTAGATTTTTAAAAACTTGTTCACTTTTTTGTTACTTACATATTGAATTAGCTGGGCTCCACCGTATAATTCAATCGCTTTCTCCCGCTTGACTCCGGCGGATAAAGACAGTTTTATACAACACTAGTTTCTACTGTTTAAGTGGAATGAAAGCTCAAAGAGAAAATTACTATGTCTGTTGCGCTTTATGATTCAGTAGCAGCCCGCAGACTCTTGTTAGTACAGTTTGTTGTCGTTATCTTATTTAGCGCAGCTTTTTGTGTTAACGGCCATAAATGGGCTCTCTCTGCTTTCTTAGGTGGTTTATCAGCCTGTTTGCCCAGCGCAGTGTTTCTGTTGTTAACATGGCGGCATCAGGACAATAAGCAAGCCTATGGTCGACTAGCTTGGTCGTTTTTTATCGGCGAAGTCGTTAAAATAATTTTAACTATCATCCTATTAGTAGTTTCGCTGGCAGTTTTTAAGGCTGATTTTTTGCCTCTTAGCGTAACTTACCTAACGGTGTTGATAGTGCAAATACTGGCACCTGCCGTAATAAATATTTTTCGTCATTAATTGATAACCAAAGGGTGAGAGGCATCATGTCTGCATCAGGGGAAATATCTGGTCCAAAAGATTACATCAGTCACCACCTGAACAACCTTCAGCTGGATCTGCGTACTTTTGAACTCGTACAACCGGGGAGTGATTCGCCAGGTTTTTGGGCAATTAACATTGATTCGATGTTCTTTTCCATTGTTCTTGGGTTATTGTTTCTATTTATCTTTCGTCGTGTAGCGGCCAAAGCCAGCAGTGGCGTTCCTGGAAAACTCCAGTGTGCGGTAGAACTGATTATTGGTTTTGTTAATAGCTCCGTTAAAGACATGTATCAAGGCCATAGTAAAGTTATAGCGCCTCTGGCTCTTACCGTATTTGTTTGGGTTTTCCTAATGAATACCATGGACTTACTGCCAATTGATTTACTACCTTACCTTGGTGAACACGTTTTCGGGCTACCTGCTCTTCGCGTAGTGCCTACCGCTGACGTGAGTATTACCCTTTCAATGGCAATAGGCGTATTCATTTTAATTCTGTTTTACAGCATTAAAATGAAAGGTGTTTCCGGCTTTGTAAAAGAACTCACAATGCAGCCGTTTAACCACTGGGCGTTTATTCCTATTAACCTAATTTTGGAAGGCGTTAGCTTGCTATCCAAACCTGTTTCCCTCGGTCTTCGACTGTTCGGAAACATGTATGCGGGTGAGTTAATTTTCATCCTTATTGCTGGTCTGCTTCCTTGGTGGTCTCAGTGGTTACTTAATGTCCCTTGGGCTATATTCCACATACTGATCATTACGTTACAGGCTTTTATTTTTATGGTTCTGACGATTGTTTATCTCTCGATGGCGTCTGAAGAACATTAATATTCACAACCCTGCTAAGTTTTAACTGAAATAAACTGGAGACTGTCATGGAAAACCTAAATACGGATCTGCTGTACATGGCTGCTGCTATAATGATGGGCCTAGCAGCGATCGGTGCTGCAATCGGTATCGGCATTTTGGGTGGTAAATTCCTGGAAGGTGCTGCTCGCCAACCAGATCTTATCCCATTACTGCGTACACAGTTCTTTATCGTTATGGGTCTTGTCGACGCCATCCCGATGATTGCTGTTGGTCTGGGTTTATATGTCATGTTCGCTGTCGCGTAACGTTGCATAATTGAAACCACACCCAATCGTTAAATTAGAAAGAGGCATTGTGCTGTGAATATTAACGCAACAATCCTCGGCCAGGCGATAGCGTTTGTCCTGTTTGTCTGGTTCTGTATGAAGTACGTATGGCCACCGATTATCAGTGCCATCGAAAAGCGTCAAAAAGAAATTGCTGACGGCTTAGCTTCTGCAGAGCGAGCTAAAAAAGATCTGGACTTAGCGCAAGCCAATGTGACCGACCAGTTAGCTCAAGCCAAGGCTGACGCTCAGGTGATTATCGAGCAAGCTAATAAGCGTAAAGCTCAAATAGTCGACGAAGCTAAAGCTGAGGCTGAACAAGAACGCTCTAAGATTCTTGCTCAGGCTCAGGCTGAAATAGACGCAGAACGCAAACGTGCGCGTGAAGAATTGCGTAAGCAAGTAGCTATGCTGGCGATTGCCGGTGCTGAGAAAATTATCGAACGTTCCGTGGATGAAGCTGCTAATAGCGACATCGTTGATAAACTGGTCGCTGAACTGTAAGGAGGGAGGGGCAGATGTCTGAATTTATTACTGTAGCTCGCCCCTACGCCAAAGCAGCTTTTGACTTTGCCGTTGAGCAGCAAGGCTTAGACCGCTGGCAGCAAATGCTTACGTTTGCTGCTCAAGTTAGCCGCGATGACCAAGTCGCTGATTTATTATCAAGCGCCTTGGCTCCGGAACATTTAGCAAGTACGTTTCTTGCTATATGTGGCGAGCAGCTCGACGAGAATGGTCAAAATCTGGTTAAGGTCATGGCCGAAAATGGACGTTTAATCGTACTTCCTGACGTGTTAGAACAGTTTATTCAACTGCGTTCAGCACAGGAGTCAACCATTGAAGTGGATGTCACCTCTGCTACTCCATTGAATGACAACCAGATGGCTAAGATAGCCGCTGCGATGGAAAAACGTTTGTCACGCAAAGTTAAGCTAAATTGCAAAATAGATAAGTCTGTCATGGCAGGTATTATCATCCGTGCGGGTGATATGGTGATAGATGGCAGCGTTCGTGGCCGTCTTGATCGCTTGACTGAAGTATTGCAGTCTTAAGGGGACTGGAACATGCAACTGAATTCCACAGAAATCAGCGAGCTGATTAAGCAACGTATTGCTCAGTTCAGCGTTGTGAGTGAAGCTCACAATGAAGGTACCATTGTTTCCGTTAGTGACGGAATCATCCGTATTCACGGCTTAGCCGATGTTATGCAGGGCGAGATGATCGCATTGCCAGGCAGCCGTTATGCGATAGCACTAAACCTTGAGCGTGACTCCGTTGGTGCGGTAGTTATGGGTCCATATACCGATCTTGCGGAAGGCATGAAGGTCAAATGTACCGGTCGTATTCTTGAGGTTCCGGTTGGTCGTGGTCTGCTTGGTCGTGTTGTTAACACGTTGGGTGCACCTATTGATGGTAAAGGTCCGGTCGAAAACGACGGATTTTCTGCCGTTGAAGCGATTGCTCCGGGCGTTATCGAGCGTCAATCCGTAGACCAGCCTGTACAGACTGGCTATAAGTCTGTTGATGCCATGATCCCAATCGGCCGTGGTCAGCGTGAGCTGATTATCGGTGACCGCCAGACGGGTAAAACTGCAATGGCAATCGATGCGATCATCAATCAACGCGACTCTGGCATTAAATGTATTTATGTGGCTATTGGCCAGAAAGCTTCAACTATCGCCAACGTTGTGCGTAAGCTAGAAGAACATAATGCATTAGCAAACACCGTTGTTGTGGTTGCATCTGCATCAGAATCAGCCGCTCTGCAATATCTGGCGCCTTATGCCGGATGTGCGATGGGTGAATATTTCCGCGACCGCGGTGAAGATGCTCTGATTATTTATGATGACTTGTCTAAACAGGCCGTAGCTTATCGTCAGATTTCTCTGTTACTACGTCGTCCACCAGGTCGTGAAGCGTTCCCAGGCGATGTGTTTTATCTCCACTCCCGTCTGTTAGAGCGTGCAGCACGCGTTAATGCTGACTACGTTGAAAAATTTACCAACGGTGAAGTGAAAGGTAAAACCGGTTCTTTAACCGCATTACCGATCATCGAAACTCAGGCAGGTGACGTTTCTGCGTTCGTTCCGACTAACGTAATCTCTATCACCGATGGTCAGATCTTCTTAGAATCTAACCTGTTTAACGCCGGTATTCGCCCTGCTGTTAACCCGGGTATTTCCGTATCCCGCGTTGGTGGTGCTGCACAAACTAAAATCATTAAGAAACTGTCCGGTGGTATTCGTACCGCACTGGCACAGTATCGCGAGCTGGCAGCATTTTCCCAGTTTGCTTCTGATTTAGATGATGCAACGCGTAAACAGCTAAGCCACGGTCAGAAAGTTACTGAACTGCTAAAACAGAAACAGTATGCACCTATGTCGGTAGCAAGTCAGGCTCTGGTTCTTTTTGCTGCAGAACGTGGTTATCTGGAAGACGTTGAATTAGAAAAAATCGGTAGCTTTGAAGGGGCATTGTTAGCCTTTGCCGAGCGTGACTACGCCGAGCTTTTACAGCAAGTCAACCAAACTGGTGGCTATAACGATGAGATTGAGGCTGGATTCAAAGCCATCCTTGATGCCTTCAAAGCAACCCAGTCTTGGTAATACCTAACGGCCTTTAGGGGCCGTCTGGTAGTGAGGAGAAGCTGATATGGCCAACGCAAAAGAAATTCGTAGTAAGATCGGTAGCGTACAAAATACGCAGAAGATCACCAAAGCGATGGAAATGGTTGCCGCCTCTAAAATGCGTAAATCGCAAGATCGCATGGCGGCAAGCCGTCCTTATGCTGAGATGATGCGTAAAGTGATTAGTCACCTTGCGTTAGGTAATCTTGAGTATAAGCACCCTTATCTGGATGACCGTGACGTTAAACGCGTTGGTTATCTGGTGGTGTCTACCGACCGGGGCCTGTGCGGTGGTTTGAATATTAACCTATTCAAAAAACTGTTGGCTGAAATGAAAGAGTGGAACGATAAGAGCGTTAACGTTGATTTGGCGGTAATTGGCTCTAAAGGTGCCTCTTTCTTCTCATCGGTTGGCGGTAATATCGTTGCTCAGGTGACCGGAATGGGTGATGTTCCTTCTGTATCTGAACTGATTGGTCCGGTAAAAGTGATGCTACAGGCCTTCGATGAAGGTCGTTTAGATCGACTGTATGTGGCAAACAACAAGTTTGTTAATACCATGTCCCAGTCGCCAGAAATCACACAGTTACTACCGTTACCTAAGTCAGATGATGAAGAGTTAAAAAGCAAGTCCTGGGATTATCTATACGAGCCCGATCCGAAGTCGCTGCTAGATACTCTGCTGCGTCGTTATGTCGAATCGCAGGTTTATCAAAGTGTAGTAGAAAACCTGGCTAGCGAGCAGGCTGCACGAATGGTAGCGATGAAAGCCGCAACCGATAACGGCGGCGAGCTGATTAAAGAGCTTCAGTTAGTTTATAACAAAGCGCGTCAGACCAGTATCACTCAGGAACTCACCGAGATTGTATCGGGAGCTTCAGCGGTCTAAAGCTAGGTTTAGGAATTACGTAGAGGATTCAAGATGGCTACTGGAAAGATTATCCAGGTTATCGGCGCCGTAGTGGACGTCGAGTTCCCTCAAGATGCTGTACCTAAAGTGTACGATGCGCTTGAAGTTCAAATCGATGTCAAACTGGTGCTGGAAGTTCAACAGCAGCTCGGTGGTGGCGTCGTTCGTTGTATCGCTATGGGTACCTCAGACGGCCTAAGCCGCGGTCTGAACGTACTTAATTTAGAGCACCCTATCGAAGTTCCCGTAGGCGTAGCTACTCTAGGCCGTATTATGAACGTGCTTGGTGAGCCTATCGATATGAAGGGTGATATTGGTGAAGAAGAACGTTGGGCTATCCACCGTGCTGCACCAAGTTATGAAGATCTGTCCAATGCCAATGAATTGCTGGAAACGGGTATCAAGGTTATCGACCTGATCTGTCCGTTTGCTAAAGGCGGTAAAGTTGGTCTGTTCGGTGGTGCCGGCGTTGGTAAAACGGTAAACATGATGGAGCTAATTCGTAATATTGCGACTGAGCACTCAGGCTATTCTGTATTTGCCGGCGTTGGTGAGCGTACTCGTGAGGGTAATGACTTCTACCACGAAATGACAGAATCAAACGTATTAGACAAAGTATCTCTGGTATATGGCCAAATGAATGAGCCACCTGGAAACCGTCTGCGCGTTGCGTTAACTGGCTTAACCATGGCGGAAAAATTCCGTGATGAAGGTCGTGACGTTCTGTTGTTCATCGATAATATTTATCGTTATACCTTAGCCGGTACCGAAGTATCAGCACTGTTAGGCCGTATGCCATCAGCTGTAGGTTACCAACCAACGCTGGCGGAAGAGATGGGTACATTACAAGAACGTATCACCTCAACCAAAACGGGCTCAATCACTTCGGTACAAGCGGTATACGTACCTGCGGATGACTTAACTGACCCATCGCCAGCAACAACCTTTGCCCACTTGGATGCAACCGTTGTATTAAGCCGTCAAATTGCCTCTTTGGGTATTTATCCAGCAGTTGACCCGCTTGATTCAACCAGCCGCCAGTTGGATCCATTAGTTGTTGGTCAGGAGCATTACGATTGTGCTCGTGGCGTTCAGTCAATTCTGCAACGTTACCAAGAACTGAAAGATATTATTGCCATTCTGGGTATGGATGAGCTATCAGAAAGCGATAAGCTGGTGGTATCTCGTGCGCGTAAGATTCAGCGCTTCCTGTCTCAGCCATTCTTCGTTGCTGAAGTATTTACCGGTTCTTCAGGTAAATATGTATCGCTTAAAGACACTATTCGTGGCTTTAACGGCATCATGAACGGTGAATACGATCACCTGCCAGAGCAGGCGTTCTATATGGTTGGCTCCATTGAAGAAGCAGTGGAAAAAGCCAAGAAACTGTAATGGTGCAATGAGGAGGGCGACATGGCTGTATCAACTTTCCATCTGGATGTAGTCAGCGCGGAGAACAATATGTTTTCCGGCGAGGTCCAAAAAATCCAGGTGACGGGTAGTGAAGGTGAATTGGGGATTTTTCCTCAGCATACCCCGCTGCTCACTGCCATCAAGCCGGGCCTGATTCGTATTGTTAAGGTTAACGGTGATGAAGAGTTTATCTACCTTTCAGGTGGTATTCTCGAAGTCCAACCGACTATCGTCACCGTTTTATCTGATACGGCTATCCGCGGACAGGATCTTGATGAAGCCCGGGCAATGGAATCCAAGCGCAAAGCGGAAGAACATATCCGTAATTCGCATGGTGACGTCGATTATGCACAGGCATCTGCAGAGTTAAGCAAAGCGATTGCAAAACTGCGCGTAATTGAATTGACCAAGAAATTGATGTACTAAAACACGCTACGTTTTGTTCGGTGTTTTATAAAAGCCAGTCTGTTCGCAGATTGGCTTTTTTGTTATTAGCTTATGATGATTTACTGCCGTCGGTATAAAGGAATATAGCCCCCATGAGGAAAACCGTTTTTATTGTTCTTCTGCTGCTGATATTGCTCGTCAGTTTTTTCATTTATCGTAATATTTCAGATTATTTAGCTATGAAAAACGATTCTACTAATAGCGCTGTTCCTCCGTCCTCTTATCCTCAACGCCCAACTATTGTTATTCAACCCGGCGATCGTCTATATATCCGGTTGTTAAAAGCGGAAGATAAACTTGAGCTCTGGGTTACTTCCGATGGGAAAAAATATGGCCTGTATAAAACCTATGTAATTTGCGCTTATTCCGGCGGATTAGGCCCTAAAAAGGTACAGGGTGATATGAAGAGTCCTGAAGGCTTTTACTCAACGGACAAAAGGTTACTCAACCCCAAAAGCCAATATCATCTCTCTTTTAATATTGGCTATCCCAATGCGTTCGATAGAGCCAACGGCTATACCGGTGACTTTTTGATGGTTCACGGAGGTTGCGCTTCTGTTGGGTGTTACGCCATGACCGATCCAATTATTACTGAGATTTATGGCTTAGTAGAACAAGCGTTGAACAGTGGGCAGAAAAGCATTCCGATTCATATTTTTCCTTTTGCAATGACCAAGGAAAATATCAACAACCATCGGGAATCAGCGGATTTATCTTTCTGGCAAAGCCTAAAACCGGCCTATGATTACTTTGAAAAAACTAGACAGGTACCGGTCATCTCAGTTGTGGATAAAAGATATAAAATAGTAAATAATTAATAAATACTCTCATGTTAAATATTGATATCATGGTGCGAATTTTTATTAAAAATCAAATTGATAATAAATATTTAAGCGTTATTTTACCTCTGTTGAAGGATTTTTCCATGAAAAATAAAGTCATTTTTTTATCTACGTTTGTAGTAACAATATTATTGTCGGGCTGTGCTACTGAGTCATCACGCTCGGTTGAGGTTGCTAAAGTTGCTTCTTATAGCACTTCATATAGTGGTCCTCGTAGCGCTATTTCCGTTGGAAAATTTGATAATCGTTCTAGCTACATGAACGGCGTTTTTTCTGACGGTGTTGATCGTTTAGGCAACCAATCAAAAACTATTTTGGTGACGCATTTACAGCAAACCGGTCGGTTTAACGTATTAGATCGTACCAATATGGAAGAGATTAAGGTTGAATCCGGAATTAAAGGAAAAGCCCAAACGCTCAAAGGCGCTAGCTACGTTATTACCGGTGATGTTACTGAGTTTGGCCGTAAAGAAGTTGGCGATCGCCAGCTGTTTGGCATTTTGGGCCGTGGAAAAACACAAATAGCCTACGCTAAAGTTAATTTAAATATAGTGAATGTACAAACCTCTGAAGTCGTTTTTTCTTCTCAGGGCGCCGGAGAATATGAATTATCAAACCGTGAAGTGGTTGGCTTTGGCGGCACTGCCAGCTATGACTCAACGCTAAATGGCAAAGTATTGGATTTAGCCATTCGCGAAGCGGTAAATAATTTAGTTACAGGTATTGAAAGTGGTGCATGGAAACCAGCTCAATAATTTATACGGATAAGTTTTTTATAACGGAATAACGATGAAATTAATCTATAAAATTGGTTGTTTATTAGCCGTTCTCTTATTGGTGGGATGTTCTAAAGCACCGCGGCCTATTTATTACTGGAATGATTATCAAGCTACAATTTATCAATATTATCAGAGTGATAGTACCAGTCCAGAACAGCAAATTGAGAAGCTGAAAGAAATTATTCAAAAAGCACAGGCAAAAAACTTACCTGTTCCTCCAGGGCTACATGCTCATTTAGGTATGTTATATAGCAATACAGGTCACCCTGAATTAGCTATACCTGAGTTCGAGGCAGAAAAAGCACAGTTTCCAGAATCCACAACTTTTATGAATTTCTTAATTAATAAAAGTAAAGGAGGTAAAAAATGAAACGGATTATCGCATTATGTGGATTATTAGCGGCTGTATTACTAACCGGCTGTGCTAAAAAAGAAAATTTTGACTACACGGCATTTAGGCAACATCAGCCTAAAAGTATTTTAGTTTTATTACCTCAGAATGATTCTCCTGAGGTTAACGCTAGCCACGGTATGCTTTCTCAGGTCACTAATCCTTTATCCGAAGCGGGTTACTATGTTTTCCCTGTAGCCACGGTAGAAGAGGTTTTTAAGCAGAACGGTGTGGTTAATAGTGGTGATATTCAGTCCACCAGCGCAGTAAAGCTTAGGGAAATATTTGGTGCTGATAGCGCACTTTATATAACCGTTAAAGACTATGGTACCTCTTATCAGGTCATAGCCAGTGATACTCGAGTTACCGCTGAGGCTAAATTAGTTGATTTAGCAACGGGCACTCTTTTATGGAGCGGTTCGGCAACGGCCTCATCTAATGAACAAAATTCTGGATCGGGTAGTTTAATCGGCATATTGGTTCAGGCTGCGGTGAGCCAAATTGTTCATACTCTGAGTGACAAAAGTTTCGCCGTTGCTGGGGTGACCAGCGTTCGTCTGCTTGGTGCTGGAAAACCTGATGGTATTCTTTATGGTCCGCGTTCTCCTAAATACGGAAAAGACGCAGAGTAAAATAGAATCTTCTATACCAATGGGGCTAGTTTAGAGCTCTGTTAGATTGTTAATAAAAAACGTCGCTATTTTAGCGACGTTTTTTTACAGCATAATAAATTACTTTTTCTTCGCGTATTTCAATGAATCTAACGCTACGGCAAAAATGATAATGCTGCCTTTAATAATATACTGCCAGTAAGGATTAACGCCGATATAGGTTAGCCCGTAGTTTATTACGGTAAAAATAAGTACCCCGGTAACCACCCCTGAGACGGTTCCTACGCCGCCGCTAAATGAAACCCCACCGACTACGCAGGCAGCAATGGCATCTAACTCATACATAAACCCTAAATTATTGGTTGCACTACCAATTCTACCGGCCTCAAGCAGACCTCCAAACGCATAGAACACGCCGGAAAGCGCATAAATGAGTATCAGGTTTAACGTTACGTTCACACCCGATACTTTCGCCGCTTCAGGATTACCGCCAATGGCAAAAATATTTTTCCCGAAGCGGGTTTTATTCCACAGTATCCAGACAAAAATAATGGCAATGATGGCGTAAAAGGTAATGTAGGAAAGTTTAAAATCCCCCATCCTAATAAACCCTTGAGCAAACGTAGAGAATCTTGGGTCAAATCCGGCGATAGGTGAGGCGCCAACGTAGTCGTAGTACAGCGAGTTCACGCCGTAAACGATAATCATCGTACCTAGAGTGGTAATAAACGGCGTCACGTTCAGATAGGCGATGACTAATCCATTGATTAATCCAATCACGGCACCCACCAGACAAACGGTAATAATGACCGCTGCGATAGGAATTTCACCCAGTGACGGGAATACCTTATTCACATTGCTCATGGACTGTAGCAGGGTTGCAGCAATAACGGCGGCAAGTCCAACCTGACGGCCGGCAGAAAGATCGGTTCCCTGCGTAACGATTAGCCCGGCAACGCCTAAGGCAATAATAATTCTCACGGAAGATTGGGTAAGAATATTACTTAAGTTAAGTAAGCTAAGAAACGACGTATCTTGAATAATAATGATGCCAAGCAAAACAAAAAGAACAATATAGATCCCGTTGTTTTTCATGAAATTTAGAACAGGGCTTTTATTTAGCGCATGCATAGTGGTGTTCCTATAACTCATAGATATTTTGATGCCAGCTGCAGGATTTCATTCTGGGAGGTTTGCTTAGTATTAACGATACCTGCCATACGGCCATTGCTCATAACCAATATGCGATCGGTAATACCAAGTAATTCCGGCATCTCAGAAGAAATAATAATGATTCCTTTCTCTTTTTTAGCCAGCTCTATAATTAATTGATAAATTTCGAACTTAGCGCCTACGTCTATTCCTCTGGTAGGCTCATCAAGCAGGAGTATTTCTGGTTGGGTTAACAGCCAACGGCCAATTATTACTTTTTGCTGATTTCCGCCGGACAGCGATCCAATAGCCGTTCTGTGCCCCGGCGTTTTTACCCGCATAGAGTCAATAACCCACTGAATGTCGCTTTTCATCCGCTTATTATTTAATAAGCCCAAACGATTTCTATACATTTTTATATTGGAAATAAGGGCATTAAAACCGATATCTAAATGTGCATAAATTCCGGTAGCACGGCGTTCCTCGGTGACCAGCGCAAAGCCGTTATTAATTGCCTCATTGGCGCTGTTGTTATCAACTTCTTTACCGTTTAAATAAATTTTTCCAGTAATTTTTTCCCTGATGCCAAACAGAATTTCCACCACGTCAGTACGTCTTGCTCCGACTAAGCCAGCAATGCCTAATATTTCCCCTTTGTGTAAATCAAAGGAGACATCGATGACGGAAGGCTGCTTGCGGGAGGTAAGATTGTTAGCCTGAAGGATAATTTCGCCAATTTGGTTAGTTTTTTCCGGGAAGCGTTGAGTGAGTGAGCGGCCAACCATCATGGCAATGATATCGTTCATTTCTAGCCCTTTTAACGGGCGGGTGGTTACCCACTGCCCGTCACGAAGTACGGTGATTTCATCGCATAGCCGGAAGATCTCTTCCATTTTATGGGAGATATAAACGATACCGCAGCCACGCTCTTTGAGTTTATTGATGATGCTAAATAAGTGGTTCACTTCCCGCTCGGTAAGAGACGAGGTGGGCTCATCCATAATCACTATTTTGGCGTTATAAGAAAAAGCTCTGGCTATCTCAATCATCTGCATTTGAGAGACGGATAAGTTTGATACTTTCTCCGCCGGATCTATCTTGATATCCAGCTCATCAAAAATAGCTTTAGTATCCTGATACATCTTATTTTGATCGACAAACATGCCTTTAACCGGATACCGGCCCAGCCACATGTTATCCATCACGGTACGCTGAAGAACTAAGTTCAGCTCCTGATGAACCATAGAAACGCCCTGTTCCAGCGCCTCTTTTGAACTGTGGAAATTAACTTCTTTCCCCTGAAAGATTATCTTTCCGCTGTCCTTTTTATAAATCCCAAACAGGCACTTCAATAGAGTGGATTTTCCAGCTCCGTTTTCACCCACCAATGCATGAACTGAATGAGAGCGTACTTTAAGATTAACGTTATCTAATGCTTTTACGCCAGGAAATGACTTACTGACGTGGCTCATTTCCAGTAATAGATCAGTGGGTGGCGTGATAGTTGTATCGCTCATACGGCTGGCCTTACTTAAAGGGGGATGCCCTAATGTTTGTTAGTTAAGCGCAATAGCCATATTAGATATGGCTATTTACTGGATTATCATCGCCCCTCGTCACCCCGGCTTTCGCCAGGATAACGACGTTGTAAGAAGGTATTATGTAAAAACGCTTAACTGACGGGCATTAGAGCTAGGTCCCCGATTGTTTATTAATACAATGGATTACTTAAACTTATCCAAATTATCTTTATCTACGCCAACGTAAGGAATACGAACCACTTTATCTTTAATGACCCATTTAGTTCCTTCAGCCGCCGGTTTACCCTCGGCCAGATTTTTAGCCAGTTCAAACGTTGCTTTTGCCTGATTAGTCGCATCATTTAATACTGAGCCAGCCATGGTACCCTGACGGATTAGCGCGAGTGCTTCTGGTAATGCATCAACGCCAAACACTGGAATAGCCGATTTATTGTGAGCTTTTAAGGCTTCAATCGCGCCCATAGCCATGGCGTCGTTGTTGGAAATTACCACCTCGATTTTGTCGGCATTCGGGCCTGACAGCCACGCGTCCATTTTGTCTTTAGCCTGTGCGGTATCCCACATGGCGGTGTCCATCTGTAGCTGAGCGGTTTTAATACTGTAGGTATCATTCAGCGTTTTGATCGAATAAGTGGTGCGGGCTTCGGCATCCGGGTGACCGGGTTCGCCTTTCAGTAAAACGTATTGAAGCGTGCTGTCTTTATTCAGGTCCCATTGAGGGTGGGCTTTCCACTGCTTAGCGATAAGTTCCCCCTGAATAACGCCGGATTCTTTAGAGTCAGTACCAACGAAGTAGGCTTTGTCATAGCTGTCCAGCGCAGCTTTAGACGGTTCTTTGTTATAAAAAATAACCGGAATAGAATCGCCGCGGGCTTTATCAATAATAACCTGAGCCGCCGCCGGATCGACCAGATTAATGGCTAATGCTTTAACGCCTTTAGCAATTAAAACGTCAACCTGATCGTTTTGCTTTGACTGATCGTTTTGCGAGTCATTCATCAGCAGCGTGACGTCTTTATCGGTATTGGCCTCTTTTTCTATCGCCTTACGGACAACGGACATAAAGTTATCGTCATATTTATAAATAGTGACACCAATTTTTGTGGCTGCCATTGTGGAGATAGATGTCGTCATACCGACACTGAGCACCACCATAGCTAACAGCGTTTTTTTCATGAAAATCTCCATGCTTAATTATTTGGGGTGAAATGCTAATTACGAGTTATGTTTTCTTGGCTATTTCTATAATTAATTTCTATAAAACAAAATGATAATTATAAACTCACACTGTGTGATTAAATTAATCGTAGTCGAGTCTTAAAAGAATTCCACGATCGTGTTAATTATTTATGATTAATTTCACATTGAGAAATAACGCAGAGTTATTGAGTTTATTTATAGGGTTGGGTATCACAGAGGCACCACCAAATAAGAGGGCTCTTTGGTGGTGTTGATTGGGCATTAAGGCGTGTTAAAGCAGTTTCTGAATTCGGTTGCTTAAGAAATCTAAAAAACAGGTAATCCTGGCTGAAAGCTGGGTATTCCGATAATAAACCGCATTGATTGGTTGTAATACTTTTACCGCCTGTTCCGGCAATATTTCAACCAGCTGGCCGTTTTGCCGATCTTTATGAGTCATAAAGTCAGACAGGCAAACAATACCCTCACCGGCCAGAGCCAGCTGTCTTAACGTTTCGCCGCTAGAAGCCGATAGCGTAGGGGTTATATGCAATAAATTCCCTTGTTCATCGTTAAAAGGCCAATTGTTCAGCTTATCTATATGAGTAAACCCCAATAGTTGGTGATGGGCTAAGTCTTGAATATTTTTTATTGGCGGTTTAGTTGACAGGTAATCAGGATGGGCTAAAACCCGCCGCTGGCTGGTACCTAAATGTCGGGCATGAAGCGTTGAGTCGTGTAATGTCCCTATTCGGATGGCAATATCGGTTTTGTGTTCTAACAAATCGATAAAATGGTCATTGGTATTAAGCTCTAACTCTATTTGCGGATAACTTTTGCGAAAATCACCAATGATAGGAATGATGGTATGGGACATAAAAGGCGATGCGGCATTAACCCGCAATAGGCCCGAAGGTTGCTGGCGTCGTATTGCCATTTGATCTTCGGCGTCTTCCACGGAGGCTAAAATATTTCGTGCATGGGCCAGAAAGGCTTTCCCTTCCTCTGTTAAAGCTAAACGCCGGGTGGTGCGGCTTAACAGCGTAGTTTCTAGCTTTTCTTCCAGCCGGCTTAGCGCCCGACTAACGCCAGATACGGTCTGATTCAGCTTATCGGCCGCCTTAGTTATCGAATTACAGTCAACAACCGTTACGAAAGCCAAGAGTTCTTCAAGCGTTGTTTTCATATTTTTGATTATTGTTCAATGATGCTGGTTATTTAACCCTATATGTGGCAATAAAGACAGATTATTGAATTGAACTTATGTCGGCAAACTCTATCAATAAAATGATGCTAATCGTCAAATTTGTAGCTGATAGCGATGATTGATTTGTATTGCAGGGCTATTATATGGATCTAACTATGTCAGATAACAAGGAATGTATGGCACAGCTTACCGCTATCGAAATGTTGGTGAATTTACCTTCACCTTATGGGTTGAATTCTGATGCTAATGAACACCTTTTCAATGCGGCAATGCAGCAGGCCGATCTTTGGCATCAAAGCCGTAATCCAACCTATGCAAAGCTGTGTGATTCACAGCCCAATCCGGTCATTCCCGTTGGT
Source organism: Budvicia diplopodorum (assembly GCF_009800925.1). Classification (GTDB taxonomy): domain Bacteria; phylum Pseudomonadota; class Gammaproteobacteria; order Enterobacterales; family Enterobacteriaceae; genus Budvicia; species Budvicia diplopodorum. The sequence goes on along the minus strand of NZ_WOYF01000005.1, from coordinate 194,215 downwards.
CTATTTAAAACGTTAAATCTTGCCACGCCGGTTGGCGGTGACGGGCAATGGTTGAATAGCTCTGGAACAGGAAATAGCGGTAAAACGCAGGTGTTTTTTGATGTTACCAGCATGGGCTTGATTCAGCGGGCAATGGTACAGATTTTTATTCATAATGGCTTGGTTTCACCGGCTCCCGCCCGCTTTCTGCTGCTATCGCCAGATCCTTCTGCGGGCGATCTGGCCGGGTATGCTACCGCCTTTCTGAAATTCACTGCCTGCGCACCGGTACAGGAGTGCGTATTTGCCGTGCAGGCCGACGGGCGTTTAGATACCGAACTGGCCTGGAATACCCTACAGCGTTGGGCTAATGAACCCGTACCTATCTACATTTTTGGCCTAACGGTTTTCTTTGAGCATTTGTGCCTAAGTCAGCCAGCTCCCTTTACGCTACAGGCACCGGTCAAGGGATTAACCGGCGGCGGTTGGAAAGGAATGACCCAACGTCTCGATCGCCAGCAGATTATTGCCGGTCTGAATCAGTGTTTACAGGCCCCGTTGGTGGATATTCGCGATATTTACGGTATGACCGAACACCCGCTGCACTATATCAGCTGTCGGAAAGGGCATTTCCATATACCGGCTTACTCCCGGTTTTCTATTATCAATACGGCAGGGCTGGAGGCAGAAAATAGCCAACCAGGCCTTATTCAGTTAGAAAACCCGTTCTTTGCTTCATTACCTTCTCATCGTTTGCTGACCCAAGATCTCGGTTCTTGGGAATATGGGTGTTCATGCGGACTTCCGGGGCGCTTCTTGCGTTATATTGGTAGAGCGGCATCCCCAGAGGGAACCTGTGCGGCTGAAGCAATATGAGTAGCCAGCTAGCGGAGAGAGTAGCAAAAATAAAGCAGTGGATCGGTCAGTGTGCTGAGAGCTATTTCCAGTTCTCGGCCGATCCAGAGACTCAGGCTTTTTGTCTGGCCCGCCTACGGCAGCTAAGTAGCTCTGATTTACTTGAACAAAAGGTAGCCAATGAACTGGCCGACCATATTTGGCGGCCACCTCATCGGTTACTGTTTATTATCTCGGAAAAAGATCCGTTGGGCACGCTGGAGGGGTTTCTGGTGGCCTATCTGATCGGCAGTAAAATGCGTATAAAGGCCAGACATTCCCGTGACTGGCTGATCTGGCTTCGTCAGGAACTAGGCCTTTCGGCCGATGATTGTGAAATCTATGATTGGCAAAGCCAACGTCAGGATGACCAACGGCTACTCAGTGGCGTTGATACCGTTTTATTAGCCGGTGGTGAAGATTTAATCCGTCATTATCGAAATATTACGCCGGTTCATATTCGGCTGATTGAGTTGGGGCCCAAGATAAGCGGTATGGCACTGTTTGGCCAGCAGATCCCACCAATCGAAAACATTGTGAAAGATACCTGTTTGTTCCTTCAATGCGTATGTAGCTCGCCACGCTTTATTTTAGCGGAAGATGAAAGTGTTGCTGAGTATGTATATAGCCAGCTACAGCAAAGATTAGACCAATTACCGCCATTGCCGGAAAACCAACGGTTGCAGCAATTAACCAAATCCCGTGAGTTGGCTATGCACCATATTCTGCAGCCACTGCTGGGGAAAGTGGCTTATAGCCCCGCTTCAGGTTGGGGTGTTACCTTAACGCACAGCTTTATTCCGGCGTTTTGGTTACCCCATGGTTTCCAGATTATCGTCGGCCCGATTGAGCAAAACTTGTACCAAGCTGAACTGCGCTGGCCCGGTCGTTTACAAACGTTGGGATATTGGGGAAAACCGGCCTGCCCGCAAACCGGCAGCTTTACCCGCTATTGTCCGGTCGGAACGATGCATGCGCGTTCGTTATTAGCCCCTCACGATGGGTTTTTTATACTGCCGTCATTGGTTAGGTTTATCCACAGGGAAGATTACCCATTATGAGCAGGCCTCGTATTTTTGTGACGGGTGGAACCGGTTTTATTGGCTCTCACCTGCTACCAAAACTCTATCAGCAGGGATATGCGCTCACCGTTCTCGTTCGGTCATCACAGTTAAAAAAAATGCCGGGGCGACCTGAGTTACCGCCTGAAACGCGGTTAGTTATCGGAGACTTGTTAAAACCCGAAAGCTACAGCGCTACGCTTGAAGATCATCAGGCGTTAATTCATATGGCGGCAGATTACCGAGTCGGTTTACCCGCCACGCGTTCGGCTCGTCAGACAATGTATCGGACCAATGTCACCGCGACCTTAGACCTGTTTGATGCGGCACGGAAAGCCGCTATCCCTCATATGGTTTACCTGAGTACCACGGCCGCATTGGGAGAAATTTTTGGTACTTTTCCTGATGAAACCCACCAACATAACGGTAAGTTTCGTAGCTATTATGAAGAGACAAAACAGATAGCCCATACCTTGCTATTGCAGCGGCAGCAACTGGGTTTACCGGTGAATATCGCCATTCCCGGCGGCGTTTTTGGGCCCGGTGATAGCAGCGTGCTTAGCCAGACGATGAACGCTTTTTTTCGTGGCAAGATCCCTTTTCAAATTACCACCACCAGCAGTTTTCAGCTGTGCCATGTGGAACATCTGTGCAATGGGCTGGTCCGTCTGGTTGATCCACTGATTCAGCGGCAAAATTTTTTGTTTACCGGCAAAGATTTTTCGATGCCTGAAGTTTTTGCATTGCTGGCTGAGGTCAGTAAACGCGGCATTCCGCCTTCACGGTCGGCGTCGGTATTAAAACCGCTGGCTTGGGTTATGGATAAGTTCGCCGCCTGCGGCCTCACGATGCCACTTTCTCAAGAAGCGTTGAGAATAATGGACGGCAGCAGCTATATGTATGGATCGGAAAAGGCCAAACGGCAGCTTAACTGGTCAGCCGGCGATCCCTATCAAGAGTTAAGAGCGTTTGCCCAAACGCTGGCTGAACGGGTAGCCAAGGAAAACCGGCTCGCTACAAAATGAAGGATTAGCTATGAAAGCCATTGAGTTACAAAGCCCTTGGGGAGACGTCACCGTTACGTTAGATAACCCACAGCTACTGGCGGTGCAGGGGAGCTCTGACAGGGCGGTGTTTTTTGGCCAAGGATATGGCGCTGGCCGTTTTCGCCTATGGCAGCTCGATCTCTCCCGCCGTGTAGCCGCTGGTGAACTGTCAGAAATTATGGGAAACGGCGCGTTAAGAGCCGATGTTTTTCAGCGTCGCTTGGGGCTAAAGGCTCTGGCTCAGCGAGCCGAGGCCAGTGATGCCGCCGCCGATCCATCATCATGGCAAGGTCAGCAATATCAGAACATTCAGGCCTATATCGCAGGAATAAACCAAGCGCAGGCAGATCAACGGCTCTTGCCCGTTGAGTGTTTACTGCTGAAATATCATCCTCGGCCGTTCTGTTTAACCGATGCCTATCTGATCGGCCAGCTCAAATATTTTATCAATTCTGCCTGGCAATATGAGCTGTTTCATACCCGCTTAGCCGGCCGCTTAACGCCTGAACAGCATAAACAGTTATTAACCACCGTGAGCCTTGAGGGGAACCCGATACCTCCGTTACCTCTGGATTCTGACGGTCAACGCTTAGCCTTGGTGGAAGAGGCATTGCGTGATGGTTTGCTGGGTATGCAACATCTTGGGCTGGCGTCTCCTGACACCGGCTCTAACGTTTTTGCCGTGAGCGGTCAGCATACTGAGTCCGGGCTGCCGCTGTTAGCCGCCGATCCTCATATGGGGCACGTAAACCCCGGTTTTAACCTGATGTGTAAACTGGTCAGTGATGAAGGGCTATACGCCGTTGGTTCTCATTTTCCGGGTTCTCCGGGAATTATTGTTGGCCGTAACCGTCATGCCGCATGGGGTATGGTTGGCATTATGGCTGACAATCAGGATCTGTTCTGGGGAAAAATTAACCTAGCTGAGCAGTTAGTTGGAACGGCAGACGGTTGGGTTCCTCTTAATCACGAGCCGCAGAAAATCAGCTGTAAATCGGGTAAAGCGCACGAATTTAGCGCCTATGGTTTCTCTCAGGGGCGGTTGTTATCTGAAAAAGAGGGCTATGGTCTGTTTTTGCGCTGGCCAGCGCTGGAGCACCCGCAAGGGGATATTACCTGCTACTCGTTAGCAAAATGTCATAACTGGCAAAGCTTTCGCGCTAGTCTGGTCGATATTCATAATTCTCCAATGATGGTGGGCTATGCCGATATTCATGGGGATATCGGCCTACAGGCTATGGGCTATATTCCAAAAAGAAAAAGCGAGATTGGCAGCCTGATTCTTAATCTGGCTAACCCCGACCATCAGTGGCTTGGCTACGTGCCTTTTGATGAGCTGCCGGTTGAACATAATCCACCTCAGGGATATGTGGTTTATGCCAATCAGTACAGCGAGTCGCTGTTTAGCGGTAAACGTGCGCTATCAAACCGCTGGCATTCGCCAAGCCGGGCGCTGCGCATTAGTGAACTGATTAAACAAACTCAACGCCACAGCTTAGAGAGTATGCAGGCCATTCAGGACGATAAGGTTGATATTTTTGCCCGCCGTTCACTGCCATTTTTACTCTCTCACCTCTCTGAGCCTTCGATGCTATGTAATTGGGATGGCGATACTCGAAATGTCAAAGCCTCTCAGCTGTTTGAATCATGGATGCAGCATCTGACGGCTCAGGTATTACGTAAAGTGCTTAAGCGTGGATCGCGAATGCTATACGTCGATTTTTGGCCCGGCTGTCGCTGGAACGTGCTGACTATTTTACAGCATCATCTGGGGGACTGGCAGCATCAGCAAGCGTCCGTTAGCCTGATGATTCAGGGGGCGTATGCCAGCGCGCTGGACGTATGCAGCCGCACTGCTCTGCCGGTAGTTGAGTTCCAACACACCATAAAGCGCCCCGCATGGCTAAAAAAGCTACTTACCGGCCGCTACCCTTATCAGGGCGGTAATCGGGAAACCGTTCATGCGACTCGACAAAATACCGATTTTCTCACCCAGTCCCAGACCGGCAGCGATGGCCCGGTACACGGTAAACCCTATACTTTCGGGCCTGGGTTCAAAGTGTTGTGTGATTTAAGCGACAGCGGTGAAATACGCTATATGATGAATACGCCGGCTAAAGGGAATCCTTTTTTCTGGCGTCTGAAACCAACGCTTTTGCGTTGGCAGGCAGGCCAGCGCTGGACAACCACCGTTCCATGTCCAAAGTGTGAAAACAAACAAAATAATAATTAATAGCATTACCGTTTAAGTTATTTATTAATGTGAAGCAATCGGACGTGTTTAGTCAAATTAGAGGGATTTATATATGGCTGTAGTAAAACAGTGGCAGAAAACTGGACACCCAGCTAGTTTATGGCACGCATTACCGGACCGTGCAGTACAGTGTGAGCTGTGCCCCCGAGCCTGTAAAATTAGCCTAGGGCGCACCGGCACCTGCCGCATGCGCCGTAATGAAAATGGATCGTTAGTTAGCCTAAACTATGGCAAGTCAGTGCCAATGACACAAGAATGCATTGAAACCGAAGCCGTTTACCACTATGCGCCCGGCGAGCAGATCCTTTCGTTAGGCAATATCGGCTGTATGCTGAACTGTGATTTTTGCCAGAACTGGACTACCAGTCAGGCTCGTTACGTGCAGGACAGTAATGTCATGTATTACAGCCCGGAAGACGTGGTTAACTATGCGCTAAAACATAATATCCGCGTGCTTTCATGGACCTATAATGACCCGATCGTTTGGCATGAGTTCGTTATGGATACCGCCAGACTGGCCCGTCAGCACGGTTTAAAAAATCTGTATAAAAGTGCTTTTTACATCAGTGAGAAAGGTATTGATGAATTATTGGAAGTGATGGATATTTTCAGTATTTCACTCAAATCGATGCACGATAGCTTCTATCGCAAGTTTACCTCTGGCCGGTTACAGCCCATTCTGGACGGTATTTTGCAGGTTTACGCTGCCCGCAAAGGCGGGAACGGCCCACATCTTGAGGTTTCGAACCTGTGCGTTACCGGTCGAAATGATAATTTAACCGAAACCCGCCGGGTTTCTGACTGGATGCTGAACAATCTGGACGCGGAAATTCCGCTGCACTATGTGCGCTTTCACCCGGATTATCGTTATACCCACGTTGAGCGGACCTCAATTCCGTTTTTAGAACAGGCAAGACAGCAGGCGATTGACGACGGTATGCGGTATGTCTATCTGGGCAACGTGTTTGATACCCAAAGCGCTAACTCCTATTGCCCTGAATGCCATACTCCGTGGGTTCAACGTAGTGGCCTGATTGCCCGATCTTTCTTGGATAACGGCCATTGCCCGCAGTGCGGCATTACGTCACCAATTTTGCTGCCGTGGCAGGCTGAAAAAGCCAAACCGCTTATTGCTGAAATACCGTCGGGTTTAGCCTGTTCTACCCATATGTTCCGCGGCGCTATTCAGGCCTGTCACGTTGAACATTCGGGCGACTCGGAGCTGTTTTACCAATTTATTTCAGCCGATGGTCACCCGGTGGGAGAGCCTGGTCGCAATAGCTGTGACCGTTTTATGCTATCTAAAAGTGACGATCGGGCTGAGGGTATTCGGCTTTACCATTCGCCGGGCAACCGGTGCCAGATCTTTGAAGTATACGATCGGGCTCATTTCCCGGTGACCGGCGCTGAGCAAACCAATAAGGCAAGCGAAGATGTTCCTTTAACCTTCCTGCCGCTCAGGAGGCGCTGATATGCCATTGAACTGGGGGTATTCGGCTATTCGAGCGCAATCGATAGCCGCTAAGCTTCGCCGCGCGGGGCTGGGAGGTAAACACCAGAACCTGCCGGTGATTTACCTTCCCGGTATCCTTGGCACTAAGCTGTACGATCGCCAGCAACAGAAATTTATATGGGGAGATTCGGGAGGCTTTTTTGCCCGTCAGCCCTATGAATATCTGGATAGCGAAGCCCATCGAACCCAGATTTTAGCTAGTGAGCAACTGCACGCTTTTACCATTGTGCCGGGCTTATTGCATACTTTAGTAACGGCAGAATTAAAGCGGGTTTTACAAACGGCACTCGGTTATCAGGAAGGGCAGGATCTGTTTTTTCTCGGCCACGACTGGCGGGCCGATCACCGACGGTTAGCTGACCGTTTAGATGCTGAAGTTCAACGGCTGAAAGCGCTGTTCGGTGCCGATCAGAAAATTGTACTCATTGGGCAGTCGGCCTCAAATCTGGCTGTCCGCTACTGGCTGCGCAATACTACCGCTGAAAATCGTGAAACTATCGCTAAATGGTACTCTTTTGGCCCTCCGTGGCAGGGTACTTTCCATGCGCTGTCGATGATGGACACCGGTTACTATGCGGCAACCCGGTATCTTCATGGTTTTTCTGCAGACGATATTGCCAGTTACCCTAGCGCCTATCAGCTTCTTCCACCTAACCCGAGCGTTATTGATATTCACGGCCAGCCGCTGAAGGACTTTGATATATATGACCCTCAGTGTTGGCAGCATTATCAAATGGGGCCATATCGGGCATCCGGCGCTGAGGTTTCGCCACAGTGCCAGCGAGTCAGAAATAGCCTAGGCCAAAATTTATTGAATGCTAAAGCGTTCGCGGCCAGCATTGCCGGCGCTTCACCGTTAGAACAGACGGTTCCTCAGGTTTGGTATCTAAGCGATAATAATCAGGCGGTCAAAGCCGCCGTCTATCATCGCCAGCGTTGGTATTTTCAGGCCAACAGTATTTTGCGCGATGTACCTCAACTTGCTTCACAAACGCTGGCGGCCGGAGACGATCATTTGCCGTTGAGTGGTTTACTTACCGAGCGTTGTGGTCCGGTGGTTCGCGATACTCACCATCAGCCTTGGGGGCAGAGCTATATTTACGTCAGTCAGGCCAGAACGCATCGGGCACTGATTAACCATACGCCCAACTTGCAAAGTTTAGCGTTTGATTTAGCGGTAGAAAGACAAAAACGGCTAGGTTAATTGTTGGTTATCACCAACAGCCGTTCTTACCTAAGATTATTGGGGGTAAAACGGATTTTTCCCGTTTTTTGTTAACTTATTATGTGATTAGAATAAAGTTGTTTATCCGTGGCGATAACACGTTATTATTTCACCATAATCAGTGAAAATCTGTCTCCGAATGCAGACGGTTTTTTGACTATTTATCGGTAAACCGCGTTTTTTTCATTACCCCTTATGGCGTAAGGCCTGTGGGTAGTTTTCGATGAGAAATAAGTAGCAATTTCGTTGCTAAACAGGTTTACTTTCGCCAATCAATTTTTTAGTAGGTTGTTTATGTCAATGTCTCAACTTAGCGTAGCTATTCTTGCCGCCGGTAAGGGTACGCGTATGTATTCAGATGTTCCAAAAGTACTGCATTTATTGGCCGGTAAGCCGATGGTACAGCACGTCATTGATACAGCGTCTAAACTGGGTGCAAAACAGGTTCATCTGGTTTACGGCCACGGCGGTGACCTACTTAAAAAGGCTTTAGCCGATCGGTTTATTAACTGGGTTTTACAGGCTGAACAGCTGGGTACCGGCCATGCGATGCAGCAGGCGGCCCCCTATTTTGCTGACGATGAAAACGTACTCATGCTGTACGGTGACGTGCCGCTAATTTGTGAAGATACCCTTCGTCGCTTAGTGGACGCTAAGCCAGAAGGCGGCATTGGCCTATTGACGGTGAAGCTTGACGACCCTAGCGGGTATGGTCGTATCGTGCGTAAAGACGATCGTATTGTGAGTATCGTTGAGCACAAAGATGCCACGCCGGAACAGCATAAGATTAACGAAATCAATACTGGAATTCTGGTTGCCAGCGGCAATGATTTAAAGCGCTGGTTAACCAAGCTCGACAACAACAACGCTCAGGGTGAGTTCTATATTACCGATATCATCGGCTTAGCTCACGCCGAAGGTAAATGCATTGAAGCCGTTCACCCATCCCGCTTAAGCGAAGTTGAAGGGGTGAATAACCGTCTACAGCTTTCCCGTTTGGAAAGAGTCTATCAGTCAGAGCAGGCCGAGCGCCTATTGCTTGCCGGCGTTATGCTTAATGACCCGTCCCGTTTTGATCTGCGCGGTGAATTAATTCACGGCCGCGATATCACCATCGATACCAATGTGATTATTGAAGGTCAGGTGGTGTTAGGCGATCGGGTACATATTGGCAGCGGCTGCATACTGAAAAACTGCGTGATTGATAATGACAGCATTATCAGCCCCTACAGCGTCATTGAAAATGCAGAGCTCAGCACGGGCTGTACGATTGGGCCTTTTGCCCGCCTGCGCCCCGGCGCTAAGCTGGAGCAAGACGCTCACGTTGGCAACTTTGTTGAAATCAAAAATGCGCGTTTGGGTAAAGGTTCTAAAGCCGGTCATCTCTCCTATTTGGGCGATGCCGATATTGGCGATCGGGTCAATATTGGTGCAGGTACTATCACCTGTAACTATGACGGCGCCAATAAGTTTAAGACCATTATCGGTGATGACGTGTTTGTTGGCTCGGATACTCAACTTGTTGCGCCCGTCAGCGTAGCCAACGGCGCTACCATTGGTGCCGGAACCACGGTGACCAGCGATGTTGGTGAGAATGAACTGGTGATTAGTCGGGTCAGGCAACGGCATATTAGCGGCTGGCAGCGGCCGGTGAAAAAGAAATAGCGTAGTTGTATTGCAGGATGCGGAGAGAATTCGCCCCGCATCCTGATAAATCAAATAGTGATTAATTTTTGTTATCGACCTTGTTTCACCAATAAGATCGATACCAAAATATAATAATCCCCAACTCTACAGGCTCGGGGAAGTCGGAAATCCGGCAAAAAAAGGTCAAGGGCATCGAACAGAATCAGGATAATCATCCGGTTCTTTAATTAGGAATATAAAACGATGTGTGGAATTGTTGGTGCAGTAGCACAACGAGATATAGCTGAAATATTGTTAGAAGGTTTACGTCGTCTTGAGTATCGCGGTTACGACTCTGCGGGTATTGCTGTTGTAGATGAAAGCAATAACCTTCAGCGTATTCGTCGCTTAGGCAAAGTGAACATGCTGAGTGAAGCAGTTGACGCGTCTCCGCTGAAAGGTGGAACCGGTATTGCTCATACCCGTTGGGCAACCCACGGAGAGCCTTCTGAAAGCAACGCTCACCCTCACGAATCTGGTTATATTGCCGTGGTTCATAACGGTATTATTGAAAACTATGAGGGTTTGCGCGATGCGTTAATCGCCAAAGGCTACGTTTTCACCTCAGAAACTGATACCGAGGTTATTGCGCACTCCGTGCACGATGAACTCAAAAATAATAGTGAATTAACCCTGCTTGAAGCGGTACAGCGCGTGGTTAAAGTGCTGCGCGGTGCATACGGTACCGTGATTATGGATCGCCGTAATCCAGACGTTTTGGTCGCAGCCCGTTCAGGTAGCCCGATGGTTATCGGATTAGGCTTTGGTGAAAACTTTATTGCTTCCGACCAACTGGCCCTGCTGCCGGTTACCCGCCGCTTTATCTACCTAGAAGAGGGGGATGTTGCTGAAGTAACGCGCCACTCGGTGACTATTTTTGATAAACAAGGCGCGCCGGTAGATCGTCCTGATATGGAATCCACCAGTCAGTATGATGCGGGCGATAAAGGTGCTTACCGTCACTACATGCAAAAAGAGATTTATGAACAGCCTCTGGCAATTAAAAACACCCTTGAAGGGCGTATAAGCCATGGTCTGGTTAATCTCGATGAGCTCGGTGAACCCGCGCTTAAAATGCTGGAACAGGTAAAACATGTTCAAATCGTTGCCTGTGGTACCTCTTATCATTCAGGCATGGTTGCCCGCTATTGGTTCGAAGCGTTGGCCGGTGTGCCTTGCGATATTGAAATCGCCTCTGAGTTCCGTTATCGCAAACCGGCGAAGCGTACAGGAAGTCTGCTGATCACGCTGTCGCAGTCGGGTGAAACCGCCGATACGCTGGCCGCGCTACGCTTATCTAAAGAGCTGGGTTATTTAGGTTCGCTGGCGGTATGTAACGTAGGTGGTTCTTCGCTGGTACGTGAGTCAGATATGGCTCTGATGACTAAAGCCGGCGTTGAAATTGGCGTTGCTTCGACTAAAGCCTTTACTACTCAGTTAACCGTTCTGTTACTGCTGGTTGCCCAAATGGGCCGCTCACACGGTATGCCAGAAAAAACCGAGCATGATATCGTTCATGCCCTGCAGGCATTACCAAGCCGTATCGAGCAGATGCTGTCACTGGATAAAACCATTGAAGCGCTGGCTGAAGGTTTCTCTGATAAACACCATGCGCTGTTCTTAGGCCGTGGCGATCAGTATCCGATTGCGATGGAAGGGGCTTTGAAGTTAAAAGAGATCTCTTATATCCACGCAGAAGCGTATGCAGCCGGAGAGCTTAAGCACGGTCCGCTGGCGTTAATTGATGCCGATATGCCGGTTATCGTGGTTGCGCCTAACAACGAGCTGTTAGAGAAGCTTAAATCGAATATTGAAGAAGTCCGCGCCCGTGGCGGTCAGCTTTATGTATTTGCCGCTGAAGATGCGGGCTTTACCAGCGTTGAAGGCATGACCATTATTCCACTGCCTTACGTCGATGAGCTTGTAGCTCCGGTATTCTATACCATACCGCTTCAGCTACTTTCTTATCACGTGGCATTGATCAAAGGTACTGACGTCGATCAGCCGCGTAATCTGGCGAAGTCTGTTACCGTAGAGTAATGGCTTAACTGATATACTACCCCGAAATAGCGCAATGTTATTTCGGGGTTTTTTTGCTTAGAAATATCAGCTACTACAAATTTCCCCACTGTCATAAAACTGTCATCAACCTGACACTATACTGTCATCAATTCGTCTTATCTTTTGGCTTGTACTTATAATCAGTCTTATATTTAACGATGCAGAGCTAATAAATTCCTTTAGGAGGAATGATGAAACTGATACGTAAAACCCTTGCTTATGCAGTAGCTACCACTTTATCGATGACTGCGTTATCGGCCTTTGCTGTAGAAAATATTACAGGAGCCGGTGCAACCTTTCCGGCTCCTGTTTATGCCAAATGGGCTGACAGTTATCAAAAAGAGACAGGGAATAACATCAACTATCAGGGAATCGGATCGTCGGGCGGTGTAAAACAAATTATTGCTAACACTGTTGATTTTGGTGCATCGGATGCCCCGCTGGACGATCAACGTCTGGCCAAGGAAGATTTGTTCCAGTTTCCGACCGTAATTGGCGGTGTGGTGCTGGCCGTGAATATTGACGGCATTAAATCTGGCCAGCTGACGTTAGACGGCAAAACGCTGGGTGACATCTATCTGGGCACGATTAAAAAGTGGAACGACCCGGCAATTGCTAAGTTAAATCCGGGGCTGAAGCTACCGGAACAAGATATTGCCGTCGTTCGCCGTGCGGATGGTTCAGGCACCTCTTTCGTTTTTACCAGCTACTTATCAAAAGTGAACGGTGACTGGAAAGATAAAGTCGGTATTGGTTCTACGGTCAACTGGCCGACAGGCCTAGGCGGAAAAGGTAATGACGGTATTGCAGCCTTCGTTCAGCGCTTACCGGGCTCAATTGGTTACGTTGAATACTCTTACGCAAAACAAAACAATCTGGCTTATACCAAACTGATTTCTGCCGATGGTCAGGCCGTTAGCCCGACTCAGGAATCGTTCAGTGCGGCAGCGACCGGCGTTGACTGGTCTAAATCGTTTGCCCAAGATCTGACCTTCCAAAAGGGTAACAACGCTTGGCCAATTACATCAACCACCTTCATTCTGGTGCATAAAACTCAGAAAGACGCGAAACGTGGGGCTGAAGTGATTAAGTTCTTTGAGTGGGGTTACCATAAAGGTGGTCCGTTAGCGAAAGAGCTAGACTATGCGGTATTGCCTGACGTGGTCGTCAAGCAGGTGCGTGACGCATGGAAAACGCAGATAAAAGATAGCAGTGGAAAAGCGCTGTACTAAGATACCTTTTGTACTTTACGTTGAGTATGACGGGTTCATAAAAAGCCCCTTTTTGGTCTGATGACCGGGAAGGGGCAATAAAGATCTAAAAGAGACGCTTATGGCTGAATACAAGCCGGTAATCAAAGCCCCGGGAAGACAGGGCGATATTCTTTTCAGCGCGCTGGTTAAGTTAGCGGCGCTGATTACGCTATTGCTATTGGGCGGCATTATTGTGTCGTTGATGGTTGCTTCATGGCCAAGCATTCAGGCGTTTGGCGCTAGCTTTTTGTGGACCAAAGAGTGGGATGCTCCGGCTGATAAGTTCGGCGCACTGGTACCTATTTACGGCACTATTGTGACCTCACTGATTGCGTTAATTATTGCCGTTCCGGTGAGTTTTGGCATTGCGCTGTTTCTTACCGAGTTAGCGCCAAACTGGTTAAAACGCCCGCTGGGTATTGCTATTGAACTGCTGGCGGCTATTCCGAGCATTGTTTACGGCATGTGGGGGCTATTTATTTTTGCTCCACTGTTTGCCAAATATTTTCAACAGCCTATCGGCAACGTAATGTCTAATATCCCGATTGTCGGCACGCTATTTTCCGGGCCAGCTTTCGGTATTGGTATTTTGGCCGCCGGGGTGATTTTAGCGATTATGATCATTCCTTACATTGCGGCAGTAATGCGCGATGTGTTTGAACAGACACCGGTTCTGCTTAAAGAGTCAGCCTACGGTATCGGCTGTACTACGTGGGAAGTTATCCGCAATATCGTTCTGCCTTACACTAAAAATGGGGTGATTGGCGGCGTTATGCTGGGGCTTGGTCGTGCGCTTGGTGAGACCATGGCGGTGACCTTTGTGATTGGTAATACCTATCAGTTGGACAGCTTCTCGCTGTTTATGCCGGGAAACAGTATCACGTCGGCGCTGGCCAACGAGTTTGCTGAGGCTGAGTCGGGTTTACATACTTCCGCACTGATGGAGCTGGGCCTGATTCTGTTCGCCATTACTTTCGTCGTGCTCTCAATTTCTAAGTTTATGATTTCACGCTTAGATAAGAATGAGGGGAGCTGATATGTCTGATACTAATCAATCCAGTATTGAGTCTTTTAATGCCGGCCGCCAGCGCATGCAGGCATGGCGTCGCCAGAAAAACCGCGCCGCACTTTTGATTTCAATACTGGCCATGGCCTTTGGCCTGTTCTGGCTGATTTGGATTCTGTTTTCTACCGTCACCAAAGGTATCGACGGTATGTCGTTGGCGCTGTTTACTGAAATGACGCCGCCGCCGAATACCGCAGGTGGCGGGTTAGCCAACGCCATTGCTGGTAGCGGATTATTGATTTTGTGGGCCACGGTTATCGGTACGCCGTTGGGGATTATGGCCGGAATTTATTTGGCGGAATATGGCCGTAAATCATTGCTGGCATCGTTAGTTCGTTTCATTAACGACATTTTGCTGTCGGCGCCGTCGATTGTAGTTGGCCTGTTTGTGTATACCATTGTCGTGGTCAGGATGGAGCACTTCTCCGGCTGGGCCGGTGTGATTGCGCTGGCGTTATTACAAATTCCCATCGTTATCCGCACTACTGAAAACATGCTGCGGCTGGTGCCCGATAGCCTGCGTGAAGCGGCTTACGCCTTAGGCACGCCAAAATGGAAAATCATTTTATCGCTGACCCTAAAAGCATCGACATCGGGCATTATTACCGGCGTACTGCTGGCCATAGCGCGTATTGCCGGTGAGACTGCGCCGCTGCTGTTTACCGCGCTGTCGAATCAGTTCTGGAGCCTTGACCTGAGCCATCCAATTGCCAGCTTACCGGTCACCATATTTAAGTTCGCCATGAGCCCGTTCTCTGAATGGCAACATCTGGCCTGGGCCGGTGTATTACTGATTACTCTGTGCGTGCTGTTATTGAATATTTTGGCGCGGGTTGTGTTCGCCAAGAAGAAATATTGAGAGAGAATAATGAATCCGATGACCGATAACTCAACCAATAGCAAAATTCAGGTACGGGATCTGAACTTCCATTATGGAAAATTTCATGCCCTGAAAGATATTTCATTAGATATCGCTAAAAATCAGGTAACGGCGTTTATCGGCCCGTCCGGTTGCGGTAAATCTACCCTGCTGCGCACCTTTAATAAAATGTATCAGCTCTATCCAGAGCAGGTTGCCACCGGGCAGATTCTGTTAGACGGTCAGAATATTCTTGAAGATAGTCAGGACGTAGCGCTGCTGCGGGCCCGAGTGGGGATGGTGTTCCAAAAGCCAACGCCGTTTCCCATGTCAATTTATGACAATATCGCTTTCGGCGTGCGCCTGTTCGAGCGCCTTTCCCGTGCTGAAATGGATGAACGCGTGCAGTGGGCTTTAACCAAAGCTGCCCTGTGGAATGAAACTAAAGATAAGCTGAATCAGAGCGGCTACAGCCTGTCGGGCGGGCAGCAACAGCGTTTATGTATCGCTCGGGGAATCGCTATTCGCCCGGAAGTTCTCCTGCTTGATGAACCCTGCTCAGCCCTCGACCCTATCTCAACGGGCCGGATTGAAGAGCTGATCAGCGAACTGAAGTCAGAATATACCGTGGTGATCGTGACCCATAATATGCAACAGGCAGCTCGCTGCTCTGATAATACGGCGTTTATGTATTTGGGTGAGCTGATTGAATATTCCAATACCGACATGCTGTTTACCACACCACAAAAGAAACAGACTGAAGACTATATTACCGGCCGCTACGGTTGATAACGGGGAACCCTCATGGAAAACCTTAATTTAGGAAAGCATATTTCTGGTCAGTTTAATGCTGAACTGGAACACATCCGTACGCAGGTCATGGTGATGGGCGGTCTGGTAGAGCAACAGCTTACCGATGCCATTAATGCTATGCATCAGGCCGATGAAGAACTGGCCCGGCGCGTGATTGAAGACGATCATAAAGTGAACAGTATGGAAGTGGCGATTGACGAAGCTTGCGTAAGAATTATTGCCAAACGTCAGCCAACGGCCAGCGATTTACGTTTGGTGATGGCGATTACCAAAACCGTTTCTGAGCTGGAGCGTATCGGTGACGTGGCGGATAAAATTTGTCGCATGGCGCTGGAGAAATTTTCTCAGCAGCATAAACCGTTGCTGGTGAATCTGGAATCGCTGGGTCGCCACACGGTACAAATGCTGCACGATGCGCTGGACGCTTTTGCCCGCATGGACATTGATGAAGCGGTGCGGATTTATCGTGAAGATCAGAAGGTCGATCAGGAGTATGAAAGCATTATTCGTCAGCTAATGACCTATATGATGGAAGACCCCCGCGCCATTCCTAGCGTATTAACCGCGTTGGCCTGCGCCCGGTCGATTGAACGTATTGGCGATCGCTGCCAGAACATTTGTGAATTTATTTTCTACTTCGTTAAAGGCCAGGATTTCCGCCACCGCAGCGGCGAAGAAATTGAGAGTTTGCTGGCTAAGAAGTAAGCCAGTTTACATCCTGTTTTATAGCCCCTTCGGCGATGACTGGAGGGGTTATAAGAGTTAACTTCATCGTTATCCACTTCCTGAATGATTAAGCATTAAATCGCCCCTGCCGGGTATCTGGTAACGCTGATATAAAACTGCGGAATGCTGACCACTGACTGCGTTCATTCGTCAGCGTTTATCCTGAAGTCATGCTTATATCGTAATACTGACCGCTGGCTGCATCACTGATAGTGGCCCCTGCCATCCCGGTTTTGTTGAGGGTCGGAGCGGTCAACCGGCGCCCAGCCACAGCAGAGAAAATAGAGAGGTTTCATATCAAAGCGCTTCTGTAGCCATTGCGCAGTAAAAACGAAGGTGGCTCTACCCGACCATGATAAATAATCGGGTAAAGCCAAGGGAAGGATAATTATAGTTTGCCTGCGCTGCCGCAGATTCTGATTTTCTCAGCGATAATCTGCTTCATGGCTGATTTTCCTGGTGTCATATATTGACGAGGGTCGTTAGCTTCAGGGAACTGTGCAAAGTATTTTTTTACTGCATCGGCAAAGGCAATTTTAAGCTCGGTAGCAACATTGACTTTACATATTCCCAATTCAATGGCGCGTTTTACCATAGCTTCTGGAATTCCTGAGGCACCGTGTAGCACCAGTGGAATATCAACCCGCCGTTGGATTTGCGCTAATCGCTGAAAATCGAGCTTGGGTTCACCATGATACAAACCGTGAGCGGAGCCAATGGCTACGGCCAGAGAATCCACGCCGGTTTTGGCAATAAATTCAGCCGCCACGTCGGGGTCAGTAAAGAAGCTGTTTTCAGCATCAACCACCAAGTCATCTTCTTGCCCACCAAGCCGTCCGAGTTCTGCTTCTACGCTGATATTGTAGCGGTGGCATAGTGTGGTCACCTTTGACACTAGCGCTATATTTTCGCTAAAGGGTAAGTGTGAACCGTCGATCATCACCGAGCGTACACCGGCTTTGATTTTAGTTTCGATGTCTGGCACCACTTCATGGTGATCCAGATGCAGGGCAAAGGGTAAGTTGTGTAACTTGGCTGCGGATTTACAAATAGAGACCAGATAATCAATCCCAGCATAGCTGAAGGTACCGGGAGTGCCGGCCATAATCACCGGCGAACTCATTTCGGCGGCGGTTTCAGCCACAATTTGAACGGTTTCAAGATTATGGACATTAAAAGCGGGAACGGCATAGCCCTGACTCCGGGCTTTGTTTAGCATTTCATTACTAGGAATAAGGTACATAAGTCCTCTGAATTCTTAATAATATTGCTATCCGGAGCAGCGATAATACCTATGATATTAAGCCGTCAGGACAGTAATATTTTTTTGTTGAAATGCAGCTTTATCTTGGTCGCTTATTCCTTCGTCAGTAATGATGGTGTCTAATTTATCGATCGGCAGAACCTGATTGAATCCGCTACGACCAAATTTAGATGAATCAATAACTGCAATTACCCGATGCGCGGTATTCGCCATTACGCCACTGATAGCAAAACCTTCGTTAAACGTGGTTATGCCTTTTTCAGCATCAATACCGTCAGCGCCAACAAACATAATGTTAGCTACGATACCGTTTAATGATTGTTCGGTAATGCTACCGTGCATGGAACGGGTTTTGTGCCGTAACGTGCCACCGCAAACAAACAGGGTAATTTCTTTATTTTCTGACAAGGCAAAAGCGGCCGGTAAATTGTTAGTAATAACCGTGATATTGTCGATTTTGACCAGCTCTTCGGCGATCAGTAAAGTGGTGCTGCCGCTGTCTAAAATAACGGTCTCTCCCGGTTTAACGAAAGAGGCGGCTAGAATAGCAATGCGCATTTTCGGCGCCAGCGCCTGTTCATAGCGTTCTTCCAATCGCAGTTCGTTTGCCAGTAGCGTGCCTTTATCCTGACTTACTTTAGACGCGCCGCCGTGGAAACGAACCAGCAAACCCTTCTTTTCTAACTGTCGTAAGTCTGAGCGAATGGTGACTTCAGAAATATCGAAATTACTCGAAAGGTTACTGACCAGTACACTTCCTGAAGTATTGACCATATCAACAATAAGATTTCTTCGTTCAAAAGAATTCATAAAATAGACTCATAGAATAATATTTTCGTTCGATGGGTAAACGATAACCAAAATATGCTCTATTGTCATGTTATTACCAACAAAATAGCGGATAGCTGCGTATTTAATCTTCGGTTTGCATCAGGAGCTTTCCATTCATCGGCTTTCCTTTCAGCGCCATCATTTTTTCTGCAAACTTCTCCGGATTTTCAATATCTGCAATCAGCGGGCTAAGATTGATTTGTTGATTGGAAAAGAAATTAGCTGCCAATTGCCACTCTTTTCCTGGCCAGCTCTGCGAATAATTCATCCAACTACCTATAATTTTCAATTCCTTACGCAAAATTAAGCCGAAGGTGGTTTGTGAAAGCGTTAGGTCGTGATGAAGGGTACCCACTAGCGCTATCTGGGCTTTCGGGCCAGCAATGTTAATCGCGAGTTCAATCGTTTGAGGGGTACCAGCGGTTTCCAGAATCAACTGATTGAAACGTCGATCGTGCATTTGCTTTTGAATATCTTCGCATGGCTCGGTTAATGAGTTATGGCCGTGGGTGGCGCCAAGCTGAAGGGCTAGGTCTATTTTGTTGGTATTAATATCAATGGCAGTGATAGAGGCCGCGCCCATTGCTTTAGCACACTGGATAGCCAGTAAACCAATGGTGCCGGCACCGATAACCACTACGTGTTTATTCTCACAGCCTTCTGCCAGAAGAAGGGCGTGCAAGCCCACGGTGATTGGCTCAAAAAAGGCACCCTGTAGCAGCGATACATTCTGTGGAAGTTTGAATACGTTGTTGCTATTCACCACAATATATTCGGCGTTGCCACCGTGGCTGCGTGAGCCGACAAAGCTGTACTGTTTGCATAAAGAGTAGAAGCCGCGCTGACACTCTTCACAGTGAAAACAGGGCAACAATGGCACGCAGGCTACGCTATCGCCCGGCGTTACGTTTTCAACGTTGCTGCCGGTTTCTACTACTTTTCCACTGAATTCATGGCCTAAAGTAATTGGATAAAAATGAGCGCCTTTGGCGAAAATGCGTGGAATATCTGAGCCGCACACGCCAGAGTAGGCTACCTTAACTAAAACATCGTCGGGCTTTTCAATAGCTGGCGTTGCCTTATTTTCGACGTAAGCGTTCCCGTCGCTGTCGATTGATACAGCTTTCATGGTATCTCCTGAAAATGAAGGAGTGGAATGCACTCCTTCAGATTGATAACAAAACTCGACGATGGAATATCTGGTCTAAAAATAGTCAATCGAAGGGTTTCAAGGAGAGTAGATGGCACTCCTTGAGACTATTCGGACTAGACTTTCTGCTCAGTCATCGCCTCATTCGCGAAACGACGCGCCCTGCGCCATGTGAGGAATACGCCTAATCCATAGATAACCCCGATGACTGCAATACCTGCGATATTTTTCAGGGTTAGCGCTTCCACCATCAGATAAGTGATTGGGGAGCCGCCCTGATCCATTGAGGCGACCAGATTTCCGGAGTTGGAAAGCGCACCGGCGTTAGCAGCCAGCTGCGTGTGTAACCCGATGGTCTGAGTGGCGATCCATAGGGTAATCGACATGATGATCACGCCAGATATCAGGGTACGGAACAGATTTCCCTGATGAATAGCTACCGCCATGGCGACAAAAAATCCAATGGTGGCTAAATCACCAAAGGGCAGAACCTGATTGCCCGGAACTAACACTGAGACCAATATCGTTAGCGGAATAAAAATCAGGCTGGCAGAGACTACTGCGGTATGGCCCAGTAACAGAGCTGGATCCAAACCAATCAGGAAATCCTGGCCGCCGAATTTAGCCTGCAGTTTTGAACGGGCATGACGGGCTATCGGGGTTAAGCCATCCATAATTGGCTTGATTACTCTGGGCATCAGCAGCATTACGGCAGCAGTTTTTACGGCTAACTGAAGCACGGCTTTGAGTTCATACCCGGCCAAAAGACCGATAACGATACCCATGATAAAACCAACGGTAACCGGCTCACCGAAGGCACCGAAACGCTTTTGAACGTCGTCGGAGCTAAAGTGAATTCGGTTTAATCCGGGGATTTTCTCAATAATGGTGTCAACTAGAACGGCTATTGGGCCCATATAGGCGGAAGTGCCGTGAGGAATAGCAATCCCTTCCAGCCCGAAAAAGTCTCGGGTATCTTTGGCAAACCAGTCGCCCAGCTTGTAGACAAAAGCCGCATGAACCACCACGCCCAGAATGGCAAAAGTGTAAGACCCGGTAGCGATGTGTACTAGCGCCCCGGTAAAGGTCATATGCCAGATATTCCAAATGTCAACGTTAACCACGCGGGTTAAACGGGTAACCAGCATTAGAATATTGACGCCGATAGCGATAGGAATGGCGATCAGTGCAATCTGAGATGCCCAAGTCATTGGCGATGAACCCGGCCAGCCCACGTCAATCACCTTAAGGTTGATATCAAAGGCTTCGGCCATGGCTTTAGCCGCCGGCCCGATTGAATCGAGCATCAGGCCAATGACCAAACCGATACCGACAAAGCCGATACCGATATGGATACCCGACTTAAAGGCATCGCCTAGCTTCATGCCCAGAATCAGGGAGAAGATGATGATCACAATTGGTAGCATAACCGTTGGCCCGAGGTCGAGCACGTAACGCATGATTTCAGTAAACATGAACTTACCCCTTAAGGATGCATAAAATTTTGTCTTTCAGAGCATCCATTCCTACGCCGGAAATAAAAGGCATACCGTGGACAACGGGAATATCGCCAAAGGTTTGATCCACCCGCGCGGTGGTACAAATCATGTCGGCACCGTGTTTATAGGTGTCTATTTCATTCACTCGGCACTGAATAATTTCAAGTCCGATATTGTTGGTTTCACATAGCTCTCTAATCTCTTCCGCTGCCAGCGTTGAAGTAGCAACAGCGCCGCCACAGGCGACAATAACTTTACGTTTCACGATGAAACCCTCTTTCTTATTGATATGTAGTTAATGGCTGCCGGTGACATGGCTCTATAAGAAACTGCTCAGTGAGTTAGTGACTGGGAAAAAAGCTCAGCCAGCTTGTCTTCAGGTTCGGTCAGTAACGAATTTAAAAGCGCCGTGTCCTGTAAGGTACCGAACAGTTTTCTTAGCAAGGCCAACTGCTTGTCCGGATGGGTGACGACTAAGGCAATAATTAGCTTTACCTCAATCATTCCATCGCTATCAGCCTGATTAAAAGAGACCGGCGCATCAGGGCGAATTAAATAGATAGCCGGCTCGTTGGCGTGGGTTACTTCACAGTGAGGAATGGCGACCGCATGTTGTTCTAACTCGATGCCGGTCGGGTACATAGCCTCTCTTTCTAATAATGCTGACAGGTAGCTTTGCTTCACCACGCCAGCGCTAACTAAGGTTTCGCTAATGTGATGAAGGGCCGATTGATAGTCAGCAAACTTAATTCCAGTACGAACGAAAATTTTGCTCTGTTGCATGGTTTATTCTCCGCATCCATAGGCATAGGCCCGTAATACATCCTGAACTTTGTCGATAATCAGGCTCTCGGGTGTCAGCGGTAGTTTATTTTCCATAACTCTTTCAAACTGAAGGGAAAAATACTGACTTAGCAATCCTAACGGAATCTGGGTTTTTTGTAGGTTAGAAATCAGCATTTCAACGCTTTTATTTATGCGTTCATTAGGCCAGTAATAGCGGATGCGATCCGAAAGGCTGTAGTGGATATCGAGCAGAGAGTGGCTGAAAACCGGGCTGTAATACTTCTTCCAGTATTCTGGTTCGTCCAGCATCACTGAATCAATCACGTTAAGCACTTGGCTGCATTTTTCTGGCGCTACCAAGGCTTTTTCGATATGGGCCAATGAAAATATTGCTTCCCGCAGGGCGAAGGTTAACGCAGGGCCTACCTTTAAAATAGCAAAATGGTCTTTTACCAGATTGCGGTAAGACTCTTTGGTCTGGTAATCCGTTGAATGGGCTTCATAGACCAGAGGGGTTGATTCAATAAACTCAGACAGCTCTTTAGCCGCCTGTGGCTGATACAAGATTACCTGCGAGTGGTCAAATTCAACGCCGGGCTGAACGACTACCGCGACAATCCGATCAATAGCTTTTTCCAGACCGATCTCTCTAAAGGCCTTTTCATGAGACTCGATGGTATAGCGGGCATCGGCCTGAGTGGTGACATGAACTTCGCCAATGGCGGATGATTCGCCGCCGGGCACTGGCACTTCAGTGCCAATTACATAGGTTAACTGTCGTTTTTGTTCATCGGTGGCGGTATCTTCGGCCACTTTACACAGACGCGCGGCTCTGGCTGCTACAACGTCAGGAGAAAGCGGAACCGGATCGTCAGCGCAGGACATTGATGCATCTAAATGGATCTTACTGAATCCGGCTTTGATATATTCAGCGATCAGCACTTCTGACTTTTGCATTGCCTGTTCAGCACTTTCGTTTTGCCAGCAGTTAGGGCCTAAATGGTCACCACCCAGTAGAATTCTTTCGTGAGGAAAGCCTAATTTATCCGCGATGCGATAAACAAAATGGCGAAAGTC
Organism: Budvicia diplopodorum; assembly: GCF_009800925.1. GTDB lineage: Bacteria > Pseudomonadota > Gammaproteobacteria > Enterobacterales > Enterobacteriaceae > Budvicia > Budvicia diplopodorum. The sequence goes on along the minus strand of NZ_WOYF01000005.1, from coordinate 171,172 downwards.
TTCCGGTTTCATCCCGGTATAACCGCCAAACTGATTAACCTGATTTGACGTTGCTTCAATTAAAACTTTACGAGACGTATTTAAATCAAAGGCCAGAGTGGCCTCAATTACCAGCGGATGGGCTGAACAGACTGAACATATTCCATGGCTGGGCTGTTTTTTGTGTTGTTGTATGGTTTGTTTCATCATTGATCTCCATCAGATATGGGGCAATGATCGTAATATTTCGAAAGATGTTCAATTGTTATTATTTCGAGTTGTGATCTGTATCGAAATAAATGAAAGGTGCGTTGGTTTATTTTAATGATAAATAAGGGATTTTTATTATCATAAAATGAAAGGTTGTTAATGGAAGTGAAAGTGGTAAGCCTGACATTACTGCTTTATGGACGTTGAGAATAAAACAGTACTGTTATAACTAAAAGATACATTAAGGAGTATGGAAGTTAAAACTGGCCTCTAATGTCCGTAAACTGGAGGCAGCGCTAAATTGGGCATAAAGCATAAAAACCATCTGATGCCAGCAGGTAAATCTTTTTGAATACTTATCAGATTGATATTGTTGAGCTAAGCACTCAAAATTTTGGCGAGGAAAAGATTTCAAAATAGCTTATATTTTTTATGTTGCAGAGGCAGAAAAATGGGCTGGTGTTTATGATATTTTCCATCAACTTACTGTTTCTGCAACTTTTTTTCCTAAAAATTTATTCCGAACAGTCGTGGTTTTTCAACGGGATGACGACTCTAGAACCTAGAGCCAAGGCTACGTTAGTACGAAAAGCTAAAGCTAAGGCTAAAAGCTCACACCAGCTTTCGTCATCGTTTTAGACAAACCTGCGGTAACCCCTGACTTTCCGGATGTTCGCATACGCACAAATCAGCCTGATACCAACGCGTCAGCAACTCGGTATTCAGCACCTCTTTTGGCGTGCCTGATGCCACCAGCGTTCCCTGATGAAGCAGCAATACTTTATCGGCATACAGCGCGGCCAGATTAAGATCGTGAAGTATGGTGCATACGGAAAACGGTGCGCCGCGGGTCATTTTTTTTAACAGGCGTAGAGTGTGCTGTTGGTGGTAAAGGTCCAGCGCTGAAGTGGGTTCATCAAGAAACAGATAGCGCTGCTCTGGCGATGAGTGCCACAGCTGGGCCATTAAGCGGCCAAGCTGAACCCGCTGCTTTTCTCCGCCTGAAAGCTGGTTATAGTTGCGATTGAGCAATGTGCCGCACTCGGTCATTTCAACCGCGCAATCAATCGCTTGCTGATTTAATTTATGCTTACCGTAAGGCGCTCGCCCCATAGCGATAACGTCACGCACGCTGAACGGAAAAGATAATCCGCTCTGTTGGTTCATCACGCCTCTGATTTTAGCCAGCTCCAGATGCGGCCATTGGGATAAACAGCGATCCTGTAGTAAGCATCGGCCGCTATCCGGCGCTAAATATCCGGTCAGTATGCGCAGCAGCGTCGATTTACCCGCGCCGTTGGGGCCTATAATCGTCACCAGTTGGCCGGGAACTAAATCCAGCGACACGTCGTTAATGATTTTTTTATTTAACCGGCTATAGGTCAGGTTTTCAGCTCTGAGCATGGCTCCCTCCGGTTTGCCGCAGTATTAACCATAAAAAGTAGGGGCCGCCTATCAGGCTGGTGAGTAGCCCGACGGGAATTTCTGCCGGTGCGGCGATGGTGCGAGCAAGGGTATCTGCAACCAGCAATAGACAGGCTCCGCCGAGAACGGAGCCGGGCAACAGCCAGCGGTGATCGGGGCCGAGCTGTAAACGAATTAAATGGGGAATAACCAGCCCGATAAAGCCGATAGCGCCGCTCATAGCAACGGACGTACCAACCAACAGGGCGCTTAACAACAGCAAGCGTCGTTTAACCGATTCCACATTAACGCCCAAATAGTGGGCTTCTTCATCGCCTAGCTGAAGCAGATTAAGTAACCGGGACAATCGCAGGCAGGCAATAACCGTAGGAACAATCAGCGACGCGGCAATGGCTAAAGTCGGCCATTGGGCTTGACCCAAACTCCCCATACTCCACAGCGAAAACTGGCGCAGCTGTTGGTCGTCGCTGATATAGCTGAGCACGCCGATAGCCGCACCGGCCAGCGCATTAATGGCGATACCGGCTAACAGCAGGCGAGTCAGGTTCCCGTGCCCGCGCTGGCTCAGGGCATACAGCAACAGGCACACCACAACGCTACCGATAAATGCGGCCAGCGTATGGCCATACATCATGAAAATAGCCGGTAAGGGCAACGGAATTAGAATGGCAAAGGCCACGCATAGCGCAGCCCCGGTGCTGATACCCAGTAGTCCCGGGTCAGCCAGCGGGTTACGAAACAGCCCTTGCATTACAGCGCCTGACACCGCCAGCGCTCCACCGATTAAGACTGCCAGCAACACTCTTGGCAGCCGGATATGCAGCCAGATATTCCAACTCCCTTGATCAAGCGAGTTGGTTATCAGCGTATAGAACGACAGCTTGACCGGGCCGAGGTTGGCTGCGCTTAGGGTAAGCACCACTAGCACGACTAGCATCGTCATTAACCAACTGCGCGGTGAAAGGCGGATGTTCATCAGTGGGTGTCTTCCATAGCTTTACGTAGGGTAGATATCACTTCTGGCGTTTTCAGACTGAATCCGAGTAGTGCCAGATCGTCAACGACGATGAAGCGCCTGTTTTTCCCGGCCGGAGTTTGGGCTATTCCCGGTAATTGCCAGATTTTCTCTTCTCCGCCCATCGCGGTAAAGCCTGCGGTGGTTAATAGCAGCAGTTCGGGCGCGGCGGCAATAATGCCTTCCTGAGACAGCGGACGGTATTTGTTGAATCCCTGCATGGCATTCGTGCCACCGGCAAAGCCAATAATCGCGTCTGCGGCCGTATTCTGGCCAGCGGCCATTGGCGCACCGCCGCCGTAGTTCATGACAAACAGCACCTTAGTCGATAGCCTGTTTTTCGGTATTGCAGCCAGTTGCCGTTCATAATGGGCAATTAACAGATTACCGGCCTGCTCTTTGCCTAATGCCTGTGCAACGGTGCTGATTTTTTTTGCGACCGTTTCCAGCGATGGCTGCCCCGGAATGCTGACTACCTTGATGCCGCTGTTTCTTACCTGTTCCAGCGCCAGCGCGGGTAATGATTGGTCACTGGCCAGAATCAGCGTTGGTTTGAGCGACAGAATACCTTCGGCATTTAGCTGGCGCATATAGCCGATATCCGGTAGCGCGTTAACCGCTTGCGGATAGGTACTGGTTGAGTCACGACCAATCAGCTGGGACTCGGCGTGTAAGGCGTAGACAATCTCGGTAACGTCGCCACCGATACTGATAATTCGCTCATTAGCCTGTGAAAACAGTGGCAGTAACGCGCAGAATGTAACGATCCATAGTCTGATAAATAAACTCATGCGAACACCATTTGTTGTTGCAGTAACGTATCTATCTGGTCACGCCATTTTTGCTGTTCCGGCTGACCTTCGGTGCGCTGTCCGTATAGTTGGGCGATTTGAGTCCCATCATGGGAGAACAGCTCCAAACTGGTTACATGACCGTCTTTAGTCGGTTTACGGGTAACCCAGCTTTCAACAATGTCGGTTTCAATTAAGTGAAGAACGAACTTCTTATTGAAAATATTCAGCCACTCTTCATGCGGCATAATTTTTTCAATTTTTCCGGTGAAGATTTGCACACAGCCGCGGTTACCAACAAAAATCATAATGTCATTGGCGTCATTTTTTACCATTTGAAGTAACTGCCTTAGCGCCTGATTATCAACGCGTTGGGCTAAATCGCCATCAACGGTATGGAAAGCCTGCTGGCGGGTAATGCCGTGCTTACGTAGCAGATTAAAAAATTGATGAACGTCGGTCATGGCACGCCATTCGCTGTCAATGGCTTTACTGTCAATATTCGGTTCGTCGTTGTTGGCTGTCGGCTCTGCGACGGAGAGTTCCAGCACCGGATTTTCCTGCAGGGTAAACGCTGCGATGACTTTGTTCCATGCGTCCATATTGGTGTTATCAGTGGCATACACTTTATGTACTGCGTCGCCATAGCTATCGAAAAACTGAATGCTGTGACGAGGCCCGCGCTTGCTCTCTTCGGTTAACGAGAATGCGCTATGCCAGTGGTTTAGGAACAGGCGTAAATCAAGATCGTAAGGATTTAGAATCAGTCCGGCGTGGCCGCTCAGGTGTTGGTTTTGATAACTTCCCAGATGTTCGTGGACTGCGTGCTCGTTTCTGGTAATGGCTTTAATTTCAACCACGTTTTCCAGTGCGGCTAACAGTGCTCTGATATCTCCTTTCAGGCGAACAGCATCTTGGCCAACGCGGGTGTGCAATAGCTCGGCCTCGCTGACGTTAAGTAGCTTGGCTAAATCCCGGGCATATTTTTCAGGGTGTTGCCGTTTAGCCTGTAAGTAGTTTTGGTATAGCGAAGTTGTCATTGTTTATTCCTGTCGGTGTGTTACTACCCCGGCAATAGGCCGGGGTCTTGATTAAAGTTAGGGATCAAAATTGGTAACTGGCAAATAATTTAAGGTTGCGTCCATCCTGTAAGGCTCCGTTTGGTGCGTAATATTCTTTGTCAAAAGCGTTGCCAATCACTACGCTGGTGGTTAAGCGATCTGAAAGAATTTCTGGCTTATAGCTGATATAGAAGTCGTGAGTGGCATAGCCACTCTGTGGCGTTGGCGTATCGTTAATCCGATTAGCAAACACGCCCATCCAGCCGACGGCCGCATTGGTGCTACCTACCGGTACGTTAAGGCGGGTAGAAACCGTATCGGGATTAACCGTGGATAACCACTCTCCGGTGTCGTCGTTCTTACCGCTGGTACGGTTATAGGCCACGCTTAGGTCGAAGAAGCGGCTTTGGTAGTCCATCATCATGTCCCATCCCCATATTTTAGCGTGCGGGATATTGACCGACGTGGTTTCACACGGTGAGCAGATCATTCCCACCCGAGGGCGATAGCCCATCTTCATGTTCACCTCGGTAGAGATGTAGTCATCCGCTTTAGTACCGAAGTAGCTGGCTTTGAATTTCAGGTCATCGTCGGCCAGAAGAACGTTGTCGAACCGCAGGCCAAAGCCGACTTCCTGAGTGGCGTTGGTTTCCGGTTTTAGGTTCGGATTGGGTTTCCAATAGTTATTCATGTTCGGACCCATGCTGAAGTGCAGGGAGTCGTTATACATTTCACCCATGGTCGGGGCGCGAAAGGCTTCAGCGTAAGAGGCAAACAGGCTTAGCCATTCGGTAGGGAAAATCGACATCGCCACCTTAGGCGACCACTTGTCGGCGGTAATGTTGTTGTAGCCGCTGCTTTCCGCTTTGTAGTCGTCATAGCGAATAGCGCCAATCAACGATACCGGCAGATCCCGCAGGGTTATTTCATCCTGTAGCCAGCCGGAGGCAAAGCGAATTTCAGCATCCGGGTAGCTGGTGGTTGCGCCGCTCGGCGTTTGCTTTTGCTTATAAGTTTCAGCGCCATAGGTCAGCTGACTTGGTATAAACGTTTCTTGCAGTAAACGTGAACGGTTATCTATTTTGATGCCGTTAGTCGTTTGCTTTCTGTCTTCACTTTTACCGCCGGTTGGGTCCGAATTTATCTGGGTTTCGGAGTAATATATGCGGGTGGAAGCGTTTAGCCAGTCCATATCTGCCGGGTTAATTTTGTACACCAGCTGAGCGTCTTTGTTTTCGGTAGTTCTGTCGGTCATTACGTCAGTAGCGGTACCGTTGGGTAGAAAGTTTTGTGGGTTTTTCGGCTCTCTGGCATCGTTATTGTAATAACGCAGGTTTGCGCCCAGAGACTGCGATTCATCAATATTCCAGGTTCCTTTGGCTAACATCGAGCCAATGTTCTCGTCATTTGGGGCAGTTTCGCCGTTGCTCAAACGTAGGTTGCCCTTATCGCGGAAGTTTGCCGAGAATAAACCATCGAAGCTTTCAGTACGGCCAAAGGTTGACAGACCCATACTTTGGCTATGATCCAAAGTTGCACCAGACGTAAATAAGCGTACGCCACCCTGTTCGCCCGGGCGCAGTAAGTCTTTAGCATCAACGGTTTCAAACGAAATAACGCCGCCTAACGCGCCGCTGCCGTGGAGCTGAGCTCCAGGGCCTCTGACCACCTCAACCCGCTTAATTAACGCAGGATCGAGAAATATTCCGTTCAGGTGACCGGTATCGGTTCCCTGACGAATGCCGTCCACCAGCGTTAACACCCCGCGTTTGTCGTAGCCGCGCATGTTAATGTCCTGACCATTGCTGCGTGAAGTTCCGGTAATAGTAATGCCGGGAATTGTGCGCAGTAAGTCAGCAGCGCTGTTAGCCGCCAGATTTTCCGGCGCATTGGCATCCACCACCGTGACCATCATCGGGGCTTCAAACGCATTACGATCGTTACCCGTTGCGGTAACGGTCATGGTTTCAGTGGGTTTTGAACTAGTAGTTTGGGCATTAGCCATAACCGGAAGTGAACAAAGTATGGCAATACTTAAAGATGACAGGCGAAGCATACTGCAACTCTCCATTTTGTTTTCCTATAGATGAAGTTGCTGGCTGCCTTGACGTAATACCCTTTGTCCTTGAACTAGCAGCGGCGTTAGCGGCATTCACTCGCCCGAATCACTTACTTGAGTAAGCTCATCGGGACTCGTTCATTTGCTGCCTTGCTGCTACTCCAATGACGTTGGGTATCCCCTTGTTTCACCCGAATCGCTTACCGGATAACAGAGGCATTAGCGGTAGCTTTAAACGGGAGGGGATGGATAGTTATCGTCTGGGTGGCTGGCTATTTATATGTTTTATTTAGTTAAACGCTATTTGGTTAAAATTAATTTCCCAGCTTTGGTAATACGTAGTTGATATTGTTGATCCTGATGCTGAATCAGTAATATTCCTGATGCTCCCAGCAGTTGTTGGCTGTTAATCAATGGATACTGGGTAGCGGAATCGTTTTTCTTCTCTGATCCTGAGCCGTCTTCCCGATCTGCATTTTTCATAGGTTTGTTTGAATGATAACTAGTTTCAAATTGATAATCATTATCATTTAAAAGAAAAGGTTCAACAAGTACTAATTTTGTGATGTGGATGGTGTAACCGAAATGTGATTATTGTGCGGTGGCAGTGAAAATGCTCAATGTTGTTATAACTAAAAAGAATATAAAAGCTGTTTATATTATTTAACTTCTCATAAGACTTAGTATTAACTCATCGTTAATAAGTGCCCAATAAATAGTAATTAACAACAAACATCAGGATATCGGCCATGAAATTATCATTAAAACAGAGCATCATTTCATTAACTTTACTGGCTGGCCTTTCCAGCATGGCCACCATGGCACATGCCGATAAGCTGGACGATATCAAAAAAGCAGGCGTTGTGCATATTGCCGTATTCGACAGCAACCCACCGTTTGGCTATGTGGATCCCCAAACTAAGAAAATTGTTGGTTACGATGTTGATATCGCGAATGCCATTGGTAAAGCGTTAGGTGTAAAGGTTGAGCTTACTCCAACCAACCCGGCTAACCGGATTCCACTCTTAGCCTCTAGGAAGGTTGACCTGATTGCTGCTAACTTCACGATCACCGAACAGCGCGCCAAAGAGGTTGATTTTAGCGTACCTTACTTCGCGACTGGCCAAAAATTTATCGCTCGTAAAGGCGTGTTAAAACAGCCTGACGATATTGCCAAGTTACGCATTGGCGCAGATAAAGGCACCGTTCAGGAAATCACTCTGCGTGATAACTACCCGACGGCCAAAGTGATCTCTTATGACGATACGCCAGTGGCGTTCACCGCGCTGCGCAACGGTAACGTACAGGCCATTACTCAAGATGACGCTAAACTAGTCGGCCTGCTGGCTAACCTGCCTGATGCGGTGAAAGCGGATTTCGAAATTTCTCCGTTTAGCATTACCAAAGAGTATCAGGGCGTGGGTATCACTAAAGGTGAAACCCGCTTAGTTGAAGCAGTCGACAGCGCCTTGTTGGCATTGGAAAAAGACGGCGAAGCTAACACTATTTACAACCGCTGGTTCGGGCCAGAAACTAAATCATCTATGCCGCGCGGTGACTTCAAATTTGGACCAGTCTCGGCAGCCGCTCCCGCTAAAGGCTAATTGTGGTGTGAGTTAGTCGAGTTTAGAAATAAACAAATAGGGGCCACGCTGATGGCCCCTTATCGGTCGCTAGTGACGTAGGTCATGAAGATGATTTACTTATAGCGAACGAACGCTTCGTTATTCTTGTGTAGAGTCTCCTTTTGCCCAAAATATAAAAACAGAACAATAAGCTGGCAGCATGATCAAACAAACACTGACGGAATTAGTACTAGAACCCCGATACCTTGGGTGGCTATGGGATGGCTTTCTGATAACCATTGGGCTATCCGTGGTGACTATTGTTGCTGCAACGCTGTTGGGCTTCATCATTGCCGCAGCCCGGGACAGTAAGTTGGCTATTCTTCAATGGCCGGTGATTGCTTACTGCACCGTATTTCGCAATACCCCGCTGCTGGTTCAGCTGTTTTTCTGGTACTTCGGCGTGGGTAAGCTGCTGCCGGAAGGCATTATTCCTTGGTTAAACACACCGCACGAAGTCGATTTATTCGGTACCACGCTGGCGTGGCCGTCGTTTGAGTTTATTGCCGGTGTTTTTGGACTAACGCTCTACTTTGCCGCGTTTATTGCCGAAGAGATCCGGGCCGGTATTCGCGGCGTTTCTGCTGGACAAAAGTACGCCGCCATGGCGCTGGGGCTGAGTGGATGGCAGGCGATGCGCTATGTGGTACTTCCTCAGGCGTTGAAAATCGCTTTCCCGCCTCTGCTTGGCCAATACATGAATATTGTTAAAAGCTCATCGCTGACGATGGCTATCGGGGTGGCTGAACTCTCTTACGCTTCCCGTCAGGTTGAAACTGAAACGCTGCGCGCCTTTCAGGCGTTTGGCGTGGCAACCGTTTTATATGTTGCCGCTATTGCGCTGATGGAAGCCTGGGGGCTTTGGTATGAACAGCGTTTATTAGCCAAGGGGCGTCGTTAACATGGATTTTACCGTTATTTATGACAATCTGGGCTATATGCTATGGGGCGCTTATCCGGACGGCCCTATTGGCGGCGCTGCTCTGACGTTAATCATTAGCCTTGCGGCTGGCATTATTTCGGCCATGTTGGGCGTGATACTCGGGGTGGCATTGGCCATGTTTCGCGGCTGGCCCGCCGCTGCGTTAGCGGTGTTTCTTGGCTTTTTCCGCGCTATTCCGGTGATCATGCTGATCTTTTGGGCTTACTTTATGCTGCCAATGCTGTTTGGCATTGATATTCCGGCCATTACGTCGGTGGTTTGCGCCTTAGCCCTGATTTCCGCCGCCTATTTAGCCCATGGGGTAAAAGCCGGGATCGTTGCTATTGGCGAAGGGCAGTGGCAGGCCGGGTTGTCGCTGGGGCTAGCCCGCTGGGAAGTTCTATGGTGGGTAATTTTGCCGCAGGCGTTGAGGATAATGGTGCCGTCGTTTATCAATCAATGGATATCCCTGATTAAAGACACCTCGCTGGCTTACATTGTTGGCGTGGGTGAACTGACGTTCTTAGCCACTCAGGTGAATAACCGCAGCATGGTCTACCCTACTGAAGTCTTCCTGTTTATTGCGTTGGTCTATTTTATTTTCTGCTTATTACTCGACGTAGCGGCAAATCAGGTGAGTAAGCGCTATTCATCGCTAGAACCTAAAGCGAAACGCTCGCTGTTTGTCTGGTTATCGAAGTCACCGCAGGGTGTTCATTAATCTGGCGGTGGCGGCTCATGGGCTTTACGGGCCAGAAACCAATAAGAGTAAACGGCGTTAAACAGTACCACCGTGGCGGTGATTAAAAACACCGCGCGAAAGCCAAATCCGGCCGCTACGCTTGAGCCCAATAGCGGCCCACTGACGTTGCCGATATCGCGAAACGACTGGTTGTAACTGAAAATTCTGCCTGCTACTTGATTGGTACAGTTATAGATAAGCAGGGTTTGAACCGCCGGTAGCATCGCGCCATCGGCGATGCCGAGTAAGAAACGCAGTGCGGCCAGCTGCCAAGGATTTTGTACAAACGACATCGGAATCAGCACCACAATTGAGAAGATCAGCATGGCAATCAGAATGCGTTCCGGGCCAATGCGATCGCCCAGCCTGCCTAGCCTCGGGGCGCTAAGCAGCGCGGCAACCCCCGGAACAGAAGCAATGAACCCGCTGACAAACGCTAGATTTTGGATATTGCCCGACAGTTCTCGTACGTATAGCGTCAGAATTGGGGCGATAGAGCCGGTGGCGACCTGAATAATCATGGTGGTAATAAACAGGCCCAGCACTAGCCTCGGCTTAGTTAAGGTGGCGAAAACCTGCTTGCCGCTGAGCATGTCTTTTTTATGTATCGGTGTGAATTGCTCTTTAACCGCGTACAGCGTGATTAAAAAGCAGAGAAACAGTACGCCAGCGGTGATAAAAAACACCGGGCGTAATCCGTAGTTATCCGCCAGTAAACCCCCGATAACTGGCCCGAGTAGCGCCCCGCTTACGCCACCGGTAGACAACGTACCCAACGCCCATCCGCTGCGATTACGCGGAACCTGAGTAGCAATTAACGCATTGGCATTAGGAATAAAACCGCCCAATACCCCCAGCAGTGCGCGCAGTGCCAGAAATTGCCAGATATTCTGGGCACATCCCATCAGCATCATCACAATCGCCATGCCGAAAGCCGAACGTAATAGCATTAGCTTACGGCCGTGCCTGTCCGCCAATCCGCCCCAAAAAGGAGACGCCAGCGCAGAGAATAGAAAGGTGATACTGAAAACCCCGCCGGACCACAGGTTCAGCTCTTGGTGATCGGTTATACCAAGCTGTTCGACATACAGAGGTAAAAATGGCATGACTAAGCTAAAGGCCGCGCCGGTGAGAAAGCAGCCAACCCAGACAACGTAGAGATTACGCTGCCAGTTAACGTTTGGAATAACAACGATCGTTTCAGGTACCGTTGGCATGTTAGACCTTTATCGAGGTTTAGCCGTGAACGTCATGTACGAAAAGTAGTTACGTCAATCATAGTCAATGATTGAACTGTGATTATGCGCCTGTTGAGACGGTAGTGTAAATGTGGGGTTTAGTCGCCATTTGGTTGAAAAATGACATGACGACTAACAGCCTACTTGATTCAGGCGCGATAAATGTCCCAGCCCCGAGCTTTCCATAGCTCAGGTAGTTCAGCCATATCATGGAACGTGGTCACTAGCGGGTGGTCGATCGGAGTATTGTGTTGGTCAGCGCAGTAGTAAAACACCGGTATACCGGCCGCAATTCCGGCATGGGCACCGGCGAGCGAGTCTTCGATCAAAATGCATTTTTCTAACGGAATTGACAGCTTATCGCTGGCAAACCGAAGTAGCGCCGGGTCTGGCTTCCAGCGTTGGATATCAAAAGCGCTATAAAGATGGTCGCCAAAGAAATTAATCAGCTTAGTTAGGCCTAAAGAGTGCTGCATTTTGGTGACCGGGCCGTTTGACACAACGGCCATGGGCACGGTAATGCCTTCAAGCAAGGTTCTAATGCCTTGAATCGGCTGTAGGCTGAGTTCAAACAGCCGAGCCATATCCTGACGATACTCTTTTTCCAGCTTTTCGTCCGGCTGGTCCAACCCGTATGTTTCTCTGACCTGAGCAAAGACTTTATACAGATTAGTGCCTTTAAACTGTTTGATGCACTCTTGTGTTGAAAGAGAAATACCATAGCTTTTAAAAACGTTAGAGAAAGACTCACAGCATAAAATTTCACTGTCTACTAAGGTACCATCGCTGTCGAACAGAACGCATTCAACCGGTTGCATAAGACATTCCTTTATTGGGGGTCGTTGAGTATTCATGTTTCTTGCAGCGTTCATATTAAAACTCAGTTTAAGAAAATGATAGCCCTTTGTTTATTTAGGATTTTCTTCCCGTTAACGATGGGTGATACTGAAGTCGCTGAAATTTAACGTTAAGCCTATTTACCCATGATACTTTAAATTGCCGGTGCGTTCGCCCACCTCACTCACTGACTTGCCGCTTTCCTGCATATCGAATTATTTATCGCGTAATAAATTTATAAATAAACCATGTAATCGTTTGCGTATTTTGGTATATCTAGCGCCTTAAATTTTTATTTTCACCATTCTTCCGGACATCAAAATGAGTAAACCACTTTCTGGTCAGGCCGACGGGCAGGGGCTATTTGAGCGCTTGTTTCAGTTAAAACAGCATGGAACCACCGTGCGCACTGAGTTTGTTGCCGGCTTCACCACGTTTTTAACCATGGTGTATATCGTTTTTGTGAACCCACAAATTCTAGGGGTTGCAGGAATGGATACCGAGGCGGTTTTTGTGACCACCTGTCTGGTTGCGGCCTTCGGCAGCATTTTTATGGGGCTGTTTGCAAATTTACCCGTGGCGTTAGCACCGGCGATGGGGCTGAATGCCTTTTTTGCCTTTGTGGTGGTTGGCGCTATGGGCCACTCTTGGCAGGTTGCCATGGGCGCGGTGTTCTGGGGCTCTTTTGGCTTCCTGCTGCTGACGCTATTTCGTATTCGGTACTGGATGATTTCTAGCATTCCAGTCAGCCTTCGGGTCGGCATTACCAGCGGTATCGGCCTGTTCATTGGCATGATGGGGCTGAAGAATGCCGGTATTATCGTGTCTAACCCGGACACGCTGGTGGCTATCGGTAATCTGACTTCGCTGAACGTATCGCTGGGTATTTTGGGCTTCTTTATTATTGCCATTCTGGCGGCCAAAAATATTCACGCGGCGGTGCTGGTGTCGATTATTGTTACCACGGCGATCGGTTTGGTCTTGGGCGATGTGAAATATTTTGGCGTGGTATCGGCTCCGCCAAGCATAATGAGCATTGTTGGTCAGGTAGACGTTAAAGGCGCTCTTGATATCGGCTTAGCCGGCATTATTTTCTCTTTTATGCTGATAAACCTGTTTGACTCTTCCGGCACCCTGATTGCCGTGACTGATAAAGCCGGATTAGCCGATGAAAACGGCAAGTTCCCTCGCATGAAGCAGGCTTTACTGGTCGACAGTATCACCTCTTCAGCCGGTGCTTACCTCGGTACGTCGTCTATTTCTACCTATATTGAAAGCTCTTCCGGCGTGTCGGTTGGCGGAAGAACCGGCCTGACTGCCGTGGTGGTTGGCCTGTGTTTCATCGGCGTTATCTTCCTGTCGCCGCTGGCCAAAATGGTCCAACCTTACGCAGTGGCCGGTGCGCTGATTTACGTCGGCGTACTGATGACCTCCAGCCTGTCGCGGGTTAAATGGAACGATTTAACCGAAGCGACTCCTGCGTTTATTACCGCCGTAATGATGCCGTTTACTTTCTCGATTACCGAAGGTATTGCGCTTGGTTTTATCTCTTACTGCGTGATGAAAGCCGGCGTCGGCCGTTGGAGAGAGATTAGCCCTTGCGTATTAGTGGTGGCCATCATGTTCTTGGTTAAAATTGTCTTTATCGACCATTAATTAACGCTAAGCGGTAAACGGAAGCGCAATGCCTGTGATGGGTGTTGCGCTTTTATTTTGATATTTTTACCGGAGGGTGATAAGGGTAGAATGTCAGACCGCGCTGATGCAGCAATTACTGACCGGTAAGCACCGGTTAAGGTGGAGACCGCTTGATGGATGAAAAGAGTTTATCACGAGCCCCCGAAGGCGAGTTTGTACTGTTTCAAAGTGCGGACGGACGTTTGCAGATCGAATGTCGTTTTGAATCCGATACGCTTTGGCTTTCGTAGGCGATGATTTGTGATTTATACGGTAAAGCGAAGGCGACCATCAGCGAACATATCAGCCATATTTTTGCTGAGAATGAGCTGGAAAAGCATTCAGTTATTCGGTTTTACCGAACAACTGCGTCAGACGGTAAAGTCTATAACGTTCAGTATGTTAGCCTGCCGTTGATTCTGACCGTCGGCTATCGAGTCCGCTCCGCCCGCGGTACGCAGTTCCGCCAGTGGGTGGAGCAAACCCTGCAGGAATATGTAATTAAAGGTTTTGTGATGGACGACCAGCGGCTGAAAATGCAAACCCAGTGGCAGAAGATCAAAACTCGCCTCGATGGCAAAAAGCGAATGGCTGAGGTTTTTGCATGACTTTTTACGAAAATGATAAAGATGTTATATCTCTCGCGCTGTGGAGTATCCTCTGAATTCTAATGTTGTCAGTATCCTCTGAAAACAAGATTAGATAACGTCCATAAGGGCAACATCTTACTCCTTTACCTAATTCGGGGCGTTGTCGATATAACGCGGGTGTTTCACTTATCTGTAAGCATTGTTGGTAAAGCTCAGCAATGAAACGTACCGCTCTAATTGGGCTATCATCCGCGATATAGTCTCCTATCTCTTCGAGGTCTAGCGCAGCAAGCGGTGATAAGGTCAATGCCATTCTTTTTATCCATTGTCTGTTTACCTCTGGTATTTCTGCCGAAGCTGTTCGAACACCATTTCAGCCGGGATACTCTCCCCGCTGTTTATACCCGCGGCTACTGCAGCCTGAAGTGTTTCTAATTTTCGTGCTCGTTCCTGTTCTTCTAACTCACGTAGCCCGGCTCGGATAACTTCACTGACATTGTTATAACGCCCGCTTTTTATTTGCTCTTGGATAAAGCTTTCGAAGTGAGGACTGAGTGAGATGCTGGTTGGCATGGTAATTCTCTCTGATATGTTATTTATTACTATCTATTAGTATTTGTCTTTTCTCCATTACCGTCAAGGTTGGTCAACAATTCTGTTATGTTGAGCTTTTTAAAGTGGAAAATTTGCCAACTAATAAACAGTATATTTACTCTGATAGCCGGTCAATTCACAGGCAGGCATTTTGGCGGGAAAATTTGAGGTTCTGGAAATGGTTCGCAAAAAGCGAATGGCTATTCTACTGACGGATTGAGCGTTTCTGATATTTACGCCCAAGCCGTTTGAACACCGCTTCAGCCAAAATACCCTCCCCGCTTTTTATTTGCTCTTGTATAAAGCTTTCGAAGTGAGAGCCTAGTGAAATATTGGTTGGCGTTATGATTCTCTCTAATCAGATATTATATGGATATCATACTCAGATAGAGCTTAGCTTTCTGGCTCAAAGCGGCGCCATCATCATTTATCATGTCGTTATTTGTAAAAGTAAAGCCCATGGCCAGATGGTTGTAGTCGTAGATATTTCCGTTAACTACTCGCTAAATCCAATGCAATAGCCAGATCCAATCTATCTGATTTTCTTTTTATCTGTTTTGTATAATTTAAAACCGACATTTCTGAAATATCACTTATCTTCCCGTCTATTCGCGATAGCTCAAAACCGACAATGAGCTTTCCATTAATGATTAATTTGTAGATGTCCTCACCCTGATCTGGGGTATTTGCCAATACGTATACGGATTTTATTTCTCCGTATCGCTCATTTAAAAAAGACACGATGGACGTTTTTTTATTGATAAATCTTTCGGAATATAACAGCTCATTGCGCCTGTTCAGCTCATTCCGAGAACCGATTAATTTCATTTAATTTTCCTTAGTTGTTGCGATAGATTTTTCATACTATCCGTCAATATATTGATTATCTTAAGGCGTTCTAAACCGATCAATACATGGCACATCGGCCAAAGTCAGATACGGTGCTTCGCCATGAGCTTGCCAGAGCTCAACGTTATCTACTGGGCTATCGCTGGTTATCGCCCAGGCGATATCATCACGGCGGCAGGTGAAACCAAACAGCGTTGGCTGAAAGTCTGCCGATAGCCATTTATTTTGCGGATCAATTCGAATCTGTTTCATCTGCCATACGCCTTTGGCCGCTAGCTTAAGGGTTGACTCCCGTAGCGTCCACAGCTGCCAAAACCGGTCTGTTTGCTGCGGCTCCGGCTGAGCCGCCAGCCACTGATACTCTTCATCGCTAAAGCTATATTGGGCCAGCGCCATTAATTTATTACGCGGGCGGATATGCTCAACGTCTAGCCCTAGTCGGCAATCACGGGCCAGCGCCGCCATAATATATTCGCCGCTGTGGCTGATATTAAAATCCGGCAGGTTTGAGTCGGTGAACACCGGGCGGCCATTATCCGTCGTATCGATATCGGGCAGCTCAGTACAGCCCACTTGATTAAACAGCAGCTCCGCCAGTAGCCATCGCCCGGTAAGAAATTGCTGACGACGCTTTGGGTTAAAGCCCTCGGCCTGTTGCTGCAAGGCTTGAGGAAGACGTGAAGCGCTCGGGGGGAGCCAGCCGTCGGAAGGCAAACGCAGCAGCGCGACGGCGATTTTGGGCAATGGCGAAGAGCTGAGCATAAGCGGTTAGTTCCAGCGTTTAATAATCAGTGAGGTATTAATACCACCGAATGCAAAGTTATTAGACTGAATATACTGTGCTTTTATATACCGGCCTTCACCCATAATATAGTCCAGCTTACCGCATGCCGGGTCTGGTTCCGTCAGATTGATGGTGGGGGCAAACCAGCCATCGCGCATCATCTCGATCGACATCCAGGCTTCTAGCGCCCCGCAGGCTCCAAGGGTATGGCCGAAATAGCTTTTTAGTGAGGAGATTGGCGTACTGTTGCCGAATATGGCTTCCGTAGCCTGACTTTCGGCTATGTCGCCGCGTTCGGTTGCGGTTCCGTGGGCACAGATATAGTCGATGTCCTGTGCTGCCAGATTGGCTGATTTTAGCGCCTGTTCGATACAAATTTTCATGGTTTCTTTGCACGGTTGGGTAATGTGCGAGGCGTCGCAGTTAGTGGCAAACCCAACAATTTCACCGTAAATAGTCGCGCCGCGGGCCTGAGCATGTTCCAGCTCTTCTAGAATCAGTGAACCGGCTCCTTCGCCAATCACTAGCCCATCGCGCCCGATATCAAACGGTCGCGGAGATAGTTCGGGCGAGTCATTCATCTGACTGGTAGCAAACAGCGTATCGAACACGACCGCTTCAGAAGGGCAAAGCTCTTCGGCACCGCCGGCCACCATAACGGTCTGGTAGCCGTGGCGAATGGCTTCATAGGCGTAGCCGATGGCCTGACTGCCCGAGGTGCAGGCGCTGGAGGTCGGAATAACCCGCCCGCGCAGGCCGAAGAATAGGCTCGTGTTAACGGCGGCAGTATGGGGCATCATCTGGACGTAAGTGGTTGCCGTGATGCTATAAACATTTTTCTCTTTCAGCATGGTGCCGAATTCACCCACCTGCTTGGTGCTGCCGGTAGATGAACCGTAGGCAATGCCGGTGCTACCATCGGTCAAAATATCGTTGCCTAGTAGCCCGGACTGTTCCAACGCCAGCTCTGTCGCTCTGGTGGCCAGCAGGGAAACCCGGCCCATGGAGCGGGTTTTTTTACGGGTATAGTGTTCCGGCAGGGTGAAATCGTTAATCGGTGCGCCTAAATTGGTATTGAGGCCTTCGAACTCTGCCCATGAGGGCATATATTGAATGGCATTCTTTTTGAGCTTGAGACTGTGACTAACGCTCGGCCAGTCGCTGCCCAGAGAGGTAATGCCGCCCATACCCGTAATTACTACCCGTCGAGTCATACCATACCTCCGTTGATAGAAATAACCTGACGCGTAACGTATGCAGCAATATCAGACATTAAATAGCTGGCCAGCCCGGCCACTTCCTGTGACGAACCCATACGCTTGAGTGGGATCGTTCGCATGGCTTCATCCAGCGCCGCAGGTTCCATATCCAGAATGCCGGTATCAATTAGCCCGGGAGCGATACAGTTTACGGTGATTTTACGCTTGGCCAGCTCTAGCGCTAGCGCCTTACTGGCACCGATAATGCCGGCTTTAGCGGCACTGTAGTTGACCTGACCGCGGTTGCCTACCAGACCAGAGACTGACGAAAGGGTAATAATACGCCCGCCGCTACGTAGCCCGATCATCGGCATAACGCAGGGGTGAATTACGTTATAAAAGCCGTCCAGATTAGTATGAATTACGCCGTCCCAATCGCTGTCGGTCAGCGCCGGGAAAGCGCCATCGCGAATAATTCCGGCGTTGTTAACCACGCCGTAATAGGCCCCGTGGCGCTCGATATCTTGTTCTATTTGTTCACGGCATTGGGCGCGGTTACTGATATCAAAGCAGATTAGGCGGCCATGGCCGCCAGCAGACTCAATTCGTTGCAGCGTTTGTTCTGCCCCGGCTTTATCACTCAGATAGTGGATAACAATAGAAAATCCATCCTGTGCCAGACGACAGGCTATTGCCTGTCCAATCCCTTTGCTGGCACCGGTTACTAAAACACAACGCATCATGCGATTAGATCCTTAGTTTTTGATTTTTGTATTAGCCGATCGAGCTCTTGCTGGCCAGTTTGGTAGACGTTGAGCTTGGCCTGTGCGACGGTTTGGCCGTCAATGTCTAACCGGCATTCAAAGCTGGCCAGTCTATCATCCCGTAGCAGCATGGTGGCAGTACTTCGTAACAGGCTACCGTTCGGGTAGTGGTCCAGCGTGGATTTAAAGCCGCGGCTACCAAGCAGCATACCTATCTCGGGCGCTTCGTTATGCTGTCGCCCGTGCCAGCCGCTCCATACGCCGATAGTCTGGGCCATAATTTCAATGGCAAACCAAGCGGGTAATGTGCCTTGTGGGGTCAGAAACGGAGCCAAAGCACCATCGGCGCTGACGCTGACTTCACACACGGCGTTGTCTTTTTCTATTGCATACACCCTATCTAACAGCACCATTGGTGCCTGATGAGGTAGGTAATGGGATGGGGGTTGAAAGTTCGACATTAGGCTTCTCCCACCAGTACGCAGGCGTTATTGCCGCCAAAGGCAAATGAGTTAGATATGATGGCTTTTTTCATCAGCTTTTCCGGCGCAGTTAGTAGGTTTATTTCGGCTATATTGGGGTCTTTCGGTGATAGTGAAAAGTCCTGAACCGGTAAGGTGAGATCGCGATCCAAGATTAGCCAGCTCAGCGCCGCTTCGGTAATGCCTGCTGCGCCTAATGTATGGCCAGTCAGGTGTTTGGTTGAACTACACGGAGTGGCTGAGCCAAAAACCCGGTTAACGGCCTGCGCTTCTGCCGTGTCATTGAGCGGCGTCGCCGTGCCATGCAGATTAATGTAGCCCACCTGCTCAGGTTCTAACCCTGCCTGACGCAGAGCCATTCTCATCGCTAGCTCAGCACCGGCCCCTTCGGGGTGGGGCGCTGACATATGCCAAGCGTCAGACGATTCGCCAATACCGAGCAGGGCGACTTTCGCCGCTTGGCGGGTGAGCAATATCAGCCCTGCACCTTCACCAATATTAATGCCGCTGCGCCGTTCGGCGAAAGGCATACAGCGCCGGTAAGCGATAGATTCTAGGCTATCAAAGCCGTTAAGGGTCATCTGGCACAGGCTGTCGGCTCCGCCCACCAGCGCGGCGTCAGCCAGCCCGGCCCTAATTAACCGATAGCCACTGATCATCGCCCGTACGCTGGAAGAGCAGGCGGTGGAAATAGTGTAGGCTGGCCCGTCGAGGTCTAAATATGCGCTCAGAAACTGGGATGGATCGCTAAGTTCTTGCTGCTGATAGGCGTACTGCTTGGGGAGTTCGCCGGTTTTAAGCCGGTGAGCGATTGCCAGTTCGCCCTCATGAATGCCAGCGGTGCTGGTCCCCATGATAACGGCGATCCGATCCCGCCCATATCGCTCAACGGTGGCATCAACCTGTGGCCGGATAGAATCCAGCGCGGCCAGTAACAGGCGATTATTCCGCGAATTATGGCAGGCCAGCGCCGGAGGAATTTCCGGTAGTAGAACGTTGACTTCACCCACCCACGTCGATTTGTCGTGTAATAGCCAGTTATCCCGTTCTATCAGGCCTGAATGCCCCTGCGTGAGATTATGCGCGATCTCTGCCGCCGAGCTGCCCAGTGCATTAATTAAACCGACGGCTGAAAAGTAGATCATGACGGGTTATCCACGTTTTGTACGCTAATTTGGTAGTTAAAATAATGCTGGATAATCATAACCGGTTCACGCTTATCGTTCAGGGTTTGATAGAGGATTTCGCTAATCGGTTCGCCTTTTGCATCAGTCAGCATGCGCTTCTCATCGCTGTCGAGCAGCAGCCAGCCTTCTGGTAGCTGAGTTTGCCAGTCGCTAATCGGCCAGTAGCTCAGCATGATATCAGCCAAAACCTGCTCCGCCGGGGGGAGTTCGGGTACGACTATTGACCGCTCTGTATGAACGCCTAAGGTATCATATGTGACCTTAAACAGCCTTACGCCTACCGGCGACAGCGCCGCCAGCGTGATTTTCTGGCCGTCAGCATCGAGCATAACCAACAGTGACTGTTGCTTACCCTTGACCGTTGCAGTTAATAACTGTTGGTGATGCAGTGGCGTACTCAGTGTTGGTGCGGGTAATGTGACTTTCACCCCCCGCTTTAGCCATGCCTGAGGATGGCTTTGGTCTTGGCTCAGGGAACATCCACCCAGGAGCAATATCAGGAGAACGGAAGAGAGCGTTTGGCTTATGGTTTTATTCATTGCGTTTCTTTTGTGCCATTTGGTGAGGAAGCGCCAGCGGTGATAAAACAAATGCTGCCAGAATACCGCCGCTTAATACCAGACCAAACCCTGAAATTGCCTGAGTATGGCTGGCTGCCAGTAACCCAAAGCTAAGTTCTGTGGTTAACGCCGCCATAAATATCGATAGCATTGATGTCGACGGCGTTCCGGCCGGGTTACTGAAAAACAGGGTGTAGTCAATTCCGATACCCAGTACCAGAACCAGTGCCAGCAGGGAGAACAAATTCAGCGATTGTCCGCTTAGGCTCAGGGTTGCCAGACCGACCCCCAGTGATAATACCGTTGGAATAATACAGCGTAGCCCCTGCGCCGCGCCAAAACGCCATACAAACAGCGCGCCGATCGCCAGTACGGCGGCGGCTAATATGGTGGTCAGATGCTGGCGATAAACCGAGAACAGGGCCGAGAATTCCGAGCGTTTATCAACCCAATGAACGCCCACCGAATGGGCAGCAATCTGGCGTAATTCTATCGGGTTGGTTACGCCGTTAACCGGTACCAATACGGCCGACTGCCCGTTGTCTAAGCTTAGCCACAGTAACCGCCAGCCCTCGCTGGCAGCGCTGTTGAGCCAGCTTTCTGGCTTAAGCGGAGGTGGATAAGATGCCGGTAGCGAAGCCTGAATGCCGGTTTGCTGTAGCTGTCGGATAATGCCCGGAGCCTGCTGTTTTAACAGCGCGATATTCTGTAGCTGCCGCTGTTTCGAAGGGAATGGTAGCAGTCGGTAACCCGCCAGCCAGCCGGCAGCTTTGGCTTTTTCTAACGCCAAGTGCAGTACTTCCAGCCGTTGTAGCGTTTGTTCCTGTGAGTCGCCGTAAACTAAAAACCATTTTTGCTCGCTGTGTTGCCCGGTCAGCGCGGCAATTTGCTGTTCCTGCTGCTGGAAATGAGGCGGTAGGGTTTGCAGCTTGCGAATATCGTCGTCTACGTTTAACTGGCTGAAACCCACTCCAGAGACGATCAGTGCCAGTAGTGGGATGCCAATGCGCACCGCTGGTTTATGCTGCCACAGGGCCAGCCATTTGGCGATCGGGCTTAAGGTTAGATTGCTGCGTACCGGTAGACCGCGTGATAGCCAAGGATACCAGCAAATAACCGTCAGAAAGGCTCCGATCAGGCCTGCGGCGGCAAAAATTGCCAACTGCTGTAGGCCGGGGAACGGGGCAACAAACAGCAGAAGGTAGGCAATCGAGCTGGAAACTACGGCCAGCAGCAGCGCCGGATATAGCTTTTTCATGCTGACCAGCGGAGATTCATCATTGCCGTGAACCATGCGTTCCGTCAGGTAGTGCAGCGCATAGTCGATAGAAATACCCACCACGCTGGTGCTCATGACCAGCGTCATAAGGTGCACTTCTTTGAAGACCGCAAGAGCGGCAACGCTGCCGCAGATCGTGCCGGTAAGCAGAGATAACAGGGTTAGCCAAAGCGGTTTCAGCGAGCGGAAGATGTACAAAATCAGCAACAGGATCCCTAAGCCGGAAACGGTACCGATGGTAGAAATATCGTGCTGAGCCTGTTGGCTGGCGTAATCGCTGTAAAACAGCGTTCCGCGTTGGAGCAGCTCTGCGCCGGGCCATTTTTGCCGCAGCTGTTGCTGAATTTGCTCCAGCGCTTCAACGGTCCGGCGTGCGCTTTGAATATCATAAGATGACGCGCTGAGTTCGCCGTGTAACAGGTACCAGGTTCTTCCCTGAGGATCTTTACCGGTGAGCCAACCGTGGTTCAACGTTAGGGTTCCACCGCTTTGTTGTTGAGCTATTTGAGCCGAACGGGTAACCAGCAGCGGATCGTTACTGAGTTCTTTAGCGCTGACGCCGGCAAAAGGCGAGTAAATCTGGCTGAGGATCCATTGAAACTGCTCGTTGTTCGCACCGCTTAGCCGACGGCGGGTTTCATCGTCCAGCAGAGCATAGCGATGTTCAAAAAAGAATGCTCCCCACGCTTTCTGGCGTTGTTCGGTCATTTGACCTGCAATCTGCGAAAATGCAGGAAGCACTTCAAGCCGCTGCTGTAGCCACTCGGCCGGAGCCCGATCGTCGCCCACCGGCGGGCTGACTAGCCAGACGAGCTGACGCTCCAGACGCTGATTAAACCCGTTTTCTAAAGCCGGAGGCAGGTCTTTAGACTGTTCTTGCGGCAGCAGCGCCATGACGCTGCTATTGAGCTTACTGTGCGGTAGCACCAGCGCCAGCGCGACCAGTAAACCGATAACGCAGGCCAGCCAGCCGAAGGCCAAACGGCGATGTATCTCAGGACGAAAAATAGCGTTCTTCATTGGCTGTCAGCGCATTGGGCTCAGTGTGTTGATTAAAAAACCGAATATGGGTGTTATCGCCCTGCATGTCATCGATTTGAATGGTATTGAGAAACTGAGCGCCTTCCAGCGTGATTTGGCGAAACAGCTTATCCAGCGGTGTGGTTTTGGGCTGAAGGACTAACTGCCAGCTATTTTTTCCTAAATCACGAAAGGTGAGCGTGAAGTTCTGCTCCAGCGCTTTGCGGTCTGCGTGAAATAGCGCGGTCAGCAGGGAGTTAAACTGGAACATCTGGGCGTTAGTTTGGGCAGTAATCACCTGCGGTGCCTGACCGGCCATGCTTTGTACCATGCGGGTTTCATTGAGCATTAACCTGAGTGAAAACGGCTTCGTTTGGTTCCATACTAATCCGTGAGTTTGCGCAATCAGCAGGTCTCCGCTGGAGTTTAACGGCTGAGATAGGCCGCTGATGGTGCGTTGTTGCTCAAACTGGGCTCTGAGGACCGACTGCTGACTAAATCGTTGCTGTAAATCATCAAGAGTAATGGCGTGAACCGCCCCGCAAATCAGCAATAGGCAAGCGGCAATCGGACGCAAAAAGCACCTCATGAGGGCGTTCCTAGCTTTTCAAGCAGTGTCGACGGACTGGCAAAGCACATTTCTCCGTTTTGCTCGTTCACGGCTACCTGAATGGTATAGCCTTTGGTGGTTTTTTGGCCGCTGGCTACGTCAAAAATGGTGTAGACAATCTTCAGGCGGTTTTCATATTCATCGAGCCGCGCATTGACGCGAATCTGCTGCTCAAAGCGCAGCGGCGAGACGTATTTAACTCTGGTATCAATAATCGGCCACGCATAGCCGGAATGGAGCATTTGGCGATAGCCATAGTCGAACTGCTTTAGCAGGGCTTCTCGGGCAATTTCCAAGTAACGGAAGTAGTTACCGTGCCAAACAACGCCCATGGAATCCACATCGTGAAACGGGATGGTTAGCTCAATATTGGTCGATAAACGAGGGTCGTTACTCAGATTCATGGGACTCACTCCGTTCTATTTGCGGCTCGGGCTGGCTGAGCTGCCAGAAGTTATAAAAATTAAACCAGTCTAACGGTGATATCAGGCAATAGTGTTCTAAACGCTGTGCATAGCGCTCAACCGCCTGTTGCATCGCCTGCTGGCGAGTCGCTCTGGGTAACAGTAGCGGATCGGCAAACTCTTCAAAGTGGATACAGAACTTCCCGGCCGGTTTTAGCCCGAACATGAGATATACCGGGCAGCGTAGTGCGGCAGCCAGAGCAAAAGGCCCGACGGCAAACGGCGCCGGTTTACCTAAGAATTCAGCCCAAATTACCCGCTGTTCGTTTTGCCGATGATGGCGGCTGATAGAGGTTCGATCGCCGACAATAGCTACCCACTCACCCGCGTCCAGCTTCTGTTTTAGTATAATGGCTACTTCAGGCCCCCAGTTGCTGACCTGAATCATATTGATATTGGAGCGGGGGTTGATCTCTTGCATCATCTTATTGAAGCGTTCGGCATGCTGGGTGAACACCAGCGCATTGATCTTCAGGTTGTGAGACAACTCCCCCAGCGCTCGGCAAACCTCTAAGTCTCCCAAATGAGAGCCTAAAATCAAGGTACCTTTGTCTGATGCCATTCGGGTTTTACACAGCTCGATATTCGGAAAGTCGATGTCCTGATGTTTGATATCACCTAGCCAGCCCGCCAATTTGTCCAGTATCGCTTCGCCAAAACGCATAAAGTGGCGATAGCTGGTGAGGCTCTCAGGCAGCGTTTTGTGCTGATGCCGGGCGCTGGTTTTTAACCGGCAAAGATACTGTTCAGAGGCTTTTCTTTGTTGAGTTCCGGTGAGCCAGTAGTAGCCGATCGTCGGATAGAGCAGAAGATTAAAGGCCCTGCGGCCAAATAGCCGGTAGATTTTCATCATCAGCCGGATTCCCCAAAGGCCTTTACGTTCTCCGGTTTGCGACCAGTGGCTTTGGGAGTCAACGCGTCGTGATAATAACGACGGAATTCTGGGCAACATCGAGAAGAACAGGCGGGTGTGCATCCATGATATACGCAGGTTATCGCGCCAGACGTCAAAGTGAGATAAGCCATCTTTAGGGTAGATCACGTTGGTGGGAATAAAACGCGATGGCGTTCCCTGCCAGTAAAGGCGAACCATGACCTCGGTATCAAAATCCATCCGTTGGCCGAGCGCAACCCGGCCAGCCAGTTCCCGCGTAATATCTACCGGATAAACCCGGAACCCGCACATGCTATCGCGAATAGACAACGACAGGGTTTCTATCCACACCCATACGTGGGTGATGTAGCGAGAATAAAGCCGGGACTTGGGTACCGACCGATCGTAAACCGGTTGGCCGGAGATTAACGCGTCCGGATGCTGGCGGGCTTCATTCAGCATGCGAGGGATATCGGTCAGACAGTGCTGACCGTCGGCATCGACCTGTAGTGCGTGGCTGAATCCCCGGCGTTGGGCTTCTTGCAGCGCACTGAGTACCGCTGCGCCTTTGCCCCGATTTTGAGAGTGGCGAATGAGTATCACCCACGAATAACGCTGTTCAAGGCGATGTAATTCGGCTGCCGTGTCAATTTGGCTACCGTCGTCGACGATGATGCAGGTGATTTGATAGAGTTCAATCTGTTGCAATACGGCGGCCAGCGTTGTGCCATGGTTGTAGCAAGGGATCGCCAAACAGGGATTAAACGCCTTATCGTTATGCGCAGCGGCCAAAGTCATAGGCTCATCCTACCGCTGCTGGCCGTCCGACCGTTACATTGGTATTGGAAACTCAGCTTAGACTTTTCACTATCCCAGTTGAGCATTAACGTAATGTGTTCTTTTGGCGGTAGAGGGAGCTGGAACTTAACCATGTCAATGCTGCTAAACGAGTGGTTAATAGAAAAAATTTCAGTCGCGTAATGTAACGCCCAGTGTATTTGGGTGACTCCCGGCAGAATCGACCGCTGCGGGAAGTGCCCTTTAAACCAAAACAGCTCAGGCTGTAGGTAAAAATGTAACGTTGCGCTATCGGGGCCGGTTATCCGGTTGGTTGTTTCCTGTGGCAGCATCATAGAAACAGTTCCTGTAATTCGCCGTAAGCCCGCTTGCTCTGAGGGTTTATTGGAATAGACGATAGAATGCGCCAGCGTTTGGGTAACGCCACGGGCTCAAGCCATTGCCTGAGCGACTGGCGTAAATATTGTGTCAGATAAGTATCGCTTTTCAGCCGGATACGTTCACCCGACTCGGTCAATACGATGGCAGCGGCCAGAATGGTTCGATCTCCCTGAGTGACGGGAATAACGGCAGCATCGCTGATTTCATCCAGCGCCATAAGGCGAAGCTCGACTTCGGTTAGCGACAGGCGCTTTTCTTCGATTTTTATTATTCGGTCTTTTCGTCCAAGCAGATGGAAACCCTTAGGATCCAGACTAATTTCATCGTGAATGCCGTGGCCTACATCGCCGTTAAACAGCGGGGAAGTCACGGCAATGGTGCCGTCAGCCTGCTGAGCGACGCAGACTCCGTGAAAAGGAGACCACGGTTGTTTTGGCGTTTCCTGCTGACGCCAGGCAATAACGCCGGTTTCGCTGGTGCCATAAATTTCGACGGGTAGCACTTTGAGCAGTTGCTTCACCCGGCACGCTTCATCAAGGTTTAATGGGCCACCGGCAGAGATAACCATGGCGCAGTTTAACGGTGCCAGATTGGGGTCTAAGCGCTTTAAATAGGCCGGGCTGGCAATCAGCGTTAGTGAGTTTTTGGTCAGCGGACCGAGCTGCTCATGATATTCGGTTATTTGCGCATGAAACGGCAGCCCAAGGGCCAGCGGCAGCAGAATGCGGAATGTCAGGCCGTATAAGTGTTGGTGAGAAACCGTGGCGGCAATTCGCGTTCCGCTTAGCCGTTCGCCCCAGTTTTGAGCCAGCAGTTCGCTTTCAGCTTCTAATAGACTGACGGGCTTATACACCGGCTTTGGCTGACCGGTTGAACCCGAGGTAAATAGAATAATTTCGGCATTGTCGGGCCAGTCGGGCAGTTTCTCTGCCGGGTCGCGAAGGTTCAGCCGTTCGACCGAGAGAGCCAGCGTTGGGCAATCTAGCCGTAGTTCACGATCGGTTAGCAGGCCGTCAAAAGCATTGTTAAGCCGCTGTTGTTGCAAAAGTGACTGGCGACAATGACCGGGTATAACCGGCGTTTTGCCCGAATAGAGCAACGCCAGCAGCGCGACGGAAAACAGATAACTGTCGTCAAAACAGAGCGCCCAGCGCGGTTGCGGTGATGACCGGAGTTTGGCTACCAGCGTACTGACCCGATGGCGAAAATCGGATAAAAGTAAGGGTTGCGTATCGCGCCAGGCTATAAGCGTATCGGATGGGCGACTCTCGCAGAGAACGTGGCTCAGGGGGAGAGTCAGGCGCGACGCTGCGTTTTTCTGATTATCCATTCCGTGCACATTAATATTCCCATTAAAAAGTAGCTGATAGCCCCGTTATATAAAGTCCACAGGGATATATCTCCATGCAGGCAGGTAAAAAGCGCAATGCTGCCGTTAATCATAAAAAACAGACACCATACCTGAGTGACTTTTCGTGTGTAGCGCACACCTTCTTCCGATAAATCAGGCTCGGTTAACCGGGCCAGCCGTTCGACAATGGGCGGTGGATTAAACAGTGAATGGCTAAACAGCACCAGAAGGAGTGCGCTGACCACTACCGGGTAGTAAAGCAACCAGTGGTTTTGCTTTAGTAGCCAACTGGCGAGCGCCAGCAGAATTCCGAGTATGGCGAAGGCCTTCATTAGCCACGATAGCTGGCGGAGTTTTCCCTGCGTTAATGTTAACCGGCTGGCAAACAAAACGATCAGCAGCGGGGCTAATATGCTAATACCCCAATAATTCAGGCCGAAATAGACGGCAAAAGGATAGCCGATAGCCGCCAGAGCGCTAATCCACTGAATTATCCGCCTCAGCGTTGAGGATCTCGGAGCTGTAGCGCTAGCGCTGCTCACCGGTAGCCCGTCACACTATTTATTTTTTAACAGTTGATCGATGGCATTCACTACATCTTCAACGGTACGAACGGTTTTAAATATCTCTGGATTGATTTTTTTACCGGTCATTTTTTGTAGATGAACCACCAGATCTACCGCGTCGATACTGTCTAGTTCTAAATCTTCGTACAGCTTTGAATCAAGTTTGATATCTTGCGCATCGAGTTCAAAAAGCTTCACCATGATGGATGAGATTTCTTGAAAAATTTGTTGTTTATCCATTAGTTATTACCTTGGCTATTTTCCGCGCTGTGAATTGACAAGCTCAGCGAGTGATGCGACTGAGTAGAAGTGTTTTTTGGTATCTTCACTTTCAGCAGAAAGAACAACGCCATAACGATTCTTAATGGCTAAACCTAACTCTAATGCGTCAATCGAATCTAAACCTAGACCTTCACCAAACAGCGGCGCTGCTGTGTCAATCTCGTCGGGAGTCATCCCCTCCAAATTGAGGGATTCAATGATAAGGGTTTTAATTTCGTTTTGTAAAACATCCATTATTTTTTCTCATTAGTTTGAGCTGGCTCTGGCTGGAGTTTTTTGTTTAAAAGCTGTGTCAAATGACGAGCAGCAATAGCCGGGGAGGCATCGCCATCAGCGATATAATCATTTACGCCGATCCTTTCTTTGACAACTATCTGAAATAGCGGTTTCTTCGGCAAAAGATTATACCATTTTCGCTGTTTCGTCAGCATTGGTTGGTCGCATTGAATATTGACGATACGGATATTTACCCGGCACCGTAAGGCAATATTTGCGGCCCCCCGCTGTAGATGCATTTCCTCTCCTAGAGTAGAGCGTGTTCCTTCGGGAAATATCAGAATGATACCCTGCTGATCCAGCTTATTTTTACATTCTGACAGTAATGCGTCGGGTTCTGAATTGGCAATGTATCCGGCTGCTAGGATCACGCCGCGTACAAACGGATTACTCAGTAGCTTTTGTTTAACAATGCAGTCGCAGCGTGGCATTACGGAGGCCAAAAAAACGTAGTCTAAGAGACTGGGGTGGTTGGCGACGACAATGCAGCCGCTGTCTTGCTGTAGCTTATCGATACCATAAAACTGATAATCCATACACCCGAGCAGGCGCATTAACCTCAGAAGACACTGAAAGCTGAAGCGAATGCTATTTTGGGTCAGGCGGGTGCAGCGTTGTCGATCTTTAACCACTAAGTGCAGGAGTGGAAACCAAAAGGTCGACATGAATAGGCCGCCGATGCCAAACAGCATAAAACACAGTCCGGTAGCAACCATGCGCCAGATTTGGTTTAACAACGATGAACGCTCGTGAGCATCGGTTATGATTGTTTCCATTGCCAGTCAGACCTCATTCCTTGTAGGGTAAACTGTGGATCGTTATTCAACCAGTGTCGAACAAAGCGTAAGCTTTGTGGTAGCGAGTTTTGCTCAATGACGGTTGTATCTGGTGAACTTTTATTTATTTGCTGGCAGCGTAATTCGACACCGGCGCTTATCAGTAACCCCACCGCATAAGGGGGGTTCTGATGTGCCGTTTGGCTGTGATAAGCCTGCGGAACTGCACCGTCAAAATCGACTAATAACACTTTCTTCGCCCCACCGGCTAACATTGCCTGTACTTCTAACATGCCTTGTTGGAATCCATCAATACCGGCGGATAACGATGCGAGCGGCAACGCAGCTTTTCCGCTAATAGTTAGCAATCCGGCCGCCGTATTATGAACAGACATCGCAAAATCCGTCGGTGAGATATCCTGCTGTAGACACAGGCTTTCGATAATTTTATAGGTTCTTTCCAGTTCGCCGTGTCGGCTGATAAATACGGCGGCGTCGGGCCGTTGTTCCAGCAGCGTGAGGCCCACTTCTACGGCTAACCGGCTAGGAATACTCATCCGGCGAGCGGTCATCATCGGAATGAGTTGGCTTTTGGCGAGATCGCCTGAAAGTTCCTGCGTTTCACCGGCAGACCAATTCACCCACTGTTCTGAGGTAGATAACCCGGGAGCCAGTGCGTGCCAGCCCAGAATGTTGAGTGAATACGTCATAAGTTTGCTGTGCCGCTAAAGATAGCTGCCATGATATTATATTTATGCATAAATATTTATAAAAATAGAGCCTATAGCGGTAAAAATGATATTTCAGTCTAAACTCAAGGCGTTTATTTATTCAGGGTTACCCACTGATGGTTTTTATTTCGCTAATAATGCTTACCCCAACCTTTATCTATCAAGTTGGTAATGAGGCTATATTTATCACTAGGCAAACGATTATTTTACACCTTGTGTTGCCGTTTTTTTCATCATCTATTAGCTAACTGACCAAATATTAGCGTATCATCTGGCTGTGATTTTATGGGATGTGGAAAAATAAACGATATTTTTCCCAGTTGGTTAAAATGGAGAGTATAAATCTATGAGAAGTTTAAAAGCACTGTTTATCAGTATCATTGCCATTATCCTTATTGCTGGCTGTAGCGGAAATGAGCCTGCTCGTAATAAGACTTCCGTTATCAACGGTAGTTTTACTGCGGCGCAAATTGAAAAAGCGATCATTGATGCGGGCACCGGCCATGGCTGGGAGATGAAGAAGGTTCGTGATGGTGTCATTACCGGTCGACTGGTAACGCGTCAAAGCTCAGTTGATATTCGTATTCCTTATACTTCATCACAGTACTCTATCCAGTACGTTGGCAGCCAAAATTTAACTCTGGGCATGGAAAAGGTCCCTGGTAGTTACAATAGCTGGTCGGCCAATATCGATAGCGATATCCAAAAGAATCTGGCACAGCAGCAAGCGCTGTATCAGTAATATCTCGATAGAACATCCATCGTATTAAACGTCAGGGGGCTTACACATAAGCCCCCTGACTATTTTTGATGAGCAGCTTTTAATGAGCAATAAAGTTTTCGAACCGAAGCTCGCAGGAATGAGATGAAGACGCGGGAAATCGATTGGCCGCCATTCTGCGCACAGTGTCGAAATTAATTGAAGTTAAGTGAAATTTCCGACAAAAACCGGCATATTCACCCAATATGTCGGTTTTTTTTGTTACTATCGGGGCTATGATTTCAACGGGTAAAATCAGGATGGTGTCGTGAAAAAAGCACTGGGCGTATTTTTTCCGCTGTATACCACAACGATGATCATGCTGTTAGGTTCAGGCCTTCTTACCACCTATATCTCTTTGCGCCTGGCTGCGGTCAACGTGAGCGGTGCATTAATCGGTGCGATTATTGCGGCCAACTACATTGGCTTAGTTATCGGCGGTAAGGTTGGCCATTTTTTGATCGCCAGAGTCGGCCATATTCGGGCCTATGTTGCCTGTGCCGGTATTATTACTGCCGCCGTGCTAACGCATGGGCTAACCGAGTTTATCCCCGTTTGGGTCGTTCTGCGGCTGATTATCGGTTTGTGTATGATGTGCCAATATATGGTGCTCGAAAGCTGGTTTAACGATCAGGCTGAGCCTAATCAGCGCGGCGTGGTTTTCGGTTTTTATATGGCTGCCTCTTACCTTGGCATGGCGTTAGGGCAAATAGTGCTGATGCTACAGCCGGATTTAGGCCTGAGCTCGTTGCTGATTATTGCGCTTTGCTTCTCACTTTGTCTGGTGCCAATCGCGCTGACTACTCGTAGCCACGCCCAGCAAATCTCCCCGGCTCCAATGGAGCTGAAGTTCTTTATCGGCTCGATTCCTAAAATTCTGCTCTCTACCTTAGTGGTTGGCATGGTGGTTGGCTCTTTCTATGGGCTAGCGCCGGTTTACTCCAGCCTACAGTCGCTTTCCACCCAGCAGACCGGCCTGTTTATGGCGGTGTCTATTTTTGCCGGGCTGGTGGCCCAGCTCCCGCTAAGCTGGCTGTCTGACCGATACAACCGTACGGTATTGATGCGCATTAATGCGCTGTTGCTGGCGCTCTCAGCCCTTCCGCTGGCCATATGGCCCCATATTTCCTTTCACTTTTTATTAGCCATTGGTTTTATCGTTGGCATGCTGCAGTTTACCCTTTATCCGTTAGTGGTCGCTTTGGCTAATGACCTGATTGAACCCGAAAGACGGGTGTCGCTGGCGGCCTGTTTACTGATGTCGTTTGGCGTTGGCGCGAGTATCGGGCCGCTGATTGTCGGTGCGTTAATGCAGCCGTTGGGCGGCAATGTCCTGTATGCGTTCTTTGCGCTGTGCGGGCTGATGATGACCTTCTTGGGCAGTACGGTGAAAAAAGACGAGGAACAGTTTGTCGAAGATGCCCCGCTGCCCCATATTGCGATGCCCGATAGCCTGATGAGTTCGCCGCTGTCGCCTGCGTTAAACCCCAGCTTTGATGAGCATATGATCCACGAAAGTATGCCTGCACCGGAAGTGATTCAGGAACCACATGCTATTGTAGTCAGCGAGCCGGGAGAGAATAAATCCGGTAATAAGGATGACGACGATGATAAAGGAAGTCAGGAAAAAGCCTACACCATGGTTTAGCGGGAGCTTAACGCTACATTTATGAGCCAACTTATTGAGTTTGAAACTCCTCGCCTTCGCCTGAGGCAGTGGCGTGCGGCCGATCTCAGACCGTGAAAGGGGAGCTGATATGGGTAGCAATATTACGCTTTACGATGGTACGGATTTTGTGCGCTGTACGCTGTACCATCACCCGTTTTATCCCTATCTCAACAGTTTTCTGGCGCAAAAGCCTGAAGAGATGATCGCCAATTTGCCGGAGTCAACGCGCTGCTATGCGCTTGAGGTTGACGGTGAACTCACTATGTTGGTGCAGGTTGCGACAGAGCGCCAGAAAACCTATACCGCCTCTCTACTCACCCATTATTTTGACTATACGCAAGATGAGTTGGACTTGGTGGATGCCGGGCGCTGGAAGAAGCCGCTTAAAATGTTGCTGCGCACGATGGGGAATTTTTTTTACCGCCTGCGTTTGGACGATGCGCTGTACGTTGGTAACTTCTTACTCTCGACGAACCTGCAGCCGAAGTGGAGCCCGGAGCAGCTACGCCTGATTCATCAGTTTGTGGTTGGCCGGTTTAAGGCGCAGCGTATTATTTATCGCTCGCTGAATGACTATTCCCACGGTGAACAGATGGCGACGTTGAGCTCAATGGGCTATCGCCGCATTTTTTCCCGCCAGATTTTTGTTGCTGATAAGCTTTACCAGACAAAAAAGAAGCATAAAAGCGTGGTCGGGGATTTTCACCTAATGGCCAACACGCCGCTGACTATCCGCCAGATAAGGCAGGATGTTGATGACTATAGCCTGCGGCTAAAGCAACAGTACGATCGGCTCTATCTGGATAAATATTCTGCTTATAATCCTCAGTTTACCCAACGTTATTTTAGCCAAATGGTTGGTAGCGGTGCGGTTGAGCTATTCGGTATTTTTGACGATCGGCTACTGGTCGGCTTTTCCGGCATTTTTAGCGGCCGGGGCGTGATGACTACGCCGCTCATTGGCTATGATTTTAGCTACCCGAAAGAGGCCGGGCTGTATCGGATTATCAGCGCCATTACGTTACTGAAAGTTGATGAGCGGAAAGTGCTAAACATGAGTTCCGGTGCCGGTGCTTATAAAATGCATCGCGGCGCGAAGGTTCATCTGGAATACAGTTACTATTTTGATCGTCGGGCATCGTGCCTTAGTCGCTATGCTTTTCGACTGTTCGCCGCTCTGGTTAACCTGCTGGGCGAAAAATTTGGTAAGGAGCGAATATTTTGAAGCACGTGATGCTAACCGGAGGACGTTCTCCGATCTGTTTAGCCTTGGCCCGAATGTGGAAGCGTAAAGGCTGGAAGGTGTCGATTATCGAGCATAAAACCCTGACGTTTAGCCGCTTCTCAAACTGTGTTTCTGACTATCATGCGATCCCCAGCCCCGTCAGCCATTTTGAGCAATTCAGCCATCAATTACTGTCATTACTCGAACGTGAGCGGCCGGACGTGTTGATTCCGGTTAATGAAGACATTCTGCACTACGGGCGAATTCAGTCAGAAATAAGAGCGCTGGCAGTGAGTTTTGACGTTGTGGAGCAAGGGCTACTTGAGCGGTTACACGGTAAGTTCAGCAATATAGAGCTGGCAGCTCAGGCCGGGATCCCTGCGCCCGTGACCGACTATTTTGATGGTGAAGTGGTCGACTGGCAGGCGTTTATTCTAAAGCCGGTTTATTCACGCTTCGGAAATCAGGTTATTACCGATCAATCCGGTTTGCGTTCTCGCCGTCAGGGTGATTACGTTAAGCAGCAAAAAATTAACGGAATTCAGATCTGTACCTATGGCTTTGCCAGAGCGGGAAAACTGTTGGCCTACGCCTGCTACCAGACCAATTTGGGCATTGAGAATAGCGTCAGTCTGACGTTTACGCCCTATCGTTCCCGTCGGGTATTTGAGTATATGCAGCGCTTTATTCAGACGCACCAACTGACGGGCTCGATCGGTCTGGATTTTCTCTATGACGGCGATGAATATTACTTTATCGAATGTAATCCAAGGCTGACTCATGGCGCAATATTGCTCGGTGAGGCGCTGCCTGACGTATTTATGCCGGGCTATGCCGGTGAATCGTTACTGATAATGAAGCGCCAGCGTTACGGGCTCAAAGCTGCATGGCTGTATAAAATAGTCATGCAGCGAAAATGGTGGAAAACGGCAAAAATATATGGGAAAAGTCGCGATTTGGTGGCTGACTGGAGTGATCCTCTACCTATTCTGTCCATTCCGCTTATCCTGACGTGGACCTTAGCCTGCGCTGTGATTAAGCGTAAACCTGTGCTGGATTTTCTAACGGAAGACATTATTTATGCGCCGGATAACGGGCATATTCAACCCGGGCCGCCGTGTTCGATCAAACAGGGGCCGAACTGCCGGTAGAAAAAAGTCCGTTAACCGGATAACCGACTAACGGACGAAGCACTACAGGGTGTAAAAATACTTTCTGATTTACTTGGGCTCTGCCGCGTGTGCGGTTAGATCGATGGTTTCCGCCTCTGGCCCGTTAGCGCTTACGGAATGTATTCCCGCATCTCTGGACTGTTCGGTGGTGTAGGTCTGGCTCGTGGCAACGATCTGACCGTTTGATGCTTTTAAATTGAAAGAGAACTTACCGTTAACGGTGACCTTTTTTTCAAAATAGCGAGGCTCGCTGGCGTGGCTTTTAACGGATTTAATACCGTTAATGCAGTTCGCTTTCGTGGTGTAGCCCTCGCTGCCGAGAATAACCTGCCCGTTTCCCGCTTTTAACCGAAAATAGAACCGATCGTCTTTGCCATAAAAAATTTCGAATTTAGCGCGCATCTTACTTACCTTAACGCTGGCGAATATTCACTAAGCATAGTTGATGGCTATCAGTCTGGTAGGTGGCCTGAGAAAAAATATTGTGGGTATTTTTGGCATCTATAGCCGCTATCAATGCGTGTTACTCTTTAAGTAATAAAGCAGACTCTGGTAAGGGATCCTCATCACATATCCCCTACGCGTACGATAGGAAAATATTAAATTAATGTTAATATCAATCGCGAACTTATACCCGATGTTGTTAACCGCACTAATCATCCGAGTCATAAGAATAATGTGATTGGTGAGCCGGTTATTTGACTCAATTACCGACGAAACGGTTATCAATATATCCGGGAGCGATACCCGATACGGACTATTGCTTCTATTTCTCCCTGAAAAGGACACCGAAATGGACGAACAGTTAAAACAAAGTGCGCTCGATTTTCATCAGTTTCCCATGCCGGGAAAAATTCAGGTTACGCCAACCAAACCGTTAGCCACGCAGCGCGATTTAGCGTTGGCCTACTCGCCGGGCGTTGCTGCCCCTTGTTTAGAGATAGCTGCCGATCCGCTGGCGTCTTACAAATATACTTCCCGCGGTAATCTGGTGGCGGTTATCTCTAACGGTACCGCCGTGTTAGGGTTAGGTAATATCGGGGCGCTGGCCGGTAAACCGGTGATGGAGGGCAAAGGCGTTCTATTTAAGAAGTTTGCCGGTATCGATGTGTTTGATATCGAAGTCGATGAAACCGATCCGGATAAACTGATTGATATTATTGCTTCTCTGGAACCCACTTTTGGTGGGATTAATCTGGAAGATATCAAAGCGCCGGAGTGCTTCTACATTGAAAAAGCGCTGCGTAAGCGGATGAAAATACCGGTTTTCCATGACGATCAGCACGGTACCGCTATTATCTGTGCCGCAGCGGTGCTGAACGGTCTGCGGGTTGTTGATAAGCAGATGGCTGAGGTGCGCCTGGTGGTTTCCGGCGCAGGCGCTGCGGCAATTGCCTGCCTTAACCTGCTGGTGGCGCTCGGCATGAAGCATGAGAATATTGCCGTATGCGATTCTCGCGGCGTTATTTATCAGGGCCGCGATGAAAATATGGAAGAGAATAAGGCGTTATACGCAATAGTCGATAACGGTAAGCGTACGCTGGGCGACGTGGTCTCTGATGCCGACGTATTCCTTGGCTGTTCTGGCCCGGGGGTATTGACTCAGGATATGGTTAAGACCATGGCTGCAAGCCCGCTGATTCTAGCGCTGGCTAACCCGATGCCAGAAATTTTACCGCCGTTGGCGAAAGCGGTTCGCCCGGATGCGATTGTCTGTACCGGCCGCTCTGATTACCCAAATCAGGTGAATAACGTTTTATGCTTCCCATTCTTGTTCCGCGGTGCGCTGGACGTTGGTGCGACGGTAATCAACGAAGAGATGAAACTGGCCGCCGTGCGGGCAATTGCCGAGCTGGCACTAGCCGAGCAAAGCGATGTGGTCTCTTCTGCTTATGGTGACGAAGAGCTCTCTTTTGGCCCGGATTACATCATTCCTAAACCTTTCGATCCTCGGCTGATCGTTAAAATTGCACCGGCGGTGGCCAAAGCCGCTATGGATTCCGGCGTGGCTAACCGCCCGATCGAAGACTTTGATGCCTACGTCGAGCACCTGACCCAGTTTATCTATAAAACTAATTTGTTTATGAAGCCGATCTTCGCTCAGGCGAAGGCTCAGCCTAAGCGTATTGTGTTTGCTGAAGGTGAAGAAGAGCGGGTACTGCACGCCACGCAGGATATCGTTTCTCAAGGACTGGCATTCCCGATTTTGATTGGTCGCCCGAGCGTGATTGAAATGCGCCTGAAGAAGCTGGGCCTACAGCTGACGGTTGGCAACGACTTTGAAATCGTGAATAACGAATGTGACCCGCGTTTTAATGAGTACTGGAATGAGTATTACCAGATCGTGAAACGTAAAGGCGTTTCTCGTGAAGCGGCCCAAAGGGCAGTGATTGGCAACCCAACGCTGATCGGTGCCATCATGGTTCAACGCGGTGAAGCAGACGGCCTGATTTGTGGCACCGTTGGTAACTATCATGACCATTACGGTGTGATAGAGACGGTATTCGGCTATCGGGATGGCCTCAACGTTGCGGCTGCAATGAATGCCCTGCTGCTGCCAAGCGGAAACACGTTTATTACGGATACCTACGTGAATGACGATCCGACGCCGCAACAGCTGGCTGAAATTACCCTGATGGCGGCCGAAACCGTACGCCGTTTCGGGATTGAGCCTAAGGTCGCGTTGCTGTCACACTCTAGCTTTGGTACGTCCGATAGCCCGGGAGCCCGTAAGATGCGCGAAGTGCTGAAACTGGTTAAGCAGGCAGCACCAGAGCTGGAAATCGACGGTGAAATGCACGGCGATGCGGCATTAGTCGAGAGTATCCGTAGTGAAATCATGCCGGACAGCACCCTGAAAGGCGCGGCCAATATCTTGATTATGCCGAATATGGAATCTGCACGTATTAGCTATAACCTGTTGCGAGTTTCTTCATCGGAAGGGGTAACCGTGGGGCCGGTGCTGATGGGAATCTCCAAGCCGGTACATATTCTGACCCCGGTTGCTTCGGTTCGCCGTATCGTCAATATGGTGGCGCTTGCGGCGGCAGAGGCTCAGACTCAGGCGCTGTAATTTGCATTAACGTTTTGGTAGTAACAAGCGGCCTTTGCGGGTAATGCCGATCGGTTAAGGATCAGTTGACCGATCCAGTGGTTGTGTAAGAATCCGGAAATGTTCTTCATTTCCGGATTTGTTGTATATAGAAAACCCCCAGCTAGGCTGGGGGTTCCGTAAAGCTTTCAGCTTTGAGTCGACTATAAAAACCCCTTTTTATTTGTTAAAACACCTTGCGGTCTGGCAACTGCAAAAGTTAAACAAGAAATCAAAAGGGGGTCCCAATGGGGGACGAAAAGAGCTTAGCGTATACCCGATGGAATTGTAAATATCACCTAGTTTTGCCCCAAAATACCGAAGGCAGGTTTTCTACGGAGAAAAACGAAGGGTTGTGGGCAGCATATTAAGAAAGCTGTGTGAATGGAAAAACGTGAACATTCTGGAGGCGGAATGCTGTGTGGATCACATACATATGCTTGTGGAGATCCCGCCAAAGATGAGTGTGTCGAGCTTAATGGGGTATCTGAAGGGAAAAAGTAGCCTGATGCTTTATGAGCAATTTGGCGATCTAAAATTCAAATACAGGAACAGGGAGTTTTGGTACAGGGGATATTACGTTGATACGGTGGGTAAAAATACAAGGCGAATACAGGAATACATAAAGCACCAGTTAGAACAGGATAAATTAGGGGTGCAACTGTCGATCCCGTATCCAGGCAGCCCGTTTACGGGCCGTAAGTAATCCATAGATGCAAATGTCAGATCGCGATGCGCCTGTTAGGGCGCGGCTGGTAACAGAGCCTTACAGGCGCATATAAAAAACCTCCGGCTATGCCGGAGGATATTTATTTGGATCTCATCTGATTTTCGACTAGATCCGACAAGCCTATAATACTACACGTCCAGATTAGCAACCCGTAGGGCGTTCTCTTCAATAAACGCGCGGCGCGGTTCAACTTCATCACCCATTAACGTGGTGAACAGTTGATCGGCGGCGATAGCATCTTTGATAGTAACCTGTAGCATGCGGCGGCCTTGAGGGTCCATCGTGGTTTCCCACAGCTGCTCTGGGTTCATCTCACCCAGACCTTTATAGCGCTGAATAGTCAGACCACGGCGAGATTCTTTAACCAGCCAATCAATGGCTTGCTCAAACTTGTCGATAACCTGACGACGTTCGCCGCGCTCGATAAATGCGCCTTCTTCGATCAGGCCACGAAGCTGTTCTCCAAGATGACAAATCTTACGGTATTCACCGCCCAGCACAAAATCGATATTCAGGCTGTAATCGGTATCAACGCCGTGAGTACGAATGCGGATTGCCGGTTCGAAAATTGAACGCTCAGCATTTTCCTGAACCAGAGCAATATAGTTGCTACCGTGTTGCTCTTGCTCATTCAGAGTATTTACCAGCGTTTCAATCCATACCTGAACTTTGGCTTTATCTTCCAGCGTTTCGGTGGTTAGGGTTGGCTGATAGACCAACTCATTGAGTAAGGCCAGCGGAGTACGGCGTTCCATACGCTTAATCATCTTCTGAACGCTGTAATGTTCAGCTACCAGGCGCTCAAGCGGTTCACCGGCCAACGCTGGTGCATCTGGATTAACGTGCAGAGAAGCACCGTCCAGCGCGGTAACGATCTGGTACTGGTCCATCGCTTCATCGTCTTTAATATATTGCTCTTGCTTGCCTTTTTTCACTTTATACAGCGGTGGTTGAGCAATATAAATGTAGCCACGCTCAATGACTTCTGGCATTTGGCGATAGAAGAAGGTCAACAGCAGCGTACGGATGTGTGAACCATCCACGTCGGCGTCGGTCATGATGATGATGCTGTGATAGCGCAGCTTGTCTGGATTATACTCATCGCGGCCAATGCCACAGCCTAACGCGGTAATCAGGGTTGCTACTTCTTGTGAGGAAAGCATTTTATCGAAACGCGCTTTCTCCACGTTCAGGATCTTACCTTTCAGCGGTAAAATTGCCTGATTCTTGCGGTTACGACCCTGCTTAGCAGAACCGCCCGCAGAGTCACCTTCCACTAAGTAGAGTTCAGACAGTGCTGGATCGCGTTCCTGACAGTCAGCCAGTTTGCCCGGTAGCCCGCCTAAGTCTAACGCGCCTTTACGACGGGTCATTTCACGGGCTTTACGCGCCGCTTCACGGGCACGGGCAGCATCGATAATTTTGCCAACCACGATTTTCGCATCGGTTGGATTTTCTAGCAGGTATTCTGACAGCTTTTCCGCCATGATGGATTCAACGGCAGATTTCACTTCAGAGGACACCAGTTTATCTTTGGTCTGAGAAGAAAACTTAGGATCCGGTACTTTAACCGAAACTACAGCAATCAGGCCTTCACGGGCATCGTCGCCGGTGGCGCTGACTTTCGCTTTTTTGCTGTAACCTTCTTTTTCCATGTAGTTATTGAGCGTACGGGTCATTGCTGCCCGGAAACCGGCCAAGTGAGTACCGCCGTCACGCTGTGGAATATTGTTGGTAAAGCAGTAGATATTTTCCTGAAAACCGTCGTTCCACTGTAGAGATATCTCTACGTTGATACCGTCTTTCTCGCTTTGATGAGTGAAATAGAATACTGACGGATGAATCGGCGTTTTGTTACGGTTCAGGTACTCAACGAATGCTTTAATGCCACCGTCATAATGGAAGTGGTCAGATTTACTATCGCGCTCGTCAAACAGCTTAATTGATACGCCTGAGTTCAGAAACGATAACTCGCGTAGGCGCTTGGCTAAAATTTCGTACTGGAACTCGAGGTTAGTGGTAAAGGTATCCGGGCTTGGCCAGAAACGGATTAGCGTACCGGTCTTATCGGTATCACCCATCACTTTCATTGGGGCTTCAGGAACGCCGCCGCGATAAATTTGCTTATGGTTTTTACCTTCGCGATCGATGATCAGCTCAAGCTTGTCTGACAGGGCGTTAACTACCGAAACGCCTACGCCGTGCAGGCCGCCAGACACTTTATATGAGTTATCGTCGAACTTACCGCCGGCGTGTAGCACGGTCATGATAACTTCTGCGGCCGATATGCCTTCTTCTTCATGAATGCCGGTTGGGATACCGCGGCCGTCATCCTGTACTGAAACCGAGTTGTCTTTATGAATAATAACGACGATATCTTTACAGTGGCCAGCCAGCGCTTCGTCAATGGCGTTATCTACAACCTCGAATACCATGTGGTGCAGACCGGTGCCATCGTCCGTGTCACCGATATACATGCCCGGGCGTTTACGTACCGCATCCAGACCTTTTAATACCTTGATACTTGAGGAATCATATGTATTCGACATTAGCGTTTCTCGCTCACTATTAATCTAGTCCTGTGGTTGATGCTTTATTTTGCCATGTTCTACAGAGAACATCTTGCCCTTTTCATCCACCATGTCAGTAATCTGTTCAGCGCTGACTGCGCTGACAAAAACCTGAGCGCCGGTGGCTTTTAAACGTTCTGCCAATAACCTGCGGCGATGAACGTCGAGCTCGGAAGCAAAATCATCGATAAGATAGAGGCAACGACGCCCGCTCTGACGGGTTAAAAACTCACCCTGAGCAAGGCGTAGTGCACACATCAATAATTTGAGCTGGCCGCGTGATAGCAGATCTTCAACCGGCGTACCTTCCGCACGAATGCGAAAATCAGCTTTGTGTGGCCCTTGAGATGTATAAGTTAGGGCCCGATCGCGTTCAAACTGTCGCTCAAGAAGTTCGCCATAGTCACTCTCTTTATCCCAACCGCGCTGGAAGGAGAATGACAGGTTGAACTCCGGTAAAAATTCAGCGCAGGTTGCGGTAATGTCCTGCGCTATTGCTTGGGCATAAGCTGCCCGCCATTCGCTGATTTGCGCTGCCAACGGGATTAATTCTTGATCCCATGGGCGAATCTGTGAATAACGGCTGGTTTGCCGCAAAGCCGCATTACGCTGCTTGAGCAATCTTCTCAAATTGCTCCAGCCATGAAAGAAATGGGGTTCACTATGGAAACAGCCCCAGTCTAAAAATGCCCGCCGGTATTTTGGCCCGCCGTTAAGCAGCGTAAAGCCTTCGGGCGTAATGAGCTGAATGGGAAGTAATTGGGCTAATTCAGATACTTTATGGTCATCGCTGCCGTCAATACGCACTTTTGTATCGCCAAGGCGGCTTTTCTGCAGCCCCACCGACAATTCCCTTTCACCGCTGGCTATTCTACCATGTAACACGAACTCTTGCTGCTCATGACGAACAACGCGGTTAGTTTGCAGGCTGCGAAAAGCACGACCATGACCTAGCGTATAAACTGCTTCCAGTACGCTGGTCTTACCGCTACCGTTAGGGCCGACAAAAAAATTAAAGCCAGCGGACGGTGCGAGATCCGCCGTTTCTATATTGCGGAAATCATTTATAAGTAAACGGGTGAGAGCCATTCAGTAGTGCTGCCAGCCCCGCTTATAAACGCATTGGCATTACAACATAGGCTGCGCTTGGGTTTGCGCTGTCTTCGATCTGTACGCTAGATACAGAGTCGATCAGCAGCAGACGAACTTCCTCGCATTTCAGTGCGTTGAGAACGTCAAGCACATAGCTTACGTTGAAACCTATTTCCAGATCGGTACCGCCGTAGGTGACGTCCAGAATTTCTTCTGCTTCTTCCTGTTCCGGGTTGTTAGCCGTAATCTTTAACTGATTGTGGTTCAGATAGAGGCGTACTCCGCGGAACTTCTCGTTCGACAAAATTGCCGCACGGGAAAATGCCTGCTTAAGTTCGTCGCAACCGGCTTCCAGCGTTTTATCAGGATTTTTCGGCAATACGCGACGGTAGTCAGGAAAACGGCCATCAACCAGCTTGGAAGTAAAAATAAAGTCGCCGACGTGGGCGCGAATATTATTACTGCCAATCTGTAATTGCAGATCGCCGTTGTTGGCATCGAGCAGGCGAACCAGCTCAAGTACCCCTTTACGTGGAACAATCACGTCGTGTGGCGGTAGCTTTTGGCCAACCGACATCGAACAAACGGCCAAACGGTGTCCGTCGGTTGCTACGGTGCGCAGTTCCTCACCTTCGGTTTCAAACATCATACCGTTGAGGTAGTAGCGTACGTCCTGATGGGCCATGGAAAATTGGGTTGCTTCAATCAGTCGCTTCAGCGTTGCCTGCGGCAGAGTGAATTCAACTTCGCTTTTCCAGTCGTCAAGGTTCGGATAGTCAGCAGCTGGCAGCGTTGACAGCGAAAAACGACTGCGCCCGGAGCGGACTAAAATCCGATCGTTTTCCAGCGTAACGCCGATCTCTGCGCCATCGGGTAACCCGCGGCAAATATCCAGAAACTTACGTGCTGGTACGGTAATGGCACCCGGCTCATGGGGCTGGTTTAGCGTGACACGCGCAACCATCTCCATTTCCAGATCGGTTCCGGTGAGCAACAAGTATCCTTCTGTGACTTGAATCAGAAGGTTGCCGAGAATGGGCAGCGTAGGACGGCCACCCAGTGGACTAGTAACTTGCTGCAACGGCTTTAATAAATGTTCACGGTCAATGATAAATTTCATAAGCTTTATGAGGATAATGTTCTGATTAAGTTAGAGAAATCTTCTTTGATATCGTGGCTTTCCTCTCGTAATTGTTCAATTTTACGACAGGCATGCAACACGGTTGTATGGTCCCTACCACCAAACGCATCACCAATTTCCGGTAGACTGTGATTGGTTAACTCTTTTGCCAGTGCCATAGCCATCTGGCGCGGACGCGCAACGGAACGAGAGCGGCGCTTAGACAATAGGTCCGCAATTTTAATTTTATAGTATTCTGCCACAGTTTTTTGGATGTTATCGATAGTAACTAGCTTTTCTTGCAGCGCCAGTAAGTCGCGCAGTGCTTCACGGACGAAATCAATGGTAATGGCGCGCCCGGTAAAGTTGGCGTTAGCGATCACCCGATTTAGTGCACCTTCGAGTTCACGAACGTTAGAACGCAGACGTTTAGCGATAAAGAAAGCTACTTCGGCCGGCAAGTGGATGTCGTTCTCGTCTGCTTTTTTCATCAAAATAGCC
Organism: Budvicia diplopodorum; assembly: GCF_009800925.1. Lineage (GTDB taxonomy): Bacteria > Pseudomonadota > Gammaproteobacteria > Enterobacterales > Enterobacteriaceae > Budvicia > Budvicia diplopodorum. The sequence continues at coordinate 127,244 of NZ_WOYF01000005.1, read as the reverse complement.
ACGCGAGTTTCGAGCTCCGGTGGTTCAATCGCCACCGTTAACCCCCATCCGAAGCGGGATTTTAGACGATCTTCTACGCCATTGATCTCTTTTGGATAACGGTCAGAGGTAAGAATAATTTGTTGGTTACCTTCTAATAGGGCATTGAAGGTATGAAAAAACTCTTCCTGTGATCGCTCTTTGTTGGCAAAAAACTGAATATCATCGATTAACAAGGCGTCGACGGAGCGGTAATAACGCTTAAATTCTTCGATAGCGTTATTTTGCAGGGCCTTGACCATATCTTGAACAAAGCGCTCCGAGTGCATATACACCACTTTAGCGTTCGGCTTGCGTTCAATGATGCCGTTGCCAACGGCGTGCAATAAGTGAGTTTTACCTAAACCGGTGCCGCCGTATAAGAATAGCGGGTTATAGGCGCCGCCTGGGTTATCGGCAACCTGACGGGCAGCCGCACGGGCTAATTGGTTTGATTTACCCTCAACGAAGTTATCAAACTGATGCTTAGGGTTAACGCCTGAGCGGTAAGAAAGTTCTGGCTGCGCGGCTTGATTTTCCCAGCTTGGGCGAACGGCGGCCGGGCGCACTGATGCTGGACGGGCGTTATTATTGTTATCGGCAACTTTTGCCTGTGCAGGAACTCGAACTAGTGGTTTTGTTCCAACTTCAAAACGAAGCTGAGGAACGTTAGAACCACAAAAGTCATTTAATAATGCATTGATGTTATTGATGTATTTGTCGCGAACCCAGTCAAGAACGAAGCGATTAGGTGCGTAAAGGGCGAGTGTATCGTCACTCAGTTCCGCCTGCAACGGGCGAATCCACATACTAAATTCTGTGGCAGGTAATTCATCTTGCAGGCGGGCAAGGCACTGCTGCCAAAGAGAAAGTGACACGGCGAACTCCACTCGAACAAGAACAATGAAAAGGTAGGGGAGATAGATATATTTTTTTTCGTATCCCGTACCGCGTACTACGTCATTTTAGGTTTGGTGTCAGAAATGTATGATCCGATAAATCATTTGTCCTGCATCGGCTCCCTGCCGTCTCGATCCGCAGTGTGGGATCGTCATCAGCGCCAGTAGATGATAGCGCAAAGTACCAAATAGATCTCCTTTTCCATGAGGAAGATCGTAATTTATCCACAGGCAAATCGAAGTTTACCTGAATAGGTATAAATAAAGTGTGCGATTAGATCAATAAAATGCAGAGAAAAATAGTTAATTTTTCTATTCATCGTAGCTAGCAGACAGTTGGGAACCGGATGAGTTGTTATTGTCGACGATTTTTATCGTTGGGGATAATTTGTTAACAATCACCCAGATCTAAAAAAAGATCGGGAGAATTGAAAGGATCGTTGCGGGATCCTTGCGATTTTTTAGGGAGTCCGTATAATTCACGGCCCTACTTGTGGCGCTTCTCGCTCCTTAGTATTTTTAATTCTTCCTCTATAATAGCAACGTTAAGAAAGGTTTTAACGATTATTTATAGCAGAAAGCATGGGAAAACTAAGGTTCATAGCGGTAACTACGAGTTTTTGAGCAGAGATAAGCGTTCGGAATTGACTCGGGGCTGTACAATTATTACAATCCCGCCTCTTTGTATATTGCGATTGAGGCGTCGGTCGTTTTCACGTCGAGTAGCCAAACGCGCTTACTAATTAGTAATAATCAAGATTTAGGTAGAGATCGCCATGAAACGCACTTTTCAACCGTCCGTATTAAAACGTAACCGTAGCCACGGTTTCCGTGCTCGTATGGCCACTAAAAATGGTCGTCAGGTTTTGGCTCGTCGCCGTGCTAAAGGCCGCTCTCGTTTAACTACTTCTAGTTAATCGAGTTAACCATCTGTGTGGTTAAGCTTAAGCTAGCATTCCCCAGGGAGTTACGTTTGTTAACTCCCAGTACTTTCACATTTGTTTTCCAACAGCCGCAACGGGCCGGTGTTCCTCAAATTACCATTCTTGGTCGATCAAACACGTTGGGTCATCCTCGTGTTGGTCTTACTGTCGCAAAGAAATTCGTTAAGCGAGCTCATGAACGTAACCGAATTAAACGCCTAACCCGCGAAAGTTTCCGTTTACGCCAGCATGATTTGCCATCGATGGATTTTATTGTGATAGCCAAAAAGGGGATAGCCGATCTGGATAATCATGCACTGACGGAAGCATTGGATAAGTTATGGCGTCGTCATTGTCGGCTGGCTCCCGTATCTTGATTATGTTGATACGTGGTTATCAACTGGTAATCAGTCCGTTACTCGGGCCGCATTGCCGGTTCCGTCCAACCTGTTCTCAATACGGAATTGAGGCATTGCGCAGGTTTGGCATGGTAAAAGGTAGTTGGTTGACAATCAAACGCGTATTAAAATGCCATCCTTTACACGAGGGTGGTGATGATCCTGTTCCGCCCAACAATAATACTGACCATATATAGAGAACATTAACAATGGATTCTCAACGTAATCTCCTTTTTATCGCGCTGCTGTTTGTTTCGTTTATGATTTGGCAGCAGTGGGAAACGGATAACGCTCCACAACCAGCGCCACAGACCCAGACCACGCAACAGAATACTGGTGCCGGTTCTACAGCGACCGGCTCTACCGGCTCAACCCAAGCGGAACTCGCTGCGGGTGAAGGCGGTTTGATTACCGTTAAAACTGACGTTCTTTCTATGGTTATCAACACTCGTGGTGGTGATATTCAAGAAGCCGATCTGTTGGCTTACCCCGATACATTAGGGTCAACTCAGCCGTTTAAGCTGTTAGAAAATACCTCAGAATTCTCTTATCAGGCGTTAAGTGGCTTGGTAGGTAAAAATGGTCCAGACAACCCGGCTAATGGTCCTCGCCCGCTTTATGAATCTAAACAGGATACATTTGAGCTGGCTGATGGTCAGAATGAATTAACCATTCCGTTAGTTTACATAGACAAAAGCGGCATTAAGTACACTAAGACTTTTGTACTTAAGCGCAGCGAATATGTGATTGATGTAGATTACAAGGTTGAAAATGCCAGCGCACAGCCCGTTGATTTAGTGCTGTTTGGTCAGTTAAAGCAAAGCACTAAACTGCCAAAATCTCGCGATACCGGCAGCAGCAATTTTGCTCTGCATACCTATCGCGGTGCGGCTTACTCCTCTGATGACAACAAATATAAGAAATATAGCTTTGATGACATCGCAGGTGAGGGCCTGAAGCTTGATACTAAGAACGGCTGGGTTGCGATGCTGCAACAGTACTTCGCAACGGCGTGGGTACCGGCTAAAGATAGCCAGAGCTCTTTCTTCACCATGCAAAACGATGGCCAGTCAGCGATTGGTTTCAGAAATTCACCGGTTATTATTCAGCCGGGCGAAACTAAAGAGTTAGGGGCGCGGCTTTGGGTTGGCCCTGAAATTCAGAACCAAATGGCGGCGGTAGCCGAGCATTTAGACTTAACCGTAGACTACGGTTGGTTATGGTTTATATCTCAGCCACTGTTTAAGCTGCTGAAATTTATCCAAAGCTTTGTCGGTAACTGGGGCTTCTCGATTATTATCATTACCTTTATTGTGCGCGGAATCATGTATCCGCTGACTAAAGCGCAATATACCTCAATGGCCAAGATGAAGCTGCTACAGCCTAAGCTACAGGCGATGCGTGAGCGTATTGGTGATGATAAGCAGCGCATGAGCCAAGAAATGATGGCGCTGTATAAAGAAGAGAAAGTTAACCCACTGGGCGGCTGCTTCCCGTTAATCATTCAGATGCCAATCTTCCTGGCGCTGTACTATATGTTAATGGGATCGGTAGAACTGCGTCATGCACCGTTCGCCCTGTGGATCCATGACTTATCTGCACAGGATCCGTACTACATTCTTCCGTTGTTAATGGGCGGAACGATGTTTATGATCCAGAAGATGTCACCAACGCCGGTGACCGATCCGATGCAGCAGAAGATCATGACCTTTATGCCGGTTATCTTTACCGTGTTCTTCCTGTGGTTCCCGTCAGGTCTGGTTCTGTATTATATCGTGAGTAACTTAGTTACCATTATTCAGCAGAAACTGATTTACCGTGGATTAGAGAAGAAAGGCTTACACAGCCGCGATAAGAAAGAGAAAAAAGTTTCTTAATTCGCAACGCAAGTTACTGCAATAAGCTCGATAAAGGGCGGTCATTACGACCGCCTTTTTTATATAATGATTCTTATACCAATTCATTACTTTGATCAGAGAACACAGCCATGATAACAACTGATACCATCGTAGCCCAAGCAACGCCACCGGGACGCGGCGGCGTCGGTATTCTTCGTGTTTCTGGTAAGCAGGTTGTTGAAGTCGCGCAGCAAGTTTTGGGTAAGCTGCCCAAGCCGCGCTGTGCTGATTACTTATCGTTTCTTGACGGTGACGGCACCGTTCTCGATCGGGGGATCGCGCTCTACTTTCCCGGCCCTCATTCATTTACCGGAGAAGACGTGCTTGAACTTCAGGGCCACGGTGGACCGGTTATTCTCGATTTATTGCTAAAACGCATTCTGTCTTTACCGGACGTGCGTATTGCCCGGCCGGGTGAGTTTTCTGAACGGGCCTTTCTGAATGATAAGCTGGATCTGGCTCAGGCTGAGGCGATAGCGGATTTAATCGATGCCAGCTCTGAGCAGGCAGCCCGTTCTGCGCTGAATTCTTTGCAGGGCGTTTTTTCCAGCCGTGTTCATCAACTAGTGGAAGCACTCACTCACCTGCGGATCTATGTAGAAGCGGCGATTGATTTTCCGGATGAAGAAATTGATTTTCTTTCGGACGGAAAAATTGAAGGTCAGTTAAATAAAGTGATGGCCGATCTGGATGGCGTCAGAGTTGAAGCGCGCCAGGGTAGCCTACTGCGTGAAGGTATGAAAGTGGTGATTGCCGGTCGGCCTAATGCGGGTAAATCCAGCCTGCTTAATGCACTGTCCGGGCGGGAAACCGCAATCGTGACTGATATTGCCGGAACAACCCGTGACGTACTGCGTGAGCACATACATATTGATGGCATGCCGCTGCACATTATTGATACTGCCGGCCTGCGTGAAGCCGGTGATGAAGTTGAACGTATTGGCATTGAGCGGGCGTGGAACGAAATTGAGCAGGCCGATTTGGTACTGTTTATGGTTGATGGTACAACCACGAATGCCACCGAGCCGCAGCAAATTTGGCCTGAGTTTATGGCCCGGCTTCCGGCATCGCTGCCAATTACGGTGGTGCGTAATAAAGCCGATCTGACCGGAGAGACGCTAGGTATCAACGAAGTAAACGGTCACTCACTGATTCGCCTTTCTGCCCGTACCGGTGAAGGCGTTCAGGCCCTGCGCGATCATCTTAAACACAGCATAGGCTTTACCAGCAATACTGAAGGTGGGTTTTTAGCGCGCCGTAGACACCTTGAAGCGCTGGAGGCGGCTGCCGGGCATTTAGTTCAGGGAATGGATCAGTTAGTAAGCGCGCGCGCTGGGGAATTACTGGCAGAAGAGCTAAGGCAGGCCCAGCTAGCCCTGAGTGAAATTACCGGTGAGTTTACTTCAGATGATTTACTGGGGCGGATTTTCTCGAGTTTCTGCATCGGAAAGTGATTTCTGGCCCAAGTCCGTTCTACTATATCTATGAGCCTGTAGTTATATTTTGCTATACAGGCTCTATAGTTCCGCTCTTCTTTATTTTCTCATAATCATTTTTGTAAATTGTCTGCCTATCCATTTTGTTATCAGGTAGTCCCTCCCGAAAAAGCGGTATGTTCATAAATAGGACTTTTTCGTAATCTTAGCATCGTGAAGAAAACTAGAAGAGCTGTGAATAAATTAGGAGAAAACATGATTAAGAAGACCATCGTCATCGTACAATGAGCCACCGCTGTGGGGTACATTTTTCTAATCAGACACACGCTTGTAATTTTTTATGCCAAATGTAGAATTGTCCGACCTACGTGGATAAGAATGCTGATTTTCATATGTAGCCAACGAATGCTTTATTAATGAGGAATAGCGAATCATGGATAGAAGTAAGTACTCACAAAAATGGCAAGATCGTTTTGATTTTTTTGATCGGTATGGCGCACCAAGTACTCCTGAGCATAAGGCTGCTATCAAGGCCGCCAAGCCCGGCCGTCGTATCTTTATTGGTATGAATATCATTGCGTTCTTTTTCGGCTTTATCTATTTCTTTGTTCTGGGTTTATGGAAAAAGAATTTGGTTTTATTAGCGATGACTATAGGTCTTGGCTTTATTCTTGGTTTAATTGAGCTTATTGCCGGGTTTGAGCTTCCTCGCGGCGCAGATATGGGAATAAACATTGCGCTTGCGATGATGTGGTCCATGACGGCTAACTATGCGTACTATCTGAAAGAAGTTAAAGGTAGCGACAGCTGGAACCCGTTTGAAGGCATGCGAATGGTTTAATGTAATCAAATCGATTGCTTTATAAATAGAAAGGCCCGCATTATTTTGTGGGCCTTTTTATTTATAATTATCTTACCGGCATCATCATTTTATTATAGGAACCCTATTCGGCATCCGTTCTCGGTGCCCGGGTTGGTACTCGCTAGGCTTTTTTCGTGGTTAAGCGATATCAATAAGCAAATACCTATTACCATTTTCTCTGATGACTAATTCTGATTATTCGATGTTTGTTTAGGCTAGGTTTAATTTCACTGCGCTATTGTACTGCTTAATAATATAGGTAGGAGTACTATTTTTATGGCATAAATAGTATTGATGATGATGTTACATATTCTTATACATGCAGGGTGATTAATTAAGGGTAACAATGGCGCGGATTCTGATTCTCGAAGACAACATGTTGCTTCGCCATCATTTGTCGGTACAAATGCGTGAGATGGGGCATCAGGTCGATGTGGCGGAAAATACCATAGAGGCTGACTTTCTATTGCAGGAGTTTTCTCCTGATATTGCTATCGTTGATTTGGGGCTGCCGGGCGAAGATGGTATCAGCCTGATTCAACGCTGGCGAAAGAGGCAGGTTAGCTTACCTATTTTAGTGCTTACTGCCAGAGATAACTGGCAAGATAAAGTTAGCGTCTTGCAGGCTGGTGCTGATGACTATGTCACCAAGCCGTTCCATTTAGAGGAAGTGGTCGCACGAATGCAGGCCCTGATGAGGCGAAACTGTGGATTTGCTTCCCAGATTATGACTATTGGTCCTTTTGCTATAGACCTATCGGGTAGAGAGGTGACTTGCGGTGGCTCCCCAATAAAACTGACCGGTTTTGAATTTACTATCATGGAAACGTTAATGCGCAACGCAGGTCAGGTTGTCAAAAAAGATAACTTAATTTTACAGCTCTATCCGACCGTTGAACCGAAAGAAAACCATACCATTGACGTGTTAGTGGGGCGTTTGCGTAAAAAACTGCTAGCGGTCTATGCTCATGAAGTGATAACAACGGTGCGTGGGCAGGGTTATCGCTTTGACGTTGAGCCATTACCATGATGGTAGTCGCTAAGAAGAAAAGGAAACCACTCTCGCTCAGATTACGTTTTCTCCTCTCTACAACGCTGGTTATTTTGATTATTTCGCTAAGTTATGGCTCCGTTGCTATTTTTGGGTATATGAATAGCTTTGATCGGACAAACTACCGCCTGCTACGTAGTGAAAGTAACCTATTTTTTAGCCTAGCGCAGTGGAAGAACAACCGACTGACTATCGCCATACCTCCTGATTTTGATCTCAATTATCCCACTCTGGTGCTTATCTATAACCAACAGGGTGAGCTGCTTTGGCGACAGCGTGATATTCCAACCTTAGAGTCGCATGTTGATAAGAGCTGGCTTCAAACTCCGGGGATATACGACATGTATATCGATAAATTATTATCTTACCAAATACTTGATAATGACCAGCCAGCACGGCAGAGGCTTAAGAATTATGAGGCGGATGGGGACCAAGAGACCACGCATTCACTGTCAGTTAATCATTATCAGGCGACGTCTCGTTTACCCGCGTTGACCATTGTTGTGATAGACATCATGCCGCAAGAGCTTCAGCCGTCAGATACGGTATGGGACTGGCTTGCCTGGGTTATCTTGGCTAATTTAGTACTGGTTATTCCTTTTGTATGGATAGCCGCGCACTGGAGCCTCAGGCCCATTAACCAACTGGCTAGACAGGTTGCACAGCTCGAAAATAATCAACGAGAATTATTGGATGAAAATACGCCCAAAGAGACTCATGCTCTGGTACGTAGCCTGAATATTCTGCTGTACCATGAGCGTAAGCGTTACGCTAAATACCATACGACGCTATCCGATCTCACCCATAGCTTGAAGACCCCGCTGGCCGTGATGCAAACCACGTTACAATCGCTACGCATAGATAAAAGCATAACCATTGCCGATGTAGAGTCGATTATCCTTGAGCAAATTAGCCGTATATCTCAGCAGGTTGGCTATTACCTTCACCGGGCGAGTATTCATTCAGACCATAGCGTTGTAACGCGCGAAATTCATTCACTAACAAAGCTCCTTGATGGGCTCTGCTACGCGCTTCATAAAGTCTATTCGCATAAAGGTGTGGCTATTCGGCTCAATATTTCTCCAGAGATGGTTTTCATGGGTAACAACAATGATTTTATCGAGATAATGGGAAACCTATTGGATAACGCCTGCAAATACTGTCTTGAACTAGTTGAAATTAGTGCGGAGCAGTCAGAGGGATATCTAAATATATATATTGACGATGATGGTCCGGGAATTCCTTTTGATAAGCGGAGCGTTATTTTTCTACGAGGACAACGTGCCGATACGCTTAAACCCGGGCAGGGATTAGGCCTTACCGTTGCCAGTGAAATTATTGAACAGTATCAGGGTGACATTATCATTAGTGACAGTAACCTTGGCGGTGCTCGCATACAGGCGAGTTTTGGCTATCAGTAACATAACTGCATTTATATATTATTGTTATAGATAATTAATATTATAAGAGGTCGAATTAAATATAGAACGCAGAGAAATACATTTAATGGTGTATCACTTATTACGCTTAATTCGCATTGTTAAATGAAATCTAAACGAACTGTCGATAATTTAACGTTTTTCTTTTTCATTTGTTTTTTCTGAATTACCGTGTAGTTACCAGAGCTTGTAATTGTATTAGGCATAAAACATATATGTTTCGATACCTAATGGATTCCGGCTTAAAGATAACATCGGAGGATATCAAATGAGATTGAAAACGCTCTCAATATTTATAACGCTAAGTATTATAAGTTTATTTTCTTTACCATCATTAGCGTTAGATATGCATATAAGACAAGACACTATTTATATTTCAGGTGGGGTGGTTGAAGGGGATAAGGATAAATTCGTCGCATTAATGAATAAAGCCATCGGTGAAGGTAAGAAAATAACCACGTTGGTTGTGCGTAATTCATCGGGAGGGAGTGCGCTTGAAGGGTATGGAATTAATCAGTCAATAAAAACCTACGGGCTAAACACCGTGCTTTCTGGACATTGCTATTCGGCGTGCGCAGATATCTATTTAGCGGGTAAGGAGCGCGCGTTTGCCAACGATCTTCCTTATGATGACCAAAAGATAGGCATACATGCCGCGTTTGATCCTGAGACAAATATTATTGATACCGATTTAGCGGATGCTTTTTATCAACTGAATTTAGACGATCTTGGTGGGCCGACAAAAACCGATCCTGCACTTCTTCGATTAGGCTATTATGAAATAAAGGATCCGGATGGGATGGTTTATTATCCTGACCCTTTAGGTAATACTCAGTGGGTTTATTTTAATGAGTCGGGAAATACCTTACCTCAAGATACTAAACATTATCCTGGCAAAGATATATACAACAATAATATTGTTACTCAACGCGAACGTTTGTTGCTGAATGACCTGTTAGTCGTTGATAAAAGTATGGCCGGAAATATTAATCCAAATTATCAGCGTAATAATGCTACTAATACAGAAGATGCTTATGGCGTTATTCATCTGGTTAATAATGCAACGTGGACGCTAAATACTCAGGCGTCTGCCGATGTATTATGGGCTAAACAGGGACGATTGTATTTACAAGGTGGTGAGTTGAACACCGCCGAAAATATTATTAGTTCAGCTGCGACCATTCAAGGATACGGTGCCTTGGGTAATGCCAATTTTGCCACTGATACTGTTCTTCGCGGATCAATGATTGTTGAGAATTCAGGATTAGATATTTATGGTTCATTTATCGCCCAACCGAATTCTGAGCTCCATTTTACGGTTTCAAATGAAATAGAACAGGCTCCTCTGCGGTTTCATGAGGTAAATAATGATGATGACGATCAGGTGGTTGCTAACTTAGGGGCTCGGGTTATGGTTGATGTCCAGCCCGGGTACTATAAACCAGATAGCGAGATACCCCTGATATCCTCAGAAAGCACCCTACATTCTGTTGCGCTTAAGTACTATCGTCTTAGCGATCTGGAACAACAAAATATTGAAAATTTTCAGCCGGTTGAAGGCTCTCTATTATCATTTCGCTCACGGCTGAACGATAAAAATTTATCGCTAGTGGCCAATAATCCTTTTGTACGGGAAGAGCTCTGCGTTAATGGCAACTGTGATTTTCAGCAGACGTTGAGTGCCATCGCCGATAATACTGATACCGACCAGCCAATGGCTGATGTTTTGGCGAAAGTTCAATTTACGCCGGTATCATCATTATCTAAAACCCTGTCCTCACTGCAGGGAACGGTATTTGCCGATCAGCGCCTTGTTACCGCCCATATTAATCGCGTCACGATGCAGGCAATTAACGCTCAGATTGATAATCAGTCTATGGATTATCAGGAAAAAGAGCATAGCTCGTGGGTAACGCTGGTGGGTAACTATGGGCGTATAAACAGTAATGGTTATAACACCGGTCTGGATTATACCTATGAGGGCATTGTTCTTGGTAAAGACTGGTCAGTGTCAGACAATTGGGATATCGGTGGGGCGTTGGCCTACATGAATACTGATACCGATGGAAAAGATTTTAGCGGTGAAGATGATGCCTACGGTATCTCTGTTTACAGCCGTTATGATTACGGTATTGGCTACTTTAATACTAACGTTGGTTATCAGTACAGCCGTACAGAAACTACCCGAAACGTACAATTATTAAATTATAAAGCTAAAAACGAAGGAAAGATTAATGGCAACCTGTTCTCTCTGTATGCAGAGAACGGCCTGAAATATAACCCGGGAATGGGCATTGAATGGCAGACAATTATTCCGGTATTGGATATTGCCTATATGCCGGGAGAGCAGTTCAGTGAAGGTGGCAATAAGTCTACAGCATTAAAAATTTCCTATGACGACTATTTTAGTGCGCGTCTGGGGGCCGGATTCCAGCTATCAAAGACGTTTGAAATTGGGGAAGAGAGCGCGTTAACGCCACGGGTTCGGGTTTTATACCAAAGGGAACTGGCTAATGATAATGCGGGTTATAACGGAGCATTTCGCGGAGCGGGCTACGCCTCGTTTAATCATTCAGGCACTTCCGTCGGTAGAGACATCCTGCAGGTATCAACCGGGTTAACGGCAAATTTAACCAAATCAATAAACCTTTCTCTGGAATATCGGGGAGGTTGGTCTGAGAATCAAAGAGATAACGCGATTATGATGACTATTGGTGGCAGCTTCCAGTAATGTTAACAATGCCCCTACTGGCTAGGGGCATTGCTCAACAGCGTTCATCAATCTGCGTCACGTTAATAAATCGCTACAACGTAAGTGCTTTATCGATATTCCCAATATGGAATGAATGCATTTCAGTAGTTGGTTATTTAAATTCCTTCCTTCCTTCCTTCCTTCCTTCCTTCCTTCCTTCCTTCGTCCTGATATAAGTGATAAGACTATATTCATTGCCACAGGATTAAACTCTCGATTTAGCAAGTTTGCGGCAACGGAATAACTATGCTGGCTATTTGCTATCACCCTATAGAGCTATTGATTGGCCACTTTCAATTCATCCCGCTTTATTAACCGGCTGATACCACTCACCATAAATCCCACGACAGTCATGATGTAACAGAACGAGCCATTGGCGGAGAATTTCATCCTGCAATAAGCGTTGGTGGGATGAAAGTCCAAATAACCACACATTGTTTATATCAAGCATCAGGCCAATTCGGTTGATTGAATGGAAAACCGAAGGCGTTGTGACCGCGCAAAGGACTTCGCCACCCCTTTTAATATCATATTATTTCCTTATAATTCAGCAGCTTTGGCCTTAAATCGTCAAATGTCTAGTTGTTGTTGAAAGTGTTGTAGAGTATTAGTAAACGCGGAATCTGCGTTGTTCTGGATAATCTGGGTTAAATTACATTAGATCCAATAAGTTATATTCTTTTAAGCTAAAAATGTGTTTCATTATTAAGAAATGAATGAAAAATGCTGGATCTTAATTTTCTCTTATGCATAATAATTTCAAATGCGTTGCATGTTTGAGAAGTTTTTCCTAAATATAGGTTTAATGAATAGGGTAGTTAACTCACTACCTATCAAGGGAAGGATAGAACGTAAGAGAAAGGCAATTGTAATAAAAAAGTTGTAATTTTAGAATTTTCTAACTTTTATTATGCAATTACTCTAACCATTAGCTTAGTCTTGCACATCCTGCCTTGTTGGTAACTGAATGATATTTCTTATTTTTATATAAATATAATGTCACTCATTCTCATTAAGTAGTATAGAAAATCGCGCAATAGACAAAAATATTGAAATAGGTATTTTTCCATTAAAAGTGTTGATAGACGCTATTCAATTTTATTGATTATTATTTGATCAAATGTGAATAAAATTAAGTCATAAAACAAACAATATAAAAGTTTGCACCATTTCAATGGATGTTATTCATTGGTGGGCGCTTATTATTAATGCATTAAGTTGCATTGATAAAATGATATAACCTGTCTAGGAGGATACCTGAAATAGGTTATATATAAACATCGCGATTTGCTTCTGAAAATAAACAGGACGAATCGTTGATAACAACCTGTAATAAATAATATGGAATTTATTTGTATGAAACTTAAAAATATTGCATTAACAACACTATTAGCTCTGGGTTCTGTTTCTGCAGCAAACGCTGCAACCAATGCTCAAATCGTTATCACTGGCGATGTTGTAGCTGCAACTTGTGACGTTTCTCTGTCTACCAACAACTTAGATTTAGGTAACTACACGCCAGCCCAGTTTACTGCTGTAGCTACCCCCGTTGCGGCTAGCGTGAAGCCATTCACCGTAGGTCTGAGCAACTGTATGGCTCCACTGGCTGCCGGTGATACTGCTGGTCTGGTTGTTTCTGGCCAAACGCTGGGTGGTAACCCAAATATGTTTAACACTACCGGTACCTCTACTGGCGTAATGCTGACTGCAACTGGCGTAACCGGTTATATCGTTAATAACCAGAAATTACCAGTAGCCACTGCAGGCGCAACGCCAGCTGCCGGCGACTTTAACGGTAAGGTTATCAACATGCAAGCCGGTTTAGCAACAGCGGTAACTTTGGCTCAAATTGGTCATATCAATGCACCAATTACGTTTAGCTTTGCCTATAACTGATCCCGTCCTAAGTCCTAAGTCCTAAATGGTGGGCTGCTGATGCAGCCCATTCATTCAACAAAACAGGAATAAACCGATGAATGGCCTTTTACGCGCACTATTAATTGTTACCAGTTGTTCAATATGGACCTCTGTGGCAATGGCTGACGGTTTTGGCATCAATGCTACCCGCTTGATTTACCCTGAGGGTGCAAATAGCATTACCGTGACAGTTCGCAATACTATGCCCGAGCTGCCTTATCTGGTTCAGTCGATGGTCACTCTGAATCTGGATGGTCAGCCTGCTTCGCAGTTTACCGTTACTCCTCCTCTGTTTCGCCTTGAGCCTAATACGACTAACCAGATGCGAATTGCCGGCAAAATAGGTAATTTGCCGAAAGACCGTGAATCAGTATTTTATTTTAACGCTCGTGCTATACCGGCCAGCAAATCAGTGCTTGCAGATAATCAGCCCAGAGCCGTGACGGGTGCCACCCAGTTTGGTGTTGGCAATATCATTAAATTATTCTATCGCCCATCAGGACTAGCTGGAACGTCAGACGATGCTCAGAAAGGTTTAACGTTTGAACGTGCTGGTAACGGCTTAAAAGTGACGAATACTTCCCCCTATTTTGTCAATCTGGTCAGCTTAGCTTTTGCCGGACAAAAGCTATCGTTAGAGGCTCCGGGCGGCGTGGCGATGCTTGCCCCGTTTGAGAGTCACATCTACCCGACTTCACACAGGTCCGGTCAGATAGCATGGAAGACTATTACCGATCAGGGAGCAATGAATGGATTTGAACATTCGATGCCGTAAATGGGCAACCGGTACTATTATGGTGGCGTTATTAAGCTGCGGGATCGTGCCCGCGCAGGCGATCACCCTAAATTACTCAGCTCAAATTAATCAGGGAACCTGCCAGATAAGTCTGGACCAAACAACACTGTCGTTGGGTACCGTCATGCTTTCCTCACTACGGGGGAATACCCTCGTAGCCGCGAGGCCCTTTACTCTGCAGGTTCGCGCCTGTGGAGATTTTCTGTCTGGGCAAACGCCAGCGATTAAAATCACAGGTCAAGGCATGACCCTTAGCGGGAAGTGGGTATTTCGTAGTAGCGTCGATTCTGTGGCACAGGGCGTTGGCATTATGGTAGCGCAGAGTAATACTCCCGCGTTGTACAGCCAGACGGCTATCGCTGATGGCGATTATATCAATTTGGCCAGTGTGGACTTGATCCCGACAGATGCCGACTTCCAATTCTTTGCCGGTATAACCTGTGGCAGTAGCTCCGATTGTACGTCCGCCAACGTGCAGCCGGGCAGAATCACTGCGCGCATTGTTTTCGATTTTGTATATCGCTGAGCCGATGAACATGCTGACGACGAAGCTAAACCTAACCGGCACATTATTTTTCTGCTTGAATATACTCTGCTGTCTGACGGCAAGGGCGGATGGCGGCGTTAATATCAATCAGACTCGGGTGATTTTTCAGGCTAGTAATAACACCCAGAGCGTGACGGTAAATAATCAGGGCAACCAGCTGTATCTGCTGCAGGCTGGCGTTCAGCTTACGCCCGATGATTCGAGCGTCGCTCCATTTGTCGTGACGCCACCGCTGGCTAGGTTATCTCCCGACAGTAGCAATACTCTGCGAATTTTGAGGCAGGGGGATACATCGTTGCCTGAGGACAGAGAATCCTTGTTCTACCTGTCGCTAATGGCCATTCCTGCCCAGTCAGGTGAAAATCCGACTTCAGACCAGTCCCAGTTATCTATGGGATTTCGTTTTCTGCTCAAGCTATTTTACCGCCCGCAGGGGCTACAACCTGCACCGACTCAAACCTATTGCCAATTGCAGATAACACAGAACGGACATCGGGTACGAATAACTAACCCTGGTCCTTATTATTTGACTTTTAGCCGTCTGACCTTAGGTAACCAAGAGATCAATCTGAATAAGCAGCCGTCGATGCTCGCGCCGATGAGTCATCAGGATTATCCGATCGCTCAGCCCATATCTCGGGCTCACTGGCAGTTGCTAACCGACTACGGCGCTGCTTCGGAACCTTGTCAGCAGACCGTATCAGCCACCAAGGAAGCGCTATGAAACAACAAATAACCCGATGGATCATTACCCTGATTTTTTTGGGTGGATGGGGTGCCACCAGTGTGAAGGTTTACGCAGAGCAAAAAGATCCTACCGGTATTTCTTTTTATGTTCTGCGAGTGATCTACCCGGAAAGTGAAAAGGGGGGAGTCACCCTACGTGCTTATAACAAAACGCCTAACGCATATCTGATGCAGTCATGGATACGTCCGGTGGACTTCACTACTGGCGATGTTGACTTGAAGGATGACGGCCATACTGCCATGCCTTTTATTATCACTCCGCCGCTGCAGCGTTTTGAACCCGGTGAAGAGCTGGCTTTGCGTATTCGTCGCGCTGGTGCGGAATTACCGAAAGATCGTGAGTCGGTCTACTTTATTTCGATGAAAGCCATTCCAAGTCAATCAAAGCCCAAAGACGAGCAAATATCGCCTCAGGTGAACTTAGCGATAGTCAGCAATATGAAACTGTTCTATCGCCCTGATGGACTGCCGGAGAGCGGTGTTGCGGGTGCGGCCCCTGATCTCAAGTTCAGTCTACAGGGCGATATGCTGGTGGCTAACAACCCAACCCCTTTTTGGCTGACCTTTTCACACCTGAGCGTAGGCGGCTATGCATTGGATAAGAGCCAGTTACGTCTGATGGTCCCGCCAAAGGGGCAGCAACAATATCACTTACCGCCGGGAACACGCGGTGATGTCGAATGGCAATTAATAGACGAAGACGGCTGGAACACTGCTGGTCAGCGTCAATCGCCATCCTCACATTAGCCTCTGGTCATAATGAGTCAAATGGAAATGAAAAATAATCAATCTGATCATGGTATTAATCCGCGTGTGCCAATGAGGCTACGTTTTAGCGTCATCACCCTGTTGTTGGCTTGTGCTCTGCCTGCGCTGGGAAAAGACTACTTTGACTCTGGCCTGCTGCAGCTCTCCGGCGGCCAGAGTGCTACTACGGTAGACTTAACCACTTTTGAAAGTGCGGGCCAAATCCCAGAAGGTGAGTATCTGGTAACGCTGTATATCAACCAGAACGAGCAGGGCCAGCATACCATTGAGTTTAAAAAAGACGCCAGTGGCAAAGCGCAGCCAGTATTAACCCCGATGAAGTTGCATGAACTGGGGGTGAATACCGATGTATTGCCCGAGTTTGCCGGGCTGCCAGCCGATAAGCCAGTAGACAATCTGGCGACGCTTATTCCAGAGTCTCGCGTTAAATTCGATTTATCCCTGCTGCGCCTTGACTTAAGCATTCCTCAGGTGGCGATGCAGCCCAATGCTCAAGGGACTGTCGATCCTGCGCTGTGGGATCAGGGCGTTCCCGCTTTGCTGCTGAACTACAACCTGAACGGCAGCCGCAGCTGGCAAGATGGACAATGGGGCAACGAGGATACTGAGCAGACCAGTCTGTTTGCTAACCTGTACGGAGGCGCTAATCTAGCTGCCTGGCGCTTGCGCAGCGATATGACCTACAGCAATACTCAAAGCGCTGGTGGTAACGGACCCAGCACTACTTACAGTAGCACCCAATTTAGCAATACCTACCTTCAGCGGGATATTCAATCTCTGAAATCGGAGATCCTGTTTGGTGAAAACAGCACCGGCAATGATGTGTTTGACAGCATCCCGTTTCAGGGGGTGAAACTTAACTCCACCGATGAGATGTTGCCCTACAGTCTGCGCGGTTTTGCCCCGCTGATATCCGGGGTTGCCGAGTCGAATGCCCGGGTGACCGTCACCCAGAACGGCAACGTAATTTATCAGACCTATGTGCCACCTGGTCCGTTCAGCCTGAAGGACCTGTACCAAACCGGTCAGGCTGGTGACCTAACGGTGACCATTACGGAAGCGAACGGTTCGGTGCGAACCCAAACGGTGGCTTATTCATCGTTACCGATGATGCAGCGTACGGGTGGGATGAAGTATGAAATAACCACGGGTCGCTACAACGGTGGCATTACCGAGGGATCGAAACAGCTGAGCTTCGGCTTGGGTACAGTAATGTACGGCTTACCGCACAACATTACTCTATATGCTGGTGGGCTAGTCGCTGAGAGTTACTATTCTGTCGTGTTAGGCACCGGCGTTTCGCTCGGTGAAGTTGGGGCATTATCCGCGGATATCACTACCGCCAGCGCGCAGATAGAAGGCATCCGCGATCGCCAGAAGGGTGCCTCTTACCGGATTCGTTATGCTAAAAGCCTACTGACTACCGGTACCTCTATCGATCTGGCGGCCTATCGCTACTCAACCGAAGATTACTATAGCTTCTCTGATGCCAACAATATTGGTTACCAGCTTAACGACGATCAAGTGCCTTGGGCGCTGGACCGTCGTCGTAGCAGTATGCAGTTGAGGCTCAGCCAAGATATGCGTGAGTGGGGGTCGCTTTACGTTAGTGCTGGCCGGGATAACTATTGGGGCAATAGCCGTGTCAACAACAGCATATCGGCTGGCTATAACGCCAGCTACAAAGGCGTCAGTTACGGGCTATCTTATCGGATTGATCGCATAAAGGATAACGCTAGCAGTTGGCCGGAAAACCGCCAGATATCAATGAACATGCAGGTGCCGCTAAGCCTGTTTAGCAACGCCGAAGCGGCGCGTAAAATCTACGCCAACTATCAGATGACCCATAGCAGTGATGGTAGCCAGCAGCAGCAGGTTGGTCTCTCCGGCACCGCGCTGGATGACCACTTATCCTACAGCGCCACGCAGGGCTATGCCAATCAGGATCAGGGAAATAGTGGTTCATTAAGTTCCAGCTATCAGGGTAGCCAAGGTATGATCAATGGTGGCTACAGCTACGGTAATAATTACCGTTCAGTCAATATGGGGGCTACTGGTGGTGTAGTGGCTTATTCGCAGGGTGTCACGTTCAGCCAGACACTGGGTAGTGCAGTGGCTATCGTCAATACTCCGGGTGCTCGCGATGTTGCTGTGGGCAACGGTACTAGCCGGACCGATCGATGGGGGAAGGCAGTTGTACCTTATCTGTCTAACTACCAGCAAAACAGCATCAACCTTGATCCGTCAACCCTGCCGGATGACGTAGATATTACTCAATCGAGTATGAATGTCTACCCAACCAAGGGCGCAGTGGTATTAGCCAATTTTGCTACTCGAGTGGGCTTTCAGGCGATAATTACTCTGATTCAAAGCAATCAGCAACCGGTCCCTTTTGGTGCCATGGCTTCCGTTGACAGCAGCGAGGTTAAAGCTGAACCGAATACCGGTATTGTCGGTAATGCCGGGCAGGCTTACCTTAGCGGATTACCGGAGAACGGCAGCCTGACAGCGAAGTGGGGGCCAGCAATTGACCAGCAGTGTCGAGCCAGCTTTAACCTAGCCGACAGCGCAACCTCTGAAAATAACCCACTACGCCAGATCTCTGCCACATGTAAAGGAGTGACTCCATGAACCAAATAAAGACCGCCGTTATCGCTCATCTAGCAATGGTCAAAACCCGATTATTCCAAGCCGCAGGCCTGTGTTTGCTGGTTTTCGGACTGGTGGCTCCGTTACAGGCTTATAATGTTACCATCGGCAAAGGAACCGGAATTGTCTGGGAAGGATATCCCTTTGGCGTCAACGTGGCGCATCCAATGGGCAGCAATGGATTGTTTACCCCTTACGGTATAGCCAATATATCAACCATATCGAACCGGTGCATGACTATGAGCGAGCTCACCAACATCGGTGGCTATATGGCTTATCAAATTGCACCGGGAGTGGGTCTTATTCCTCGCGCTAAAGTTACCGCAACCTATAAGTTGTCCGATGGCACCGTGGAAACTCTGAGTGGTACCATTGGTCTACCCAGAACCTGGGCCACCGCCGGTGGGAATACTATCACTGATCCACTTCCCGGAGCCTTGGCGTGGTGTCTGCCGCCGCGAACGGTGGATATTACTAACTTTTATGACAGTGGATACATGCGGACTGCCCGGGCCGAGGGTACTTGGGTGATTGTTGCCGATGGTACTCAGGTTTCCTCGCCGGGTATCGTAATTAGCCCTCTTTATTACTCAAGCTATGCAGATGGGGCTCCTGGTAGTATATATACTCAAATCTTCCCAAGTAATATCTCTATGCGTATTTCCACATTGGAATGTACCATCAATACCACCGCTAATATTGATTTTGGTGCGGTGATGCATAGACGCACAGTGGGCGCTGAGTTAGCCACAAAAACCTACCCGCTAGTAACTAACTGTGGCCAATCCAGCGATTATATTAGCGCAAGTATTAATGTGCAGTTTCGTGCGATATCTGGTCTGTATCAGGGGCAACTCACTCGGCTGTCCTTAGATCAGGGCGGTGGATATATTACCGGAGAAATTGATACAGGTACTTCTGGCAGTGGGGCCTGTAATGCGGCGACTGGCATGCGGTTTGATAGCTCACCGATTCAAATTGGTAGCATCAGCGCCTCTGAATCCAATAAATCGATTGTAAACCAGCTGACCTGGCGACTGTGCTCTGGCGGCAGTAGTTTACCTGCCGGCCCAGTTACGGCCTCGGCTGAGATGCTGGTGACGTTTAATTAGCTAGCGGTTATCAGAGATGAAATGAATACAGTTTAAAAATTATCCTTATCTAGTCCTGCTATAGGTGACATATTAAAACGTCCAATGTATCTCATTGGACGTTTTGCATTTTAGCGATAGATATGGACATTCACTATTATAAATATCCACTGATGCTTTCACCCTTTTCTTGAATTTTACCAATAGCCCAGCCATTTCCACCACATTCCACCGATGGTGATCCAGATAATGAGGTTCACTACGCTGAGAATAAACCCGGTCTTCCACCATTCGCTCAGCGTGGCGTAGCCTGAACCAAAGATGATAGGCGCGGTGCCCGTTCCGTAATGGGTCAGGGACATCATAAGGGAAGATGAAAAGGCTAAAATTAAAGCTAGAAGCGCCGGAGGTGCGCCCAACGCCAGACCGGCAGTAAAGAAGGCGGCGAACATCGCGGTAATATGCGCGGTGGTACTGGCAAAAAAGTAATGTGAATAGACATAGACTATGACCAGCAAAATCGTGCCGCCGATCCAGCCAATGCCTAAGTTATCAATTGCCCCGCCAACGGCCTGAGACAGCCAGCCGATCAAGCCGAGTTTACCGAGGAAGGTTGCCATCATCACCAGTGCGGCAAACCATACCACCGTATCCCACGCGCCTTTATTTTTTAGTAAATCATCCCAGCTTAATACGCCGGTTATCAGCAGAATGGACAAACCAATAAAGGCTGCCGTTGTCGGGTTTACCTCCCAGCCTTCACCGAAGAAGAACGTAGGAATACCCGCCCACAGTAACAGCAATAAGCCAAACACCGAGAGGGTGATCTTTTCAGACAGCGATATTGGCCCTAGTTCGTTCAGTTTATCTTTAGCGAAAACCTGTGCGTTTGGCGTGCGCTTAATTTCCGGCGGATAGAGCCAATAAATGACCAGCGGAACCACGATCAAAGAGGCAATCGCCGGAAGCAGCGCTGCGATGGCCCACATTCCCCAGCTTAGCTCAAAACTGGGGTCTGTTCCTTTCATAATTAAGCTGACGATCAGGGGGTTAGGCGCCGTTGCGGTAATAAACATGGCTGACGTGATTGGGTTGATATTGTAGTTAACCAGTGACAAATAACGCCCAATTTTTTCTGTTGAACCCGGCTCTGGCTTTGAATTAAAGCTATCGGCAATAGAACGCATAATTGGGTGAATTATGCCGCCGCCGCGGGCAGTATTGCTTGGGGTGACCGGTGCCAGAGTCGTTTCGGCAATGGCCAGCGCATAGGCAATACCCAAGGTGCTTTTGCCAAACAGTGAAATAAAATAGTAACCGATGCGGGCACCTAAGCCTGTTTTGTTCAGGCTTTGAGATACCATAATTGAAATACCGATAAGCCAAATAAGCTGGTTAGAAAAACCGCTCAAGGCATCATTCAACGCCGCGCCCGGCTTACCCGGATTGGTCACGCCGGTTAACGCCACCAGAGCAATGGCAATGATTGAAATAGCCCCGATAGGCATTGCTTTGCCGATAATGGCGGCAATGGTTCCAACGAACAGCGCCAGAAGATGCCATGCATTAGGCGTGACGTTTTGTGGGGTGGGAATAACAAACCAGATAATCAACGTAATGGCGACGGCAATCAGGGAAGGAATAGGTTTTAGCTGAGTTATTTTATCCATTATGTTTTCCACTCTGTCGGGCAGAATTGGTATCTCAGTAGCCAGTGAGATAATGAAGGTAACGTAATGTCTTTATCCTATAACCAATCAGATAAGGATTGAGCCGAGGCAGAAAGCCACCTGTCGGTTAATAAAAATAGGTTGAATATCGTACAACACCCAATTATTGCTAATCATATAATTGAAGGAAACATCATAATATTTTTCTGGCGACAAAACAGTCCAGATGAATGAAAACGTGCTGTTGGTAACTAAAATGGCGGAGAAAAAAAACAGGCGACACACCGGATAAACGGTGGTCGCCTGTTTCGTTACCGATTGATCGTCGGGCAGTAAAGTTCCGGTTATTTGGCCTTAGCTGCGCGAAGAACGCGACGAACAAATAGGGCACAAATGGCCACGAACACTAGCAGACCCAGCAACTGCTGAGTTAGCCCGGAGTCGCCAAAGATAGGCTTCAGCCATGATTCAATCGACAGTGGTGCATCGCTACCGCCGTTGGTGATACTGATAACAATCAATACTGCCAGCGTTACGCCAACCAGGCTTTCACCTACGATCAGGCCTGAAGCAATTAGAGCACCTTTACGTTCTACCGGCTTAAACATGGTGGCAAAATCTGCGTTCTGGGCTTTGGCTTTCTTTTTAACCTGACTGGATATAATCCATGAAAGCACTGAACCAATAATCAGCGGTGCAGTAATTGACGGCGGTAAATAGATACCCATACCAACTGCCAGCGCAGGAATACGCATGTTACTGCCTTTCTTTGCCAGCAACAGATCGATAACGATCACGACGGCACCAATCACCAAACCAATAACGATCATTGTCCACTCAAGCTGATGAGAGAAAATGCCTTTGGCAATGGTGGTCATTAAGGTTGCCTGCGGTGCTGACAGAACCTGATTAGGATCCATTCCCGGACGAGGAACCGCGCCGCTAAAACCGTAGGCTTCATAGAGCAGATCCAAAACCGGTGCGATAACGGCGGCTCCGACAATACAACCAATTAACAGCGCAACCTGCTGACGCCACGGCGTGGCTTTGACCAGATAACCGGTTTTTAAATCCTGTAGGTTGTCATTGGAGATGGTCGCAATTGCCAGCACGGCACTGGTGGTAAAGATAGCCAGCGCGGTAGCAAAGTTAGTCCCTTTTGGCGTATCGAGCATGCCGTTTAATCCGCCCATAAACAGCAGTAACAGCGAAATTACCGTAACGGCAATGATACCAATACCTGATATTGGGCTGGCTGACGAACCAACCAGACCGGCCATATAGCCGCAGGCTGCGGCAACCAGAAAGCCAATCAAAAAGGCAAAAATAACTGAGCCGATGACTAAGCCCCAGGCGGTGACTTCAGATAACCCACTATCAGATACAAACGAGTAGAACGTGGCGATAAGTACCAGAAACATGGCAACGCTTATCAGCAGAACAAGCTTCGGAGATAAGTCTAGCTCGGTTCTTGGAATGACTTCGCCTGTATTCTTCGCATTCAGCGAGCGCAGGGAGGTTTTCATCCCTTCAACAATAGGTTTGATCAGGGTTAACAGCGTCCAGATAGCGGCAATCGCCAGCGTACCGGCACCGATAAAGCGCACATTGCTAGACCACAGCTTCATGGCAAAGCCACCGATAGACATCCCTTCCGGAACGTCTAACGATGCGCTGATAACCGGAATAGCCACGCCCCAGGCGATGAAAGTACCAATTAAAATGGCGATACCGGAAGCAATACCAATCAGGTAACCGGCACTCAATAACGCTAATGAGAAACCAACGGGAATTTGGAAAATAGCCCGGCCCTGAGTGAACCAATAGCTAGCTCCGTCAGATAATAACCGTAAGCCGTTAGTGGCAAAGCTGACGGCTGCTGCAATAAAGCCACCGAACAGAATGTCACGAAAGCCGCTGTCTTTAGCTTCGCCCGTGGCATTGTCAATTTTGTTGTCTTGCAGCTGGTCATTTTCATCGACATAGTCATTACAACCCGCCTTGAGAATTTCAGCGGCGGCCACGCCTTCCGGATAAGGCAGGTGGCTTTTGACCACCATCGCATGGCGCAGAGGAATGGAGAATACCACTCCGAGCATACCGCCAGAGGCGCAGATCAGCAGCGTTTGCCAGAACGGGAAGCTCTGCCAGTAGCCGATCATCAATAATCCCGGCAGGATAAAAATAACGGATGACAGCGTACCGGCGGCAGAAGCCTGCGTCTGTACCATGTTATTTTCTAAAATGTTGGAACCTGAGAAAAGCCGTAAGACGGCCATAGAAATTACAGCGGCCGGTATGGCTGACGAGAACGTTAATCCGACTTTTAGTCCCAAATAGACGTTTGATGCAGTAAATATGACAGTAATCAATGCACCGATAATAATACCACGCAGCGTGAGCTCGCGGATTGGAGTTGTATTATTCATGATGTATGTATGCTCATTCAAATTTTATCGGCCCGAGTTCCGGGCTGATTTATTTTTATACGGTCTGGTTCAAAATTTTACATTTTGATCGAGCTATTATAACGAATTAGTTGGAAAGCCAGTTATGAATATTTTCATCAGGGCAGCATTATATGCTGTCTATTGGCCCAAATTAGCCGAGTCGAGTAATCATAACGCCCGCCACAATCACCAGACCGGATAGCGCCCGCATTTTGCCCAATGGCTCTTTCAGCAAATAGACGGATATCACCATGGCAAATAGTACGCTGGTTTCCCGCAGGGCGGCGACCAACGCAATCGGGGCCTTGCTCATTGCCCAAATAGCAATGCCGTATGAAATTAATGACATCGTGCCGCCAATCACGCCCGGCTGCCAATGGGCCTTGATCAGCCGCCAACTGGATGATTTATATTTCCAGTACAGAATCATCCCCATAATCCAGCCGTTAATAGAAAATAGCCACAGGGTATAGCTTATTGGATGCAGGCTAGCTCGCGATCCGGCTCCGTCCGATAAGGTATAGCAGGCGGTAAACATGGCGGTGATGAGAGCATACACCAGCGTAGTGCGGCTCATTGCGGATGCTGTTTTACGACCCGATACCGCCATCAATAATACGCCACTGACCAGTATCATTGCGCCCAGCATTCCCAGTAGCGGCGGCACTTCTTTTAGGATCAGCCAGCTTAACAATGCAGCTAATAGCGGCGCGCTGCCTCTGGCAATAGGGTAGACCTGTCCTAAGTCTCCGCTGGCGTAGGCCCGGCTGAGGAACAGGCAATATCCGGTGTGAAACAGCATTGAAAGCGCAAGCCACGGTAGGGCGCCTAACGCAGGAAGCTCGACAAAAAATAGCCCGACGGTCGAGATAATCCCAGAGAGAAACGCCATTAGCGCTACGCCCAAAAACCGATCCGGTCCGAATTTGACCAAGGCATTCCATCCTGCATGTAGTAACGCTGCCGCCAGTACGGAAAGGAAAAGAAATGTGGTCATAATAGGGTTATCCATAGTGATGTTGTCATGCCTATCCGGCAATGGCGTGAAAGCTTACTCGCAGGCTCGCCTAGATATTATTTCTGTCTGGGGCAAACGGCAATGTCATTTTTGTTTTCTGAAGAGATGAGATTTATATCGTTGGTTAAAGGGGCTATTTATAGTTTCAAATTTAGTCCCTAGCTCTCATTAAAATGAGTTAATTAGGATAGATACATCACATTACTATTCTTTTGTTGTTGAAGTTTCACACGCTATTGGGTTGAGAGAAATAGACATATAAACACGCTTATTTCAATCGATTTGTCCATATAATCATAGCTGCCATGTTAAAGTTAATAAGCAAATTAATTTCAATTGTTAATGGTTGTATTGAGGTGAAAGTAACTCTTATGACATTTCATATTTTTTTATTGATTTATTTATATGAAATTAATAATGGTGGGGGTGCGAGTTTTTATCACCTATTTACCCGTATTTTTGAAATGTCAAAAATTATTTAATAATTATATGCGGGTTATCCTCAGTTATTATCAAGTGAATAATAGTTTGTAACGATCTTTTATCGGTTGAATCACTTATTTTATATTTTATTACATATTATTTATGGTGAATTTTATGGTTAATTTAGTATTAAATACTTAATTGATATGTTATGACGATCATATATTCCAAATGCAACGCTTGTTGATATAATACGCCAAGAAAAGGAAATCTACCTCAGGGTAATTTATCAAACAGGGCTAAGCGCTCTGAGAGAACATTATTGAATATTAAATTATAGCCGAATTCGATATTTTAACACTTTTTTAACGCCGCTGGGCGCAGAGGGAATTGGTCATAGAACAAATTAATCCCCAGTAACTTATATTCTAAATGAACTCATTTGGAAGCCTAATTCTTATATATAAATATGAGGATATTTACATGGGTCGAGTTTGGCTACCTTCTTGTTAGGGTGCTTATCGATGACTCATTTTATGAAAGTATAGCCAAAAATATAACAGGATTGGTTATTTAACTTAGTTAATTTAATACTAACATGGAGTTTGTTATGAAATTTAATAAATATCTTTTAGCTTCTGTCGTCGCCACTGCTTTAAGCAGCGCTGGCGTACAGGCTGCTGATGGAACGATTACTTTCAATGGTCTGGTCACTAGTTCAGCCTGTACCTCGGTCGCGTCTGTCACGGCCGACAGTGTGGTAACAGGGGCTCCGATTTCTGCAACCCTCAGGCTGCCTAATGTCACCACCACTACCCTGAATGCGGCTGTTGGTACCTATGCCGAGCCAACGCCTTTCTCCATCCGACTAACCGGATGTGAAGCAACCACCGCATTGAACAACGTTCGCACACGCTTTATCTCGGCCAATTTCCCGGATGACGATACGAACGTTATGGCTAACACTGCTACTCTCACGCCTGCGACAAACGTGGCTATTGCTATACTGCGGCAAAATGGTACCTCTCAAATCGATTTAAACAACGGTACGAACGAAGACCCAGGCTTACCATTGCCGCAAATTGGCTCATCAGGTGATGTAACGCTGAACTACAAAGCTGCCTATAAGTCGCTGACCACGGGTGTAACCGCCGGTAATGTGACCGGTGTGGCTGACTTTACTATCTCCTATTTCTAATCACGCAATGACACTAGCCTGAGATCGTTAATACCACCACGACAGTGATTGTCGTGGTGGATATGCCCCACACTTAAAGGACTAAAAAGAAAAATGACCCAGCCAGCTCAACGTGCCGCTATCACTAATAAACATACGCTATCGGTCCTTGCCGCCTCGATTTTACTGTCGTTTTCTTCCGGCGTCTGGGCAGAAGAAAACGACAGTGAATTTGAGAGCATCTTTTTGCGTCAGGATAAAAACGGCGCGACGCCGGATATTTTCCTCTACAAAAACGCCATCGCGCCGGGAATGAAGCGCGTTGAGGTGGTGGTTAACGATCGAGTAGCGGAAGTTTATGACGTTAATTTCATTGCACAGCCGGGAGGAAAAGAGGTTGTCCCCTGCCTTAACCGCCAGCTATTGAACGAGGTGGGGGTAAAAACCGAGCTGTATGACGACTGGCAAACTCCGCTGAAAGCCTCTACATCAGAACAACAGCCGCCTGCCGAAGTGTGCGACGATCTGGCGCAGCGTATTCCTGCCGCTAAAGTGTTTTATGACGATTCACATCAACAGCTCCGCTTGACCGTGCCGCAGGAAGCGGTGAACAGCCTGCGCTTTCAAATGATTTCACCCACCGAGTGGGACGACGGCACGCCGGCCATACGCACCGGCTACAGCGGCTACTTTTATAACTCAAGCCAAAAAGGCAGCGGTGAAGGGAGCAAAGACACAACCAGTAATAACTCGTATATCAGCCTCAACAGCGTGGCGAACGCCGGGGCGTGGCGGGTGTATAGCTTTGATACTTTCAATAAAAATGCCCATAAAGGTTGGCAAACCAATCACGATAGGCTGTATGCCGAACGCAATGTGACGGCGCTGCGCTCCAAAGTTTCCGCCGGTGATATTTATACCTATACCCCCAGCAGCATCATGGGCGTTATCCCTCTGCGGGGCGTCACGCTGGGCACCAACGAAAGGATGATTTTGGAATCCCAGTTCACCTATGCTCCGGTCATTAGAGGCACCGCACGGACCAACGCCCGGCTGATTGTGCGCCAGCGCGGGAATATTATTTACAGCAAAACCCTGACGCCGGGCGCGTTTGCCATTGATGACCTGTATACCGGGCAGGTCGGTGCCGATTTGGATGTGACCGTTGAGGAGACCGACGGCACGGAGCAGAAGTTCTCGGTGCCCTATACCGCACTGCCCAATATGATACGGCCCGGAGCGTTTCGCTACAGCGTGTCCATGGGGGAATACCGCGACAGCCAGTCGGATAAACCGATGATGGGTGCATTGAGCATTGAGCGCGGGTTTGAACTATTTACCCTCAATACCTCAGGGCTGGCTTCTGATAACTATCAATCCGTCGCCATGGGGGCCGCATGGAATATTGGCAGTATCGGCGCGTTTGCTTTAGACCTCGCTCAGGCTCGCTATGCCTATGACCACGCCACCAAGACCCACGATAAGGACACACAAAACGGTACCGCGATACGCCTGCTATACGCTAAACAGTTTGACGATACCAATACCGGCCTGCGCATTTTGGGCTATCAATACCGGTCTGAGCACTTTCTCTCCTTTTCTGAGTTTAACGGCCGCAATAATTACCGCGACGGTGGCTATGACGGCGATTACGAAGAGGGCGACAGCCTGTGGAACAAACGCCGCCGTAGCCGGGTGGAAGCCAATATCAATCAGGGTATGCAGGATTACGGCAACCTGTATATCTCTCTTAGTCAGGACCGTTATTACCGTACCTCGGAAAAAACCACCTCAGCGTCGGCCGGGTACGGTTTTATGGCCGGGCCTGCCAGCATCAGCCTGTCGTACAGCTACAACAAAAATGGCAAAGGGGATAACGACAATACGGTTAATCTGGGCGTGAGCCTGCCACTACGGTGGGGGGAGCGGGATAAAAACTATAACTCGATTAACTACAACCTGACGCGCAATAAAGATAAGCGCTATAGCCAGTCGGTCGGGTTCTCCGGCGGGCAGCAGGACAACCCGATGTCGTACAGCCTTAACGTGCAGCGAGACTATAAAGATAACTTCAGCGAGTCGGCCTCACTATCCCATAACGCCAGCTTAGCCATGCTCAATACCTCGGTCAGCCACAGTGACTATGGTGACCAGTTTTCAGCCGGCATGTCGGGCGGCATAGTCTTATATAAAGGCGGCGTGCTGTTATCCCAACGTATGGGTGACACCATTGGCATCGTGGAAACGGCGGATGCCCCGGGCATCGGCGTCTCCAGCAATAACAACGTTAAAACCGACCGCTGGGGGCGCGCCGTGGTCACCTACCTTAGCCCTTACCGCTACAACACCGTCAGTTTAGACACTCAGGATGCGCCAACGGTGGAGCTAAAAGAATCTACCAAAAAAGTGGTGCCGACAGAGGGCGCGGTAGTGCTGTTACGCTTTGCCACGCGGGTTGGCCGCCGGGCGATGGTGATTATTCAACATTCTCCGGCTATTCCGGTAGGCGCGATGGTGACCGCCGAAGGTCAGGATGAAGAAGCCGGTATCGTTGGCAATAACGGGCTGGCGTACCTGACCGGGTTAGATGCGCGCAAGGATGAGGTACTCATCGTCTCTTGGGGGCGCGATAAACAGTGTCAGTTCCGGTTACCGAAACTGCCGGAAGATAGCCCAGAGTCGCAATGGCACCAGAAAATCACGGTCAACTGTCAGTAATAAACCGGGGGTGAATATCACGCCCGACGAACAGGTATGTTAAGGAAGTTAAATCATGCGTTTAAACAGAACCAAACACCCACTATTCACGGCCGTCACGTTATGTGCCTTCTTTATCACCTCGCAGGCCTACAGCGCGGTTCGCCCGCAGCTCACTCGCATTGTGGCCTATGCGTCCGATAAAGAAACGCCGATTGAAGTGATTAACGACAGTCAGGAGCCGTACTTAATTCAGTCGTGGCTGGAAGACTTATCCGGCAATGACGCTAACCTGCCGTTGGTACTCACGCCGCCGGTAATGAAGCTGGGCGGTAAGCAGGAAGGAAAATTACGCCTAGTGGTATTACCGGCAGAAATCCCGCAGGACCGGGAGTCGGTGTACTGGCTGTCGATACAAGAAATTCCGCCTAAGGCCAAAGAGAGCGAAAACAACAAGCTGGTGCTGGCCATCCGCAGTCGGCTTAAGGTGTTTGTGCGCCCTAAGGGGCTAGACAGCGGCAAAGCCTCTGACGCAGTGAAGTCGTTAACCTGGAACATCGAGCGTGAAGGCGGCAACGTTTGGCTGAAGGCCACTAACCCCACCCCGTATTACGTCAACTTTGGCCAACTGTCGCTGAAAGTCGGCGGTGCGAAAGAGACTAAGCTGGAAGACAAAATCCAAATGCCCGCCCCGATGAGCAGTCAGCGCTATGCGGTACCGAAGGGATTGGTTGGTAAATCGGCCACCTTAACCTACAGCGCGGTGAATGATTACGGCGGTGAAACCGACGTGCTGACCACGGGGGTGAAGCTATGAGAAGCTGGTTTAAGAACGCGGTTGCTGCTGTAGTCTTTAGTGTCGGGGTAGGGAATGCGGTGGCGGGTACGATAAGTATGCAACACACTTGGCCTGACGGAACACTTGCTGCTAACTGTAGCTTTAGCTACCCGACGCAGTTACCCTTGTCTCAACCACGCACTCTGATAGTGGATAACAATCTCCCCAACGGGAGCGTACTTTATCGCTGGGGATATAACGAATTTGCTCCCGATTTTATGGCCCGTTGCGAGCAGGCGACCACATATAATGCTGTATCTAACATTTCAAACTATTTGAATGATGTATTTGTTTATTTTGAACTATCTGTTCTTGATAGTTCACTACTTGCGAATGAATGGCTTTGGTCAACGAGTAATCCAGGGATAGGGTTAAAGCTGTATGTTACAGTAATTGCAGCAAGTGCCATGGATACAGGGCAAGTCGCTTCCGGTGGCAATCCTCCGAGTAAATCAACAGAATTAGGTCGTCTATTTATAGGAAGCGAAACTGCATTCAGGAGTGACTGGCATGCTTACTCATCAATTGCAGGTCAATTTAGTCCAATGATAAATCCTGCACTACCAAACTATACCTATTACTACAGTGGAGCAGCACATCATTTAATATATTCAATACGCGGTGAGCTAATTAAAATAGGCAACGTACAACCATCAATAGGTTTATCTGTAGATAGTACTACATCATTTTTCTTTCAATTATCCGAAATCCGTACTGGTAATGGTTTTTATGAAACAAGAAGTTCAAGTGAAATTCTAGGAGGGGGTGGGATTACTATTGTCGCCCCTACCTGCCAATTAAGAACAACAGACTACCTGATTAGTTTAGGCCGATGGGTGGATGCACCTTCATTTGTTAGTTTACCCGTTTACGGAGATGCTAAATCCGTTGGCCTTAATCTCGAATGTTCCGGTAAGCTTAATAACGTTTACTTCAGCTTTCAGGATACCGGTGCATCTCCTCTAACCAATCGAAATATTAGCGTGTATGACAGCATCGGTGGTCAGTATATTGATGGGTTAGAGATTGAAATGTCCTATAACGGCACCCGCCTGAATGTTCACAAAATGGGTGAAGCCATTACCACATATAAAACGAATTCCGGTACCCGTGGGACAGTTAAAACAGACCCTGCAGACTTAAGCTATAACAGCCAAAGCTCGGCACAGTTTGGCGCGCGCTTCGTACAGCGCAGCGCAATTAAGCGCGGCGGCGTTAGCTATACCGGCCCGGTCACCGGTCAGGTGAATATGTTTGTAACTTATAATTAACCGGACTCCGATTAAAATATAAGTCCAAAACCACTCAGGCTTATCTAATTTCAATTTTCATCAAAATTAAATAAGCCTGTTAATTAAACAAGAGTAAAAAGAAATTCTCAATGATTAATAATTAAAGCTCTACGGTCAGGTAAAAAACCTGTTATGTAGAATAGACATAATAAGGATAAAAATATGGTATTTAATAAATTATTTAGCTCGCCGCCTCTCTGTCCCTATTGCAATATTACTAGCCGTGTAAAAAAGCATGGAAAAGGTAGAACCGGCTATCAGCGCTATTTTTGTACCTCATGCAGCCGAACTTTTCAGACTAAGTATATTTATAATATTTGTGTTAAGCAGAATGCAATGAATTTAGGCTAATAGAGAACAGCTTAAATTTTCATGATTCAGCCATATTGATAAGCGCAGTTCCTAAATAACTGCGCTTATCACCAAAGATTACCCAAAATCTATTACTTGAAATGACGTTTTATTTCGTTCAGCATAGCTGCACTGCGGAGCCCCGTTGGTTCCCTGATATTTTGCTGATACAAGGGTTTTCGGTGCAAGATAAGCAAGTTTTCTTTACTAACAAAAAAGTGGTTTACCTGACGGCTGCCTTCTGTTGCCTGTTATGGGGAAGCGCCTATCCCAGCATTAAAACCGGCTATTTATTGTTTAATATTACCGCCGATGATATTCCCTCCCAACTGGTGTTTGCTGGCTATAGGTTCACGCTGGCTGGGCTACTGCTGTTGATGATTGGCTGGTTAAGCGGTAAACCTATCGGTCGTTTAAGCCGCCGCCAGTTTGGCCAGATAACCTTATTGGGGCTGGTGCAGACTTCGATTCAGTACGTTTTTTTCTATATCGGGCTGGCTTACGTTTCCGGTGCCAATGGTTCAATTATTAATGCGACCGGCACATTTTTTAGCGTAATTATGGCCCACTTCATTTATAAAAATGACCGTATTACCATGAATAAAACGCTGGGGTGCCTGCTGGGCTTTGCCGGTGTGATGGCGGTTAATTTTAGCGACGGGCTAATGAATTTCAGCTTTACCCTGAAGGGCGAAGGCATGGTGATGCTGTCGGCCTTCGTGCTGTCAGTCACCACTATTTATGGTAAACGACTTTCCCAGACCGTTGAACCGGGGATTATGACCGGCTACCAGCTGGCTATCGGTGGCATTATTCTGACCTCCGCTGGCTTCGTATTTGGCGGCAGGCTGACCAATTTCACCTTATTATCGACATTACTACTGGTTTATCTGGTGCTGCTGTCTTCGATGGCTTTCTCTCTGTGGAGTACGCTGCTCAAATATAATCGCGTAGGCATGGTCGTGCCGTTTAACTTTATGATTCCGGTATCGGGAACCGCGCTATCGGCAATGATACTGCATGAGAATATTTTTGAGTGGAAATACGCGGTTGCGTTGATATTCGTCAGCCTTGGAATTTGTCTGGTTAACCGGGTGAAAAAGCCAGCCTAAGCTAGTCGATCGATTTCTTCTGCCAGCCTGAATCCAATTAACGTACAATGTTGGTGCTCATGCAGAGCAAACACCCTGCATAACCGAATTAGATCCGTCATACTTGAAGCTACATCGGCGTTGGCTGCGCTCGTTTACCCGACGAGTAAGCTCTCTTAGCGCCTTGATATTGCTCCAATTATTTTGGCTATATTCCTCATATTTATTTGATTATTGGCATAAAAATGGCGCAACCAAAGAAACTGTTTCCGAATGAAAAGTCGGAGTTACACGCACGAAACCTGCACCGCAGTCGTTATGACTTCCCTGCGCTTATCGAGAGCTGCCCGGAACTTGCTCCTTTTGTTGCGCCGAATAAATATGATGACCTTTCGGTTAATTTCTCCGACCCCAATGCGGTGAAAATGTTGAATAAGGCGCTGCTGAAGCACTTTTATCACGTTCAAAATTGGGATATTCCCACTGATTATCTTTGCCCGCCCATTCCCGGCCGGGCTGACTATATTCACTATTTAGCCGATTTACTGAGCGGCTGTAACGGCGACCAGATCCCGCAGGGGAACTCGGTTCACGTGCTTGATATCGGCGTTGGTGCTAACTGTATCTATCCGATTATTGGCCATATCAGCTATGGCTGGAAGTTTGTTGGCACCGACATCGACCCGGCGTCGGTGAGCAGTGCGAAGCTGATTGCTGAAGCTAACCGGAATCTGGCTAAGTCTATTGATATCCGCTTACAGAAAGCGCCCGAAAATATTTTTAAAGGCATCATCAAACCGACCGACCGCTTTGACCTGACTCTGTGTAACCCGCCGTTTCATGCTTCTCAGGAAGAGGCCGATGCGGTGGGTATTAAGAAGCTGAAAAATCTTGGCAAACTGGAAGAGGGCGTGAAGCCGGTTTTGAACTTCGGCGGTAAAACCACCGAACTATGGTGTGAAGGCGGCGAAGAGCGCTTTGTGCGCCAGATGGCGGAAGAGAGCGTGGCTTTTGGCAAACAGTGCTTGTGGTTTTCCACGCTGGTTTCTAAGAAAACTACGCTACCGATACTGCAGCACGCTCTGCGCTATACCGGGGCAAAAGAGATTAAAATCATTAATATGGCTCAGGGGCAAAAAGCTACCCGGGTTGTGGCCTGGACCTTTCTTGATGAGCAACAGCAAAAAGAATGGATGTTGGCTAACTGGCAGAAATAATCGATATTCAAGCGGCAAAGGGATAAACGTTGCGGTTATCCCTTTGTCAGCCATTTATCGGTGATTAGTTTTTGATATTACGCTTGAGCCATGATGTTAACCAGTCTGCCACCTGCAGGCTGTTTTTATCCATCATGAGCATATGGCTGTTTCCCTTCATGCCGATATCCGGCAGGCTAACAAGCTCCACCTTTCCTCCCGCCTTATTCGCTGCCTGAGCAAATTCCTGACAGGCCTTTAGCTGCGGCGCCCAGCGGCTAGATTTTTCGACCAAATCACCGAATACCACCAAAATAGCCATGTTAGTATAAGGTGTCATATTTTCATCCGCTGAGGCGTTGAACCAGCTCCGACAGGGCGGGTACCGTTGGATTTGGTTTCGGTAGGCTGGCAGACCAGTCGGGAACCATCTGCTTCCATAACTCTTTTTGAGCGTCGAGCGGAAACCAGCATTTATTCTGGTAGCGATAGGCATAATTATTATTCCATGAAGTTGAGGTAGGATCCGTCCTATTCCGACAGACAGAGAGATTGAACGTTGAATAAACTTATTGCGTCGATCGACTAGACAGTAGGTCCCGCAGACACCTGTTATCTATGTAAATAATAGGATTTTGTGAACGGTAATTTATATTGTTGGTGAATCAGGTGCAGTACCTCATTCCAGTGCGTCTTAATTTCTTTTAGGCCGGGCTGGCGGTGGATATTACAGACTGAAGCCTCGGATATTGTTCAGCTTTTCCATAAATAAACAACCGCTTGTCGAGAAGATTCTGGATCCTTGGCGTAAAAGCGAACCCCTGTTTTATTATGCATAATTTATTGTGATAGCAAGCAAAAAATCTCACGCTGCTACATTAGCATTCACTTATTATTTAACCATAATGCTCCGATATTTTTGGGGTCAAAAGGTTTCATCAAAAGTGAGATGTTAATAGGCCTTTGTCCTATTTTCGGTCAATCAAATAGTGAATACGACAAGGGAATACAACATGAACAACCTATCTATTGGCTATACAGGCCAGCGCCGTTCTACGTTGACGGGCAGTTATTTGTTGGGTAATGGTTATCGGGGATTTAATCCTGTATTACGGCGTTTTCAAGCGTGGGATACATTTAGTCCGTTTGGCCAGGGGGGAGCAAATGGCTATGGTTATTGTGCCGGTGACCCAGTGAATCAGTGTGACATCAGTGGCCATGCAATCAATAGCGACATTTTCACGGGTGCCATAGGGATTCTGGTCGGTTTATTGTCACTACTTTTTTTACCGTTTACCGGAGGGACTTCGATTGCCATTGCCAGCTCAGCCATTGCTTCAACGCTAGGGGTGATTTCGTCGTCAGCGAGACTTGCCTCTGGGCTGGTAGCGAACGAAGGTGCCGCCTATATGCTGAAAAAAATAGGCTTGGGTTTTGGTGTTGCTTCCGCCGTAGCTGGGTTTGGCGGTATAGTCGCAGGGCTCGCTGAGGGGCAATTAACCAAAATAACACGCGGTTTTCGGGAAACCTACAAAGTGACGATAGGGAGATCGGCAAAAAAAGCGTCGAACCTTATGATACCCAATGGCAGAAGATTGCCGGGTATTGCATACGATGATCCCGTTCAAAGATTTAGGGGGCCAGTAAACATTACCGTCGACGGGAGAAACGTGCAAATAAGCTATGCGGCTCCAAACGTTACTCTAATACCTAACTACAAATATAC
The DNA here is from genome assembly GCF_009800925.1 of Budvicia diplopodorum. Lineage (GTDB taxonomy): Bacteria > Pseudomonadota > Gammaproteobacteria > Enterobacterales > Enterobacteriaceae > Budvicia > Budvicia diplopodorum. The sequence goes on along the minus strand of NZ_WOYF01000005.1, from coordinate 91,124 downwards.
TCAACTTCTGGGACCCTTTTTGTTAAAGACCGAACGGACTTTAACGAATGTAAAAGGTTTCACCTCATTTTTCGCACGTAAGCCTCTGCTGACAAATATTTATACTCTTGTTGGCTCAGGATTTAATGTTGCGAGTTCATCAGTAATATATAGCAACGCCACTCCACCACCTTCTTCGACCCCGGCTGAGGAATCCATGGCAGTTCGCCAGAGCGTGTTTTAACGTCAAGCCCGAGAGTCTGTGAACGGAGAATCCATCAACGCTGGAGTAACGTTCTTAACTGATTCACTTCTCTCCCGCACCAATAGATCGATTTCCATAAGTATGCAAGAGGTCACTCTTTAATTTAACATTCAGAGGACATTTCTATGGCCCAATATTCCACTGCTCTTAACAATACGGATTACCTTTCCGGTAAACCAGATGCTCGCACTGGCCTGTTTGCCAAAATTCTTACTCTGGGCGATATGAAAGGAAATTATCAGGCCGGTCCTTCCTTTAAACTGCAGCTTAGCTTTTCTCCTCAACAGGGATTTATCAACGACCTTACACCATTTGGTTCTGGTTGGGGGCTGATTATTCCAGCTTTCCAGCGCCGTTCAGACTTTGGTGATGGACACCTGAGCCTGCCGTCTGGGAGACGTTATTATATCCCGGAGCTGACGGAAGGTGAGGTGACTACGGAAGGTTATATGTTGAAAGATATTCAGATAACCTGGCGCAGCTCTGATCAAGAACTGGTCGTGGTGCAAAAATCTGGAGATATTCATTACTACCGGACCCTTTCGGGCGATCAGAGTAGCGGTAATCTTTATCTTTTCCAGATCACATCGGATGACGGTCGCTCTTTGTATTTCAGCTATGACAACAGCCAGTTCATTACCCCGAGCGGTTCTATGCAGGTCTGCTTGACCAGCGTGATGGATGATACGGGCATGTATCTGATTACTTTGGATTATTCTGCTGCAGTTGGCAACGGTACGGTGATTACGCTAACGCCTAATGGTCGCCAGCTACGCCAGTTTACCTTCACTCAAGAAGGTAATTCACTCATGACCGTCTTCGGTCCTGAAGGGTATGAGGCTCATTTTACCTATTATGATAATCAAGCGGATGGCGGAATGCCAATGTATCTGCTGTCGACAGTGGCTGATACTAACGGACTGAGTGAAACGCTAATCTACAGTACTGCCAGTGACCCGACGAGTGGTGGTATTACCTTGCCGGGTGGCACAAATATTCAAACAACGGTACAGGAATATTGTCGAGTAGGGGACGCGACCGTCACTGATGGCAGTACGGATTATGTGGCTACCTATACCTTTCCCCCCTCCGATGCCAACCAGTATAATTATCTCGGTAATCCGGTAATACCCAACTGGCAGGTAGATGAACGTAAAGACAGCCTGCTACATTACGATGGTGCTTTCGATTACAGTAGTACAGTGACTGAGTCGGTCATCTGGCCGTCACCAGATCGTCCCGCAAAAAAGATCAAGGTAAACAAAACTACCACCACTACTTACAACAAATTCCATTTGGTGGCGGAGAGCGTTGTTTATTTTTCTTCTGACGAAGCCGCCAGTATTTATGATGGCACGCATAGGGTCACGGAAACCTTTACCTATCTTGCCACTGACGGAGATATCACGCAGCAGGTGCCGACTTATTCTTTGGTGCAGACTCACACAAAGACCTGGTCGAACGGCATAACACCACCGACGAGTGAAAACCTGTCCTTTAGCTGGGATGATTTTGCTAACCAGACTAGCCACACAGATAAGACAGGCATGACCACTGACTACCAGTATTATGCTGCTGCGGGTGAGAGCGGCTGTCCGAAAGACCCGTACGGATTTGTACGCCATGTAAAAACGAAAATCGTTAAGCCTGGCGAAGCTTCTTCTGATGCTCCGACATTACCGATTGCACCCGTTCGCCAGTATGACTACACCTACGTGATAATTTTAGGGTTCAACGGTACCCGCCCGATCCGCCATAAGGATATGACTCAGTCTGAAGACGAGGGCATAACACCGCTGCTGAAAAATAGCTGGGTTTGGAAAAATGATACTGGGCTGTTGGAGTCTGGCAGACTCGATACCGTCGCCATGACCGTTCCTTCCTCCTCTGGCGATAAAACGACGACCAGACAGATGGAATACAGTCTACAGGGCGATGGAGCCACACTGCGTACGATTACGACACAGACCGGATACGATGGCTTGCAATACAAAGAACGCGTTGATACCAACACGTTCACCGGCAAGGAGGAGGCAACGGCTGACGTTACTGTTTCTGACAGTTCTCCGGCGGTCACTGTAAATTATACTTGGGATGCGATGGATCGGTTGATAGGTAAAGTTGTCTGCCAGGGGAGTCCATTTGAGGCAACCCAGACCTACAGTTACACACCATCTACACTGGTACCGTCCGTTACCATTACGCGACAACGCAACATCATGCCTCGGTTAATGTACTCACTATCTAGCAACCCGGTAACCACAACGACCAATAATTACGGTGTACAAAACCAGGCAGTCATGGACTGTGCCGGTAATACTCTCCGTCAATTCCGGCAGGATGTAGATGCCGTCGTCTCTTCCGACACAGGTAAATTCTGGTTGTTCAGTGAAACTTATTATGATGGGTTAGGTAACACGGTGCGTGAAGTTAGCCACGATTGGTATCCGGGCGAAGCATACGGCACCCCATCGGTGAGTGCCACAACCATGTGCCTGTATGACATGTGGGGATCGCAGTTCGCCAGCCTGATGCCGGATGGTCACACCGAAATCTCACCGCATGACCCCTTAACCCGGGTTACTTACTCCGCCTTGGTCAGCATCGATGGAACAGAAACACAAAAACAGCGAGTAACGGAGGACGTGTCCGGTAACCCGCTGAAGACCGAACGTTTGAAAACCGACGGGAGTGTGTACAGCACTGAGACGGCGGATTATGACGGGCTTGGGCGTCAGATACGCAGTATCGATGCCTTGAATAATACGACACTGACCGTACTGGATGCTTTTGATCGCCCACTGGCGATTACTCGGCCTGATGGTTCAGTAGAGCAACATAGATGGGCACCGCACAGTACCGAGCCAATGATGAGTAGCATTGCGATCGTAAAGAGTGATGCCGAAGACGCAGATCGGTACACTTATGGTACTCGTGAGTTTGATGGTTTGAACCGCGTGAAGAAAATGGTGGTTGGCGGGCGTCAGTCAAGCTATGCCTACAGCAATGGTAGTGCTAAAAAACCAGTCACGATACTGACGCCGATGGGCGATACTTTAACATACACCTACCAGCTAGAGCTGAATGAGGCGGTACTCTCCATCACCTCGGATGCCTCCGGTCGTGAAGCGGTCCTGACTTTTTCCTATGAACCGTCAACGGGGGGAGTGACAGCATCAGACAGTGACATAGCCACGAACGATTATGCACATCGACGCTTCAGGTATACAAAATCTGGTCAGGTTAGCCAGAACACGCTGAGTTATCAGTTGCAAGAGGATGAACCGACCAGATGCAGTCAATATATGAGCTGGTCTCTGGGGGGCGTGCCGCTTACAACCACTGATGTTGGTGGGGTGGTTCATATTATTACCTACGACAATTTGGGGCGCCAGAGTGAATATACACTGACGAGCGACCCGGCGGACACTGCTGCCACGTTAGTATCCGTGACATACCGCTATGACAGCATTGGTCGTCAGGACCAGACTATCACCACAAACAGCCTGTCCGGTAACGAGCAGATCACTACCCTAATATGGGATGATCAAGGGCGGGAATATCAACGTACACTTCAGATCATAGGTACGATCGAGAGCTCTCAGGAACAGACTCTAACGTATAGCCTCAATGACCAGATAGACACACGAGCATCTATCCGCGACGGTCAAGTACTGCGAACGGAAAGTTATGATTACACCTCACTTGGACAGATGAAAACATATACCTGCACGGGAGACTATCCAGACGCTCAGGACGGCTACCGACTGACAGGCCAGCAGTTTATATTTGATTTTATTGGCAACATCAGCTCGGTTACCTCAGATCTGCTGGACTCAAATGCCAACCCCGTGACCAACACCGCTGTCTATACGACCAACTCCACTGACCGGACGCAACTGGCATCGCTGAGTAATAACGTCGTCAAGGGCTGGGACATCACCGTGCAGCACGATGCCAACGGCAATGTGATCGTGGACGAACAGCAACGTGTCTTAACCTACAGCAGTCGCAACCAACTGATGAGCCTTAGTGATGCACAAGGCCAGCCTTTGGGTTATTTCCGCTATGACGCGGACGGTATTCAGATAGGAGAGAAAAGTGAAGAAGATACAGAAGCGGTTACGTTGCACTACCAGCCTGACGGGGTACTGATGAACGAAATGCAGGGTGATATGAGTTCTACCTATGTGGATCAGCTTGCCTGTACTTCTCGGGGCGGCAGTGCGCCAGATTCCGTACGGCTGCTCGGCAGTGACCAGCAGGGCTCGGTGGTACAGATTAGTGACGAGAGCAGTGTCGCCTGGCGGGTATATGACCCGTATGGCTACAGCAAGTAAACCGGACCGAAATCACCCGGTCTAAACATGCTCCGTACTAGGTGCGGAGTGCTACCGACGTGGTTTGTATCATGTCGGGCTAAACAAAAATGAGGAAATTATTATGTCAGTCGATCCGTTAAAAATTAGTTTAAAAGGTTTTTATCTGGCTCCAGACTCGTCTGTAGTAGGGGGAACCCGTAATATTTTTAGTAATGGGGTGATGTGTGCAAAAGTGTATCTGGGATTCAGCTATGCTGCTGCACCTGGTGATACTTCTACCGTGGCAGATGTCGCATCTTGGTTACTTAATAACGGTTCACTCCGCGCAGAAGCTGGTAATCAAACCGATTCTGGTGTTCCCAGTGACTATGGTTGGACGAGTTACGACAACACTGATCCTAACCATGGCGCTTATGTTTATGATACTCAAATACTGGTTCCGGAAAATGCAGAAGATCGCTTGCAACAACCCGGCAATTCCATCTGGCACATCGAGTATTTTCTACGTGCACCCGAAAGTGGAACATCCCCTTTGAATGTGTATTACCGGGCAGATATCACTACCTACCCTAGGCTGACTACGTTAAATACTGTCTTGATGACTCTGTCGCCACATCAGTGGAGTTTTAATTCAGGGCACTTTATGCTACGTCAAATCTGGAGCGATAGCGAGGTGGTTCAGGGGGCTCCAACTACTGCTACCATTTACGCTCTGGAATATAATGCAAACACAATCCCTACCTCCGCGCCGGAGAATTTTACTGCCATATATAATATCAAAAAAGACTGGATTACTCAGAGTACCGTGGCAGACGATCTCGATTACTATTGGCCAGTATGGATGCCAGCTAAAGGTACAAAGAATGGTCCCATTGATGCTGGCCGAATGAATTTACAGGACCCGGGGCCAGTAATTACTAGCTGGAGCTCGATTCTGACGTTCGTGGCCGGAAGCGCTTTTATAACGGATTCAGATGCATATGATAATGTTTATGTTGCTCTGCTATCTAGCGATGGACCTCAAAATTTTGCCGATCTCGGTAATCCTTCAGGTTCAGGGTTCGCTGACTTCAAGGGATATAAACTTATAAATGACAATATTAAAGAGGAATATCCTGCAAATTATAATGTTACCATAGACTCTGACCTTATCGCTTTTGGTGGTTTTATTAATACTGACTACGATTCGAGCAAATCTTATGGTCCGATAGTTATGCTTCAGGAAGGAAGATTCACAAAAGCCACAGGCTGGGGGGAAACAGGCCCGCTTCCAGAACAATGGTGTTCATTAGAGATATTTTACGACCTTACGACTACGCCATCAACTAAACAGAAATGCACAGACAGTTTCGGGCAGACGTTCTTTGTAACAATTGCGTGGTCTAATGACGGCGATCGGTATCAATGGCATAATTATCCTGTCAGATCATTTCAACCGCAGTACTGGTCATTAACAGCGATTGAGAAAGTATAGTTCAGGCGTTGGGTAATTTAGGTCGATGAATACATCGTCATTTCATCGACAGTAGATTTTCGTCATCCGAGTAAACTGTCGTAGTGGTGTCAGCGTAACTCTAGCTCGAACGCTGCGGCAGCCCGCGCCTACATATTGCAAAACACCTCTGTGACTTTGAGTATATACTGCGTAGTCCAATTTAATTAATGCGTAATATTATGGTCTATGACGTTGCTATTATCGGCGCCGGCGTAAGCGGCGTGTTTACCGCCTACTCGCTGGCCAAAGCCGGCAAGCGGGTGATATTGATTGATAAAGGGCATGATTTAGCCGAACGGCAGGCCCTGTTGCCGGATAACCCACAAATTCAATATGAAGGCTTTGGCGGGCTCGGCATGTCGGAGGGTAAGTATAACTATACCAACGACTTCGGCGGCGGGCTGAGCCATAAGATCGGTTCGAAGCCTGCAACGTTACTAATGCAGGAAGTCGACCAAATCCTGTGCCAGTTTGGCGCACAGGGTGCGACTTTCTATACCACTGACGACCCAGCCCTGATGGCTAAGTGTCAGCAGGCCGGGTTAACCATGCTCACCGCTCAAGTACGCCATTTGGGCACGGTAAAGTCTCAGCAGGTTCTACGGCAAATCCGTCATTTTCTTGACGATAAAATCAGCTTTGCCTTCAATACCACGGTGCAGTCACTGGCTAAGCAGGGCGAAAGTTTCCAGCTCAGCCTGTCAGACGGTCGGCGCGTTAACGCCAAAAACGTGGTGATCGCCACCGGTAACGCGCCGTCTGAGTGGCTAGAGCAACAAATGCGGCGGTTCGATATTAAAGAAGGTCAAGCCCGGGTCGATTTGGGTCTGCGGGTTGAAATGCCTTATAGCCAATGGCAGCCGCTATTACAGCGCGCTTTCGAGACTAAGCTAAAGCTAGAAACTGCAGATTTTACCGCCACCACCTACTGCATGAATCCGACCGGGCGAATCATCCGTAAGTATGAAAAAGGTCTGGTAATGGCCGACGGTCAGAACTGCAATGAATCGGACGTTCAGTCTGAAAACCTGAATTTCACGCTGTTTGTTCCCCAATACTTCCCGACTCAGGCTGACGCTAAAGCTTATGCAGAGCACATAATTAAAGCGATTAACCGCGGCGGCGAGCGGATTGTGGTTCAGCGACTCGGCTGCCTGAATCAGGGCAAGCCCACCACACAACAATGCCTTATCGCTAACGGCGTAAAGCCATCGCTGGCTGCCGACGGCGGTTATCTACCTGATGAAGTGCCGGAAATCTATTTAGCCGCCGCCGGTGAGTTTTTTCAACGCTTAAGCCAACTACTGGAACAGCCAATATCCGCAGATACCTTGCTGTACGGCCTAGACGCTAAGTTCTTTGCGCCACAAAAAGTGACTTCTGAATTTTTCGAAACCACTACCGGCGGTCTGTATTTGGCCGGTGACTGTTCAGGCGTCACCCATAGCCTTTCTCAGGCGGCAGCCAGCGGCCTGCATATTGCAAAACGTTTCTGCGGCTAAGCGACATAGCCTGAAAGCCGTATCAATAATACCGTTACGGCTTTCATATTAATGAACTCTCGGTTTGGTTTTTTTCTGTAAAACGTGATGTGAAACGGCTCTTTTGTACCGGCTCGTGATTATTTTTGCTGGTCAAAGTACAAATAATCTCTTAATGTAAAATAGTTGTTACATTTGTAATGAAATTAATCACGGGCGGAGAAAGGTTATGGCTGAGATTATTAAGAAGGGCTGGATGCGTTATCTGTTAGTTGTTTTACTATTATTCTGGCAAGGTTCTGTGGCAGCTAAGGTTGTCTCTTACGGGGTTGAGGAAGATATTTTCCACCCGGCGTATGCCAAAAATGGAATGGTTTCTTCGGACAACCGCATTGCTACTCAGGTTGGCGTTGACGTTTTAGAACGGGGCGGAAATGCGGTTGATGCCGCCGTTGCCGTGGGCTACGTTCTGGCCGTAGTTCATCCACAGGCCGGAAATATCGGCGGCGGTGGCTTTATGCTGCTGCGCACCAAAGACGGTAAAACGACGGCGATCGATTTCCGCGAAATAGCTCCGTCTAAGGCTTCGCGGGATATGTTTTTAGATGAAAAGGGCAATGCGGATAGTAAAAAATCGCTGACCAGTCACTTGGCTTCCGGCGTGCCGGGAACCGTTGCCGGTTTTGCGATGGCGACAGAGAAGTACGGTACTATGCCAATGTCTGACCTGATCCAACCCGCGTTTAAGCTGGCTAAAGACGGCTTTCCGGTCAATCAGGCGCTGGCCGATGATTTGGTTCAGTATGGCCGTGAAGTTTTGCTGAGTCATGACAATAGCCGGGCGATTTTCTTTAAGTCCGGCGATGTTCCATGGGCTAAAGGTGAGGTCTTGATTCAGTCAGATCTGGCTGCCAGCCTAGACCTGATTGCCAAGCAGGGAGCCGACGCGTTCTATAAAGGCAAAATTGCCGATGAAATCGCCGGTGAAATGGAGAAGAACGGCGGTTTGATTACCAAAGCCGATCTGGCGGCGTATAAAGTCATTGAGCGCGAGCCGGTCTCCGGCAGCTACAAAGGCTATGAAGTTTACTCTATGCCTGCACCGTCCTCCGGCGGCATTCATATCATTCAGATTCTGAACATTCTTGAAAACTTTGACCTGAAATCCATGGGCCAGAACAGCGCTAACGCGATTCATACGATGGCAGAAGCGATGAAGTTTGCCTACGCCGACCGTTCAGAATACCTTGGCGATCCGGGTTTTGTGAAAGTGCCGGTTAAGGCGCTGACCAGCAAAGAGTACGCCAAGAGCTTAGCGGTCAAGATTAGTATGAATAAGGCCAGACCGTCGGCAGAAATCAAGCCGGGCAAACTGGCTCCGTACGAGAGCGATCAAACCACCCATTTTTCAGTCGTCGACTCGCAGGGTAATGCCGTTGCGGTGACCTATACGCTGAACACCAATTTTGGTAGTGGGATCGTGGCCGGGAAAAGCGGTATTTTACTCAACAACCAAATGGACGATTTTTCTGCTAAGCCAGGCGTGCCTAACGTTTATGGCTTAATTGGCGGTGAAGCTAATGCGGTTCAGGCCGGAAAACGCCCGCTGTCATCGATGTCTCCGACCATTGTGACTAAAGACGGTAAGTTGGTGCTGGTGACCGGCAGCCCGGGCGGTAGCCGGATAATCACTACGGTGCTGCAAATCGTATTAAATACCGTTGAGTTTAATATGAATATTGCCGAAGCCACCAATGCACCGCGTATTCATCACCAGTGGTTACCGGAAGAAATCCGCATTGAAAAGGGCATCAGCTCTGACACCATCAAACTGCTGGAGAAGAAAGGCCATAAGGTTAGCGTTCAGCCAACCATGGGCAGCACTCAGAGTATTGTTGTCACGCCTGAAGGCCTGTTTGGCGCAGCGGATCCGCGTTCGAAGGATGATTTAGCGGCTGGGTATTAAGAAAAAGGTCCTCTGGTAGTCATCCCGTTGAAATGACCTGAAGCGGTTGGCCCTTATGTTCTAGGGTTGAGGTCAAATTCAAGGACTGGATCCCGACTTTCGTCGGGATGACGACAGGACAGGGTGAACTGCCTGCCCAGCACGCTAATCTACTGAATATCCGGCGTATACTCAAACCCGCTCTGCGCGACAGAATCAGTAAAGGTTTGAAGCTTTCTCTTCTTATTAAACCAGCCGTTAATCAGTGAATTAGGAAATACTTCGATACCGTTGTTAAAGGCTTCAACATTCTGGTTAAAAATCCGAACGGAGGCACCGATATTTTCCTGCTGCTCGGCAATCTCAGACATTAAGTTATTAAATAATTCAGAGGCTTTCAGATCCGGGTAGTTTTCGGCTACGGCGTACAGACCGTTTAATAGCGTAACGGTTTTTGCCTGCGTATCGGCCAATGTCTTAAGATCGACGTTATCAGAATTCAGTTGCTTGAGAGATGACCTTAATTCAGTGATTTTCTCAAACAGTGAGGCTTCATGCTGGCGATATTGCTCAACCGCTTTCTCAAGGTTGGGAATAATATTGTTTTTCTGGCGTTCCTGAACCACTACGTCGGCCCAAGCCCGGGCTACGGCGTTCATTCTGCTAATAATGCCGTTATGAATGGCAATACCAATAATAATCGCCAATACGATGACGGCTAGGGGGATCAACAGTACGATCATGGGTTACTTTTCCTGAAATTATTGTCTGAATAGGCCATCAGAGTATGAATATGCTCTAACGCAGTTTGGAGTTTAGGCAGCGTATGGACCTTTCTGATTTCCTGAATGAATTCATCCGGGTTTTTAAAGCTGCACGTTCTGGTTAATGTCAGTAGATCATCATCGGAAAAAGACATACACAGCTCGGTATCTTCATTAAACTCAAAGTTTACTTCGCTGAATACGTTAGCAATCTCTTCGCTGGCGATAACCACGGCTGGCTTGAGGAATTTAGCCGCTGCGATTTCTGACTCGGCAATGACCTTATAGATTTTATTAAACTGAATCGAAGCCGGTTTGTAGTTATACCCGCTCACTCCGCTGATTGATTTGCTGATCAGCGCCAGATTGCTGATAAAGTTGAAAGGCAGGTAGATACCATAGCGATCGTAATGGTCGTAAACGGTTCTAGTCCGCGGCCGGCCTTTACTATCGGTGGTCATGGTGGTCCGTTTATCAACGTAGTGAAAATGGTAAAAGTGATAGTTGAATGCGTGTTCTTTACCTTGGTATATCCCCTGATAAAGCGCATAGATCTCTCTGGAGTAGTTTCCGCGATTAAAATCATTAAAGCGAATACCCAGCTGATGAGCATACTCTTCAGCATCTACCTGAATTTTAGTCAGGCGGTTATCTAACTGTAAATCCTTGTTGAAAAGGGTGCTTTCCAGATCGGTAATTAACTGATTTTTATACCATACGTAGATCAGTGTGGCCACAACGGCAATGGCTAAAATAGCCATGAAAATCATTATGTTAACGTCAAATTTCCCGAAGGCCAGATATTGATATGCGCCCAGTAATATAGCGATTAAGCCGCATATACCACCAATAATATGAATAATCAGATGATTGAATTTTAGCGGTGAGCCAAAGGCCTTTATTTGTTCGACAGCGCCAATGAGATCAAGCTCCGTTTGGGCTGAATCTACCTGCTTTCGCACCGTGGCCAGCAGCTCGCTTATTTTTTTGTTGTTGCTTTTAGTTTTTGCCATTATTGATCACAGCATCCTTGCCGGGTCGTGATTTCTCTGACCCATCACATAAATAGTTATTTTTTCTTTGGTCATTAAAATCGAGAAAGCGTTTTGGAGTTAAATAACACTCGGGCCCGATCTCTTTATAACCGCGACAATAAAGGCATGACCGCACAAATTGGCGCCACGCAATGGTACCCTGTTTACTCTTTGCGGGCTAGCGCGGTATATATTCCGTTGCGAATATCAATGGTGAATTCGCCGTATAGCCCTTCTGGCGCAGTATTGGTCAGAATGACCACGCTGAGATCGCGTTCAAAGTCGACAAACCAGTGATGGCCATAAACGCCGCCCCATGAGATGGTGCCCGGTGACTGCGGCGTGCTGGCAACCAGCGGATTACGCAGAACCAGCCAACTGGCGGCGAACCCCCAGCCCGGCATCGTCTCCTGCTTAACGGTATCGGTCAGCAGTAGCTCCATGGTTTGCTTGCTAAACAGCGGCGTGCCGCCGGTGCGTAGAACTTGCAGCAGGCGTTCGACGTCATGAGCGGTGCCAACCATACCGGCACCGCCAGACAGAAAAGCCTCAGGAGCAAAAATCCTATCGGGTGAGAAATGGATCCCGCCGGTAATACCGGCTTCTTGATCGAACAGAATTTCTTCTTTCTGCATGGGTCTTGGGGCCTTGTCCGTATTGATATAAGGCACGGCAAGACGAGCGGGATCGGTCACGGTAAATCCGCTGTCGACAATCCCCAACGGCTCAGTAACCAGCGTTCGTATCGCTTTATCAAGCGGCGCATTGCACACGTTGGCTATAATTGCACCGAGCACGTCGGTGGCTACCGAATATTGCACCGCAGTACCGGGTTGATGTAACAGTGGCAACGCGGCAATGCGGCGCAGATTCTCTTCCAGCGTTAGCGAGGTAGTATCTAAGCCATCGGATACTTGGGCCTGATGATAAGGGCCGTCAGGCGGTTCGGAAAACCCATAGTTCAGGCCTGCGGTATGGGTTAGTAAATGACCAATGGTGATGGCCGATAGCGTGCCGTCCGGCTGTAAAGGGGTGAACCACGGCAGCCATTTGGTTATCCGATCGTCAAGATGCAGCTTCCCCTGTTCCAGCAACACGCCGACGGCGGCGGTGACAAAAGGCTTGGTGACCGATGACAAACGAAACAGCGTATCGGGCTGCATTGCTACGCTATTTTCTCGATCGGCGTAGCCAGCGGCCCGTTGATACAGCGGTTTTCCACACTGGGAAACAAGCACCACCGTGCCGACAATGGTCGGTGATAAACCCTCTTTAGGATGAATAGCATTATCAATAACGGTATCAAGAAGGTGCTGCATAGTCTGATCCTTTAGTCTGATGGTCGTGGGCAGTTACCGCTGCACTATCTTTATCTTAGATTATGAACGAGTTATGCGCCGCTCAGGTTGCTTACCTTTCCCTTAACAACCGTTCAATCATGCGCTGAGCATAAATCGCCTGCTCACCGGAGGTTTCTGCGGTGGTCTGGTGACTGACGGTATCAATAAAGTGACGAATAGCGCCGTCGAAGCCGCGCTGAGTTAGGATTGATTGCCAGCTCGGCATCGGTACTTCGAGAAGCCCACCGGCGTCTTCCCGCTGCCATCGGCTCATATTATGGATCTGATAGACTGACCCGTCTGTGACTGCCTGCACGCTTTCCCGCTCGCTGCCAGCCTGGCGGTGCATGGCCGTGGTGACTGAAATCTTGCCGCACTGGAAATGATGCTCGCCGTACAGCATCTGATTTTCGGCATTGGTTTGCAAAGTACCGCTGACGAGCTTAGCTGGCTGCCCGGCCAGCCACAGAGCGGTATCAACCACGTGCAAATAGTCGTCCAGTAGGGTAAAACCGACATCTTTTGGCCCGACGCTGTTGATGCGGTGCTTGTCCATACGCAGAGAGCAGGCCGGACCCATTTGCTGCTTAAGCTGGCGATAAAGAGGGGCAAAACGTCGGTTAAAGCCAACCATCAGCACTCTGTTTTTGCGCTGTGCCAGCTCAATTAATTGTTCTGCTTGTTGCACGGTTTCGGCCAGCGGTTTATCGACATAGACGTGAACGCCGAGCGTTAGCAGCTCTGTAATCACCTGAAAGTGGCTAGCCGTGCTGCTGTGAACCAATACGGCATCACACTGCCCGGCCAGAATATCCAGTCGAGAAAAACAGGGGATCCGGTAGCTATCGCATACCTTTTGGGCCTTTTGCCGGTTGGGAGAAAATCCTCCGCTGAGTACCCAGCTATCGGCCAGACTGAGGATCGGAAGGTAGGCTTTTTGAGCAATATTGCCCAAACCAACCATACCGATGCGTAATTGACTCATATTCTCTCCGTCGAGCGTACGTAAGGTGCGCCTGAATTTAACCTTGTCGCCGTTTATGTAAAGCGACAACGAAAGGGCAGCTAAAAGAATAGTGCAATCTGGCGCATACAGGATGCAGTTTCATGCGGAATAAAGGAAAATGCTCGCCGGAAAACTGACAATGGCCGTATGGCTTAGCGGAAGACAGAACGATGACAACAGAGCCCATCATAACCTCGCGTATTTTAACGGATGACGATGCTGAATCTGATAATTTAGACAGCCTACTGGCTGAGCTCAGGGAACCGGTATTGATTAATATGGCCGAACAGAGTGGCGATCCGGTTTATATGCTGGCCCTGACCGATATGTATCTGATCGAAACAGACCGGCCAGAGCTGGCTAAGCCGTGGCTTGATAAAATGCTGGAGCAGGATTACCTGCCCGCCTATGCGACACAGGCTCAGATGTACATGTTCGGTAAGTATTTTGAACAAGATTTAGATAAAGCCATCGAACTGTTTGACCAACTGGCTGAACGCTATATTGCCGCTGATGATTATCCGCAATACGGCACGCCCTTAGCTTTCTGCTACCTTTCCCTTGCGCAGATCTATCAGGCACGGCAAAACGCCGCCATGATGATGATGCACTATTTCAATGCGCTACAGCTTAGCGACGCCGCAACCGCTGACCGTCTGGCCAATATGTTCAATCCGCAGACTGATCCCGATCCGGCGGGCAACGCCGCACTAACGGTACTTCACTGCGTATTCCTGACGCTGGCCGTGGACTTTATTCATCAACAATGTGATAGCGTTGAGGACCACCCGCAGCGCCATATTATGCTGCGCAATTCCGCCGTTGGATTAACCGAGCAACAGAGCCAGCAGGTTGAGGCGTTGGTTAACGCATGGCACGATGGAGAGCATCAGCAATTGATCGAAGCGGCGCTGGAATATGTCAACGGGTAGTACAGACGCGCGTATTAGATAGGGATCTCCCGCTAATGGTTTGATCCAATCCCTCTGGCCCGATATGATATGGCGCAATGGAATCGAGTGAGGTCAGGTCATGAGTGGAGAGCAAGTATCCATACCGGCAATTGGTATTGATTTAGGAACAACCAATAGCCTTATCAGCATTTGGAAAGATGGCAAACCTCAGCTAATTCCCAATTCATTGGGTGAATTTCTCACCCCATCGGTGGTAAGCCTCGACGAAGACGGATCGGTATTAATCGGCCGACCGGCCTTGTCGCGCATGACAACTCACCCGGATAAAACCGCTGCGTTATTCAAACGCTATATGGGAACCTGCCGACAGTTTAAGCTGGGGACTAAATCCTTTAGCGCCCCTGAGCTGTCTGCGCTGGTGCTTAAATCATTAAAGGCTGATGCAGAAGCATTGGTCGGTCATCCGGTAAGCGACGTGGTTATTTCCGTTCCTGCCTACTTCAGCGATGAACAGCGCAAGCAAACCCGCTTTGCCGCCGAACTGGCTGGCCTGAACGCGGTGCGGTTGATCAATGAACCGACGGCGGCAGCGATGGCCTATGGCCTCCATACTCAAGAATTTGGTCGTACCTTAGTGTTTGATCTAGGCGGGGGAACTTTTGACGTGACGGTGCTTGAGTATGCACTGCCGCTGATTGAAGTTCACTCTTCCGCCGGTGATAACTATCTGGGCGGTGAAGATTTTACCCGCGCGCTGGTGAAAGCCTGCCTGAGCGAGTGGAAGCTGGTTGAAGGCGAGATTCCGCCCGAAGCCATGGCCCGGCTCAACGACACCGCCGAGCAAATGAAATGTCAGTTAACCAATCAGGAATTAACCCTGAACTGGAACTGGCAGGACAAAGAATACGCCTTCAGCTTTGACGACAAGAGCGCGGAAAAATTCTGGCTGCCGCTGCTCAACCGCCTGCGTGCGCCGATTGAGCAGGCGCTGAGCGATGCGCGGCTACAGCCGCAGCAGCTGGATAACTTAGTGCTGGTTGGCGGTGCTTCCCGCTTAGGCGTGATTCAGCGGATGGTGGTACGGCTGTTTGGTAAGCTGCCTCATCAGCATCTTGATGCCAGTACTATCGTCGCGTTGGGCGCATCAGTGCAGGCCGCCTGTCGCCTGCGCAATGAAGACATCGACGAAGTGATCCTGACCGACGTTTGCCCGTATAGCTTGGGGATTGCCACCAGCAATAGTAACGGCTCAGGCTTTTTCTCTCCAATTATTGAACGCAACACCGTGGTACCGACTTCACGGGTTGAGACCTTCAGCACCGGCCATGTGGAGCAAACCTGTATTCGGGTCGCGGTCTATCAGGGCGAAAGTCCTCGGGTTGAAAACAACATTCTGGTGGAAGAGTTTGAAGTTCCGGTTAAGCCAAACGGCAAGATTCAGGCAATAGATATTCGATTCAGTTACGACATTAACGGCCTGCTGGAAGTGGACGTCAACCTGTTGGATTCCGGCGATAGCCACTCTAAGATTATTGACCACAGTCCGGTTGGCCTAAGCGAAGCCCAGCGCCAAGAGAGCCATCAGCGTTTAAAAGAGCTGAAAATCCACCCGCGAGACACCATGGTCAACCGCGCGCTACTGGCCCGTTTGGAAAGAGCATGGTCGCAGTCGTTAGGCGATATGCGTACTCAGATTGGCATTTGGCTACAGGAATTTGACGCTACGCTGGCTGAACAAAAAGAAGATCAGATTACGCTGGTACGCGAGCGCTTGGCGGACTATCTGGAATCGATGAAGATGTAATTGATAAATTAGCTTCATTTGATTTCAGAGTCAGTTGGGTCCCCATAGTAAACGTTGGAATATGACGATGTTATGGCGAGTGAGGGGCGATATTTGTTAGGCCGGTAAGGCTCTGGGCTTAGTTTCTCTCTATGTGGTTAGGTGATTCTCTACCCCAACTTCCCCTGACACAAATACTTCAGCTCTAAATAATCATCGATGCCGTACTCAGAGCTTTCGCAGCCAAGGCCTAACCGTTTAACGCCGTCGACTGATTGGATTTGCGGGACTCTATTTGCATTTTATTGCTTCGGCAATGCGACAATCCTGTAGATCTTGTTTATCAGGAACCTCGCTCAGGGCCTGCTGCCAGACCCTTTGGGATTAGCTCAACCAACGGGCGTTTTGCGCTATGAACGGTTAAACCACCTGCTAGTCGGTGGCCCGGCTTTGGTGGCATGGGGTACGCCTTTCTTAAACAATAGCCATAGTATGGCCGGTGGAAATACGATGTTGACTAGCGCCAAGCCAGACATACCAACCAAAACCGTTACTCCATAATTTAAATCATTCAGCCGTCGCATTTGTGCGCTTAGAGCGTTTATCGTTAAGCAGGCCAATAACAAGATCTGCCCGCTGACGGCGCTGTTTGAACGGCTCATGACATATGCCAGTATAAACGATACCAATGAACCCAGTATCAGCTGAGCGGCGAACCCGCTGCGGTTAAGCCGTGAGTTTAGCCGCCAGAATTCCCACACCTTACTTGGCCCGCCGCTGCTATTCATCGGGTTTTTAGAACGCGAAGCCGAAGTGAGTAGCATCATCTTGGCGGCCAAGCGCAGAACGATATCCTGATGTTGATCCCCCATGCAGGCTTCCAGTTCCGCTTTTTGTGACGCAGAGAGCGTGCGGTGTTCATTGGCGTGCAGGCTGACGATCGCCCGGGCTAAAACCTGCTGCGTAGGCGAACCCGGCGGTTTAGCCAGCGCAAAAGGTTTGGTATTCAGCAACCATTTCTTCAATTCACTCTCTTGAACGGTATCCGGCTCTATCTCACTAATGAGCTGAGTAAACCGCTCGGTCCGGCTATTGATACCGTGATAGGCGCTGGCCGCATAGAACAGCATCTGGCTGGACTTCGAGGCAGCCCATACTGTTTCCCGCCAGCTTTGGCTGGTAAGAAAAAAATGGTCAATGGAGTAAGAGATCGTTACCTGCTCGCTATCGAGGAAGTTTTCCGGCGTGATGGGCAGGCGAGTCCATGAATGGTACTGCAGGATATTGCTCAACTGCAGTTTTTCCATGTACTGCGATGCCAGATCTCCATGGGTCGGATTCAGGGATTTTACCAGCTGATAGAACACATAGGCCGGGTGCTCCTGAGGCATGGTCAGATCTTCAGTCTGATGGATCATCTCGATGGATTCCGCCGGTTTTTCCAGCAGTAATACCAGTAAATAACAGCGGCGGCACCATTGCCAATAGTCTTCCTGCTCGTTCGGCGTTGGCAGAAGAGTGTTATTGTTGAGTGCAATAAAACAGAGCCAGTCGTAGCAGATATCCAAGCTGTTGGAGAACAGTTCACTGTTGTAAAGGCGTTCTAGCTCTTTAGGGCTCATCCAACGACGCTGCGCCAGCCAGAGCAGGCACTGGCGGTAAGCGTCAGAATCACGATCGCCATAGATATCCGGCAGCGTTCCCCAATGGCGCTCATACAGCCATGTGGTAAATGTAGATATGACCGACGAGGTTTGTAGCCAGTCTAACCGTTGTTGTGCCTGATGCTTCAGCCCCTTTAAGATTAAGGCATTCAGCGGATCGGACGGCCTCTTTTCATCCAAAATCTGTTGTAATAGCGTTTCATTACCCAGCGTTAGCATGCTGGCGTGGCGGTAATAGCGCAGTAGCCGATCGGATCCGTTATCTTTGATTAAGTGGCGCAGGATCCGGTACTGCATGGCGTTGCTTAGCTTCCATGAGACGTAATCCTGGGCCAGCTGCGGTAATCCGGCCTGAGATGCAAAGCCCCAGCGGGTTAACGTTTTAGTGGTCTGGGTCGGGGTAATGTAGTTTTGTTCAGGCGCATCAAGGTTTACCCCTTGGGCCGGGGTGTACTGTGGGCGATCGAATGCCTGAATCAGTAGCGGTAGCCGTTCCGGTGAATTTTTATGGCACCATGAAATTAGCCATTCTTCGGCCGCCGCGTGCTGTTCTTTGGTATACAGGCGGATCCAGTACGGTAGGGCGTATTCGTCATTCCCGGCCAGCGAGCACTGAGACGCATACAGATACAGCCAGTCATTGCTGTCTGGCTCGTCTGCCAGCCTTTTGAGGCAATAGTCAGCCAGTTCGCTATAGCCAAGCCCGGCATAGGAATACCAGCGGGGCAAAAGCTCTTTCAGCTCCGGCACGTCAGGCCAGTAAACGGCGGTGTCGATTTGCAGATAGGCTTTCAACATCCATGCCGGTTTTTCCCAGTACAGATATTGAATAAAATTAATGTGCTTTACGCACTCGGTCTGGGCGACCAGATCGAAGTCTGACAGGAGTTCGAAGTTGAAAACGTCGCCTTTTTCCAGAAAGTCTAAGTAGCTGCCCATACGGTGCGATTGTTGGTCTGACAGCTCGCTTAGCCTCTGCTTCCAGCGCATTCGATCGGCCAGAATTAGGCTACATTGTCTAGAGATACAGTCGGTGTTGTAACACTTCTCCAGCAGCCGCCAGCGCAGCCGATCGATGACTTCAAACGAATTGAGATCTAATGATTGAATATATTCATGCCAGCCGTGTGGAGAGTAGCGTTTGTCGGCAGTCTGTTGCAGGGTGTCAAACTCGGCCAGCATGCGATCGATGGCTTCCTGTTCCGGATGAGGCCCATCGTCTTTTCCGTCTTCTTCTTCGCTGGCCCGATCGGACTGGCCGCGAAGCTTTTGCTCAAACTCTTCTTTTGGCGTCAGGGCGGAAACCGGGATGAACGCCGGCTGAATTCCTTTTTTCGCCTCTTCATAGGCCTGACGTAAATTCTGAAAGCCTTGGGGATCGCTTTCCGGGTGGTATTCCGGCAGCTTGCTGCGGTAGGCATTGCGGATAATGTCCTGATCGTCGGTAGGCTCGATGCCCAGCATTTCCCAACAGTTTGCGTTCATGACCAGTCAACCTCCCCGAGCGACTCCGGTTTATCCATTTCAGCGAGTTCCCGATCCCACTGAACGGTCAGATAAGGGCTATCCGGGCTGGCAAAAAGACGGTGAACCAGGCTAACGTTAGCATCGAGGTTGCCTTTATTGGTGAATGCGTAACGTTTGAACTCAGTGCGCTCTTCGCTCAGGGAAAGCCAGAAGGTGCGGCCGGTTAAAAAGCCATTGGTGTATTGCTGCCAGCTGTCATAATAGTGGCGGGCCCGGTTGGCGATACGGCTCTGAAACCACAGGCTCTCACGCTCAGTAAGCCAGCCATTCAATAGGCCAATGCGGCACAGATAGCCCATACGGCTAAGGTCCCAGGCTTGAATACCGCCGAAACCACAGATCCCCGCCGTTTCTGCAACAAATCCCAGCAAAACTTGCTTTGGCTCTTCCTGAGCGCTGACAAAAGATTTCCAGCCGTCGGGGGGAATTTGGTGCCATAAATAGTAAGGGTAGGACAGTTCGTCGGCGTGCCCCTGCTCAATCATGCGAATAACGGTGTTAATCAGATCTTGCCTTGATTCAATATCCCAGCTGTCTTTTAAGTCCATCGGCGAGCTTTCAGGAAACAGGTTTGGAGCAAAATAAGCGGCACCATAGTCAAGATTCAGAGCGGTGGTGGGGGCAGAAAGTGTAAAAAGCCAATGTTGATATTCTTGATCCATCAATACGTTCAACCATTCAGTGGCACATGGTTGGAAATACTACTACAGAACCCATAACGGGCAAAGATGGTAATAATCGTCATGCTTCAGGCCGCATATGCGTTGGCTGGGATGGCCGATTTCTTTGTCCTGCAACTCTAATTATTTAGAATATAAACGCCATTGGCGATTGTAATAAATTCATAAGAAAAAAAAGCTAGTTTTGTCTGATTAAACGGCGAATGTGTGGTAAATATCCTATGCTATACCCAATTTGTTAGTCTCTTCACGTGAAAATCAATCGTTTTGGTACTTCATTTTACCCATGGGGATGAATATTTTGTCGCATGCAACTACTTCGCAGAAGGCGTTAGCGCTAAAGCCGATTTCTAAACATAAGCTGCTGACCATTGCTGGCTTAGGCTGGATGTTTGATGCGCTGGACGTCGGGTTACTGTCGTTTCTGCTGGCAGCGTTAAAACAGGATTGGGGACTGACGGCTCAGCAAATGGGCTGGATTGGTAGCGTTAACTCTATCGGCATGGCCGTGGGGGCATTTTTGTTTGGCGTGATGGCCGATCGCACCGGGCGCAAGTCCGCCTTTGTTGTTACCCTGCTGTTGTTCAGCGTTGGCAGCGGTTTGACCGCGTTAGTCTCTACGCTGGCGGCATTATTGGTTTTGCGGTTTTTTATTGGAATGGGATTAGGCGGGGAGCTGCCGGTTGCCTCCACGCTGGTGGCGGAGAGCGTTGAGCCTCACGAGCGCGGGCGGATCGTTGTCCTGCTAGAGAGCTTCTGGGCCTTTGGCTGGCTGGCGGCTGCGCTGATTGCTTACTTTATTATCCCCGACTATGGCTGGCGGGTGGCGATGGCTATCAGCGCTCTCCCGGCGTTTTATGCGATTTATTTGCGCTGGAGCCTGCCGGATTCACCTAAGTTTACTCAGCTACAAAGCAAACGGGAAAAGCCTTCAATACTCAAAAACATCTGCGCCGTGTGGTCGGCCGACTATCGGCGGGCTACCGTTATGCTGTGGGTTTTGTGGTTCTGCGTGGTGTTCTCTTATTACGGTATGTTCCTGTGGCTGCCGAGCGTAGTGATGCTTAAAGGCTTTAGCCTGGTGAAAAGCTTCCAGTATGTACTGATCATGACGCTGGCCCAGCTTCCGGGCTATTTTACCGCAGCGTGGCTGATTGAGCGCTATGGCCGTAAGTTTGTACTGGCGACCTATCTGACCGGAACGGCGTTGGCCGCTTACTTCTTTGGCGCATCCGACACCGTTAGCCAACTGCTGATTTTCGGTATGCTGCTGTCGTTCTTTAACCTCGGCGCTTGGGGTGCGTTGTACGCCTATACGCCGGAGCAATACCCAACGGCGATTCGAGGGACCGGTGCCGGAATGGCCGCATCGATTGGGCGTATTGGTGGAATACTGGGCCCGTTGATGGTCGGCTATTTGGTTGCAAGCGGTAGTTCTATTACGCTGATATTCGGCCTGTTCTGCGCGTCGATTATGGTAGCCGTCGTGACTGTCATTACGTTAGGGCGAGAAACAATGCAAACCGATTTAATGGAATAATCACTGGCAGGACGCTTGTAATAGTATAGGCGTCCTGCAATATCAAATATCTATAGTATTTATAATATTAATGGCAGAAGCCGCGTTATTACGTGCTGGCTAGCTATAAACCACCCTCGATCAAATTTTCTTTTAACCTTCCCGTGACAGTTCCGCTTTTATCTTGCAACATAACGATTCTTATTAGCAAACGGTATACCCGCTTTCCTGAAGCTTGAATTATTTGGGGTATAGGAGCTTATCTATGTGCGAAACAGAAAAACAAATTACCTATACGCCCCGCAATCACCAGTTAACCAATGTTAACGTTTGGTCTCCGGACGGCCAGTGGCTGATTTATGATGTTCGTCCAAGCGGCGCATCGTTTACCGGTAAGACCATCGAGAGGGCAAATATTGATACCTGTGAAATCGATATTATTTATACGGCCGGGCCTGATAGCTATGTCGGCGTTGCCACGGTAAGCCCGGTTGAGCCAGTTCGTTACGCCTTTATTCATAGCCCCGATAGTCCTGACGACCAGTGGCATTACGATTTTCACCACCGGCGCGGCGTGATTATTACCGAGCCACACCGTCAGCATGCAGCAACGCTGGATGCGATGGACATCACCTCGCCTTTTACTCCCGGCGCGTTGCGCGGCGGATCTCACGTTCACGTTTTTAGCCCTGACGGTAGCCGCCTGAGCTTTACCTACAACGATCACCTTATGCATCAACGTGGTGCCGAATTTGATCGGCGCAACGTCGGGGTTGCGGTGCCGCTGCGTAGCGTCATGGTCGATCCTCAGCACCCGAGGGAATACGGCGGTAGCCATTTTTGCGCGCTGGTGAGTACCACGGTAGCCCATCCTCAACCCGGCAGTGATGAAATCAACCGGGCCTATGAAGAAGGATGGATTGGAACTCACGGATACGCGAGAGTCGATGGCTCAACACAGCGCTGGGCGCTGGCGTTTATTGGCGATACCCGAGCTGAGGATGGCAGTAAACTGCCGGAAGTATTTATTGTTGATTTGCCACCAGCGCTGGCCGACTATGCCATTGAGGGGGAGCTACCGTTAGCGGGAACCGAAACCACGCTACCGTCGCCTCCTTTGGGGGTCACTCAGCGTCGCCTGACTTACACCGGTGAGCGCCGCTATCCGGGAGTGGCAACGGCTCCGCGTCACTGGATACGCAGCTCGCCCGACGGCAGCAAGATTGCTTTTCTGATGAAAGATGATTTCGATGTCGTTCAGGTCTGGCTGGTCTCTCCGCTGGGTGGCGATCTGATTCAGGTGACTAGCGGGCAATATGGCGTTCAGTCTGCCTTTAGCTGGAGCCCGGATGGCCGTAGTCTGGCTTTTGTAATGGATAGCAGCATCGTTTTGTGTGACGTGGCCAGCGGCGTGGTCACTCGCTTAACGGAGAAAAGTCACGACACTCCTTTACCCGATGCCGTGGTGTTTTCACCCAATGGTCACTATGTTGCCTATATGCGTAAAGTTGATGAATTTACTCAAATATTTGTTACTGAGACTAACGAGGAATCACGTTAAATTAGGGGTCTCTCCATTAGTTAGCTATGATAATAGCTGTAGCTTGCGTTGTTGATGAGCAATGGTATCCGCAACAGGGCAGGCATATTAATTACCGGGTCGCTATTGGAGAGAATAACATCATGGGACTATTTAGCTTTGCTAAAGAAGCAGGCGAAAAACTTTGGGATAGCGTATCGGCAAGTAAGCCAGAAGACCAAAGTTCCAAGCTTAAAGAACATTTAGAGAAAGCCGGTTTATCGGGCGCGGATAACGTTGACGTTAAGGTTGAAGACGGCACGGTTACCGTTGGTGGCGAAGCTGCCGATCAGGAACTGAAAGAGAAGATTCTTGTGATACTGGGCAACGTGGCCGGTATTGGTAAAGTACAGGATAACATTTCAGTTTCGCAACCTTCTGAAGAAAGCGGTTTTTATACGGTTAAAAAAGGGGATACCCTGAGCGCGATTGCTAAATCTCAATACGGCAATGCCAGCAAATATATGAAAATTTTTGAAGCCAATAAGCCAATGTTAAGCAACCCGGACAAAATTTATCCGGGTCAGGTTCTACGCATTCCTAAATAATATTTAGGCCTGATAGAACAGGTTTGGTTGTATAGCCCGCTGAGACTGTTATCAGCGGGTTTTCTATTTTTACCTGATGGTCATAACGGCATCCCTATCGATCTTATGTCGTTGAACCGTTTAATCATTCCGCTATTTTTTCTAGATAAAAAGTGTGCAAAGGCTTTAGAGCCTGTTCTAGCGTGAGCACTGCGCCTTGCTGTGCCGGTATTTGGCGGCTAAAAATATGGGTAACCTGGCCCTGATACTTTTTAATATGCGGGCTAATTTTTTGTAGCCGAAACGCGATATCTTCTGCCGCTGGTGTGCCTTCCTGAACGTTGGTTTTTACCACTGCGCCGCAGATTATCTGTTCCCCGTTTGCCGTTTTACAGCAATAGAGCAGCGCTAAATGGTGGGCAAACAGATTTTGTTTCCAGGGTTCCTGAGGATACTGGTTGTAGTCCATGCTATCGGTATTGCTGAGGTCTACGTCATACAACGGTAGAAAATCCAGCCGTTCGGTCAGGTAAGCGATTAGCTCCCGCTCTTTAATATTGTTCAGTGCCTGTATGATGGCGCGTATAACAAATTCGGCCTGAATATCCATAATAGCAAGGCTGATTACCCGTTCATTTTGTAATATTAAATGGAGGGTGTTTTGATCGGCATTTGGCTTCATGGCCAGAGACGCTACGCGTTTTCCCGGGGCGGGTGCCGTAATTTCACTCACGTCGATCGGTGGTACCTGTGCGATGAGATTTTGATGCGCTTCAGATACTGCCGCCGTCAGCGCTTTCCCGTTTTGTACTGCCGCGATGGATAAGCGCTGTAGCTGGCTTTGCAATACCAGCAGCAAATCGTGTAGCTGTGGAAGCTGGAAGAAAAACAGTGACTCTTCATCGGCCGCATTTTTGATTTTCATCGCCAGAGCGAGAAAGTGATTTTCGTGCAGCACGATGGCGGTATTTAAGCCTTTAATGATATTGGACATTCATGTTCTCCTCAGGCTGGCCTGCGCCAGCTAAATGCTAATTTTTTGACCATTATTACGGTATTGAGATAAATCAATCACCCGATCCGCCGAGGCAATAGTTGACGGGCGATGAGCCACAATAATGCGGGTTATATTTAGCGACGAAATTGACTGATTAATGTAGGACTCATTGACCAGATCCAAATGGCTGGTCGCCTCGTCCATAAAGAGAATGTTAGGTCGGCGATAAAGCGCTCTGGCAATCAGTAATCGCTGTTTCTGGCCGCCAGAAATGCCAAGCCCCAGTTCACCGATAATGGTTTCGTAACCCATTGACATTTTGATGATTTCATCGTGAACATTACAGTGTTTCGCACACGCAATAATTTGGTCCCGATCGGGGTTATCTTCAAAACAGCTGATGTTATCGGAGATTGAACCGGAAAACAGGCGGTCTTCCTGAAGTACGCAGGCGGTACTTAGCCGGTAGTTGTTCAGACCGACTTTTTTCACGTTGAGGCTGTCGGCCAGAACGTCACCGCCGGTTGGGCTGAGTAATCCACACATTATTTTTAATAAGGT
Source organism: Budvicia diplopodorum (assembly GCF_009800925.1). Lineage (GTDB taxonomy): Bacteria > Pseudomonadota > Gammaproteobacteria > Enterobacterales > Enterobacteriaceae > Budvicia > Budvicia diplopodorum. The sequence goes on along the minus strand of NZ_WOYF01000005.1, from coordinate 65,742 downwards.
GGTTTTCCCTATGCCGGATGGCCCCACTAGCGCCACCGACTCGCCGGGGTTAATCAGCAAATCGAGATTAGAGAAGATCGGATGCGAAAAGGGATCGTATTGGTAGGTTAAGCCTTTGACTTCCAGAGAAACGCCCTGATTTTCCTGAAATATACGGCGTGAGGGCATTTCAGTTTCAGGCTCACTAAAGACAATTTCCGACAGCCTTTCATTGTGAAGCGATAGCATGCGCAGTTGCATAATCAGGTCAATCAGGCTGGATGCCCGCTGAGAAAACTGGCCGCGATAGGCGTTGAACGCCATAAACATGCCCAGCGTCATATTGTTGTCAATCACCATCACGGCGCCCAGCCACAAAATAGTCACCTGATCGATAGAGGAAATAAGCGCGTTTACGCCACCGTACATCATATCGAAGCGGGTTTGTTTAATACCGGCATTGCAGGCGTCAATATTGATATTTAGCAGATGCTGAGAACGACGCTCTTTGAGGTTCAGCGCTTTGATGGTCGAAATGCCGTACAGCGATTCCATAAAATGGGAGCCGGATCGGGCGTTTTTAATGACCTGTTCTTCCGCCACGCGGCGATAAAAATTGTAGGTAGCAAAACGCATTGCGGCATAGCTGAGCGTGAAACCCACTACCACCCAAACCAGCCAGCCGCCGTATAGCGTCAGCATAATCAGTAGGCCAACGGTCATAATAGAGTTAATCACGCCGCTAACAATGCTGTTGGTAAAGGTGGAGCGAATGGTATCTAGCGAGGAGAACCGCGACTGAATGTCGCCCAAATGACGTTTTTCAAAGAAGTCCAACGGCAGGCTCATCAGGTGATCGAACAGGGTGGTTTTCCATTGAATATTGGTCAAGGTGTTAAGCGTGAGCGAGGTCCAGCCGCGTAGCATGCTGACGAACGTGTGAAATAGGGTAAACGTGACCAAGCCAATACAGATAACCGCCAGCAGGCTGTGGTCATGGGCAATAATAACGTGGTCAGTCACGAGCTGAGTGCCGATAGGTAACAGCAGGCCAATGGCTTCGATAACCACCGAGAGCGCGAAAATTTTCAGTAATGCTGCCTTCAGGCCAACTATATTTTTCATTAAATCCAGCAGGCGTAAGCGGCTTTTGACCGTTTCCTGCTGAAAATTGTTATCCGGCCAAAGCTCTAGCGCTACGCCGGTAAAGTTGTTGGACATCTCCTGAATGCCAATAACGCGTTTGCCCATGCCCGGGTCGTGAACCACAAAGCTGGATCTACGTACCGCAACCAGAACCACATAGTGATTCATGCCCCAATGCAACACGCAGGGAAGTTTTAGCTGCTTCAGTTCATCTAAATCTAGCGACAGCGCGCGGCTTTTTAGCTTTGCCTGTTCTGCTATTTTGGCTAAGGATGAAAACGTTACGCCCTGTGAGCCACAGCCAAATCGGTTGCGGAAATTAAAGAGATCGATATTCATCCCATAATAGCCGCACACCATTGAAAGGCAGGCAATACCGCACTCGCTGGCTTCTGCCTGTAGTATTACCGGCACCTTTTTTCGGAAGGAAAAGTTGAGCTTATCAACAATAGAATTAAATAGCTTAGTCTGCATTAATCGGCCCGCTTACGCTTTGTGAAATTTTATAGAAAGGAGTAAACATCCACATATACAAAGGCCGTTCCTCAAGGAAGACCATCGCCTGTGCCTTGAGGCCATTGGATAACGACAGCGTTTTGTTGTTATAGGTAAACGTTTTGTGCTTGAGTTCCACAATGGTTTTATATAGGGAGGATTCTTGCTGGTTCATATTCCCGTTGACGTTGTTGTATTCCGCCATCTCCTGCCGGGTGGCCGGTACCGATGATATTGACATTATCGTCCCGGGGAACTGGCCGAACTTATCGGACGGGAAGGCGTCGTAGCGGATATTAATCGCGTCACCGGGTTTTAGATAAGGCAGGCTGTTGTTGGGTAGCCAGAGCACCAGATAGTACTCGATGTTACCGGTCGGTTTGATTTGCGCTAGGCTGCTACCCTTATCGACCATTTGTCCGGCGGTGACGGAAAGTGATTCAACCCGGCCATTCGTTGTTGCCTTGATAACTAAGCCGCCGCTGGCGTTTGATTCCACTAACTGATTGCGAAAATCATTGATCTGGTTTTTATAGCTGGATATTTGGTTATCGTAGTCGGCAGACTTGGTCACAATATCGCTCTTAAGCTGGGTAAGCTGGGATTCCAACTGCATTTTCTGGCTAGCGAGTGACTGATAGGTATTTTGCTGCTGGAAAAAAAGCGCATGCTGATTGTTATACTGATCTTTATTAATCAGCCCCTGTCGCAAATATTTATCGTAATTTGCCAGAGAACTGCGCATTTTATTTAATCCGGTGAGTGAGGCTTCCTGCATGAGCGTGGTTTCTTTTAGCGATGCCGTATAGTTGAGTAGCTGGGCGTTTAAGGCTTCAAGGGTTTCCTGCTTATTGAGCGCGATTTTTTCAATAATCTCATTGGCCGTGGCAATTTTTTCATTAATGGCCGCCGTAGTTGTATCGCTGACGTTACCCGTGCTGGTGGTGCGTGAAACGTCTAGTTCATACAGCGGATCGCCTTTTTTAACCGATTGACCCTGCGAAACCATTTGGCGTACAACAAAGCCCTGCTGTGGCGCAAATACGTTAATTGAATGAGGCAAAGTAATCACTTCTCCGCGTACGTCAATACGCTGCGTATAGCGGCAAAAAGTCAGCGTTAGAATCAGGATAGCGACGAATGAAAAGGAGAGTAGTGCGATAAGCCAGACGGGTAGCCCGGCCAGCAGTAGCGCCTTTCCCTTCCAGTGGAATTTTTTATAGTCAATCGCTTCCTGACGATAAATGTTATTGGTCATGGCCTTCACGGTGTTGTTTTATGATAGGGAAAAGGCCCGAAATTTCGGGCCTTTTTTGTTACTTGCCTGCTGATAGGATTACCACGGTCTGAAAGAACCGTTAGTTATGCCTTCAGCCGCTTTAATCGTTTGATCAAGGGTGATATCCCAACCAACGACTGTCGCCGCTACTCCTACTCCGACTACGCCAATAAGCCCGCCGCCAATCATGCCGACCAGTTGGCCGATTTGACCGAAGCCGAGCAGGCCGCCACCGTCACCACCATTAGCTCCGCCAATAATTGCACCAGCCACACCCCCGGCAGCAGCGCCAAGAACTGCGGACGCCGCCGCTTCAGCGACATTACTCAAAGTAGACTGAATAAACCCACCAAAAGAGGAGAAGCTCCAAGAATAGCCACCGGCAATTTCGTTCATTTCAAAAACTGATAATTCTCTCATTTGACACTCCAATTAAAAAATCTAGATATATAGTTAGGTCTTCCCTGATAAACAAAAACAAGGAATGTTAGATAGCCATATTGTTTTGGCGGGCTAACTATATGAATGAAATAGCCATGTCTAATAGTGAAGTGAATATGATCAATGATGAATTTTGTATTGAACTGGGATTCATATAAAAAAGATCTACATTAGTTTTAGATCTTAACTATTTTTACTCGATGATTTTATTGTGATGGTCATTGATTGGCATTTCTATTATTGAAAAAGAAATGCTAATAAATAATGGAAAGCGGCACGGGATAACTCCGTTGCTTTTTTTACTTATATATAGATATGTTTAATCGAGTAATAGTCGCGGAGCAGTATATTCAAAATATGGCAATGGCAACTGCTGCTAATAATATGGCCTTATATGAGCTAATGCCCATATAAGGCTATATAAGGGAGATAAAGCATTAATTCTGATTGATGGTAAACGTCATGGCGGCATTGGCTTTGCCTGGCTTAATCGTGGAGCCTGTTTGCCTATAGCGTGCAATAAAAGGCAATATAACCGTACTTTCAGCGGCCATATGGTATTTGACCTCGTTTCTAAACTTAAGCCGAGAGCGATCGCTCTGATTTACTACTTCGACTGCTACACCGGTAGCCGCTCCCGTAACGCTACTATCGATATTGAGTAATCCGTCCCCTGTGCTGCCGGTTGTTGGTTCAAATGAAACGTAAACGGGCGCGCTGTCCTTTTGGCAATTAAGCGTTAATGAGAAGGGGCTATCGGTTGATACGCTGCCTATACCGTTAAACTGGCTCACCCGATGTGTACCCAAAGGGACAACTTTATTTCGATCTGCTCCATCGATAGTACAGCTTTTGGTAACCCAAGAGATATTTGAAAGCAGAGAAATTGTCGCTACCGGAGTGTCATCCACTTCGTAAATAGCGACCTTTCCGGAGGTCAATTTGCCCGAGGAGATAGGCCCGGTTTTAATAAAGTCAATGCGTATTCTGTTGTCTGGGCCCCAGAAGGGAATAAGTTCATTAGGAGATAGACCATCTCGCTGAGGGATTACTCGAGACGGAATTTCCAGATCAGAGACCTGCAAGCCAATGCCCGGGATACCCGAAGCATAAATATTCCCGCGAGAGTTATTGCCGACAATGGTGCTAAATGCGCTACTCATCCTCGAAGCATAGTCGGCACGTCCGGACGCACAGGTATACTTTGGTCCAGCGATGTCATCTACAAATCGTGTAAAGATTATTGCGCCATCGGGAGCCTCCGGATCTATGGGTAATGAAGACATAGGAACCCGATAGTCCTTACCATCAAGATTTACACAGTAGTTGCCAGCAAAAGCGTTAACGCTACACAAACCTAAAGCCAAGCCGGCAGCCACCGCGTAAAGCCTATTTCGATTAATCTTTCTCATATTGGAATTCCTTGATAAATACGCTCAGGCATTATTGACAGGTCGCTTGCGACTGCTGAACGCCGGTATTGCCGTCAGTTTGGGGGAGCTGATAATTTGCTTGACACTGCCGAGCGGTGTTTTTACCCCACTGAACCCGTAAGACGCCAGACTCCTGTAGCCCCGAGAGATAAACCAGACCGTCGTCGCCGACAATGGCGGAATTTTCTTTTTGGGTCTGAGCGTTGGCATAAACTACTATCGCGCCGAAAGGAATCGCCTTACCCGATGCATCCGTCAGGTGGATTAAGGCCCGAGAACCGATATTGCCGATAAAATTGGCGCGTACTATTGCCCCACGGGTTGGAACTACGGATTGAGAAGTAATTTCAAGATCGGCGTTATCCGGCAGCGTCTGGCTATCCAGCGTAATACTACTGCGGCGATAGGCCGCCACGTAAGGTACTAGTGCATAGCCGCGGAAATCGGTGTTCACGCCGGAATTATTCATCACGCGCGTATTGGCCACGCCAGACGCCTGTACCAGCGCACCCGTTTCGCTCAGCTGTTGCCCAAAGGTAATGCCGTTCGCATGGGCTACTACGCTACCCGTCGCACCGTAGTTAACGCGTTGCCAATAGCTGTCATAGCTATAGCCTGCGGAAATGCCGCCGTAGGTTCCATCGTAGTTTGCCCCTAAGCTTCCGCTATCCCGATCGCTGTTATCGTAAGTTTCTTGTACGTTCCAGCTCAGATTCCGATCTTCCAGCGCTAATCCGCTGAGACCCACGCTATTACTGGTTGAGCCAGGGTTGCCGGTATTAAGCGAATAGTTAACCCACGTATTGGACAGCAGTTTGTCTAGCGGTACGCTGATATTTAACGAAAACAGGTTTTCGCTTTGGTAATCACGACCTGAATCACCGTTTATCTGAGAGGAGCGATTGTGGCTGTAGTTAAGGTTGAAGGTTACATTTTGTATACTGTTACCATAGCCTACGCCCACTGATGTGTTTCTTTGCTGTTCGTTCCAGTAATCTTCCATCACGCCGCTCAGGTTCAAATAGCCAAGCTGATTACCCAAGCTTTGACTGGCGTTGACTTCGGTACGGTTGCGTACCCGGTCATTGGGTATGTATTGATGGCTACCGCGATAGCTATCGAATACGTCACCTAACGTGTTAAATCCGCTCGTCGAGTAACGATAGCCAGCAACCGAGAAGTTAGTGCCGGTATCAACAAAGTTTTTGCTGTAGCGTATTCTCCACGATTGACCTGAGGCTCTTAGAGTGTCGTGCATTTTGGACCAAGCCTGTGTCACATCGACAGAAATAGCACCCAGCGTACCCATATTGTTGCCCAATCCGAATGCCAGCGATTGGTATTTGGATGCGCCCTGAAAGCCACCATATATCGTGGTGTTTTTTGGCAGGCCGTAGCTGATTGTCGCCTGACTGAATGGGGTCTTATCAACCTCACTGTCGTAAGAACGATACTCAGCGGAAGTGAGGGAATATTTCAGGCTTCCTTCGCGTCGTAATACCGGCAGGGAGGCGAATGGTACGACAAAGGTCTGTTGGCTACCGTCAGACTCCTCTACCGTGACGTTCAGATCGCCGCTACCGCCTGTGGCATACATATCGTTAATTTCAAAAGCGCCTGCGGGAACGAAAGTCTGGTAAATCAGGTAGCCGTTCTGCTTGATCAACACTTTTGCGTTACTTTTGGCTATGCCGCGCACCACGGGAGCGTAGCCTTGTAAACTTTCTGGCTCCATTTGGTCATCTGTTGCAAGCTGTACGCCACGAAATGGCACGCTATCAAATATGTCAGAAGGTGATGAGCTTTCTCCGAACGTCAGGGTACTTTTTATGGTGGAGATATTACGTTCGGCATAGGTATAGACAGAATCCCAGCCTTCTGAAGAATTTTCGTCTTTATTCCAGATTGAATAGTTACGAAGGCGCCATGCGCCAATATTTATCCCAGGGCGTAAGTTAAGGCCATAGCTCGCGGTGTCTTTTTGTCCCCCACGGGAGTAGTTATTACCGCCGGTGAACTGGTAATTCAACAACGCTGCATTAATGCCATCATCGTATTCATCAGGGGAAACATAGCCACGAATTGATGGATTAATCGCCGCCTGCGGAATGCTTAACATCAGACGTTGGGAATAAAAATTGAATTCAGTGGTTGCACTGGGGATTCCACTAATATCAGCACAGCCTTGAGCGTTTTCTTTCAACTTGGGTAGAACCGCGGTGCGTATGCCATATGCGTTGAGCGTTTTCAAACTAAAACAGGGTATAAGGTTTGCTCCATCGCTTTTTTCCATGCTTTGTTGAGCAAAATTGACGTCCGCTGTTTCCACGAAATCATCATTAATAAAGACATCAACGCGGTAGACGCCCGGAGCCTGTGAGTTTTCGCGCTCAAAAACGGATAAGTCAGGACGCTCATCGGAATTATCTGAATGAGATAAAAAAATTGGATCAAAAGAGTCACGAGCGGATATGGTTGGCACTATACCAAAAAGGTTTAAACACATGAGTGCCAGAAAAGTTGAGGCATATTTAATTTTTTTTAACATTTCCCTTGTTCCTAATAAAGGAGCAATCCCGGTTTACTATTTTTGTTTTATCCCAGCGTTTAAGATCTGAAGATATGAAACCGGATATTTATAATTTAGCTTTATGTACAGGGCCAATGCCGCCCATATCATTAATTATTTTCCACTCAATTTCGCCGACGGATACGCCATCAGGTAACGTTAATTCTGTCGTGGATAGTGGGGCCGCAAGGTTAGCATCCTGTATTTTTTTCCCGGCGACGGAAATATAAGAGAAATTCATGTAATAAGGCGTTGGGTTCGATATGCTTAATTTGCCGTTAACATTTTGCCAGCTAAGCTTATCGGTGACGTCCTCCGGATATTGCTCATTAAGCATTTTTGGCCGATAGAAGAATTTCAGTCGGCTACGTATAGCGATTTGTAGCGTATTTTCTTTACTAGTGTCCGCAGAGGGAATAGACATTGCGTTAAAATAGAATAATGACTCGCGGTCCGTCGGCAATGAATTATTGGTTTTAAAAATGCGCACCGTACTTTTTTGTTTACTATCTAGGCGAAATAGCGGCGGCGTTATTAAGAAATGTGAGTCCTTAAAGTCGGTATTTTCTATCCATGTTTTAATCAGAAAAGGGGACTTATCTTGGTTATCCAGTACGATATTAACCTCTTTATTTCCTTCTGGATAAACAATGCGAGTTCCTTCAATAATAACGCCCGCGGTGGCGATATTATTGCTAAATAATATAACCAGTAATAGTGATGTAATTAATGTACGCATAACTTACCTGAATCATTAAATTAAGTGGCTCCCCAAGGGAAAGCCACTTGAATAAAACTAACTGTCTAATTTATAAATTAGTAGTTAATAGTGAAGGTTGCTGAAGAGTTTGCACTACCTGCAGTGATAGTTGATTTACGCTGAATATAGCCAGCTTTGTAGTTCAGCGTATTGGTTGTACCGGTACCCACAGTCAGGGTTACTGGTTTAGATCTAACGCCCAGCGGTAAGTGAGATGAATCAGTATCAGACAGAATAATTGCTACACCGGTTGCAGTAGATGCACTGTTCAGCGCTAAATAGTTATTATCGCCTTCGTAATATTGACCATCAAACTTCAGTGAAGCAGTAGTCGGTGTGCCCGTTGGGCAATCGCTTAGGATAATTTTCAGCGCAGTGTTGCCAACGGCATCCGCAGCGGTAGAGCCAACGCCGCGAAAGCTGCTTACTGGCACTTTACCTAGATTAACCGTTGCATTGTTACCACCGGTAGCGGAACCAATATTAACGGTACAAGAGGCATCTCCGATCTCTCCTGTGAAATTGACAGTACCATCAACCGCAGCAGCATTACCGGCTACTGACATCATGCAGCTTGCTAGAAGCGCTGCTGAAATAATATTTCTTTTCATTTTAACCAATTCCTTTTTAAATTAAAAATCATCACAACGATTGTGCTGTGAATGTCATTTTTCGAATGCCGATTTTTATGAGGCTAATAAAATTGGGCAAATGATTTTTTGCCTACCTCATTCCGCCATTCGCCAAGAGAATTTATATTTATTTGGTGGTTTTTGTTTAGTGAATAATACTTCACTGATAAGTATTCATATTTGTTCATTTTTATCATGCATGATTTAAGATTAGTTGGCCGTGGTTATGATGATAAATATGGATATTGATTTTATTAACTAGGGTGATAATAATTTGGTAGTCACCTTTGCTATGTTTTTATAGGTGATTAGTGAAAATTCATCATTCATCACATTAGATTCATTTTGAGAACGGTCTCTTTAATTATAAATTCAGATCGATTTAATGAAGTTCGGTTTTTGTTTCTTTCTTATAATTTTCTTATAAATAAACTATGCTGTTGTTATCAACGTATGATTTTATGGCTTATTATCTCTGTGAGATAATGATAAATCATATTACTTGCTTAATTCTGTTGGTTAACTGCTTTTATAATCACATGATTATGCTAATTGCATTATAATGGTATAAAAACTAACCAAGAATATCTGTGTCTGGATCTGAATTTATTGAATTTTATATATTACTGTTATAATTCAAAGGTTAAATGTAATTTATTCACGGCATCACTTAGTTATATTTAAGAAATTCATAATATAATGGATGGTATTTCTTAGTGTCTGGTAAGTAATGCCTTATAAAACGGGCAGGGATGAATGTATGAATAGTCGGTCATGTAAGTACTGTGTCATTAACAATGAAATAGCTTATTTTCCTGAGGAGAATAAATTAGCATCACTGGATATCATTGAGCAAAAAATCGCTATTAATGCACCTGCAAGTCGATGCTTTCAGCTTTTATTAGAGAAACGGGGGCAAGTTGTTTCACGAAATGAATTTCTTGAAGTAGTGTGGAAATCTAATGGCGCATATGTGTCACTAAATACTTTTTATCAGAATATATCTTTATTAAGGAAGTCACTTAAGAAAGTAGGGCCAAACCAAGATATTATTATTACTGTGAGGCGGAAAGGTTTTGCTTTAGCACCCAATACTATCGTTGAGCAGGTAACAGAACCAAAGACCAATGTTTATTCGAGAACTACGGTGTTAGAACCAAGAAAGTATGAACTTAGTGCAATGAAAAAAATGGTTAAAATGAACGTAAAGCTGCGTGAAATTTGTCTAAATATAAAGTACTTACTTATTGTGTTTGGGATGTCATTGCTTGTTATTATACAAATGTCATTGTTATATTTGATATTAGCACTATAGATTAAAATTATCTGATTGACTGTTTTTGATTTGAGTTTACTCATTGCCTGTCATTGTTAGCTTGATACTCATTAATTGAAGGATATCTTATTTGGTATCCTTAATTTTTATAGGAAGAGGAATCACCTGAAATAAGTGAGACTCATATCTTAATAAACTTGTTGATAATTTCTTATGATGAAATATTGAATATATTAATGAACTGGGCGCTATTACGTTATTGGATATTAAGAACCTATGAAATGAATTATTACATTTAATCATGGCTGATTACATCATGATCAAATCATTTACTTTAGACAGCGAATATAATCCGATGCGTAATTATATAACTATTTAATTGGCGAACATTTCTTGTTTCCGGTTATTTCGTTTTGGTCTTTTTAAAGGAAATTATGTGAAAAAGATTCTTGCAGTCTGCAGTTTGTTATTGGCTTTTCAAGTGAGTGCAAACGGTAACTCACCCCATTGGGAATATAGCGGTGAAGCTGGCCCTGAGCATTGGGATACCATTGCGCCTGAATTTGCTTCTTGCCATGCCCTGAATCAGTCACCGGTTAATTTGACCGGCGCGGTAAAAGCGTCATTAAAGCCGTTTCACGTTAGCTATAAAGCGGGTGCCGAAACGCTGGTGAATAATGGTCATACACTACAGGTTAACTACGCCAAAGGCAGCAGTCTGGAAGTCGATGGTATTCCTTTTGAGCTTAAACAGTTCCATTTCCATTCGCCGAGTGAAAACCAGATCAATGGTAAAACTTACCCGATGGAAATTCATTTCGTTCACGCCAGTGAAAAAGGTGCTTTGGCCGTATTAGCGGTGATGGTGAAGGAAGGTAAAGAGAACGCGGCTCTGGCTAAACTGTGGAAAGAAATACCGAAAAGCGGTACCGAAGTTAAACTTGACCAGAGCATTAACGCGAAAGAGCTGATGCCGGCTAATATGCATTACTATCGCTTTAGTGGTTCGCTGACGACTCCGCCTTGTACCGAAGGAGTTCGCTGGTTGGTAATGAAAGCGCCGATTACTGCCAGTAAGTCTCAAATTGATGCGTTTCAGGCGCTTATGGGTCATCCGAATAACCGCCCCGTTCAGCCAATCAATGCCCGTGAAGTATTAGAAAACTAATTCATTTTATCCGGTAAGCGACCGCCAGTTTGCTGGTGATGTTGGTCTCTTACCGGATCCTTTCTTGTCCCCACTGACTAAATGCTCCTTTTGGAAAGTTGTTAAAATATTATTCACAATAATGCCTTAGCTGAGCTTTATTGCTTCATCTTTGCAGGTTCCTGACGGCGGTCTGAGCCCGTTGGGATATAATATTTGATCAATGCGGTAGGGTGAAAAGATGCTGGTTGAGCAGAAGTGCCTGTCGATGAATCAGAAACTAGAGGAGGTATGCCGGCTGTGAGCGGTTTGTTGCAAACGCGGAACTAATTTTTCGCTTTGGCCTTAGCCTTGGTGTTAGATTTAGGATGCCCTGAACCCTTTAGCAGCCCTTTAGCATTTTTGTCTTTTTCAGAGGTTGATAGAATTTCTCGCGGGGATTTTCGGCTGTTGGTAGAACGGTAATAGTCATAGGGTAAAAGTACCGTATCCAGCAACGCAGTGAACGGCAAATCAACCATCAGCATAGAGCGCATCATCCAGCCATTGTCGCTGTCAGCGATCATTTCTGCGTCGTTAGACGTGCCAGCATAGTAACCCTCGTAAGGACCTACGTGCGCCATAATGCTGGAACAACCGCTCAGGGCCAATATCGATGAGCAGGCGCAGATAGGCAGCAAAGAGCGTTTAACACTGGTTATCATGTTATGTCGTCCACAAGATATATAATCAGACCCTTTGGGCCAGCCACTTACTGAGGCTAGTGTTATAGCACCCGTAAGGAAAAATTAGAATCACTAACGTTAGATTCTCTTACCACGCTTCTAAATTTAGCCACAAATATAAATTTTGCTATTGAAATATGTCAATGCACACCCATTTATTAAGTGTAAATACTTAAGGTTCTGCCGAAAGGGTTGCCTGTTTACACTAAGTGCGCCTGTCCTGTAGTGGAAGGCGGTTATATTTCCCTCGCTGGTTTTTTAGGAGGCGTTTAATGCGCAATTTTGATCTCTCCCCGCTATATCGTTCAGCCATTGGTTTCGATCGTATGCTGAATGCTCTTGAGTCCGGCCAAAGCCAGAGTAACGGCGGCTATCCTCCTTATAACGTTGAATTAGTTGATGAACATCATTATCGCATCGCTATTGCAGTTGCTGGCTTTGCTGAAAGCGAATTAGAGATTACCTCACAGCCTAACCTGCTGATTGTTCGCGGTGCGAAACAGAATCAGGAAAAAGAGAAGGCTTATTTATATCAGGGGATCGCCGAGCGTAACTTTGAACGTAAATTTCAGCTGGCTGAACATATTCAGGTAGAGGCAGCCCATCTGGAAAACGGCCTGCTCTACGTTGAACTGGTGCGGATTATTCCCGAAGCGTCTAAACCGCGTCGTATCGAAATTAAATAGTTTGATCCTGCCGACGTATTGCGCCACAGCAGTACTCCGGTGCAACACCGCAGCTCGCCGTAAAGGGGGCTAATATTACTCGCTTCAAAGAGGGGGTTTTATGATGAGTAACTATGATTTATCACCTTTATTTCGCCAATGGATCGGTTTCGACAAGCTGGTCAATGCAATGAAAAGCAGTGGCGATCCACAGGGGTTTCCGCCTTACAACATTGAGAAAAGTGACGATAACCACTATCGCATCACGCTGGCCTTAGCCGGATTTAAACAAGATGAGCTAGAGATTGAAACCGAAGGCCCGCGTTTGACCGTACGCGGCAAGCCGGTGCAGGTACAAAAAGAAGTGGTGTACCTGCATCAGGGGCTGACCTATAAGGCCTTCGACCTGAGCTTTACGCTGGCTGAGCACATGCAGGTTTCCGATGCGACATTTGATTTGGGCCTGCTGCATATTGATATCGTACGTGACGTACCGCAAGCGCTACAGCCTCAGCGTATTGAGATAGGCTATGCGAACAAATCGGACGCCGGGGTGCTGGGGCATCAGGTCTAATACTTGATTTGGCCAATATAACGATTAAAAAAAGAGGCAGTGACTGATAAAGCCACCGCCTCTTTTTACTATGAGTTACTACAAGGTCTGCAACTCAACCTTCCCGATGCGCCCGCTCAAGCTCTTCTGCCAAAATGGCAATACCCCGTTCAATCAGCTCCGGCTCCGGTACGTAATTCATCCGCATACACTGTTGGGTATGCGGCCAGCCTTCTTCTAAACCGGGGAAGAAATAATGGCCGGGCACCATCAATACGCCGCGGGCTTTTAATCGCTGATACAGCGTTTGACAACTGATAGGTAAATCTTTAAACCATAGCCAGAGGAAAATAGCCCCTTCAGGCTTATGAATTAAGCAGCGCGAGGCGGGAATATAGCGGCGAATGATTTCCATTGTCTGTTCAACCCGCTGCTGATAAAACGGCCGTATAACCTGCTCTGATAGCCTAAGCAGATCGCCGCGTTTAATCATCTCTAAGGCTATCGCCGGGCCGACGCTGCCGGGCGATAGGCTAATAATGCCGTTGATATTGCTCAGCGCCTGAATAGTTTGCTCGTTGGCGATGACGATCCCGCATCTGGTGCCCGGCAGGCCTAACTTTGACAGGCTCATGCACAGGATAGTATTCGGATTCCACAGCGGCGTTGCCTGACTGAAAATAATACCGGGGAACGGAACGCCGTAAGCGTTATCGATAATCAGCGGAATGCCTTTCTGATTGGCAATGGCATCTAAGCGCATCACTTCTTCATCGGTGAGCACATTACCGGTAGGGTTGGTCGGGCGGGAAACGCAGATCGCGCCAATATCGTCACCGATGCTCAGATGATCAAAATCAACGTGATACTTAAACAAGCCGTCAGGCAGTAGTTCGATGGTGGGTTTATACGACACCATCATTTCTTCTTCCAGACCGCAATCGGCATAGCCAATGTATTCAGGCGTTAGAGGGAATAGTACCTTTTTGACCTGTCCATTGGGCTGACGGCCAGCAAACATATTGAACAGATAGAAGAATGCGCTTTGGCTGCCGTTAGTCAGGGCAATATTTTTAGCTTCAATCGGCCAGCCTAATTCGTTGCTCAGTAGCTCAGCCAGCGCGGTTAGAAAGGTATTTTTGCCCTGCGGGCCATCATAGTTACATAGCGCATCCGCGAGCGCCCCTTCCGCCAGCAGGTCGGCACATAGCTTAGTGAAATAGTTCTGCATTTCAGGGATTCTCGCCGGGTTTCCGCCGCCAAGCATAATTGCGCCGGGAGTACGAAGCCCGTCGTTTAAATCGCTCATTAGCTGAGTGATGCCAGAGAAACGGGTAAATTTATTGCCAAAAGATGAGAGTGTCATGTTCACGCACTAATGTCTTATACCCTTCATGCGTCGAGCTGCCGGTGCGTTAGCTGCCGTTGTACCACTCGAATTATTTGGGGTAGGGGGTGAAATATAGAATAACGATACCGACAGATAGCTACGGGTGCAACGGGATAATATAAACAATGAGCTAATAGTAAAAGCGAATAGGCGCAAGCCACTCCTCCGGCTCCTGTATTCTATTGCTAACCAATCGCCTGCGGATTAACGCAGTTTTCTTTGATATTGCCGGTCATTGCCGCAATCAGATTATCCACCGGGTATTTTGCGTGGTGTTTCATTCCCGCTTTGCCAGCGTGGCATCGACAAAGGCGTGGGTTGATGCGTTAGAAGGCAATCGGCCGATTGGGCGCGATAGCATTTGGGATTCTTATCGTCGGGCTCACGGCCTGTTGGCTGTGGAAGCGAAGCGGTAATATAAAACGATAATATAAAAAAACGGAGCGTTTTACGGCTCCGGTTTCTGGGCTGAACCACTTATTTCAGCTTTTCTATTTATAACTACATGACTACGTTTACAGCGGGCTTAAGGTGATGGTCACGCGACGGTTCTGAGCCTTACCCTGTTCTGTGTCATTAGACGCAATTGGCTGGTCTGGGCCTGCGCCCATAGAGTGAATCCGGTTAGCGCCTACACCCTGAGTAATCAGCGAACTGGCTACGCTGTCAGCACGCTGTTGCGACAGCGTCATATTCAACGCGCGGGTACCGGTGCTATCGGTGTGACCAACGATATTCACTGCGGTTTTATTGTACTCTTTCAGTACCATGGCTACGCCAGTCAGCGTATTGGCACCGGCAGGTTTTAGCGTGCTGCTGTTGCTGTCGAAGGTGACATTGTTTGGCATATTGAGAATAATTTGGTCGCCCTGACGGGTAACGCTTACGCCAGTTCCTGCCATTTTTTCACGCAGCTTGGCTTCCTGTACGTCCATATAATAACCAGCACCGCCACCTAGGGCTGCACCGGCTGCAGCACCAATCAGAGCGCCTTTGCCCCGATCTTTCTTCGATGAAGACAGGGCGCCAATACCTGCACCTACGGCAGCGCCAATTCCGGCCCCGATGCCGGCTTTTCCTGCTTGAGATTCACCCGTATAAGGGTTAGTGGTACAACCGGATACTGCCAGCGTGCCGCTGATAATCAGGGCGATGGCGATGGTATGCTTTTTCATATTTTTTCCTTACTGTTGCGAACCGGAGCTACTGCCTAAAGCGGCTCCTGAGGCTGCACCAACCGCTGCGCCAGCGGCAGCACCAATTAGTGCACCCTTTTTATAGTCTTTGTGCGAAGAAGATAATGCGCCGATGCCAGCTCCCACTACGGCCCCAACGCCTGCTCCGACACCCACATTTCCGGCCTGATTACTTGACTGAGCGTTGCCACCATACGGGTTGGTACAACCCGACATTGCCATAACGGAAGCGGAAACGATGGTCATTACGGCGATAAATTTTTTCATTTTAAAACCCTCACGGAATCCTCTTTCTACTACCGCAAATTAAAGCCAAAAACTAGCAGAATGGAAGTTTCTTTACACAAGTTTTTCACTTGTCGGACACTTCTTTAACAATGCACAAAGCTAAGTTTGTTGTTCTATTTGCCGGTATTCGAATGGCTATAAGAGGCACCGGTGCTAATTATAGCAGTGCAAATCAATGAGGTAGGGTGAAAAATGCTATCGCTAGTGGTTTCCGCTATTTATTTAGCAGAGCTGTTTTAATTAGAACCGTTATTTGCATCAGATTTAATATTATAGACCAGCGCTGTACTTCTTAACTATCAACGATAGGGCTATTAATACTGCGATAAATCTGTCATCCATTGCATGATTAATGTGATTTGATGGGTTTCAGGATGCGGTTGCCGGCTGGCAGTTGAGAAGCCCATCGCCTGATAGAAACCAACGGCAGCTTGATTCTGCTGATAAACTTCCAACAGCAGCTTAGGATAGTTCTCCTGAGCTTGCCTCATCAGCGCTTTGCCCGCGCCTTTTCCTTGCTCTGACCGGCGGACAAACAGCGCACCGACAAACTGTTGCTCCATTACGCTGATAAATCCATCGATATTACCGCTATGGCTATACACCCAAGTGGTGGCCGCAGGCAGATAGACGTTGCGTATCAGCGGTTCGCTGATACGCCAGTGGCTTACGTCGATAAAGGGGTGCGCTTCAGTGGTGGTGGTTAACCACAGGTTCATCAGCGGTTCGAGATCCTGTGGTTGGTACTGGCGAATCATTTAACGTTATCCGGATGACAAAAACACTCGATCACGTGGTCGTTAATTAGCCCCATTGATTGCATATAGGCATAGCAAATGGTGGTGCCGACAAATTTAAACCCACGCTTTTTTAACGCCTTAGCCATGGCATCAGACGTTGGCGTGGAGGTCGGAAAGGTTTCTGGCGTTTTCAGCGAGTGGTGGTTAATGACCGGCTGATTATCAACAAATGACCAGATAAACTTAGAAAAATCATCGCCTTGGTCCTGCATGGCTAAATAGGCTTTGGCGTTATTAACAATCGCTTCCAGCTTTCCTCTATGGCGAATAAGCCCGGCATTTTGCATCAAAATATCAATATCTTCGGCGGTCATCGTGGCGATTTTTACCGGATCAAACTGGTGAAAACACTGGCGATAGGTTTCGCGCTTTTTGAGTACGGTAATCCACGATAGCCCGGTCTGCTGGCCTTCAAGACAGATCTTTTCAAACAGTTTTTTGCCATCGCGAATGGGTTTTCCCCACTCGGAATCATGATAATCAATATAAAGCGGATCTTGATTTACCCAACTGCAACGTTGCATTTTTTCATCCTAATATGTAAGAAATCCTATGCCTAATATGGATTTGAGCTGTATATCTAGCCGTCTATAGGTATACTGATCCACTACATTTAAATCCACTTAATATCGCGTGCGGATCCAACATGCAGAAGTTTGATAATAAAACCTTTCAGGGATTAATCCTAACGTTACAGGATTATTGGGCGCGTCAGGGCTGTACCATTGTCCAACCATTGGATATGGAAGTCGGCGCCGGTACGTCACATCCGATTACCTGTTTACGGGCCTTGGGGCCTGAACCTATTGCTGCGGCCTATGTGCAGCCGTCTCGTCGTCCGACGGACGGGCGCTATGGTGAAAATCCTAATCGCCTACAGCACTATTACCAGTTTCAGGTGATTATCAAGCCTTCACCGGACAACATTCAGGAGCTTTACTTAGGCTCATTGAAAGAGTTAGGCGTAGATCCGACCATTCATGATATTCGCTTCGTTGAAGACAACTGGGAAAACCCAACGCTGGGTGCCTGGGGCCTGGGGTGGGAAGTGTGGTTAAACGGAATGGAAGTGACCCAATTCACCTATTTCCAGCAGGTTGGCGGCATGGAGTGCAAACCGGTTACCGGTGAGATCACCTACGGTCTTGAGCGCTTAGCCATGTATATTCAGGGCGTAGACAGCGTTTACGATCTGGTCTGGTGCGATGGCCCACTGGGCAAAACTACCTACGGTGATATTTATCATCAAAACGAAGTGGAACAGTCCACCTATAACTTTGAATATGCTGACACTGACTTCTTATTCACCTGCTTCGATCAGTATGAAAAAGAAGCCCAGAAGTTACTGGCATTAGAAACCCCGCTTCCTCTGCCTGCCTATGAACGCATTTTAAAAGCGGCGCACAGCTTTAACCTGCTGGATGCCCGTAAGGCGATCTCTGTGACAGAACGCCAGCGCTACATTCTGCGTATTCGTACCCTGACCAAGGGCGTGGCTGAAGCTTACTATGCTTCCCGTGAAGCGTTAGGTTTCCCTATGTGTCACCCATCAGATAAGAAAAAGGTTTAAGAGGACGCCATGACTCAACAAACTTTCCTTGTGGAAATCGGCACAGAAGAGCTGCCACCGAAGGCGCTCCGTTCTCTTGCTGAATCTTTTGCTGCGAATTTCACGACTGAATTAGATAACGCTAATTTGGTTCACGGCGACGTCGAGTGGTTTGCCTCGCCGCGCCGTCTGGCGCTAAAAGTTGTCGATCTCGGCGCTTTTCAGCCCGATCGCGAAGTTGAAAAACGCGGCCCGGCAGTGTCCCAGGCATTTGATGCCGAAGGCAAACCAAGCAAAGCGGCTGAAGGCTGGGCTCGCGGTTGCGGCATTACCGTCGATCGGGCTGAGCGTTTAGCCACCGATAAAGGTGAATGGCTGTTATATCGTGCTAACGTCAAAGGCCAAGCGGTTCAGGCTCTGCTATCAGACTTAGTCGCTCAGTCACTGGCTAAGCTACCGATTCCCAAGCCAATGCGCTGGGGCGATAAAGAAACTCAGTTCATTCGCCCGGTTCATACGGTGACCATGCTGTTTGGCAGCGAGCTGATTGCTGGCACTATTTTGGGCATTGAATCTGCCCGCACTATCCGCGGTCATCGCTTTATGGGTGAGCAGGAGTTCACGATTGAAAACGCCGATCTGTATCCACAAATTCTGATTGAGCGCGGCAAAGTTATTGCCGATTACGATACCCGTAAGCTACTGATCAAACGTGATGCTGAAGCGGCGGCTGAAAAACTGGGCGGTATTGCTGATATCAGCGAAAGCCTGCTGGAAGAAGTGACCTCATTGGTTGAGTGGCCGGTAGTGCTCACTGCCACCTTTGAAGAGAAGTTTTTGGCAGTGCCTTCTGAAGCGCTGGTGCACACCATGAAAGGGGATCAGAAATACTTCCCGGTGTACGATAAGCAAGGCAACCTAATGCCGAACTTTATCTTTGTGACCAACATTGTGTCTAAAGATCCCCAGCAAATTATTTCCGGTAATGAGAAAGTTGTCCGGCCTCGCTTGGCCGATGCAGAATTCTTCTTCAAGTCTGACCGCAAGTTCCGTCTGGAAGATCGTTTACCGCGTTTAGATACCGTGCTGTTCCAGCAACAGCTTGGTTCACTGCGTGATAAAACCGCTCGTATTGAAACGCTGTCAGGCTGGATCGCCGGGCAAATTGGCGCAGACGTAAATAAAGCCGCTCGCGCCGGTTTGCTGTCTAAATGCGATCTGATGACCAATATGGTATTTGAATTTACCGACACTCAGGGCGTGATGGGCATGCACTATGCGCGCTTTGACGGTGAAGACGAAGAGGTTGCGCTCGCGCTGAACGAGCAGTATATGCCGCGCTTTGCTGGCGATAACCTGCCTGACTCACTGGTTTCTTGCTGCGTTGCTATCGCCGATAAGATGGATACCTTAGCCGGTATTTTCGGTATCGGTCAGCATCCTAAAGGCGATAAAGATCCGTTTGCCTTACGCCGTGCGGCGCTTGGCGTGTTGCGAATTATCGTTGAGAAGAATCTGCCGCTTGATTTAGCCACCCTGACTGAAGAAGCGGTGCGTTTGTACGGCGATAAGCTAACCAATACTAAAGCGGTCGAAGAGGTGGTTGAGTTTATGCTGGGCCGCTTCCGCGCCTGGTATTTGGATGAAGGCTATAGCATCGACGTTATTCTGTCGGTTTTAGCCCGTCGCCCAACTAAGCCCGCTGATTTTGATGCCCGCGTTAAGGCCGTTTCTCACTTCCGCACGTTGGAAGCATCATCGTCTCTGGCTGAGGCAAACAAGCGGGTCGCTAATATTCTGTCTAAGTCAGAAGATACGCTGCATGACACCGTTAATGCTGCCCTGCTGAAAGAGCCTGCTGAAGTGCGTTTAGCCGTTCATCTGGCGGTGTTGCGCGATAAGCTAGCGCCAATTTTTGCTGAAGGCCGTTATCAGGAAGGCTTGATGGAGCTGGCTGAGCTGCGTGAGCACGTTGACGCTTTCTTTGATCAAGTGATGGTTATGGATGAAGATGCCAGCCTGCGAATTAACCGTTTAACGCTGCTGAGCAAACTGCGCAGGCTGTTCCTGAAAGTTGCTGATATATCGTTACTGCACTGATAACGCATTGGAAAGGCCCACCGAGTGGGCCTTTTGTCTTTATGACATCTGCCCGAAGGGTGAGATTAGCGAATCATCTAGGCTTTAACCGGTAAATTAGCGTTTAGTTTTGTTCTTTACGTGGGGTTCCCCCTGTTAATTCGGCTATAGTTTTATAAACGCCGCATTTATTCACGCAAGCCTTTATTTGGGCTACGCTGAATGTTAACGTATATGGCGTTTTCCTGTGGCGTAGCAGCTCAGGTACGTCAAACATTAATGGATTTAGTGAATTTCACTTTTGGAGTAAGTATGTCTTTAACTAGTAAAAAAGTATGGGCCCGTTTTCTAACGCCTTTATTTGTTCTTGGATTGGTATTTCAGCTTGCAGGCTGTGGTGATAAAGAACCTGCACAGCGTAAAGCTTTTATTGAGTTTTTACAGACTTCCGTTAACAGCGGTACAAAAGTTAATTTACCAACGCTAACCGAAGAGCAGAAAAAATCTTTTGGCAACTACACCAAAGATTATGAGTTATTGACCGGTTTCACCAACCAACTGAATACTGCCTTTTCTGCTTCTATGCAGTCTTCAATGAATGAGCTAAGAACGCTGAACAGCATGAAAGCCATGGTTGAAGGTCGCGACAAAGTAGTAGCCGCGCAAACAGAAGTTAAGGCCGTTCAGGCTAAACTTGATGAAAACATCAAGAAAACAACCGATAGCTATGCAGCTCGTAAACTGCCTGACGATCTAAAAGCGGTTTACGATCAGGCTTACTCAAAAGTCGTTACCCAACAGGGCGACTTAGCTAAGCAAACGCTGGTTCTGCTGAACTCAACCTTTGATGACATCCTGAAAATCTCTGATTTCCTGAAAGCTCAGGGCAACAAGATTGAATATCAAGGTCAGGTTGTTCAGTTCACCGAACAGGCTGCGTTGGATCAATTCAACCAAATGAACCAATCTTTGCAAAATAATCAGCAGCAGCTGATGGCCGTTGCACAGAAAATTTCTCAATTAATGTAATATTCCTCGTTTTTTCAGGAATGCATTAAGGCAGGCCGCATCGCAGGATGCGGCCTGTTTTTTTATCCTGAGCCTGTCCATATTGGTAACTCTTTTTTTTAAACCGATCTCTCTATTAGTACTGGGATGGCGTTACGTTTATACTTTACCCAGACAATTTGGTTTCCGGGGTTTCATTACCCCATTTAAGGTCAGGTTTATGAAACAGCAAGCAGAAGAAATTAAACGGTTAAGCGATAAGCTTGATGCATTAAATCGTAAAGAGAGAACGATCATAACCACCGGTGTAGAAGGCGATTTAGCCGCCATCGATGCCGAAAAGTTAGTTTTGACCACCGAAATTGAAAGGTTGCGCAAAGAGAAGAGCAAGGTATTAAGCGTTAAGGCCCAGAAAATTCAACAGCTGGCCTTTAGCCGCCCGATAACCAAGGCTGAACAGGCCGATATGGGCGCGCTTAAAAAGACGGTCAAAGGTCTTGAAGTGGTTCACCCGATGACGGCGCTGGGCCGTGAAATGGGCCTGAAAGAAGTGACCGGATTTGCCCGCGGTAAATTTTAACCTCGAGCTTACCGGGCTTTTAAAACGAAAATACCCGCAACATGCGGGTATTTTCGTTTGTAGATAGGCTGCGATGAATATCGCCTGTTAAACTAGCCAACCAAGCGCCGCTCAAAGTCTTCAATGGTTTTGGTCAATAAACGCATTTGCATATTTTTACTCCAGCTGGCTGAAAGCCCGGCGGCGGCCAGCATCCGGTGATACTGCTCTGCATCAAACGGTGAATTAAACGCGATAGATGTGGCCTGCGCCACGGTGATATCGCTATTACGGCTAACCAGCTCCAGCGGCTGTTCGGTGTTGACCTTGCCAGCGACAATTACCCGATATAGCCAGCCGCAGCGGCCGTTATTTTGCATCAGGCGGGCAAAATCATTGATATTGCAGCGAACGTTGAGTTTGTAGCAAGGCGAACGCGGCTGAGTGATTTGAATCAGAGCGTTATCCCAACGGTAAATATCACCAATATAGACATTCTGTTCCGTGAGGCCAGTGGTTGAGATATTTTCACCAAACAGCGGAGCGATAAACTGCTCTGCCCGCTCCGGAAATTGATTACGCCAGTATTCATAGTGTTCACGGGGATAGTGGCACAAAGCCCGATCCGCGCCGCCGTGATGGCGCATGTCTGCCTGCTCGTCACCTTCAAACCCCAGCGTTGTTAACATCAGCTCACCGCTCATCTCTCGCTTTTCAATAGCGCTGGGAAATTGCCCGGCGTAGGGCGCAATTTTACCGATATAAACGTTTGGGCTATGCATGGCGGCCTCATTTTTTTGATGGAATTTGATGACGTAGGGTGATTTAGCCTACTGAGCGTCGAGGAAGTAATCTAGCAGATGTAGCGTCACCAAAAGGTGATTATATTTTATGACGGTTCGATTTTTTAGCGGTGAATAGCCCGGCTAAGATAAAACAACGCCACCGGTTAATCACTTAACCCGCGGCGTTGTCAGACTAGCATCCGTTATCAGACTTTTTTAACGAAGCAGGCCTTCAACATGATGCTGGTATTATCGATTTTACAGTCGATTTCATGGTCGCCGTCTACTAAACGAATTGGCTTGCTCTTGCTGCCAACTTTCAGCACGGTGGACGAGCCTTTTAGCTTTAGATCTTTAATCAGGGTTACGCAGTCGCCGTCGGCCAGAATGTTACCGTTGCTGTCTTTAACTACTCTTTCATCACTATCTGAGGCCGATGAGTCTGTAGGATCCCACTCGTGGGCGCAGTCCGGGCAGATGACCATTGATCCATCCGGATACGTATTCTCTGATGAACAGACCGGACAAGCTGGAATAGTGTGCATGTCAATTTTCCTAAAAGTATACCCTTCATTCTTCAAGCCTGATTGGAACGTGCTTTGTTGCCGCCTGATATCTGTTAGGTAATAGAACGTAAATAAAGTTAGGCCGCTATTCTACTACAAATGGCCACTTTTATCACAGGGATAAACCGGCAGCTTATGAGCCAGTCAGGAACTGGGGGCAATGTTAGGAAAAGGAAAATACAATTTTAACCAAGGAAAATGGCTATTTATAACCAGAATAGACAGGTTTTTGCCGCTGGAAGGTATCAAAACTAACGAAGGTAAGATAAGTGAATATTTATGACGGAGACCGCGGTGCTAGCCCGTTTGTCTCCGTCATTCAAAGTAAACTTAATCTGAAAGATTATTTCTTCGCTTCAGAAAAACGCTTAGCGGCTTCGTCCCAGTTCACCACGTTCCAGAACTCTTTAATGTAGTCCGGGCGGCGGTTTTGGAATTTCAGGTAATAAGCATGTTCCCATACGTCGAGGCCAACAACCGGGAAGCCTGAGGCACCGGCAACGCTTTCTCCCATTAGCGGGCTGTCTTGGTTTGCCGTGGATACTACGGCAAGCTTACCGTCTTTAACCACCAGCCATGCCCAGCCAGAACCGAAGCGGGTTGCTGCAGCCTGTTCAAATTTCTCTTTAAAGCCGTCAACGCTGCCAAAGTCGCGCTCAATGGCGGTTTTCAGATCGCCTTTCAGCTCGGTGCCTTTTTTCAGACCTTTCCAGAACAGGCTGTGGTTAGCGTGACCACCGGCGTTGTTTCTCAGCACCGTGCGCTTTTCAGCAGGAATTTTATCTAACTGGGCAATCAGCTCTTCGGCCGACAGCTTCTTCAGATCGTCCGACAGCGTTTCCAGCGCCGCGTTGGAATTATTCACGTAGGCCTGATGATGCTTACCGTGGTGGATTTCCATAGTTTGTTTATCAAAGTGAGGTTCCAGAGCATCGTAAGCATAAGGCAGGGTAGGAAGGGTATAACTCATCGTATCACTCCTCAAAAGTGGTTTTACGCCGTGTATAAGACAGCACATTTTATGGTTGCTTTTGAGTATAGCACCGAATATGAATTGATAATCATTATCATAAGTGTGGTTATTTTCTATCAATTTAATCAGCGAAAGCGTTTAATTTGTTGCCGCAGAGAAGGGGGACAAACGCTAGGTATTAACAGCCGCCTGCCCGAAATCGGCGGCTGTTAATTTGGCGAACGGAGGACTAAGCCAAGTCTGAGGGGCCGAAAGAGTAAGGCAGAAGTTCACCGATAGACGTTTGCACGACATCGCCCTTTAGATTCACCATCAGAATCGGCATATCCGGCGCACAGAACTCATTGATTACCTGACGGCAAGCGCCGCAGGGAGAGATCGGGCCAACGGTATCACCGATAATCACCAGCTTTTTAAACTGGTGCTTACCTTCAGAAACCGCTTTGAATATAGCGGTTCTTTCCGCACAGTTGGTTAAACCATAAGAGGCGTTTTCAACGTTACAGCCTAAAAAAACCTGACCGTCATCGGAAAGCAGAGCTGCGCCCACTGCAAAGTTGGAGTAAGGGCTATAAGAGCTTTGGCGGGCTTTTTTAGCCTGTTCAATCAGTTCGTTATCGGTCACGATGAATTCCTTTATTGAGTAATAACCGTATGGATAAGTTTAGGCGCCTGCCCGCTGTTAGATATCTCAATGCTGGCATACAGTTTGTCCATAACGCTGGCGACGTCTTCACGATTGGCATAAATGGTTACCAGTGAGTCACCGGCGTTAACGCGATCGCCCACTTTTTTACGCAGCATTAGGCCCACGGCTAAATCGATTTCGTCTTCTTTAGTGGCCCGCCCGGCCCCCAGCAGCATGGCCGCTACGCCAATTTCGTCGGCAATCATGTTAGAAACAACGCCGGAGGTTTTGGCCGGTACCTCGATTTTGAATTTAGCCTGAGGCAGCTTTTCGGGAGAATCGACAATGGAAGCGTCACCGCCCTGATTGGTTAAAAACTCTCTGAATTTTTCCAGCGCTTTGCCGCTGCTAATCGCGTCTAGCAGCATTTGGCGCGCTTCTTCCAGCGTCTTGGCTTTCTTGGCTAATACCACCATCTGGCTACCCAGAACCAGCGTCAGTTCTGTTAGATCGGCCGGGCCTTGGCCTCTTAAGGTATCAATCGCTTCTTGAACCTCCAGCGCGTTACCAATGGCGAAACCAAGCGGTTGCGACATATCGGAGATCACCGCCATGGTGTGCCGACCTACGTTATTACCAATGCGTACCATCGCTTTAGCAAGCTCAAGGGCGTCTTCATCGGTTTTCATAAACGCGCCCGCACCGGTTTTTACGTCTAGCACGATAGCGTCAGAGCCTGCGGCAATCTTCTTGCTCATAATGGAGCTGGCAATCAGCGCAATAGAGTTAACGGTGCCGGTAACGTCGCGCAGGGCGTACATTTTTTTGTCTGCCGGGGTTAAGTTGCCCGACTGACCAATAACCGCGACCTTATGACGGTTAACTAAATCAACAAACTGCTCTTTACTGATTTCGATATGAAAACCTTTAATTGACTCCAGCTTGTCCAGCGTACCGCCGGTATGGCCTAAACCTCGGCCCGACATTTTAGCCACGGGAACGCCAACCGCCGCCACCAGAGGGGCCAGAACCAGCGTGGTGGTATCACCGACGCCGCCGGTAGAGTGCTTATCCACCTTAATCCCATCGATGGCCGACAAATCGATGGTTTCACCGGAATTAACCATCGCCATCGTTAGGTCTGCCCGTTCCCTGTCGTTCATATCCTGAAAGTAAATGGCCATCATCATGGCGCTGGCCTGATAATCAGGGATGCTCCCTGTGGTATAGCCTTGAATAAAAAATTCGATCTCTTCCGTAGTCAGCTCTTTGCCATCGCGTTTTTTGGCAATTAAATCAACAATTCTCATGATGTTCATCCTGTTATTCAGTCAATAGCCGTTTAATAAACGGCTAGCTAGTTAATGCGTTAGCGCTCTATTTTATTGATGAATCAGCCCGACTACCGCCGCGCTAAGAAAGCTCACCAGCGTTGCGCCATACAGTAATTTAAGGCCGAAGCGCGATGCAACGTTACCCTGCGGGGCATTCAGCGCCTTGATAGCGCCGCAGATAATGCCGATAGAGGAAAAGTTAGCAAAGGAGACCAAAAATACCGAGATAATCGCTTTGGTGTGTTCTGAAAACAGCAGCGTACCGCTGGTTAAGCCTTGCTTGAGCTGGTCCATCGCTACGAATTCGTTACTGACCAACTTGGTACCCATTAGCGTACCTGCGCTAATGGCTTCATCCCACGGCACGCCCACTAAGAAGGCCAGCGGCGAGAAAACGTAGCCCAGAAAATCCTGGAAAGAGATGCCAAACAGAGCGCTGAAAATGGCGTTCACCATCGCAATAATGGCAATGAAACCGACCAGCATTGCGCCGACGATAATCGCAACCTTAAAGCCGTCGAGAATGTATTCGCCCAGCATTTCAAAGAAGCTCTGTTTTTCTTCGGCGACCACTTCTAACACGTCTTCTTCTGGATCAACACGATACGGATTAATGATAGAGGCAACAATGAACCCACCAAACAGGTTTAATACCACTGCCGTTACCACGTAGATGGGATCCAACAGCGTCATATAGGCACCGACAATCGACATTGAAATAGTCGACATGGCCGATGTACATAGGGTATAGAGGCGTTTTTCTGGCAGCAGCCCCAGCGTTTTCTTCAGTGAAATAAACACTTCAGACTGACCGAGAACGGCGGAGGCAACGGCGTTGTATGACTCCAGTTTGCCCATACCGTTAATTTTGCTTAGCAGTACGCCAATTCCTTTAATGACCATGGTAAGAAACGACTGACCTAAAAACTCGGTGGACGTGCTGCCGCCTTTGACTAAGCCTGACTTGGTTAATAAGGCATTGAGGCCGGTAACAACTTTGGTCGGCAGGTGAATAAATTGCAAAATGCCGATAAGCGCTGAAATGAAAACGATAGGCAGCAATACCATGATAAAGAAAGAGAAACTACCGTTATTCAGCAGCCCGCCAAAGACAAAATTTGCACCTTCAGCGGCGTATTTCAGCAACTTATCAAATACGCTGGCAATGCCGCCGATCAGGGCGCTACCCCCGGTGGTATTGAGCAACAGGAAGGCCAGTAAAAACTGCAGAATAATCATAATAAAGATATAACGATATCTGATACTTCTTCGGTTGTTACTGGCAAGTGAAGCAAGGGCTAAGATAACAATAATGCCCGCAATTCCAATGAGATATTTCACATTACGCTCCGTAATCCACATTAATCGACCAAGTCGTATAAAATAAGCACTGAGCCTGATATTTCACTTTCTAATCGAATATCAATTTCGGTGCTTATTGTTAATTCGTTAACATTAGATTCTACCTGATGTTTTTTCTGTGACATTTATCCCAATATACAATCATTAATAACTTTGATTTTAAATGTATTCTATGATGTTATTTAAATAACATTGCTGTGGCTTTGGGTGTACAACCGGCTTTAGTCCCCCTATCAGTTTGAATAGAAAAAGGTTAAATGATGAATCAATCAATCCGTTATGAGCAGTATATTGACCATACGTTATTGGCGATGAATGCCACCGAGCAGCAGATTATTCAGCTTTGCCGTGAAGCGCGCGAATACCGTTTTTTTGCCGTGTGCGTCAATTCAGGCTATGTGCCGTTGGCGAGTGCTCAATTAGCCGGAAGCTCAGTCAAAATATGCAGCGTGATTGGCTTTCCTTTAGGGGCCTGCCTGACTTCGGTAAAAGCGTTTGAGGCGAAAGCTGCCATCGCCGCTGGCGCTCAGGAAATTGATATGGTCATTAACGTCGGCTGGTTAAAAAACGGCTGGATTGATGAAGTCACCGCCGACATCAAAGCGGTTAAAGACGCCTGCGCCAGCACCACGCTAAAAGTGATTTTGGAAACCTGCCTGCTTAGCGACCAAGAAATTGTGCAGGTGTGTGAAATTTGCCGCGATTTACAGGTCGATTTTGTTAAAACCTCAACCGGTTTTAGCACCGGTGGCGCAACGGTCGAGCACGTCGCCCTGATGCGCAGCACCGTTGGCCCTGATATGGGCGTGAAGGCATCGGGCGGTGTTCGTTCAAGGGAAACTGCCGCTGTGATGATCGATGCAGGCGCAACCCGAATTGGTACCAGTTCTGGCGTTAGCATTGTGTCAGGCCAGCAAAACGGAAGCAGTGGCTACTAGTTCTTCGGGGGCAGAAATGAGCAGTCGTCGGACGGAGCGTATATCGCAGCTCACCCAGTTTTTAAAAGACAGCGATAAAATTTATTTGCGCGATGCGGCACAGCGGCTGAAAGTGTCTGAAATGACTATTCGCAGGGATTTAAGCGCCGAACCTTCATCGCTGATCCTACTGGGGGGATATATCGTTGCCGATCCGAAGGCGAGCGTTAACCACTACTTTTTTTGCGAGCAGCAGTTTAAGAATGTGGATGAAAAGCGCTATATCGGTCAGCTTGCTGCTCGGTTAGTTGAGCCAGATGAGGTAGTGTATTTTGATTCCGGCACCACCATGCCGTTTATCATTGAAAATATCCCTGACGAGTGCCGCTTCACCGGGATTTGTGCTTCACTCAATACCTTTATGGCGTTACAGGAAAAGCCTAACTGCAACGTCATACTGTGCGGCGGTGAGTTAAAAACCAGCTCTTACATTTTTACGCCGATCAACGGTCACAGTGAGCTGAACTATATTCATCCAAATAAAGCCTTTATTTCGGCGGCGGGAATTTCGCTAACACAGGGGGTGACGACTTTTATTCTGGATGAGATTGGGTTGAAAAGCCGTGCCATGGCGGCTTCCCAACAGAATATTCTGGTGGCCGACCACCATAAGTTTGAACAGATTAGAGTGGGGCGTTTTGCTACATTAGACGCTTTCACTCAGGTTGTGACGGACCTTCAACCCGACGTCCCGTATCAGCGTTATTTTGAGCAACGGGGCATCAGTATTTTGTATTAGGAATCGTCAAATAGGTTACTCGCGCTGCTGTCAGAGCGCCTTATCTGAAGGATATGAGCAATGAAACGCGTTTTTATTATGGTTCTTGATTCGTTCGGTATTGGTGCCACGCGAGACGCTGATAAATTTGGCGATGTGGGAGCAAACACGCTGGGCCATATTGCACAGGCCTGTCAGCAGGGTAAAGCCGATATCGGCCGCAGCGGGCCGCTTACGCTGCCTCATTTAAGCCAGCTCGGGTTAGGAAAAGCGAATCAACAGGCGAGTGGTTCATTCCCTCCGGGGCTCGATCCACAGGCGGAAATCATTGGCGCTTATGGGTATGCCGAAGAGCTCTCTTCCGGCAAAGACACGCCTTCTGGCCACTGGGAAATCGCTGGCGTACCGGTGCTGTTTGACTGGGGCTATTTCAGCGACCTTAACAATAGCTTCCCCGAAGCGCTACTACAGCGGCTGGTGGAACGGGCAAAGCTGCCGGGCTATTTGGGCAACTGCCACTCATCCGGTACGGCGATCCTTGAACAGCTGGGCGTTGAGCATATGCAAAGCGGCAAGCCGATTTTTTATACCTCCGCAGACTCAGTGTTTCAGATTGCCTGTCATGAAGAGAGCTTTGGCTTAGAGCGGCTATACGACCTGTGTGCGCTGGCGCGCGAAGAGTTGACCGAAGGCGGCTATAACATCGGCCGAGTCATTGCCCGTCCTTTTGTCGGCGACGGGCCAGAGAACTTTAAGCGTACCGGCAATCGCCACGACTATGCGGTAAAACCGCCGTCGCCCACCGTACTGAATAAGCTGGTGGACGAAAAGCAGGGTCAGGTGGTTTCGATCGGTAAGATTGCCGATATTTATGCCAATGAAGGCATTACCAAAAAGATTAAAGCCACCGGCATTGACGAGCTGTTTGATGCCTCTCTGCGTGAAATTCAGCAGGCGGGCGACAACACCATTGTGTTTACCAACTTCGTTGATTTTGACTCTTCCTACGGTCATCGGCGCGACGTTGCCGGCTATGCGGCAGCGCTGGAACATTTCGATCGCCGTTTGCCGGAGATGTTGGCGCTAATTCAACCCGGCGATCTGCTGATCTTAACCGCCGATCACGGCTGCGATCCTAGCTGGTCGGGTAGCGATCATACCCGCGAACATATCCCGGTGCTGGTTTATAGCCCTGACGTTAAGCCCGGCCCGCTGGGGCTGCGGCACACCTTTGCCGATATAGGCCAAACGGTAGCCAAACACCTGAACCTGTCGGCGATGGATTACGGCAAAGCGCTATTTTAATCCTATTAACCGGTTAACTACTTTGTGAAAGGAAACGCATATGGCAACTCCACATATTAATGCTGAATTGGGCGACTTTGCCGACGTGGTATTTATGCCCGGCGACCCGCTCAGAGCCAAACACATTGCAGAAACCCTGCTGCAAGATGCTCGATTAGTCACCGACGTCAGAAACATGCTGGGCTATACCGGAACCTACAAAGGGCGGCGCGTTTCGGTGATGGGCCACGGTATGGGCATTCCGTCCTGTTCCATCTACGTGAAAGAGCTGATTACCGACTATCAGGTGGATAAGATTATCCGCATTGGTTCCTGTGGGGCTTTACTACCGCAGGTGAAAGTGCGGGACATCGTGATCGGAATGGGAGCCTGCACCGACTCCGGCGTAAACCGCACCCGCTTTAAAGGCCATGATTTTGCCGCGATCGCCGATTTTGGCCTGCTGCGCAATGCGGTAGCGGCGGCGGAAGCGAAGAGTATTCCGGTTCACGTCGGCAATATGTTCTCTGCCGATCTGTTCTATAACCCCGACTCGCAGCTGTTTGACGTGATGGAAAAATATAACGTTCTGGGTATCGAAATGGAGGCGGCGGGCATCTACGGCGTAGCGGCAGAGTATGGCGCTAAAGCGCTGTGTATCTGCACGGTGTCGGACCATATTCGCAGCGGCGAATCGCTATCGTCGGAGCTGCGGCAGACGTCGTTTAATCAGATGGTTGAGATTGCGATGGATTCGGTGTTGTAGGGGGCTGGCGGATATTGGCTCGTGCTTAATTTGGGGTCCTTGCTGTTTCCAAACTACTACCGTACGGCGCATTGCGATAGGGCTAGAAAGAGTCGATGGTCTTGATGCCATCGGCTTCATAAACCTCTACTTTAAAGGGCTATTACAAATGGAAGGATTACGACATGGCTAGATGCACAGCACCAGTAAATGGTCACCGCACATCGAGTGGGGCAGCAGCCTGCCCCGCATGTAGTAGCCGTTATAGCGGCTACCGTTCATACTCACATTCATCCTCGTCTTACTCCTCGTTGGGCAGTAGTGGGGGAAGCTATGGAAACAGTGGCGGTGGGTCCAGTAGCAGTTCAAGGCCGCGCTGGTCGAAAGCGGGTTCGTCCGTGTCGTATACACCTGCCCAAGTGCAGTCACTCGCGCCAATCCGACAAACTGTTGAGGCACGAGCAGCGGAGCAACCTGATCTTCGTGACGTCTTTCTGTGCCACGCGTGGGATGACCGGCAGGGCGTAGCCAAAGAGTTACATGATTTACTCGAAGCAGCTGGTGTCAAAGTCTGGTTCAGCGAGAAGGATCTTGGTCTCGGAGTTCCTATGATGCGCGCCATCGATAAGGGCTTAGCAAATTCGCGAATCGGGCTTGTGCTGGTGACCCCTGCACTGCTGAACCGCCTCCCCAAAGAGGGCGTCGCTGACAAAGAGCTTTCGGCACTCTTGGCGGGGAACCGGCTCGTTCCAATTATACATAACACGACGTATCAAGCGCTCCGTAATGTCAGCCCCTTACTCGCATCACGAAGCGGCTTGGACACTGGAGAAGATTCAATGACAGTTGTCGCGACAAAAATCGCTGAACTGGCTGCCCTCTAGTCCTTCGGTCAATCTGGCCTGCCGGAGGCAGGCTAGTTACCTTCAACGTTACTGTTCTCTTCTTGCTCATAGTCGATTGTCAGATTTAGCAATAAAAACTGACAAGTGGGCCCCTAACAATGACTATTACAGGGGGAGGGCACAAACACCCCCCCCCCCAAATTCCTGCGATACAGATTCCAAATCCGCATGCAACTCCATGTAAATCCATCCCGCCTATTTCATTGTCAAAAGCTCAGGCATATAGTCATCTGGCTGCGGCAAAATCCGTAGCCAGAATTAGCGTTCTGACTAAACATGTGAAACGGTACTATGTCATAATGCCTGACGCTTTTGTTCATCCCGAATAATGGCGGTTCAGGCAGAGGCTTCGAAAGAAGCACCGGTTTCCCATATGTTCCGGTAACGCTAACTCTGTCTGAGCTGCCACCCAAGTTTAGCGTCTTGAGTGGTCATCTAAATTTTAAAATATGGGACTTAAAAGATGACTACTACTGAAACCACCAGCCAAGAAACTTCCATCACCATCCTCCGCTCACTAATCGCCGATCTGCAATTCAGCCAACTGAGCGACCTCCAGCTGCACGATCTCAGCGCCATCGCCGCCGAATCCGCCGAAGGACTGTGTCATGGATTACTCTATTTAGCGGAGTCGCTGGAAAATGGAACCCACGCTTCACCACAAAGCTCCGGGCAGATTAGCGCATGGCTGAAAGCCTCCGCGCATATTATTCCTGTGCTGCTTGAACTTTACGAACAGGCGAACAGCCAACTATTTCAGATGCAGAGTGCGAGCTGAGGTTAGTGGAACCAGTTCAGAAATGGGGTCCAGCCCTTAGGCTAAGTGCTAATTTGTTAGCTAAAACCTGGATCCCGACTTTCGTCGGGATGACGACAAGGATATGTTAATCAACGGGGAACCACGGCGTCGTTATCGATACTTTTGCTTTCAGAACGTGCTGGCATTATGGGCTTTGACCCACTCTTCGCTGACGGGATGAACAAAATGCAGCTCACTGGCGTGCAGCATCAGCCGTGGCGTCCGTTCGGCGCCCGGCAGCAGGCGGCCGCCATACAGGTCGCAGCCCAAAATGGGGTGACCCAACTGCTGACAGTGGATGCGGAGTTGATGAGTGCGTCCGGTCTCCGGGGTTAGTTCTACCCGCGTCAATGGCAGTAACGTCCCGTCTTCCAACTCATGATAAAAGCGCTCAACGACCCGATAGCAGGAGCGAGCGGGCTTGCCGTGGATTGCGCAAATTGACATCAGCGGGAACAACGCGGGGTCTTTGGCAATCGCAGCTTCTATCACCCCTTCGTTGTTGTCCAGATGTCCGCAGAGCAGTGCGCTGTACACTTTGGTCACTGTGCGCTGGCTGAACTGTTGGCAGAGGGCGGCATTGATAGCCTTACTGCGGGCAATCACCATCAGTCCGGAAGTACCAAAATCAAGGCGGTGGACCAGAGTACAGCCGGGGAATATCTGTACTAGCCGATGATGCACCGAATCGAGATTTTGCGGATTTTTCCCCGAGAGGCTGAGCAGCCCGGTGGGTTTATTGATAAGCACCAGATGATCGTCCTGATAGAGAATCTCTATCTTGTCATGGCACGGCGGGGCAATAAAGGTATCGATAATCTTAGACATCAGGTTACCCGGATGGAGAGCGGGAACGGATGATACCGAATTTTAAACCGACTGGCGAATCTGGTCGTTCCCCTCGCATCCCAGTAATTTATCATCCAGACTTAAACCAAAGGCGTAGTCTGTGCAGCCATTGTGCTTTACACTGCGCGTTGCAAAAACTGAGTTGATAAACGATTAGGTAGGCGATAATGGCGATGAATGGAACGATCACAACGTGGTTTGAAGATAAAGGTTTTGGATTTATCAAAGATGAAAACGGTGATAACCGTTATTTTCATGTGATTAAAGTCGCCAACCCTGAGCTGATTAAGAAAGGTGCGGCGGTGACTTTCGAACCCACCACGAATAACAAAGGTTTGTCAGCTTATTCTGTAAAAGTCGAACCGGAAAACAAATACATCTATATCGTGGGCGAGCGCCTTAAGCTTACGTCGATCAAGTCTTACCTGGTTTACAGCGAAGAAGTACCAGCCGATACCCATATTGATAAAGACAATGTAGTGCTTTCGGTGGGTGTACTGATGAATAGTATCAGGCCGAAATCAGCCGCTAAGCCCG
The DNA here is from genome assembly GCF_009800925.1 of Budvicia diplopodorum. Taxonomy (GTDB): domain Bacteria; phylum Pseudomonadota; class Gammaproteobacteria; order Enterobacterales; family Enterobacteriaceae; genus Budvicia; species Budvicia diplopodorum. The sequence continues at coordinate 31,311 of NZ_WOYF01000005.1, read as the reverse complement.
GTGAAATGCGTTCGCTGAAAAAACTAGCGATCACCACCTTTCAGGGAGCGACGTTAATCTTCTCGGAAGATGAGATAGACGTGGATGCTACGGTGAAACTGTTCAAGGTCTGAGCTAGTACAACTTATAACAAGGCCAATTACCCGGAAAATTATTCTCTGCTTTCCTAATTTTCCTGTTTTGGCGGCGTTAATGTTCGCCTCTCGCTCTTAGCTGACTGTCAGATTTAGCAATAATGAGCCTCTAACAATGACTATTACAGAGGCTCACAAACAATTTCCCAATTTCTGCGATACTGATTCCATATCCGCCTGAAACTCCACGTAAATCCCCCCAGCCTATTTCATTGGCAAAACTCAGGCATATGGTGACTCAACTGAGCGACATCCAGTTCCACGATCTCAGCGCTATCGCCGCCGAATCTGACTAAGGGCTGTGCCATGGATGACTCTATTTAGCGCAATCGCTGGAAAATGGAACCCACATTTTCACCACAAAACTCCGCGCATATTATTCCCGTGCTGCTTGAGCTCTACGAACAGGCAACAGCCGGCTATTTCAGATGCAGAGCGCGATCTGCGGCTAGTCAGTATAGGTATGAAGAAAGGGATAGAATTGGCTATTCCCTTGATTTTTCCAGCCCGGCCTAAGGAAAGATCGGTAAGTTGTGATAGCTATCACCTTCATTTTAATCATATAGACAGGGTTTGCCGTTACTGGTCCATAGATCTAAGGAAATGGTCAGTATGCGGTCATAAGATGTGTATCAAGAGAAAAAAGCAGCGGCTAAATTAGGCGCATAGATACCTTCGTAAAGTTTATGGACAAGTCATGATGAACAGCACACTGAGTGGATTTATTTCACCATCACTGATCAAATTAAATGCAGCGTATAAGGATCAGGATGATTTTTTCACCCATTCTCATCAGGATCTTTACTTCCAGCAATACGTGGAAGCCAGCTATCTCAAGAAGATTATCGCGCGGGAAAAAGAGTACCCGACCGGGTTAGCCACTGCCGGGCTAAATATAGCCATCCCGCATACCGATCCTCAATACGTTAAGAAGCCCTTCGTTGCGATAACCCACTTGGCAAAACCCTTGAGCTTTTCCGTTATGGGGACCACCGATGAAAAAATAGACGTTGACTGGATTTTCTCTCTTGGCGTGACCGAGGCCGAAAATCAAATCGATTTACTGCAAAAATTGATGTCGGTGTTTGCGCAGCGGCAACGGGTTAAGACGCTGGCCGGGCTAACATCGGTAGAAAAGGTTTATGAATTCTTCCTTTCGATCTAAATACAAGGTGATGACATGATTATATACAATATTAACGAGGCGCCTTTCATTAAGGAGATGTGTGATGTCACTCTCAAGCTTTGGGAAAAGGGCTGGGCAGAAAGAAACGGCGGTAATATTAGCTATATTTTAAAAGAAGAAGAGGTCACACCCTATCTGGACACGCATCAAGCCATTGATGAGACTGAGCTGCCCATGCCTCTTCCTGAATTGGCTGGTAAAATTTTTCTGGTATCCGGGTCAGGCAAGTATTTCAGAAATGTCATAAAAAACCCCGCTGACGCCCTGGTGATTTTAAAAATATCTCAAGATGGAAAATATTATCAACGGCTTTGGGGATTAGCTAACGGCGGTAATCCGACCAGCGAATTAGCTTCTCACTTAAAATGCCATGCGATCCGTTTAAAACACGATCCCGACCATCGCGTTATTCTGCATACGCATGCGACCGCAACAATAGCAATGACCTTTGTGCACGATCTGGATGAAAAGAAATTCTCCAAAACGCTATGGCAACAAATTACCGAATGTCTGGTGGTTTTCCCGGAAGGCGTTGGTATTGTTCCGTGGATGGTCGCCGGCACGATTGACCTTGGCCTGGCATCCGCAGCGAAAATGGAATATTGCCGCATCGTTATTTGGGCTCATCACGGAATTATGGGGGCGGGCAGTAATTTAGACGATGCGTTAGGTTTGGTTGAAACGGTTGATAAAGCCGCAGATATATATTTACGGTCATCGGCAGCTATTACCGGAATTAAACAATCTATTACCAGCGATGAATTAAGAGCATTAGCAAAAACGTTTAATGTTACACCGCGGGAAGGCATTTTATAACCATACCTGATTTATTATAAAGGATAGTACCCATGAAAAATATCAATGTAATTTCAGTTTGTGGTTCAGGGACTGTGACAAGTTCGATGGTTGCAGAAAAAGTAAAAGATATATTAGAAGTTAATGGCTATAAGGCGAAAACGGTTGAAGTTAATCCCGCCGGTGTAGAAGGACAATTAAGTTCAGGAAAGTGGGATATTATTGTTCATACTAGTCCGTTGAAGGATAAATATAATATACCTACGATCAATGCCGTTGGTTTATTAATAGGAACTGACGAAGACGGTTTTATTGAAAAATTATTAAATGAAGTTGGAAGACTCGAAATTTAACGATGATATCTCCATAAGCTGAAGTTTGTGGAGAATATAGTCTATATGGCGTCATGGCCATTTTCTTGAGCAGTAATACGATCGTTCCAGAAAGCGTTATATCACTCTTAATCGAGTGAGGATGAATTATTGCGCCGTTTCTGCAGGATATATTCAGGATGATCGTGAGGTTTATAGTGCTCATTGCGTGAGAGGTGTTAAAAGTGTTAGAGCTTCTATCGAAAATCATGAGTTCTTTTGGTGCGGCCATTATTGTGCCATTCATCATTTATATTATAGCGATATTAATGAAGGTGAATCCTAAGAAGGCCTTTAAAGCCGGTTTAAATGCGGGCATAGGCCTAACGGGATTCGGTATGTTAATTGGTGCCTATACTCCCGTTGTTACGCCGGTCATTACAAGAATGGTGGAAACCTCAGGCATCTCTTTACGTATTCTGGATACCGGATGGCAGGCAACGAGCGTCGTCGCTTACTCGACCAATGTCGGTATGATCTTTTTAGGTATGGGCCTGCTATTTCAAACCATTCTGTTTGTCACCCGTTTCACCAATATCTTTATGCCGTCCGACATGTGGAACAATTTTTCCTTCATGCTATGGGGCTCAATGCTATACATCGCGACGGGGAATATATATCTGGCTATCGGCCTAATGCTTTTATCTAATTTATATTCTCTGGTCTGCTCCGAAATTGTGGCTAAGAGGTGGTCTACTTACTATGGCTATCCGGGTTGTACCATGACCGCCCCCCACCACGTTTGCTCAGTACCTCTGGCGATAGTGGTGGATTGGATACTGAATAAACTCGGTGCCAACAAAATAAAATGGAATCCTGAAACCTTACAGGAAAAATTGGGATTTATCGGCGAGCCAATAAGTTTGGGGTTGGTCTTAGGGTGCCTGATTGGTTTTTCAGGAAACTATACCCGGCTGGAGACCTTAGAGGCCTGGGGGGAAATTTGTAAAGTTGGCATAGCAACCGCTGCGGTAATGTGTATTTTCCCTAAAATTGCCGGCGTATTCGCTTCTGCCTTTACCACGATTACGGATGCATCCAGAAAAACGGCAAAAAACAGTGGTAAAAATCGGGTATGGTTTCTGGCAATTAATGATGCCGCGGGGTACGGAGAATCAGCAACCTTATTAACCGGGATGCTACTTATTCCAATCATCTTTATTTTGGCCGTTATTTTACCAGGAAATGAAACCTTACCGATGGTAGATCTTATTGCCATCCCTTATATGATTGAGCTTATTATCGCTATCTCCGGTGGTAATATTTTTAAATCTCTTATCTCCGGCGCTATCTGGTGCGTCGGTGGGTTATATATCATTACTGCCGTTGCCCCGGTATTTACCGATGTCGCTAAAAGCGTTGGAGTAATTCTGCCGGTGGGAGCCATGTTGATTTGTAGCTTCGCCGTAATGACCAATCATCTCATGGGCGGCCTATTCTTAATTTTCCTAACGCAAAATCCGGTTTATATCGCACTCAGCGTGATGGTTTACATCATATTCTATCTTTTTGTCCGCATTAAGAAAGAAGCAATACATAACTATTTAGAAAGACAAGTTTTTGTTTCTGACGAACAAATTAATTCACTGAATAAAGGATAATAAAGATGAAACTCGTTATTGTTGGAGATGCCTTGGTCAGTAGTGCAACATTAATAGACGCAGCTAAAGGTATTAATTTCCCCGGTAGAGATAATAGTGAACTGGAAATTAAAACGTTTGAATGGTTTTCTGAATTAGAAAAACAACATTTTCAAGAAAAGATCCTGCAAATTGAAAAAAACGGGCCTGAATATGTCGATCTCCCTGATGGCATCGTAGAGGCGATGCAAGATGCTGATTATCTGCTGGTCCACATTGCCCCCGTATCGAAAAAGATGTTAGAAGCAGCCGGCAGGTTAAAACTCATTGGAACCTGTCGTGGCGGCCTTGAACATATTGCGCTGGACAGCGTAAAAGAAAAAAATATCACGCTAGTTCACGTGATTCGCAATGCTGAACCCGTGGCGGATTTTACTATCAGCTTAATGTATGCCGAGACCAGAAATATTGCGCGGGCCCACCATGAAATAAAAAATGGTAAATGGTGTAAAAGCTTTTCCAACGATGCCTTCAAAACCATTCTGGCCAATCACACCGTTGGTTTAATTGGTATGGGCTACATTGGTAAATTAGTCGCTAAGAGGCTTAATTCTCTGGGGGTAAAGGTCATTGCTCACGATCCTTTTGTAGAACAATCCGTTCTTGAAAAAGACGGTATTCACGTTAAATTACAAGGTCTTGATGAGGTTATATCCCAGTCAGATATTTTGTCATTACATATGCGCTTAACGCCTGAAACAGAAGGCATGATAAATAAAGAGGTGTTTAATAAAATGAAGCCCGGCAGCTATATTATTAATACCGCCAGAGCGGGCGTAGTCTGTAAAGCCGATCTGATTGAGGCATTACAAAATAAACGCATCGCCGGTGCCGCTTTAGACGTGAGCTGGATCGAGCCGATTGAAGCCGATGACCCTCTTCTTGCGTTAGATAATATTACCCTCACGCCGCATATTGCGGGTGATACGATCGATGCCATTCCCAAAGCGCCTTATCTGTTAAAAAGCGTATTAAACGATTATTTTAAAACCGGACATAGCGACATGTTGATTAATCTCTAGTCTGATTTATTAAGCCATTAGTGACATCAATATATTTATACCTGGAATCATAATAATGATTAGAGAAATACTATGCGTGAATAATACAACGGGTCTGCATGCCAGGCCTGCCAGTGCCATTGTTAAAACGGTTTCTAAACACCGTTCGAAAGTAGAATTTCTTTTTAAGGAAAAAGTGATTAAAGGGAAAAGCGTCATTGGACTGATGACCGCAGGCATTACCGGGGGAGCAAAAATAGAAGTGATTTGTGACGGACAGGACGAAACGGACGTGTTTTTAGCAATCAAAGCGCTGTTTGATGCCGGATTTGGCGAAAAATAACGCACTATCATATCGTTAAATGCTTCAAAAATTTGTACGGGGGAAATCCGCGTAATATCAACGTTAATGGAATTGAGGAATTATATTGATTCTTTCTTTATAAAGGTTAAATGAATACCCCGTTTAACCTTTATAACTTTATTTCAGAGAGATAGTACAACATATTTTAGTGAGCTATTAATGCCATGCTGGATAAGGAAATCGGTGAGTGTTGGAAATATTGTGCACACATCCCAATACCACAAATGAAACTGGATATTCAGCATTCTGTCGGATAATATTTAAAAAAGCCTAACAGTTAGGTCTTGACTATGAATAGCTCAATCTCACCAGATTATTTTGTTTCCGATCATCAAAACGTTATTATCACATCCAGAATTCCTCATAATTATTCACCAAAACCTAACTTTAATTTTAGTAAAATCACCTTTATCACCAGCGGAATTGGCCTTCACGTTATTAATGGCAAATCTTATGCAATTTACCCCAGAATGCTTTTCTTTACTCAATCAACCGACCTGCATATTTACGAACACACTCAAAATCTAAGTACGATTAATATTTTTTACCAACCTTCAGACCATTTCAATCTCATTAAGGGATTTGAAGCGCTTATCCCTAAGCAATTTGCCTCATTTCATATTCATCGTTTTCTAGACAGTAATAGCGCAAATATGATCAATGGCTCATTGAGTAAACTGATTGCCAGTCAGGACAAAGGACATATTGAACAGGAAAGTCTGTTTTTGCGGCTATTAGTTGACCTGCGTTATTGCAGCTATTTTTATGATAAAAATAATACCAACGAAAGACGAATATTAAGATTGATCCGCTGGCTGCATGCCAATTTTCAGGAAAATGTTAATTGGACCGATCTTGCCTCACAGTTTTCTATTACCATAAGAACCATGCACCGCTATCTTGATAAAGATATAGGGCTCTCCCCTCAGCGTTATTTAAATAAACTACGTTTGTTTAATGCCCTTTATCAATTGCTTTATACCAACAAAGCGATTACATCCATTGCTCAGGATAACGGCTTTGACGATCATTCCTATTTCACCACCTGTTTCAGACGGGAGTTTGGTGTACCGCCGCGGGCGGTTAAATTAACCGGCACTAAGCATTGTCTGGAAATAATATAAATAATGACGGGAGCTACCTTACATCAAAATAATCACGTTCAGGAAGGCAACAATTGACGTTATTTTTAGCCCGTCATCCCGTTGAATTTGTTTCTTAATTATTCAATCGATTGAATAATACTAGAGAAAGGTCAAAAGCTGGATCCCGACTTTCGTCGGGATGACGAAGTAGTTTGTCAGTGGTCTTAAAAATAACTACCCCTAACCCCCAATAACCCTCTCCGGCCACGTATACACCGTCGCCCTGCCCGGTTTACTAAACCCCACCAGCGTTAGGTTACACTTCTGCGCCACCTGCACCGCCAGCGTAGTGGTAGCCGATACCGCAAACAAAATCTCAACGCCGCACATTGCCGCTTTCTGCACCATCTCATAGCTGGCGCGGCTGGAAACTAAAACGGCTCCCTGCTGCCAGCCCCGTGTGGCCCTTACGCCCAATAGCTTGTCGAGCGCAACGTGGCGGCCTACGTCTTCACAGCCGCCGAGCATTTTTCCCTGCGGCGATATCCAGCCGGCGGCGTGGGTACAGCCGGTTAATTGCCCAACGATTTGCACCGAGCTAAGCTGGGGCAGAACGCCATCCAGCAGGCTTAGATCGAAGGTTTGGCTAAAGGGTAGCGGTTTAATCGGGCGCAGCACTTCGCCCAGTTGCTCAACGCCGCATACGCCACAGCCGGTTCTACCTTCCATCGCTCTACGACGCTCTTTTAGCCCGACAAAACGCCGGGTAGCCAGCTCAATTTCAACTTCAATGCCGTTACAGCTTTCACGTACGTCGATGCCGTAAATCTCTTTGGGTGATTCGATAATTCCCTCGGCTAAAGAGAAGCCAATGGCGAACTCTTCCAACTCTTTTGGCGTGGCCATCATCACAACGTGAGCGATTCCGTTATAGCTCAGCGCAACGGGGATCTCCTCTGCAACCCAGTCTGGCTCGGGCGCGTTCAATGCGTTGTGTCGACGAACGGTAAGCTGCCGAACGCCAACGATAGATTGAGAGTCGTCATTTTGCATGGAGTGATCGGTTTTCACGTATAGACCTTCAAATGTTGTGTACTTGGTAATTACTCATTTCGAGTTAACATTAAGAGTACAAATAAAGTAAAAATAGCCAACAATAAGTTAAATTTCGTAACATTTAGGAGGTGGATCAAATTAATACCTATTCTATCCCCGTACAATACTAATGTCTTTATCGTGCGGTTGTTAAAGCACCCGCTTGGTTTCGCGTAACTAGCAGTTTGTTTTTTATACTTTTCTTTTTTGGCTCAATTTGCCGCAAAACGATGAAAAAAGCACCACGTCATCCTTCAGCGCAGGTCGGTCAGTAAAGCGTTTGTACGTCATTTTATTTAGAGCAATGTAACAGTAAATAAGAAAAAAGGAGAAAACCATGCAGTTCAGCAGAAGGCAGTTTTTCAAAATCTGCGCTGGCGGTATGGCAGGTACAACGGCAGCAGCGCTAGGGTTCGCTCCCTCAATGGCGCTGGCAGAGACGCGCAGCTATAAGCTGTTGCGCGCTCAGGAAACCCGTAATACCTGTACCTACTGTTCGGTGGGATGTGGGCTGTTAATGTACAGCATGGGTGATGGTGCTAAAAATGCCAAAGCCAGTATTTTCCACATCGAGGGAGATCCGGATCATCCGGTAAACCGCGGTGCGCTTTGTCCTAAAGGGGCAGGGCTTATCGATTATGTTAACAGCGCAAGCCGCTTAAAATACCCTGAATACCGCGCGCCGGGTTCAGATAAATGGCAACGCTTAAGCTGGGACGATGCACTAACCCGCATTGCCAAGCTGATGAAAGCCGATCGCGATGCTAACTTTCAGCAAACGGCGCCTAATGGCACGACCGTTAACCGTTGGACTACCACCGGTATGCTGGCGGCATCGGCTTCCAGTAATGAAATGGGGCTGTTAACCCAAAAATTTGTCCGCTCGCTCGGTATGCTAGCGGTCGATAACCAAGCTCGCGTTTGACACGGACCAACGGTAGCAAGTCTTGCTCCAACGTTTGGTCGCGGTGCGATGACCAACCACTGGGTTGATATCAAAAACGCTAACTTAGTTGTTGTTATGGGTGGAAATGCGGCAGAAGCGCATCCGGTGGGGTTCCGCTGGGCGATGGAAGCCAAAATCCATAACAATGCCAAGATAATCGTTATCGATCCTCGCTTTACCCGTACGGCTTCGGTTGCCGACTTTTATACTCCGATTCGTTCCGGTACTGACATCGCTTTTCTGTCGGGCGTTTTACTGTACCTGATGGAAAAGAACAAGATTAACGCCGAGTACGTTAAAGCCTACACCAACGCCAGCCTGCTGGTGCGTGAAGACTTTACCTTCGAAGACGGTTTGTTCAGCGGCTATGATGAACAAAAGCGTCAGTATGATAAAACCACCTGGAACTATCAGGTTGGTGACGACGGCTTCGCTAAACGCGATCCAACGCTGACCGATCCTAACTGTGTGTGGAACCTGTTGAAGAAACACGTTAGCCGCTATACGCCAGACGTGGTTAGCAACATTTGTGGTACGCCTGAAGACGACTTCCTGAAGGTGTGTGAACTGATTGCTGAAACCAGCGCACCGGATAAAACCACCTCGTTCCTGTATGCCCTCGGCTGGACCCAGCATTCCGTTGGTTCTCAAAACATCCGGACTATGGCGATGATCCAGCTTCTGCTGGGGAATATGGGCATGGCCGGCGGCGGCGTTAACGCCCTGCGCGGTCACTCCAATATTCAGGGGTTAACCGACCTTGGCCTGCTGTCGCAGTCTCTGCCGGGGTACATGACGTTACCGTCAGAAAAACACACCGCGCTGCAAACCTATCTTGATGCCAATACGCCGAAAAAAGCGCTGGCCGATCAGGTTAACTACTGGGGTAACTACCCGAAATTCTTTATCAGCATGATGAAGAGCTTCTACGGCGATAAGGCTCAGAAAGAGAATGACTGGGGCTTTGACTGGCTACCTAAGTGGGATCAGGTTTATGACGTACTGAAGTACTTCGAAATGATGGATCAGGGAAAAGTGAATGGCTATATTTGCCAAGGCTTTAACCCGGTCGCCTCGTTCCCGGATAAGAATAAAATTGTCCGTTCACTGTCAAAGCTGAAGTTCTTGGTCACCATCGATCCGCTGAATACCGAAACGGCAACCTTCTGGGAGAACCACGGTAAGCAGAACGACGTTGATCCGTCGACCATCCAGACCGAAGTTTTCCGCCTGCCTTGTACCTGTTTTGCCGAAGAAGACGGCTCAATCGTCAACTCTGGCCGTTGGCTACAGTGGCACTGGAAAGGCGGCGATGCGCCGGGAGAAGCCATCACCGATGGTGAAATCCTGTCTGGCCTGTTGTTCAAACTGCGGGAACTCTATGCTCAAGACGGCGATAAAGCCGTGGGTAAAGAGCCGCTGATGAACATGACGTGGAATTATCTGGAGCCAATGCATCCGGCGGCAGATGAAATCGCCAAAGAGTCTAACGGCTATGCGTTGGCCGATATTACCGACGCCACCGGCAAAGTGATTCTGAAGAAAGGCCAACTGCTGGACAGCTTCGCGCAGCTGCGCGATGACGGCACCACCGCCAGCGCCTGTTGGATTTTTGCCGGTAGCTGGACCGAAGCCGGTAACCAAATGGCCCGCCGCGATAACGCCGACCCCTCCGGTCTTGGTAATACGCTGGCGTGGGCATGGGCGTGGCCGCTTAACCGTCGAATCCTCTATAACCGTGCGTCGGCCGACGTTCAGGGTAAACCTTGGGATCCAAAACGTAAGCTGATCGAGTGGGATGGCGCTAAGTGGACCGGCGTTGACGTGGCCGATTACGGCGCAGCGCCTCCGGGCAGCAACGTGGGTCCGTTTATCATGCAAAACGAAGGGATGGGCCGTCTGTTTGCTACCGATAAGATGGCTGAAGGTCCGTTCCCTGAGCACTATGAGCCGTTTGAAACGCCGATTAGCACTAACCCGCTGCACAGCAAGGTGATCTCTAACCCGGCGGCGCGCATGTTTAAAGCGGATATCGCTAACCTCGGTAATGCCAAAGACTACCCTTATGTCGGTACCACCTATCGCTTAACGGAGCATTTCCACTTCTGGACTAAGCATTCGGTGCTCAATGCCATCATGCAGCCAGAGCAGTTCGTCGAAATTGGCGAAGGTTTGGCTGAGGCTAAAGGCATTAAGAATGGCGATACGGTGAAAGTCAGTTCGCATCGTGGCTTTATTGAAGCGAAAGCGGTGGTCACTAAGCGCATTCGTACGCTGAAGGTTAACGGACAGAATGTGGATACCGTGGGTATTCCAATTCACTGGGGCTTCCAGGGCGCAGCTCAAAAAGGCTTTATCGCCAACACCCTGACGCCGTTCGTCGGCGATGCCAACTCGCAAACGCCGGAATATAAGGCGTTCCTGGTTAATGTGGAAAAGGTGTAACGGAGAGACATTATGTCAATGCAATCTCAAGACATTATCAAGCGTTCCGCCACCCACTCCCTGACGCCGCCTCCACAGGTGCGTCATCATCAGGAAGAAGTGGCGAAGCTGATTGACGTAACCACCTGTATCGGCTGTAAAGCCTGTCAGGTGGCCTGTTCAGAGTGGAATGATATTCGTGATGAAATCGGTCATAACGTTGGGGTGTACGACAACCCGGCGGACCTGAGCGCCAAATCATGGACCGTCATGCGCTTCTCGGAAGTAGAAGAAAACGGCAGGCTGGAATGGCTGATCCGTAAAGATGGCTGTATGCACTGTGCGGATCCGGGCTGCCTGAAGTCTTGCCCGTCGGCCGGTGCTATCGTCCAGTACGCTAACGGTATCGTTGATTTCCAGTCAGAACACTGTATCGGCTGTGGCTACTGTATCGCTGGCTGTCCGTTCGACGTTCCGCGTCTGAACAAAGAGGATAACCGGGTTTACAAATGTACCCTGTGCGTTGACCGCGTAACCGTAGGTCAGGAGCCCGCCTGTGTGAAAACCTGCCCAACCGGTGCTATTCATTTCGGCACCAAAGAAGACATGATCCAACTGGCTGGCGATCGAGTGACGGAACTCAACGCTCGCGGTTACGCTCATGCAGGCCTGTATAATCCGGCTGGCGTTGGCGGCACCCATGTGATGTATGTTCTACACCACGCGGATCGCCCGCAGCTTTACCATGGGCTACCGAACGATCCGTCCATCAGTCCGGTGGTTGGGTTCTGGAAAGGCGTATTAAAACCACTGTCAGCCGCGGCATTCGTTGCCAGCTTCGCCGGCCTGATTTATCACTACATCGGCGTTGGTCCGAACAAAGTGGATGAAGACGATGACGAGGAGGGGAATCATGAAGCAAAGTAAGATGATTAAACGCTACTCGTTTATCGAGAGGGCATGCCACTGGACGGTGGTCATTTGTTTCTTTCTGGTGGCGCTGTCGGGCATTGCGATGTTCTTCCCGACCTTAAGCTGGCTAACTCAGACATTCGGTACACCGCAGATGGGGCGCATCCTGCACCCGTTCTTTGGCGTATTGATTTTTTGCGTGCTGGTGCTGATGTTCTTCCGCTTTGTGAAGCACAACATGCCGAAGAAAGACGATATCACCTGGTTCGTCCATATTGTTGAAGTGCTGAAGGGCAACGAACATATTGTCGCCGACGTGGGGAAATACAATCCCGGCCAGAAGGCCATGTTCTGGAGCATTATGGGGTTGATCCTCGTTCTGCTGGTAAGCGGCGTGATTATCTGGCGCCCTTACTTTGCCGAGTTTTTCCCGATTTGGGCAATTCGCTTAGGCCTGCTGATTCATGCGGTGGCCGCCATTGTGCTGATCCACGCTATCCTGATCCATATGTATATGGCTTTCTGGGTAAAGGGATCGATTACCGGTATGGTTGAAGGTATAGTAAGCCGCAAATGGGCTATGAAGCATCACCCTCGGTGGTATCGTGAAATTGTTGCCGAAGAAGCTAACGCCAAGGAAACAAAGAAAGATGAGTAGCATCCGCATCGTCCCTCAGGGCGAAGTGGCAAAGACGGCGGGAGTAATCCCGCCGTTGTTATTTGCCAACTTAAAGAGTTTATATTCCCGCCGGGCTGAACGTTTATGCCAGTTGGCGCAGCAGCATCCGCTGGGTGATTACCTGAATTTTGCCGCCACGGTGGTTGAGGCGCAGCAAAATGCCCAGCACGATCTTCCGTTATCCATTGATTTAACTGAAGTGCTGAAGGCTTCTACTGCCGCAGGCCACTCACCGTTATCGGTGAAATATTTCCCCCGCAGCAAGCACTGGCAAACGCTACTGAGCGCGATTATTGCCGAGCTGGAACCGACGGCTCCCGGGCATGTGCTACCGGTTTTAGAAGCGCTAAGCAAAGCTGGTTCTCAGGAACTGGAAGACTTAGCCACGGCGTTACTGTGCGGTGAAATCGGTAAAGTAGGCAGCGATAAAGCCCCATTCCTGTGGGCGGCGTTATCGGTTTATTGGGCGCAAATGGCGACCCAAATTCCCGGTAAAGCTAAGGCTGAATACGGCGAAGAGCGCCATAACTGCCCGGTGTGCGACAGCCCGCCGGTGGCGAGCGTTGTGCATATCGGCACTGAAACCGGGCTGCGCTATTTACACTGTAGCCTGTGCGAAAGCGAATGGCATATGGTGCGGGTTAAATGCAGCAACTGTGAGCAAACCGGTAAGCTAGACTATTGGTCGTTGGACACCGAACAGGCGGCGATAAAAGCGGAAAGCTGCGGCGACTGTGGCAGCTACCTGAAGATTTTGTATCAGGATAAAGATCGGTTCGTCGAGCCAGTGGCTGACGATTTAGCCTCGCTGGTGCTGGACGCTAAAATGGAAGGGGAGAACTTCGCCAGAAGCGGCTTGAATCCTTTTCTTTTTCCATCCGGAGAGTAGACCCTCAAAGAATTGGGCTATAAACATAGCCCAATTATCCCTACTCATCATATCCCCTTTCCCATAGTACGGCTCAATTAATGTCCTGCGCCTCTCGTCCATTAGAAAATGGTTATATTCCGATGTTGATTATGCGGCCGAAATTTACACTGAAACCAACTTAAACAACTTTGTCAGCAATCTTAGGCTGCCATATAGGCAGCCTACAAATGTTAACCAGTTACCAAGTAAGGGTATCCAGCGCGGCTTTACCACTCTGTTGATATTTTTCCTGCAGATCTACGGTGGTATTAAACGCGGCTATCAGTAGTTTTCCGTTCATAGACGAAAACTGCATAACGTTAAAGATTTGAGTACCGCCAGGGTTAGTGGTATCTGGGGTGAGCACCTCAATGCGTATGGCTTTTTTGCCATTCACTTTGATTTCCGACACTTTGGGTGAGAAAGCACTAAACTGGTTTTTCATTGCTTCGGCAAAGCCCGGTAGCTGAGCATCGGTCATGGCCTGAGCCGTTTGGCTAAAGGCGAAAGAGACCTTGCTTTTTTCACTTTCTACATACCAGGCTTCGTTAGGCCGTTGGGCCTGCGGGTACATGGTTTTTAATAGATCTTCCGGCATTTTGATAAAACCGGCAGGCAAGGTAATGGAGGCCTGTCTATTTAGAATATTCCCTTTTTCGTGCTTTGTTCCACCGTCACAGCCGGATAAAAGCAGTGCGGGTACAACAACAAATAAACCTGCCAGTAATGAAGTGAGTTTCATTATAAATTTCTTCCTTTATTTATTTCTTAATTAAAAATATTCAGCATATCTCTTCAATATACCGAGTTTGAGAGCGTTAATAGTTATTGATGCCTGCTCATTGCTGAGGCGATGGGGCACTCATTGCATTCTGCTTATTGGCAATATTATAAATATACTTAGTCTGAAAAGTGCGGCTGCATGAGGTACAAAAATAACGCTGGTAGCCGGCTGTTCCCCTACCGTGTCTTTTTATATTGCCCGTTTTACTACAGTGCCGACAGGGAGGCATTGGGTTAAATAATTTATCAAATAGCATATTAGTATCCTTATTATATATATCAGGATTTAACCTAGCCTTTGGGTAATCGAATGATAAACTTTGCTCCTCCTAGTTCTGAAGTTTCAATATTAATGTGACCATGGTGGACCAGAACTATTTTCTGAACGATGGATAACCCTAGCCCATAGCCGCTAACCTTCTTATCCCAGATACTTTCCAGCCGATAGAACGGCTCAAATATGCGTTCCCGTTCTTCAACGGGTATTCCGGGGCCGTCATCTTCAATGACAATTTCGTAATCGCCGCTGGGCAGTTTTTTTGCCGATAGGTTAATTCGCTGTGCGGCATATTTACCTGCATTATGCAGAACGTTAGTAACCACTCGCTCCAGAAGGCGCTCGTCGCCCTTATAGTCACCCAGTTCAGCCGACCATGAGGTGGTAATATATTTAGCCTTGTTGCTGCGCTTCAATATCCGTAGGCTGTCATGCAGCATAGCGCCTAAGTCAAACCATTGTGGGTTAGTCAAATACTGTTGCCCAACGGTAGCAAGCTGGAGTAGTTCGTTAACTAAATCATTAAGCTCATCGACATCCCCTTGCAGTTCGCAGATTCTAAGCTTTAGCTGTGTGCGTTGACCGGATTTCTGGCCTATTTTCTGCAGCAATTCCAAACCGAAGCTGAGTCTGGCAATCGGGCTTCTGAGCTCATGAGAAACGGAATGAATTAAATCACGCTGACCATTAATTAATCGCTCAATGTAAGCCGCCATTTGGTTAACCTGATAGGCCACAGGGTAAGTGCTTGCATACTTATTTACCTTTGCTCTGGCAGAGAAGTCCCCTTGAGTTATCCGCTCAGTTGCTCGTATTAGTTTTTTAAACTCAGCCCAATGAAAACATGACCAGAGTGAAAGAAAGAACAGGCAAACCAACAGGCCAGAGACATTAATCATTGCGTCAATGCTTGCCGTGTTCTCAAAGTACACTTTATAGTCAATAATAACGGCCCGATCTGAGTCGCCAGCGCGAAAATAGATCACCGGATATATCATCGATACATAGTCAGTTCCAATCTGAGATACCGTTTTACCATCAAGTAACTGCCGTTTCTTTTCTGGTGAAAGTACCGTTAGGTGAGCGATAGGCACCATGTAGCTACCGCCTACGTATTGCTGCTGGAAGACCTTAAAACGCTGTTCTAGCTCCGTCTCGCTGTGGCTTTGAGATAGGTACTCTTTAAGCAAAAATACGTCACTTTTAGTATGGGTTAATGTAATTTCTTCCATCCAACTCTGGGATGAGTAATACAAAACCCAAACAACGATAGCTATAGCCGATATCATCGAGATGACCACTACCGGAAAAATTCGGATCAGTAAGCGCCACATAGCTTAGTCCCATGCCGAAGGGATAAATAAATAGCCTTGGCCCCAGACCGTTTTTATTTTCTGTGCGTTTTCATCATCAAGCTTACGCCGTAGGCGCGAAATATTATTATCAATACTGCGGTCAAGGCCATCAAACTCGATTCCGCGCATTTTCTTTAGCAAATCATCGCGCGATAGCACATTACCGGCAGACTCAATGAGAGCAAGCAGCAGCTTATATTCAGAGTTGCTTAATTCCGCGGGCAATCCGCGCCAGAAAACCTGACGGTTGCGTCTGGAAATGGTGAGTTTGCCAATAGTCACTTCTTCGTTAATTTTGGGTTTATCTATTCTCCCCCGCCGCAATAGGGCTCGCAGCCGGGCTAATAAAATACGAGGCTTAACCGGTTTGTTAACATAATCATCGGCCCCTTGTTCCAACCCGAGCACTTCATCAAAACTATCTTCCCGCGCAGTCACAATAATAATTGGCACATTGCTCACTGCGCTGAGCTGTCGGCAAACGGTCATGCCATCCAGACCGGGCAGCATTAAATCAAGAATGACAATGTCTGGCTGAATTTCGCCAAAACGGGTTAAAGCAGTATCTCCGCGACTAACGATGCTGACGTCAAATTCATAGTCAGATAAATATTCATCGATCAAAGAGGCTAACCGGGAGTCGTCTTCTACCAACATTACCTTATACATTGTCATTATTATTTTCCCTATCGACATGTGCTTTAATTATACAATCCGGTAGCCGGAGTAAAACCCTAGGATACAATTGAGTACAATTCAGTGCATTTGCGTACAATATGCACAACTGAGCTCATTTTTTTGCAATTTCCCTACATATATTAACCAGACTGCAGTGGCTCTATTCATCGTAATATGAAGGAGCTACGCGTTCTGCATAAGGGGTGTCCCATCAGGGCATTATTCGCATTTGATTTAGAACGCCGGGCCGTTATTTTATGTGTTGGCAATAAAGAGGCTAGCCCCAAACGTTTTTATACGCGAATGATTCCGGTTGCTGATGCCGAATTTACCACGCATTTACAGGCATTGAAGAGGTAATGATGGGCAATTTAAAAGACATGTTGGCTTCCCATTTTTCTGAGAGCCAAGAACGTATTAAAGGGATGGGGGAGCAAATGCTACTCATTTCAAAAATACAGGCTTTACGCGATGAACTACAAATGTCGCAGGTCGAATTAGCTGCTTACATGGGAATCTCTCAACCCTCTGTCGCCGCTATTGAATCTCGCGGTAACGATCAGAAATTGTCTACCCTAAAACGCTACGTTGAAGCAATGGGGGGGAGTTGCAAATAGATATCAAACTACCGACAGGTAAGCATATCGGCTTTATCGTCTGATGACTTCTGGTTCACAATAACATAAGAGATAGAGTGGACCTGAACATGTTGTTATCCCGGCGAAAGCCGGGACCCAGATTTTAACTGACAAATTAGCACTCGGCTTAAAGGCTAGACCCCGGTTTGCACCGGAGTGACGAAGGCGAGAACACGGGCTGATTCATTCCCTCGGAAACACCCAAACCTGATCCATCGGCATCGATAGGCGGCACTGCCCGCTGTACGGTTGGTGAGTGCCAAAGGCCCGTAATACCGGAGAGTTATCGTCAGGTTCGCGGAATAAATATTCCCAGTGGCTGCCAAGATACATTTGTGTCAGCAACGGTAATTCCAGATAGTTCCCTTCAGCATTGTCGTTGAGCTTCACCTGTTCTACCCGAATGATGGCCATCACCTCCTGCCCTACGGCTAAATCTCCCACCGGTTTGCCCCATAAATTCCAGCTAGCGCCTTGAATACGCGCATAGCCGTCTTTTAGCTCCACAATCCGGCCGTTGAGCCGGTTGTTACTGCCCATAAACTCGGCGGTAAACAGCGACTTGGGCGTGCCGTACATCTCCTGCGGTGTTCCCTGTTGCTCAATGACGCCGTTATTGAGCAACAGAATACGATCGGATATGGCCATGGCTTCGTTCTGATCGTGGGTGACCATCAGGGCCGATAGCCCGAGATCGACAATCAACCTGCGCAGGAACACCCTGGCTTCTTCTCGCAGCTTGGCATCGAGGTTTGATAACGGTTCATCTAATAAAAGCACCGGCGGGTTGTAGACCAGTCCGCGGCCGATAGCCACGCGCTGTTGCTGTCCGCCTGACAGTTGATGAGGATAGCGCTGGCCTAGCTGGCCCAAACCTAACTGTTCTAGTACTGCCTGAACCCGCTGTTTAATTTCTGCGGATGACACTTTGCGCAGCTTTAGCGGGTAGGCAATATTGTCGAAAATAGTCATATGAGGCCACAGGGCATAAGACTGAAACACCAGCCCCAGATTACGTTCTTCTACCGGAATTTCTTTGCCGGTGCTGCCCTCATAAATAACCCGATCGCCAAGGGTAATTCGCCCTTTACTTGGGCCTTCAAGCCCGGCAACGGCGCGTAATAAAGTGGTTTTCCCGCTACCAGAGGGACCTAATAGCGTGACAACCTCCCCTTTGTGTAGCTGCATCGACACCCCTTTAAGCACCGGGTTGGTGCCGTAGTCCAGATGCAGGTTCTCTACCAGAAGTTCAGTCATTGAGTTTTACTCCAAAACGCAGGGCGATGCCTAATCCGAGCATGACCAATACAATATTGATAAACGATAGGGCGGCAACAATATCGACGGCACCGGTGGCCCACAGGGAAACCAGCATCGAACCGATGGTTTCTGTGCCGGGTGACAACAGGTAGACGCCGGTAGAATATTCACGCTCGAAAATCAGGAACATCAATAGCCATGAGCCGATAAGCCCGTATCGGGCCAGCGGAACGGTAATATGTCGGGTTACCTGACTGCGCCGTGCGCCGGTGCTGCGCGCCGCTTCTTCCAGCTCGGCCCCGACCTGTAACAGCGCCGATGAGATAAGCCGCAGGCCATAGGCCAGCCACACCACGGTATAGGCCAGCCAAACGCTGAAGATGGTATTGCGCACCGTACGCATCCAGACAATCACATTCTCGCGGATCCATTCTGAGCCCGGAATGATCGACATATAGCCATTGGCGAGGGACTTATCCATCCACATTGGGGTGAACAGAAATACCCATAAAAACGCCAGACCGGCCAGTAATCCCGGCACTGCCCGGGGTACCAAAATGCTGTAATCCAAGAACTGGGTGACGCGGTCCGGCTTTCTGTGCATGGCCAGACTGATAAAGGTGTAACAGATAACCGCCAGCGCACCGCCGAATACGCCGATAGCCACCGAGTTAATAATCGCGCGTATCAGGTTCGGTTGAGAGAACACGGTGCGGAAAGTGTCGAGAGACAGTTGGTCAAATAGCGAGACACCGACTCCCCAGTTGGAGACAAATGCCCGCAGCAGTATGCCGGTAAGCGGAACGAAAATAGTCACTATCAGCCAGAGAACGACAATGCTGGCAGAGATCCAACGCCACTTGCCTAAGGGTAAAACGTGGGACTGCGAAGCTTTACCTTTCACCGTGACAAAGCGGTTATTGGTTCGCATCAGACGACGCTGAAGCATAATGAGCGGTACGGTAATACTGATTAGCACCACCGCCACCACGGCCATCAGATGGTAAGATGGAATGCCGAGCTTATTGGTGAGCTTATACAGATAGGTTGCCAGTACCAGATTTCCCTCTGGATCGCCGAGTACTAACATCAGGCCAAACACTTCCAGCCCAAGAAAAAACAGCAGTACGGTAGCGAACAGAATGGCCGGTCTTACCATCGGCAGGCTGACCGACACCATCACCCGTAATGGCGATGCGCCGGAAATGCGCGCCGCTTCTTCGACGTCCGACCCCATGTTGCGCAGCGCCGATGAAATATACAAATAGGCATGAGGAACGTGCGTTAGCCCGGCGATGATCACGATACTGGTCATCGAGTAGATATTCCACGGCACGAAGCCAATAATATCCTGCATCCACAGAGAGAAGAATCCGACCGGACCGGCGGCGACCACATAGCCAAAGCCTAGCACCATCGGTGAAACGAATACCGGTACCAGTATCATTGGTTCAATCCAGCGGCGACCGGGAAGGTCACATCTGACGATCAAAAACGCCAGAATTCCGCCCAATGGAATAACAATAACTACCAGACCAAAAGCTAAAATAAATCCGCTTTTTAGCGCCTTATAGAAATCCGGATCGTCAAAAACGAAGCGATAAGCATCCAGAGTAAAAACTTTATTAGGAACAAAAAACGGGGCCGAAAGAAAGCTTTGGGTGACAATAAGCGCCAACGGTCCATAGATAAATAATGCCGTTAAAAACACTACTGCACCGCGCGGTAAGCTCTGCTTTATTCTGCGCAATGAGTACATAGTCGAACCCTATTTATAATAATAATGTTAACGGCAAAGGCAGACTGTCTTTGCCGTTAAGTTAGCCTTGGGTTATTTCCCCGTGGTGGCCCGCCATTTCTTCAGGTATTCCAGCCGCTTATTCTGCTCTAAGTATTCCAGCAGGCTCTCATTGACCGGGATAGGTTTTAACGAATCACCTAAGAGTTTTGTGGTACCGGCTACGTCGTTATCTCCGGTAATATCGTCACGAATGGAGGTAATATTGGCCTGATTGGCTAAGATATCCTGTCCTTTTTGAGATAACACATAGTCCAGCCACAGTTTGGCTGCGTTGGCATGCTCAGCCTGTTTACTGATAAAGCTTACGCGTGACAGCACTAAGGTGTAATCCTTTGGATAGGCAATGCCGAGGGACGAATCCTTAGCCGCCCGGGTTTTAGCATAGGGTTCTAATATATTGTAACCAATTAGGTTTTCACCCGAAGATACCCGTTCCAGCATGGTACCGGTCGATGACTGAACCACCATACCGGCGCTAGAAATGTCTTTTAGATGCTCAAAGTATTTGGCATCGTTTTTGGTGTCTTCAACGGAGAGCATAAAGCCCAGCGCTGACTTTTCGATATCATAAGTCGTGACTTTGTTCTTGAACCGATCGGGGTGTGATTTAACCAGCGCCGCTAAATCAGAATGGGACTTCGGTACTTCATCTTCTTTAAGCAGGCGCTTGTTGTAGATAAATACCAGCGGTTCATAAGTGGTACCGTAGGCGGTATCTTTCCAGACCGCCCATGACGGAAGCTTACCGGCTTCAGGCGATTTATAAGGGAGAGCATAGTCGATGGCGAGTTTGACCCCGGTATCCATCGCCGAGCTCCACACCACGTCGCCGCTGCCGCTGGATGATGCCTGTTCGCTGATATAACGGTTATACAATTCCGTGCTGTTCATATCGTTATATTCAACCGAGATCCCAGGGTAGAGCGTCTCAAAGCCTTTGATGATTGGCGCGGCCGCCGCGGTGTCAGTGGTTGAATAGATAACCACTTTGCCTTCTTTCTTGGCGGCATCGATAATTTTTTGATAGTCGGCCGGGTAATTTTCAGGAGCGGCAGCGGCAGCACCGATATTGAGGGCTAGCATACTGACCATGAGTAGGTTCAATTTTTTTGACATGCTTACATTCCCATTTTAGTTCCCGTGGTAGTTGACGTCGCAGCGGATTTAGCCCGCCTGCGGCCTTGCTGCAACGCTAATTATTTTGGGTATATATCAACCTGCAGAATAATAATTATGGTTAAAAAACAATCAATGGCAAGAAAGTGATAATGGAATGTTAATTAAATGTGACGTAATTCAAAGTTATGACGGTGGGTTACTTCGGGGGGATTAACGGATTTATTTTGTGGTTGAGTCTAGGCTGAGAAAGAAAAAGAGGGCTTTCAGGCTGCCGATATTGCTTTGAATGTCAGCATATCGGCCTTTGGCTAAGCGTCAGTTTGTTCGTTAAATCTGGGTCCCGGCTTTCGCCGGGATGACGGTAGTAGAGGGCAAGAAAATCCCTATGCTTCTACTTCAATCGACTTCATATCAATCACAAACCGGTACTTCACATCGCTTTTCAGCATACGGGTATAGGCCTGATTAATGTCCTGAATATTAATCATCTCCACGTCACAGGTAATGTCGTGCTGGGCGCAGAAATCGAGCATCTCCTGAGTTTCAGGGATACCACCGATCAGTGAACCGGCCAGCGTCTTACGGCGTCTTACCAGCGGCCCGCTGTGAAAGGCTGGCTCTATCGGTTCCAGCAGGCCAACTAACACATGGACACCGTCACGCTTCAGCGCGGCAATATATGGGTTGAGGTCATGCTGATGCGGCACGGTATCAAGAATGAAGTCAAAATGGTCCACTAACTCTTTCATTCGATCGGGATTAGTGGATAGCACCACGCGATCGGCACCTAAGCGCAGCGCTTCTTGTTCTTTTCCGGCTGAGCGGGTAAACAGCGTCACGTCTGCGCCCATTGCTTTGGCAAACTTCACGCCCATATGGCCCAGACCGCCAAGGCCAACTATCGCCACTTTGTGACCTTTGCCAATATTCCAGTGGCGCAGCGGTGAATAGGTGGTAATACCGGCGCATAGCAACGGTGCGGCAGATTTAGGATCGAGCTTTTCCGGCAGGGTTAATACAAACCTGTCTGAAACAACGATTTGTTCTGAGTAGCCACCGTAGGTCATGCTACCGTCGTGGCGATCTTTGCCGTTATAGGTGAACGTAGCGCCGTTTTCACAGAACTGCTCAAGGCCTTCAGCGCAGGAAGCGCAGTGCTGGCAGGAGTCGACCATACAGCCAACGCCAACCCAGTCGCCTGATTTAAACTTAGTCACGTTTGTACCCACGGCGGTAACCTGACCAATAATTTCATGCCCCGGTACTACCGGATAAATTGTGTTATGCCACTCATTGCGGGCCTGATGGATATCAGAGTGGCAAACGCCACAGTAAGCAATGTTAATCACCACATCGTTTTCTCGTGGGTCGCGGCGAATAATGTGGTGTAAAGCGACAGGTGCCGTTTCGGCGGTTGCGGCAAAGCTGCGAATATTCATAGACATGATGGTTATATACCTTGTAATGCTTGTGGGGTTGAACGAATAAAGGCTATCAAAAGCTGATTGGATTGATGAAGATGTGGAGTCTGTTTATTCCCGCTAAGCATAGTTGTTATTCATTATTTTCACCATTTTCTGGACATGAGCCCCGAGCGGTAAACCTCGCGCTTCACCTCACGGCAACTAGCCGATATATTAGCGTTATTAATTTTTAACAGGCCGCAATAATGAATAGCCAGACTCAGTCTCTTTATAGCCAAATCCCATCCGTTGACCGTTTACTCAATGAGCCAGAAATGTCTGCGCTGGTGTTGGAGTTTGGTCAGCATTTAGCGGTTGAGTCATTGCGTTATTTACAGGATCTGGCCCGACAGGAAATTACCCGCACCGCCAGCCTACCTGCCTGGGCTTCTGACTGGGCCGGTGAGGCGCAGCGTTATTTAACCGCCAAGCTGCGGCCGGGGCTACAGCCGGTGTTTAATCTAAGCGGTACCGTGCTGCATACCAATCTGGGGCGGGCGCTTTTGGCCGAAGAGGCGATAGAGGCGGTTGCCAGCGCAATGCGTAATGCGGTTACGCTGGAATACGATCTCGACGGCGCAGGCCGCGGCCACCGGGACAACGTCATTTCTGACCTACTCTGCGAGCTAACCGGCGCACAGGCGGCTTGTATCGTTAATAACAATGCGGCGGCGGTGCTGTTGATGCTGGCAACCGTAGCGCCGGGCAAAGACGTGGTAGTGTCTCGCGGTGAACTGGTTGAAATTGGCGGAGCGTTCCGGGTACCGGACGTGATGCGTCAGGCCGGGTGCCGACTGGTTGAAGTCGGAACCACCAACCGTACCCATCTACGCGATTATCGCGATGCGGCGAATGAAAACACCGGCCTACTGATGAAGGTTCATACCAGCAATTACAGCATTCAGGGGTTTACCGCCGCGGTAGATGAACAGGATCTGGTTACGCTGGGCCGTGAGCTAAACCTACCGGTCGCCACCGATTTGGGCAGCGGCTCTTTGATTGATTTACAGCAATACGGGCTACCGGCAGAGCCGATGCCACAGAATCTGATTGCGGCGGGCGTAGATTTAGTGACCTTCTCCGGCGATAAGCTTTTAGGCGGCCCACAGGCCGGGATTATTGTCGGCTCTAAGTTCTGGATTGACAAAATACAGCGTCATCCGCTGAAGCGGGCGCTGCGGGCGGGTAAAATCACGCTGGCCGCGCTGGAAGCGACGCTTCGTCTTTATCAACAGCCCGATCGCCTCCGGTCAACCTTGCCAACTCTGCGATTACTTAGCCGCGATGCGTCGGAAATGAAGCAAATGGCGGCGCAGCTTTTATCTCCTTTACGGCAAAAATACGGCGATCGGTTTAACGTAGAGGCAGAGCCTTGCCTGTCGCAAATCGGCAGCGGCTCGCTACCGGTCGATCGCCTCCCCAGCTATGCATTAACCTTCACGCCAAAAGACGGGCGCGGTCGCACGCTGGAAGCCTTGGCCGAGCAGTGGCGCAGATTGCCGGTGCCGGTGATTGGTCGTTTACAAGAAGGTAAGCTGTGGCTGGATTTACGTTGCCTTCAGGATGAAAGTAAACTGCTGGAGATGCTGTTAGCATGATTATTGCAACCGCCGGGCACGTTGACCACGGCAAATCTACCTTGCTACAGGCCCTGACCGGCAGCGGTGACACCGACCGGCTACCGGAAGAAAAACGCCGGGGAATGACTATCGATCTCGGCTATGCCTACCTTCCGTTGGCAGACAGTCAGGTGCTAGGCTTTATTGACGTTCCCGGACATGAAAAATTCTTAGCCAACATGCTGGCCGGCGTTGACGGCGTACAGCATGCCTTGCTGGTAGTGGCCTGCGATGACGGCATCATGGCCCAGACGCGTGAACATTTGGCGATTTTGCGCTTGGTCGGGGTTCCGGCAATTACCGTGGCGCTGACTAAAGCCGATCGCGTGAGCGTAGATCGGGTTGATCAAGTTCGGCGACAGGTTAGCGATGAGCTTAACGCTCAGGGCTGGCATGACTGCCCGATGTTTGTCACGGCTGCTCCGGCAGGAACCGGCGTTGCTGAGCTTCGCCAGCGCTTGGTTGCTCTGCATCAGGCCAGCCTTGATAATATTCAGGCAACCGAGCACCGCTTCCGCTTAGCGGTAGACCGTGTTTTTACCGTGAAGGGCAGTGGCTTGGTCGTGACGGGTACTGCCTTTAGCGGAAAAGTCAGGATTGGCGACACGCTGTGGCTGAGCGGCGCTCATCGTCCGGTTCGGGTCAGAGGCATTCACGCTCAGAATCAACCGTCGGAGCAGGGCGGAGCTGGCGATCGTATTGCCCTGAACATTGCCGGTGATATTAGTAAACAAGAGGTTAGCCGCGGCGATTGGCTGCTTGAGCAGCAACCGCCGGAGAGCCGCGATCGGGTGCTGGCTTTGCTGCACTGTGATAAACCGCTGCGCCACTGGCAATCGGTGCACCTTCATCACTCGGTGAACCATACAACCGGTCGGGTTTCTCTCTTGCAGGACGAGGCGATGAGCGTCGGCAGAGAGGTGCTGGTAGAGCTGGTATTCGATGAGCCGCTATTGCTGGTGGAAAATGACCGGATTATTGTGCGGGACATCAGCGCCCGCGAAACGTTGGGCGGGGCGCGGGTATTATCCCTTTTGCCGCCGCGCCGGGGTAAACGCCAGCCGGAATATTTAGAGCGGTTGCATCAGCTTAGTCTGGCCACCAATGACGCTCAGATTCTTGGTTTACGCTTGGTCGAAGGTAGTTTGTCTTTGGCGGAGTTTGGCTGGGCGCGTCAGCTAACGGATGCCGGGCTTCAGAACTTGCTGGCTAATGCTCAGGCGAAAGTGGTGGGTGATACGGCGCTGGACCCAAGTAAAGAGGATGCTTTCAGACACTGCCTGACTGAAACCCTCAGAATTTTCCATGAGCAGCATTTAGATCAACTCGGACTCGGCCGCGCCCGCTTGCGGCGTATGGCTTTGCCTTCTGAGCCTGAAGGGTTGGTATTTGCTTTAATCGATAATTTACTCAGCGATGGGGTAGTGAGTAACAGCCGTGGCTGGCTGCATCTGCCCGAGTTTAGCCTAGCCTTTACCGGTGAAGAGCTAGCCGTATGGGAACGTTTAGCGACTCAGTTTGGCGACGAGCCTTACTGGGTGCGCGATTTGGCAACGGAGCTGGGGTTAGATGAGCAGCAGGTCAGGGCGGTGCTGCGTAAAGGGGCCCAGCTAGGCCACGTGACGGCGGTGGTTAAGGATCGCTACTATCTGAGCGGCCGAATTCGTCAGTTTGCTGATTTAATCCGAACGATGCACACCACTCAGGGAAGTACCTGTGCGGCAGATTTTCGCGACAGGCTCGGGGTCGGGCGTAAGCTGGCGATTCAGGTGCTGGAGTTTTTTGATCGCAGTGGATTTACCCGTCGGCAGGGGAATGACCATTTGTTGCGCGATAGTGGTTTGTTTTTGGACTAGATAGAGCGATGCCCGGCCTGGTTGGGTTCGGGTATCGCTATCTACTTACTGGTTTTGGTTATTTATTCTTTTGGGCTTCTTCTAACTCTTTTGCCTTAACCGCTTTGCTTTCAACGGCGAACGGGTCGATGCCGCGTTTCTGCATGCGGTAGAAGCGAATAATATTAAAGCCGTTCATGACTAGAAAGCTGGATTCAATCAGCGATCCGCCAATAGAGCCGATCCAGATATTATGGGTAACCCAGCAGACGGTTGAGCACCACATAATGCTGCGCATTTTTAATCCGTGGGTGCGAAACATGGCCCAAGTACTGGCGATGGTGCCGCCAACGGGTAGAATTTCGATCGGATGCTGGATTTTGATGGTGGCTAAGGTGAACGTCAGGGCAATAAAAATCATCATCACCCAAACGCTGCGCCACCAAATTGATGTTAGGGTTCGTATGGCGCTTAACAGCACGCTCATGCTGGCGGCATTGGCTCCCATCATAAAAAAATGGATGCTCATAATGGCCGAATAGCCGGAAAGCTGGTACTTAAAACCGCGTTCGTTACGGTTAAAAAACATCGTGATACCGACCAGAAATGCTAAGCCCCCGATAGACTGAGCAATCCAATAATATGTCATAACATCATGCCCTTGTAATAAATGGCGGTATTTCCGTATAGAACGATATACCTGTGGTACTCGAGGTGGTAACGGCGTTCGTTGACTCGATATGTATCGAGCTTCTCTTGCGCGCTGATAGCTCTGGGTACAGACGTAGAAAAATGGGTGAAAGGATCCACCGAAGACTGGTCAGAATATGCGTTATTAGGTCATTGTGGGGAGTAACTGTAGTAATAGACGACTTGGTTAATAATTTACCATGCTTTATCTCAACCACCTATAACCGGGCTGCTTAGCGCTATAAATAAAGTCAGATGTCTGGTTATTTTTGTTCCATATAGCGTTTGCGTTTGCTTTATTCTGAAATGACAACAAATAGTAAAAACGAGAAATGGCGCTTTCCTCTTGCGGTGAATAATTCGCTGACAGCGTAGAACGGCTGTGGGTGTAGACAATAAACGTTATATGAGCCGATTGAGTACTTATCGTGTTTTATAGGGCTCTATTATTGGAAATGCAACGCAAAATGGCTGTTTTATGTTAGTGGTTACTAACATAGATAGGGATGGCGCGTTTATCTGACTAATAAATAGCCATTTTATAGACCTCTACTTTGAATTATATGGGCGTAGGCTTTTATCGGGTAGGCGGGATGATGGTAAAGAATGTTAGTAAGCGCTTACAGGGAGAGGGCTATTTTCTTTGGTTTTGCCCCTGTCCTAGGGTCGTCATCCCGTTTTTTTGAACTGACCCCAAAAGCTAGCAGGCCGGAGAAGTATCCCTACCAGCCTATCGGTGCCGAAAATCAAAAAAGCCAAGGCTCTTTCAATATCATCAACGCTTCTTTTTCTTACCGCCCTGCACCGCTTTAAACCGCGGATTCGACTTACATATCACGTAGACTCTGCCGTTGCGACGAACTATTTTACAGTCGGGATGGCGCCGTTTAGCGGAGCGTAGAGAGCTTAAAACCTGCATAAATACCTCATGAATTGATATGTTATAATATAACAATATCATGCGCTTTTCTGCGAACGAATTCAAGCCTAAATGTTGTTGGGCTTGCTATTGGATTTGCTGTCGGAGGTAAAGCAGAAAGGATTAACTAGCGAAAGAACAGCAACAAGCAGTCAGCAGAACGCCCTTAAACGGGCATTCTGCTGGGAAATAAACTCAGTAAATCGTTATTACGCGGCTTTTTTCAGGCAGCTAGACATAAAGGTTTTACGCTCTTCGCCTTTGAGGCCCTTACCGGCGGCTTCGGTATTACAAGCCCCCATTTTTTGCTGCTGCGGGGTCATTTTCTTACCTTCTTCAGCGGCTGGTTTGGCTTTCAGACAGTTAGACATAAACGCTTTACGCTCATCACCTTTGAGTGATTTATCCGCAGCTTCTTTATTACAGGTGGTCATTTTTTCACGCTGGGCGGTTTGAGCTTCGGACGGAGCTTTAGTCGTGGTATCAGCGGCCATGACGCCGGAAGCAAAACATAAGCTCAACAATAGAGGTAAAGCAACGGTCATTCGCATAGTGAATTCCTTCGGATAAATGGATAACGCTATAAGCATAGACCTGAACGAATTAAATAACATCTGGGCGAAAGGGAAATATTATTATTGAGTTTGAATAATAACGGAAAAATCGGCTATCAACTCTGAGATTCTAGCAGTACCGGCCACCGCAAGATGGCCAGCCCGATTGAGATGATTTAGCACAGCGGAAGCAACTGCAGATAGAGTTGCTTGAAAATTACCCGTTTTTGCTGATAGTACTGATGACGTTCGGCAACAGGAGTGTGTAATTGCTCCAGCGGTAGCCGCGGGCAAAGATCGGCGAGCGGCGTATTTTGGTTCCGCCGATTAAAGTCGTTGAACGGCGCTCAACGGACTACCGCTCTCTGCGCGACCCTGCGGTGATTCAGGCGATGCATTTTATCCGCTATCACGCCTGTAAAGGCATCAAAGTTGAACAGGTACTGGACGCCATTGGTATCTCTCGCTCTAACCTTGAGAAACGTTTTAAAGATGAAACCGGCAATACCATTCATGGGCTTATCCATCAGGAAAAGCTTAACCGGGCCAGTGAGTTTTTAGCTGCCAGTACGCTGGCGATTAATGAAATTTCGCAGATGTGTGGATATCCGTCATTACAGTATTTCTATTCAGTATTTAAGAAAGAGCACGGCATCACGCCAAAAGAGTATCGGGATAAATACGGAGAAATAATCTTTTAAACCGGCCGATATTGGGGCCGAAAAGGTGGAATGGCAGAGAAAAGCATGAGGCCACTATTGCCCTTTAGCGCACGGCCGTTGGCGGGGGAACCAAAAATAGAGGATACGAATCTTAGAGTTTTATATGTATAATCATCGATCTCGCTCATTGTACATTTTCCGCTAAATGGAAGGTCATCGCTCCCGGTGGGGCGGCTGGATTTCAAATCCAGATGGGGCCGCCAGCGGTCCTTGGCAGGTTCGACTCCTGTGACTTTCCGCCAATTCGGTTCTTCTGTCGTCAACCAACTTCAATGATACCTTTATAAAGGTCTGAATAAATCTATAACTATGTTCTCTATTTGTTAGCACTCATTAACTGGAATCAATATGGTTGTGGGGGCATAAAAGTCCCGCAATCATTATTGCAGGATTTTTATTAGCTGATTATTATAACTTATATTTAAATCAGTCGGTTAACTCCGTATCGCTATAGCCATCATCCCTCATTTGCATTCCCAGATGACGGGCAATTTCTGAATAATCTTGTCCTTTATCTAATCATTTTTAATTACACGATTACTATCAGATTTATTTCTCTGATAAATATAACGGGTCTGAAAAGTTCTATTACAGGCAGAGCATAAATAGCGCTGAATACGTGCTCGCGATGTGCCGTGTTTTCTAACGTGTCGGCTATCTTCGCAATAATGACAGCAAGGTTTAGATCTGATTTCCATATGTTCTACATTCCTTGATCCGGATAAAACGTAAACTATGACCGTTGATAAGATAAAGGCCCGCCATTATTCATGGCGGGCCTTTTATTAGCGGATTATCAGAACTTATATTTAAATCCGACGGTTAACGCAGTATCGCTATAGCCTTCATCACCCATTTGCTGAGCCACGTTGGTCCACAGATTAACGTGCTTATTCAGTTGACCTTCGGCCCCCAGCTTCAGCTCGCCCACGTTAGCGTTGCCCGCTTGCTTGACCGCCACGCCGTCCAGCACGGCACCCGACTGCTGGCTGTTGTGCAACCAGTTAGCTTCGGCATACACGGTAAATAGCTTGTCTTTACCTTTGTCGCCGTCGCTCACGCCGTCACGGGACAGCTTCACGCCCAGACGGGTCTGCACGTTGTTCTCACCCGATGAAGTCACGCGGGTACCGTTAACTTCACGGTGGTCGTCAGCGCTGATACCGCTCCAGGTTACCTGAGCCTGTGGCGTGATAAACACATCGCCATTTTCGCCCTGATAAACCGGCATACGGTACCCGGCTTCAACCGAGGCACTCATTCCGTCGATGTCGTAGCTCTCGTTAGATAGCTGCTCGCCGTTCACATCCGCGTTCAACCAGCTGTACTGCATCCAGCTGTCCACATACAGACCGTTCAGGGTGTTGGCATCCTGATACCAGGTGGCGTAAACGCCGCCGCTGTAGCCGTCAACCCGGCCTTTGGAGCTATAACCGCTGCGGCTATTCCCACTCTGGCTGTCTGACTGGCCGTAGCCCAGCATCACGCCCACGCCTAAGCGGTCTTTATCGCTGAACTGTGCCTGCGCCACTTCACCGCCGCCCTGAATCACATAGGTGTTGGTGGCGGTTTTAATCTGACCGCTGGTGTCTCTGAACTTGGTGCGGTTGCCCACCTGACGTAGCCACATACTGGAGTTCTCTGCCCGACCTTCACGATCTTCTAAGCGCAGGTTAAACAGTTTACCGGCCGCGGCCATATTGGCCATGTAGCTGCCCGCCTCAGGACGGATGATATTGTCAGCAGGCGTTGGTGTTAGTGTCGGCGTCGGCGCATCCGGATCGGTTGGATCAACCGGCGTTGGTGACGGGATCTGAGAGCGCAGATACCAGCCGCCGTCGTTCGGTGTTGCAACACCGCCCTTATTCAGGAAGTACTCATAAGCTCCGGCTACCGCACGGTTATTGAGCGTAAAGGTACCGTTAGATGCACCGCCAACCCTCACCACTTCAATCCCGTTCACCGTCTGGTCACCGGCACCGTTGACGTTGTTGACAACAACGCCGGTATTACCGGAGGTATCGCCGGTCACTATCAGTTTATCGGTCGCCGAGCT
>NZ_WOYF01000004.1 GCF_009800925.1 Budvicia diplopodorum | reverse complement strand
GTGGTGAGGGTTGGCGGTGTGTCTAACGGTACCTTTACGCTCAATAACCGTGCGGTAGCCGGAGCTTATGAGTACTTCCTGAATAAGGGCGGTGTCTCTACACCGAACGACGGCGGCTGGTATCTGCGTTCTCAGCTACCTGACCCGACGAGTCCGGCTGACCCGTTCAATCCGGTTAACCCGACGCCTGCTGACAATATCATCCGTCCGGAAGCCGGCAGCTACATGGCCAATATGGCCGCCGCCGGAAAACTGTTTAACCTGCGCTTAGAAGACCGTGAAGGTCGGGCAGAGAACTCCAGTATGTGGCTACGTCAGGTGGGCAACCGCACCAAGTTCAGAGACACCAGCGGTCAGATTAAAACCGCCACCAACACCTATGTGATTCAGGGCGGCGGTGAAGTAGCGCAGGCGCAGTTCAGCGATAATGACCGCTTAGGCGTGGGCGTGATGCTGGGCTACGGCCAGTCAGACAGCCAGAGTGGGAATAGCCGCAGCGGTTATCGCTCCAAAGGCCGGGTTGACGGCTACAGCGGCGGCGTTTACGCCACCTGGTATCAGGATGCCAACACCCTGAACGGTCTGTATGTGGACAGCTGGGTGCAGTACAGCCTGCTGGACGCTGAGGTACACGGCGAGCAGCTATCGGGCGAAAGTTACGATATGAGTGGCCTGAGCGCCTCGGTTGAAAGCGGCTATCGTCTCCCGGTTTATCAGGGTGAGAACGGTCAGGTGTTTATCACGCCACAGGCTCAGGTAACCTGGAGCGGTATCAGCGCTGACGACCACCGAGAAGTTAACGGTACCCGCGTGACTTCATCGGGTGAGAACAACGTTCAGACTCGTCTGGGCGTGAAGCTGTCCCGTGATGGCGTGAGCGACGGAGACAAAGGTAAAGACAAGCTATTTACCGTGTATGTCGAAGCCAACTGGTTGCATAACACCGAACAGGCGGGTGCCGTGCTGGACGGCGTGGCGGTCAAGCAAGCGGGCAACGCTAACGTGGGCGAGCTGAAGCTGGGGGCCGAAGGCCAACTGAATAAGCACGTTAATCTGTGGACCAACGTGGCTCAGCAAATGGGTGATGAAGGCTATAGCGACACGTCGTTAACCGTTGGCTTTAAATACAGGTTCTGACAGGAGTGAAAGACGGGGTCCGCAATTATCTATTGCGGGCCTTTTTTATACGCCGTCTTTATCGTTTTAACTCTCTTGTGAATAAAAGGGGTGGAAAATATGGAAATCAAACACAATCCTTGTTGTCACTACTGTGAAGACAAAAATCATATCCGTAGACATGGAAAATCCCGGGTGGGTATCACGCGTTACCTATGCACGGCGTGCAACCGGACGTTTCAGACTAATTATATTTATCATGGCAATGAAGATGAAATACACCGGTTAATTAAGAAACTGCTGGACGAAGGGAAAAGCAACTTTGATATAGCGGCCCAGCTCGGCGTTGGGTTAAATATGATTAGCCGGCATACGCTTATATTGGCCAATGAGAGCGAAGAAATAATTTCATCTTAATCTGACCGGATGGTTATATTTTAATGAAAACTGGGGAAACCATCTTAGACAAGGTGGTTTTTTTATTTTTGAATAACGGAATGGAAATTATATTTCTACGAAATAAAATATAATAACTATCGGTATATACCCAAAATGATTCGAGTTACAGAACAAAAACGCTCCAGCGTTTTGAACAGTGCTTGCGCTGGCCCGTAGAGCGAGGACTGACCAGACCAAGTAATGGCAGCAGCTAACGCACCTGTAGCTTGAAGTATGACGGGTACAACACCATAGGTAAATTAGCCTTATTGTAAAATAGCTTTTATAAGTACTCACCTTTACATTATTTACGACTATTCCCGAACCTCTCCATATTGGAGGTTAATAGAGAAAAATTATATTGAAATAATAAGGTGTGCAATTTTTTCCTAATGAAATTTCTTAATTATAAGATATCTAACATACAAAAATAACAACGCATTGATTTTAATTAATGGCTTTTATTTATTGAATGGTTAAATATTATTCAAAAATAAAGTCCTTATCAGGGCCAGCCGTTTTTGATGCAAATGAGAAATACAATTGACTATTTGCGATCCGAAAAGAGGCAAACACGTAGAAGCAACAATTTTGTAACATTATTTGCAGATTAGGAAAAGAAGCGAGATGTTAATTTGATCCGTATGCGTTACGCCATACCTGCGACTTTACTTTAGCTTGATACCCGGTTAATTCAAAGCTCGCGTGGGCACCAAAATGTCCGTCACACGGTGCAGCATACAGAAATTAATGTTGGGATATTTGGATAAAATTAGAGATTTAAAGTGTGAAAATTGATACTAAAAATAGATAACAATTATAGCCATTCCAAGATAAAGGGATTTAAATTCTTTTATAAAATACATTATCAGAACAATAAACCGTAAAATGCGGTAATTTAAAGTTCTTAATCTTTTAATGATAAATAATTAAACCTGCGAATATTTTTTAAGAAAAGTGGTTTATTTATAATTTATTTATAATTTAATGGGTTGGTTATTTTTTGTGTAAAAAAACGCCACCTATAATTCAAAGCGATGAAAATAGTAATAGATCTTTATTTTGCATTCGTAGAGAATGACAGCCATAAGATCTGTTTTGTGGCGTTTTTTAGTCCTAAACGTCAAAAATAGAGGGATTAACGGATTCGTTGTTTATATTCAGGGATGGGTTGAAAAATGGAAAATTTTAGAAAAGAAGTCGTAACAACTAAGTTATTTTTTATAAATCTTTATTTACCCCCCTCCACTTTACTCGGTAGTTAAACTACGGCTGAACATTAAAATACCCAATAAGAGGTATTTGTGTGCTATTGACATTTACCCAAAAATGTTGATGGACAAAACCTTAATGCCGGTGAGTTAAGTAATTCCACCTTGACTTGAACAATATTAAGCCTATTGGGTATTTGTCATATAGGTTTTTTGAACACTGTTTTGTTTATTTGATTGCACCCAAGGATCGAAAGGAGCCGAATTAATACAACATGATTATAGTTTCTAATTACCAGTAAAAACTGATGGCTACAGTGATAGGAAGGAACGCTATCGCTAATAACGATATTACGATAAAAAAAGGACAATACCTTAATTTATCTTGATATTTTATATTTAAACATGGAATGAAATGATGAATAAAATTTATCGAATTATTTGGAATAGTACGTTAGGACAATGGATTGTTGCATCTGAATTAGGCCGAGGAAAGAAAAAGAACAAATCAAGATTAGGCAACCGCGCTGCGGCATTGGTTCTTGGCGGTTTGAGTTCGCTTTGTTCACTTGATGCATTTGCTACGGATTATGATTATATCGGTTTGGGTCATCATAGTGATATCACAATTTTAAATCCTGGCGATAGGGTTATAGGTAACGCTGCTGCTCTTATCACATTGATGGGGACCGATAAATTTACTGCAACAGGCGCTTCACTAATTAACGATGGTTATTTGGGAATTCACCTCCTGAATACCACGGAACTTAATCTTATTGATACTGATCTACGCCTCACCGCTGCTGACGGGTATGGGATATTAGCCTCTGATGGTTCATCAGTTAATATAGTAAATGGCTCGATCAGTACGGGTTTTCACGGTATAACCGGCCATGGCGCGACGCTAGTCGTCAATGGTACCACCGTTTCAACCACCGGAGATAACGGAAGCGGAATTACGGCATTTGAACAGTCCTCGATGGAACTAACTAACGTTAATATTCATACGTTAGGTCAAAATGCATATGGTGCCATGATTCATGGCTATAACTCTAATGGCATTATCAAAGGTAGCGCTATAGCCACTGAGGGTGAGTCAGCCAATGGTATATATTTCGCTGGCGTATTTGCAGAGATAACGGACACTGACATTACCACTAAAGGGAAACGGGCTAATGGCGTTTTGGCCAGTGGCGGGATTCCTGGACAACTTACGATAAATGGTGGAACGATCGCCACACAGGGCGAACAAAGTAACGGTGTCATGGTGGAGAGTGCAGGCCCCGTCAAAATCAACGATACCCGAATTGATGTGTCAGGGAATGGGGCTCATGGCGTTTGGGGTAGTTCATCTACCAATATTGAACTAAATAATGCCGATATCAGCGTTAGCGGTGATTCTGGCGGTCAACGGGTAGCCGGTATTCTTGCTACTACTGACTCTGTTACTATAGCCGTTAACAATACGAACGTTCTCGCCTCCGGAAACGGGTCTGACGGTATTCGGGCTGAGCGTAGTGGCGCTATTGTAGTTAACGGCGGTACGGTTAAAGCTACCGGTAATAACGGCGTTGCCGTTCGCCTTGATGGTGAGCATAGCCCGGTACTGATGACTATCAACGATGCGTTGCTTAACACTACCGGTGATAATGGTTCAGCCGTCTATCTCAGCGGTCAGAGCAAAGCCGTGCTGAATAACGTGACAGCCTCCACTTCTGGCATTGACGCGGCCGGGATTGTCATTGACCGCTCCTCGTTATCTGCCAGCGTGATTAATTTGCAAAATAGCTCGGTAAGCAGCCTGGCGTCTGATGGTA
This sequence comes from Budvicia diplopodorum, assembly GCF_009800925.1. Classification (GTDB taxonomy): domain Bacteria; phylum Pseudomonadota; class Gammaproteobacteria; order Enterobacterales; family Enterobacteriaceae; genus Budvicia; species Budvicia diplopodorum. The sequence goes on along the minus strand of NZ_WOYF01000004.1, from coordinate 249,168 downwards.
TGTTGGTTTCTGCCGCCTTAGGTGAAATTAACTTAACGGCTACGGATATCTTCGGCGGTGGCGGTAACGCACTGAACGTAGACAATGCCTCTCAGCTGACGTTGAATGCGAACTCATCCCAACTCAGTGGTAATTTGAACGTATCTGCTGATAGTCGTGCCAATGTGAATTTGAGCAATGATTCCCTGCTTAAAGGGGCCACTCATAATGTGACCGTACTGAATATGGACAATAGCCAGTGGCAGATGAGCGCGGATTCTGATCTGGGGGCGCTCAATGTAAATGACTCCGTTGTTTCCTTTAATGTCCCTGAGCTGGGCGCGTTTAAAACCTTAACGACCGGTAGTCTAGCGGGTAATGGTAGTACTTTTATACTGAACACGGTACTCAATGACGGTGATATTAATACGCAGAGCGATAAAATCCACGTCACCGGTGACGCAACGGGCGAACATCGTTTAGTGGTGAATAATAGCGGTGGTCTGGGCGCGTTAACCGTGGGTGATGGTATTCAGGTAGTTGCTATTGATGGTGCGTCCAGCAGTAGCTTTAAGTTGGGGAGTACCGTCAGCGCCGGAGCCTATGAATATCTGCTGTATGAAGGTGGTTCAACAGACGTGAATGACTGGTATCTGCGCTCTTACCTGCAGCCACTCACTTCCGATCCAATACCTGATAATGTGATTTCATATCGCCCTGAAGTCGCTGGCTACATTGCCGCGCCGTATCTGAATCAACAGTATGGTTTCGATACTATCGGTACGTTGCATGAACGCCTCGGGGATGATGTGACCCATGGTAATAATGATACCTGGTCCAGAATGGGTGGGCAGCACCGGACCGATGCTGCTGGCCGTTTTGGATATCGTGGGAATAGCTGGTTTGTGCAGTTTGGCTCAGACCTATATCAGAACCAGACGGACACCGATACCGCCGTAAGTTCCGGCCTGATGGTGACGATGGGCACGCAAAATACCGATGTGCAGGATCACGCTCGTTCTCTGAATCCAACTATGTCGGTGAATACCGGTAACGTGGTGAGTGATGCCCTGAGCTTGGGCGGCTATTACACCCGCATGGCTCAGGACAATAGCTATCTGGATTTAGTGGGTCAGGGAACTTATTACCACAATAAATATGAAAGCAATCACCGTGCAACTCAGAACGGTTACGGTGCAGCCCTGTCGGGCGAAGTGGGTAAGCCGTTTGCACTCGGTGGCAACGTAATATTAGAGCCACAGGCTCAGTTGATATATCAATACTTATATCTGGATAGCTTTAACGATGGCGTGAGCACGATTGACAGCACGTCAAGCCATAGTGGTCTAGCACGCGGTGGCCTACGCTTAGTCTACGACGAAGCAACAGTAAAACCGTATGTGGTGGCAGATGTTGTACAACGGTTGGGTGGTAATACCTCCGTGGGCATTGGCGGTACTGATGTAAGCGCAGATTTTAGCGATGGTTGGTGGCAAACCGGTGCTGGAGTCAGCGTGCAGTTAGCTGACGATACGCAGATGTACGCAGATGCTAAGTATCAACGCGGTTTTGATGGCGGAATGGAAGGCTATACCGGACATTTAGGCATAAAAGTCAGCTTCTGATAATCACCTAGAAAAAGATCTGCAATCATCTATTGCAGATCTTTTTAAGGTCAAAATAGACAAGAGCAAAATTACAAGCTTGAACTTGAGCTGAGGAAATTGAAATGATGTCTATGAATCACATACTTTATATGATCCACGGTCATTGTTTATATTTTATCCAGATTAAGAAGTGTGGAACATATGGAAATCAAACACAACCCTTGTTGTCACTACTGTGAAGACAAAAATCATATCCGTAGACATGGAAAGTCCCGGGCGGGTATCGCGCGATACCTGTGTACGGCGTGCAATCGAACCTTTCAGACGAATTATATTTATCATAGCAATGAAGATGAAATCCACCGGTTAATCAAGAAACTGCTGGACGAAGGAAAAAGCAACTTTGATATGGCGGCCCACCTTGGCGTTGGGTTGAATGTGATTAGCCGGCATACGTTTATGTTGGCCAATGAGAGCAAGCAGTAATTTAACCTCAATCTGACCGAATTGTTCTATTTCTATGAAAGCAGGAAACCATCTTAGACAAGGTGGTTTTTTTATTTGTGCTATCCTGAAAATATCCGGGTGTTATTTTCACACCCGTTCTCTGTGCCTTTTAATAGTTTTCCCCATTTTATTAAATGACCATTCCAATGCTTTTGATGCATCTATTTTAACAAAATTCAAATGATAGTGATAATTGATATTATTTGCGTTTGCATTTAAACTGGCCCAAAGAAAATAACTCTTACAATAAGAACAATCAGGAGTTTTACGTGAGTATTAACCCTAATCTCATCCCTGAATCCCAATGGATTATGCCAACCCTAAGCGTTGCTGATAACGAGCAGCGGCTATCCTTTCCCATTCAAAGTGCTTTTAACTACCACGGCTATGATGCCGTTGGCGGTGTAGTGCTTGGATTTCGTCTGTTACAGCGAGCTATTTCATTATTAACGCCAGAGGGTGAACCGCTTCAACGCCGAGAGCTGACGCTATTTACCGCCTTTCCAGGCCTTGGTGCTCGTGACTGTTTTGAGCTGGTAAGCCGTATAGTGTCGGAAAATCGTTTTATTCTTGATATCGATTTTAATGGTACTGAAGCACAGCAAGGAATTGCCGGGCGTTTCTATTTTGAGTTTGGCTATCGCGGTAAAACGGTCGCTTTGGCTCCTGTGGCGGGGCAACCGACTACAGAGTTCTTGAATATAGGACGGGCCAGCAAACGGCCTGACGCAACGCCAGAGATTCAACGGCAGTGGACTGCGGCCAAATATCAGTTAGCCAATACTCTGTTAAGCATTACGCCTCAGGATGCAATACGGGTGCTGTGATGCGCTACTGGCGACTATTGCTGACGCCGCTGTTACTGGTGATTTACTGGCAGCTATTGGCAAGCTCTGGACTCATTTCTGCCTATTTATTACCTTCCCCGGTGACGGTGTTCAATTCGGCGGTAACCATGTGGCAGACAGGTGCATTACCTCGACATGTTACTACGTCGTTGCTGAGGGTATTTGAAGGCTTTTTATTGAGCTGCTGTATGGGAACCTTGCTGGCCGGGCTGGTTGCTCGTTATTCATGGCTTGAACAGCTGTTGTCTGCACCGCTGGCGCTGTTTCGTATGATCCCCCCGCTGGCAATGACGCCGTTGTTGATTCTATGGTTGGGCATTGGTGAAACAACCCAGCTTTCTATTATTATTCTTGCCTCGGTATTCCCTATTTTTCTCAATACGCGAGACGGTTTACGCCGCATTAGCCCTGCTCACAAAGAACTGGCTGTCAGCCTGCACCTTTCTCGCTTACGCTATCTGCTGGCTATTGTTATCCCGAGCGCTATTCCTTCCGTAGTCACCGGCTTTCGTCTGGCATTTGGCTACAGCTGGCGTGCGTTGATTGGCGCTGAGCTGATTGCTGCCAGCAGCGGGCTGGGCTATCTGATTATTGATTCTCAGGAAATGATGCGAACCGACGCCGTAATGGTCGGCATTCTGACCATTGGGCTGATTGGCTGGCTGCTGGATACGCTGTTTTACCGAACGCTGGTGCAGGTTCTGAACCGCCGTTTCCCCGAGGTGGCAAACTGATGCTGACGTTATCCCATATCAGTAAACGCTATCAGCAAAAGCAGGTACTGGCCGATATTTCACTGTCGCTGACCGCGGGGGATATTATTTGTCTGCTGGGTGCCTCCGGCTGTGGGAAATCTACATTACTGCGCATTGTGGCCGGATTGATTCAGCCGGACGGTGGTGCGGTGAATATCTCGCCCTCCCAGTGCGCCATGGTATTTCAAGAGCCACGGCTGCTGCCTTGGCTGACCGTGGCTGAAAATCTGGCGCTGGCTTTACCTTTTTGGCAGAGCAAAAAAGACAGGCAGGCAACCATTATTGAGGCTCTGCAGCAGGTTCAGCTTGGTGACAGCTACAGTCTGTTGCCTCATGAACTGTCCGGCGGAATGGCTCAGCGGGTAGGGATTGCCCGAGCGCTATTACAGAAACCTCAGGTTTTGCTGATGGATGAGCCCTTTGCGGCGCTGGATGCCATCACTCGCGCAGAACAACAACAGCTGCTGATCGAACTGATTACCGATCGGCAAATCAGCTGTCTGTTTGTGACTCATGACATTAACGAAGCCATGACTATTGGCCACCAGATTTTAGTGATCAATCAGGGGCGGGTTGTTGTGGATCATCACCATCGTAATGACATTCTCCCTTCTGAATTAAAACAACAAATACTAACCCATTTACAAACCGCTGATGATTAAGGATGACAAATGAAAAAAATAGTTCTGACTACCGTATTTTCCGTGATGTTAGGTTCCGGCGTTGCTTATGCTGACGATAAAACGCTGGATATCAGCTACGTGAAGTCGCCGTTTAACCTACAAATGATCGTCATGAAAGAGCATAACCTGTTGGAGAAACAGGCTAAACCGCTGGGGTTGAGCGTGAAGTGGCATGAGATTACTTCCGGAGCCAAACAGGCTCAGGCCTTAGCCAGTGGCGATCTCGACGTGGCCGGTGTCATGAATACTTCATCAGTCTTAATGGCTAACGGTGAAGGTAATCCGGTGATGATTATTGCTGGCGTTTCTCGCCCTACCGATACCTTTGCCATTGTCGCCGGGAAGAACGGAGTAAAGTCTATTGCCGGACTAAAGGGCAAGAAAGTGGCTGGCCCTAAAGGAACCGTGTTGCACCAAACGTTAGTGGCTGCGCTGGTGAAAAATGGGTTGAGTATCAATGATGTTGAGTTTGTACAAATGGATCTGCCTCAGGCTTTTTCTGCGCTGCAAAGCGGTCAGGTTGATGCCGCACTGCTGGCAGCGACGATGGTGATTAAGGCTGAACAGGAAGGCGCTAAAGTCCTGACTACGGCAAACGGTCTGGTGGTTCCTAAGCTGGTGATGGCTTCAAGCGATAAGGTAGTCAAGAGTCATCCTGACTGGATTAAAGCGACCATTGCGGCTCACAATCAAGCGGGTGCATGGATAGAGAAAAACCAGACTGAAGCGGTTGCGCTGGGGGCGAAAGTGCAGGGTATCAGTATTGAAGACGCACAAAAGCTATATAACTGGTCCCATTTTACTCAACGCATCAATCAGGCCGATATTACCAGCATGAAGGAAGATATTCAGTTCATGATAAAAAATGACATGATGCGCAACGATATTGACGTTAATGGCATTGTGCTACCACAGGCCATGGAGCAGTAATTAGATGAACGAATTAACCGTAACGGTACGCGATCGGGATGGCGAGATTGTTCTGACCCGAGAAGATTTATTAAAATACGCGACGAATGCCAATGTGATTGCCGCCGCGGTGATGATTCGCGTTAGCCGATATGCCTTTTCATTACTGTCACCAGAACGGCCAGTGATGCGTCGCGAGCTATACTGGAGCCTAGGTTTTCCGGGGCCCGGTATTCTGGACTGCGTGGAGATGATCTCCCATGCGGTGCGTGAAGGCCGCTGTTTACAAAATCCTACGTTACGGCACCCCGATGCGCCTTTCTCTTTGGGTGGACAGTTTATTTTTGAAATAGGCTACCGTGGCCGAACGCTGGTGGTGTGGCCAGACAAATCGGTATTTGACGACGAGTTCCGTACTCAGGTTGCTGCCTGGCAGGAAGCCGAAGAAGGGGGGCAGGGGCGCGATGACTATTTACGCTATAAAGAGAAGAAAGTTGCGTTGATTATGGGGCTTTCGGATGAGAAATTGCTGCATTATTTATGGAAAGACTAACCTTTTCAATATAATGCATCGACGGTCAGGCGGCCCGACAAGCACTGAAAACGGTAAAGGATGCTCAGTAGATGCGTTATCGGTCTACTGAGTACCTGCTTTGCTTCGTACGTCAATACAATAGGCTAGGTCGCCAAGCTTGGTTCTGGTATAAACCCTTTTCTATATTTGCGTTTTTCAAGCGACTAGCGTAATATACGCAACGTATTCGGGCGCGGGGTGGAGCAGCCTGGTAGCTCGTCGGGCTCATAACCCGAAGGTCGTCAGTTCAAATCTGGCCCCCGCAACCAATTTTCCCTAGTGTTTTTTTCAAATGTATGGCCGCTATGTGGCTAGTAGTTATTTGAAAAAGATACTTGTTAAGTAAGTTATTCAATAGCTTATTTGAATATAGGGTCCAGTTGCAAAAGCCCCGACTTATCGGGGTTTTTTGTTATTTGACAGCAAAATCACTGGGCTATAGGCCCTTTTTTTACGTCTTGGGGGTGGGATTGTCCACATTAGAGCAGAAGTTGACTGAATTGATTAGCGCACCGGTAGAGGCTTTGGGCTTCGAACTGGTTGGCATCGAATTTGTTCGGGCGCGTCAATCGACATTGCGCATCTATATCGATAGTGAAAACGGTATCAATGTCGATGATTGTGCTGATGTTAGTCATCAGGTGAGCGCTGTTTTGGATGTAGAAGATCCTATTACTACAGCATATACTCTGGAAGTATCATCACCGGGTATGGAAAGACCCCTGTTTATCGCCGCGCACTACCAGCGTTTTATTGGTGAAGAAGTTAGCCTGACCTTACGAATGGCGGTACAGAATCGTCGTAGGTGGGTAGGAAAGATTAAATCAGTTGAGGGTGAAACGATCACCGTTAGCGTTGAAGGTAAAGATGAAGCGTTCGCTCTGAGCAATATTCAGAAAGCGAATCTGGTCCCCCAGTTTTAGAGCTCATATGAGGCAACTAGGATGAATAAAGAGATTCTGGCTGTTGTTGAAGCGGTTTCTAATGAAAAAGCGCTCCCTCGTGAGAAGATTTTCGAGGCGCTAGAAACTGCCCTGGCAACGGCAACGAAGAAAAAGTATGAGCAAGAGATTGAAGTCCGCGTAAGTATCGACCATCGCTCCGGCGACTTTGATACTTTCCGCCGCTGGATGGTGGTAGAAGTTGTTACTCAGCCAACCCGTGAAATCACGCTTGCAGCAGCTCAGCTTGATGAACCCGATATTCAGGTAGGCGACTACGTAGAAGATGACATTGAATCCGTCACCTTTGACCGTATCACCACCCAAACGGCAAAACAGGTTATCGTACAGAAAGTACGTGAAGCTGAACGAGCCATGGTGGTCGAGCAGTTCCGTGAATATGAAGGTGAGATTGTTACCGGCGTAGTTAAAAAAGTTAACCGTGACAGCATTATTCTTGATTTAGGCAACAACGCTGAAGCGGTCATTGGCCGTGAAGACATGCTGCCACGCGAGAATTTCCGTCCGGGTGACCGCGTTCGTGGCGTTTTATATATTGTTCGCCCAGAAGCTCGTGGCGCTCAACTGTTTATTAGCCGCTCTCGCCCTGAAATGCTGATCGAACTGTTCCGCATTGAAGTACCAGAAATTGGCGAAGAAGTGATCGAAATTAAAGCCGCTGCCCGTGACCCGGGTTCTCGCGCTAAGATTGCGGTCAAAACAAACGATAAGCGTATCGATCCTGTTGGTGCCTGTGTTGGTATGCGCGGTGCGCGCGTGCAGGCCGTATCTGGCGAACTGGGCGGTGAGCGTATCGATATCGTGCTGTGGGACGACAACCCGGCACAGTTCGTGATTAATGCGATGGCCCCCGCAGACGTGGCCTCTATCGTTGTTGATGAAGATAGACATACCATGGATATCGCTGTAGATGCTGGCAATCTGGCTCAGGCGATTGGTCGTAACGGTCAAAACGTTCGTCTTGCTGCTCAACTTACCGGTTGGGAGCTCAACGTAATGACTTCAGAAGATCTACAAGCTAAACATCAGGCTGAAACACACGCTGCGATTGATATCTTTACTAAGCATCTTGATATTGACGAAGATTTTGCGACAGTATTGGTACAAGAAGGTTTCTCATCTCTGGAAGAACTGGCCTACGTGCCAATGAAAGAGTTACTGGAAATCGACGGTCTTGATGAAGAGACTATCGAAGCGTTACGTACCCGTGCAAAAAATGCGTTAACCACGTTAGCGTTAGCGCAGGAAGAGAGCCTTGGCGATAATAAGCCGGCAGACGATCTGCTCAGTCTGCCTAATCTTGAACGTTCGATGGCGTATAAACTTGCGGCGCAAGGCGTATGTACGCTGGAAGATCTTGCCGAGCAGGGTGTTGACGACCTAACTGATATTGAAGGCCTCTCTAGCGAGAAAGCCGGCGAGTTAATTATGGCTGCGCGCAATATTTGTTGGTTTGGCGATCAAGAGTAATCACTGTAGCAGGAAGGAACAGCATGTCAGAAGTAACCGTAAAATCGCTGGCCGAAGAGATTCAAACTCCGGTAGACCGCCTGTTACAGCAGTTTGCTGATGCAGGAATTAAAAAGTCTTCATCGGACTCTGTGACCCAGCAGGAAAAAGAAACGCTACTCGCGCACCTAAACCACGAACACGGTGGTGCGCCGAGCAAACTTACACTGCAGCGGAAAACCCATAGTACTTTGAACATTCCAAGTACTGGCGGTAAGAGTAAATCCGTGCAAATTGAAGTTCGTAAAAAACGTACTTATGTAAACCGTGACTCGCAAGAGGCGCAAGACGCTGAAGCGCAAGCGGCTCGTGAGGCTGAAGAGCTAGCGCAGCGTGAAGCTGAAGAAAAAGCTAAACGTGCTGCAGAAATGCAGGCAAAACGCGATGCTGAAGAGAAAGCCAAGCGCGAAACTGCAGCTAAGAAAGCGGCTGAAGATAAAACTAAGGCGGCTGCTACTGCGACTAAACCTGCAGACAAGCCTGCTCAGACAGACAAAGCTCGTCGTGAAGCTGAAGCGGCTGAACTGAAGCGTAAAGCTGAAGAAGAAACTCAGCGTAAAGTTGAAGAAGAAGCCCGACGCATTGCTGAAGAGACCCGCAAAATGGCTGAAGAAAACGAAGCTATTTGGGCTGCTCCAGTTACCGAAGAAGTGACCGATTATCACGTCACTACCTCGCATCACGCACGTGAAGCTGAAGACGAAAACGACCGTAAGGTTGAAGGCGAGCGTCGCGCTCGCGGTGGTAAATCTGGCAAGCCTAAGAAAGGTAATAAGCTTTCTGAGTCTAAAGCCGACCGTGAAGAAGCCCGTGCCGTTACCCGTGGCGGTAAAGGTAAGCGCAAGCCAAGCACCTTACAGCATAGTTTTAACAAGCCGGCTCAAGTGGTTAACCGCGATGTTATCATCGGCGAAACTATTACCGTTGCTGACTTGGCTAACAAAATGGCAGTAAAAGGTTCTCAGGTTATTAAAGCTCTGATGAAACTGGGCGCAATGGCGACCATCAATCAGGTTCTTGACCAAGAAACTGCACAGCTTGTTGCTGAAGAAATGGGCCATAAAGTTATTCTTCGTCGTGAGAACGAATTAGAAGAAGCGCTGATGAGCGATCGTGACATTGATGCTGCACTGGAGCCTCGTGCGCCAGTTGTTACCATCATGGGCCACGTTGACCATGGTAAAACGTCATTGCTGGACTACATTCGTTCAACGAAGGTCGCATCCGGTGAAGCTGGCGGTATTACTCAGCATATCGGTGCTTATCACGTTGAAACTGAAAACGGCATGATCACCTTCCTTGATACCCCGGGACACGCCGCATTTACGTCAATGCGTGCTCGTGGGGCTCAGGCTACGGATATCGTTGTTCTGGTTGTTGCTGCCGATGATGGCGTGATGCCACAAACTATCGAAGCTATCCAGCATGCTCAAGCGGCTAAAGTTCCTTTAGTAGTTGCCGTGAACAAGATGGATAAGCCTGACGCAGATATGGATCGCGTTAAGACTGAACTATCGCAATACAACGTTCTGCCTGAAGAATGGGGCGGAGAAACCCAGTTCATTCCTGTATCTGCGAAAGTTGGTACCGGTATTGATGAACTGCTTAACGCTATTTTGCTGCAGTCTGAAGTGTTAGAGCTTAAAGCCGTTCGCGAAGGCATGGCAAGCGGCGTAGTTATTGAATCTTTCTTGGATAAAGGTCGTGGCCCTGTGGCAACGGTTCTGGTTCAGGAAGGTACGTTGCGTAAAGGTGATATCGTACTTTGTGGCTTTGAATATGGCCGCGTTCGCGCAATGCGTGATGAAGTAGGTCGCGAGATTTCTGAAGCTGGTCCGTCAATTCCTGTTGAAATTCTAGGCCTGTCAGCCGTACCGGCAGCCGGTGATGAAGCAACGGTAGTTCGTGATGAGAAGAAAGCCCGTGAAGTTGCCCTTTATCGTCAGGGTAAATTCCGCGAAGTGAAGCTGGCTCGTCAGCAGAAATCTAAACTAGAAAACATGTTTGCTAACATGGAAGAAGGTGCCGTTTCTGAACTGAATATCGTACTGAAAGCTGACGTTCAGGGTTCTGTCGAAGCTATCTGTGATTCACTAGTTAGCCTGTCTACTGATGAAGTTAAAGTGAAGATTGTCGGTTCAGGCGTAGGTGGTATCACCGAAACTGACGCAACCTTGGCTGCTGCATCAAATGCGATTCTGTTAGGCTTTAACGTACGTGCCGATGCATCTGCACGTAAAGTGGTAGAGTCTGAAAGCTTAGATCTGCGTTACTACTCGGTAATCTATGACCTGATTGGCGAAGTTAAACAAGCCATGAGCGGTATGTTAGCACCTGAGTATAAACAGCAAATCATTGGTCTGGCTGAAGTTCGTGACGTGTTCAAGTCACCGAAGTTTGGTTCAATCGCAGGCTGTATGGTTACTGAAGGTAACGTTAAACGTAATAACCCAATCCGCGTACTGCGCGAGAACGTGGTTATCTATGAAGGCGAGCTAGAGTCTCTGCGTCGCTTTAAAGATGACGCTAGCGAAGTTCGTAACGGTATGGAATGTGGTATCGGTGTTAAGAACTACAATGATGTTCGCGTTGGCGACGTTATTGAAGTATTCGAAATTATCGAGATCAAACGTACTATCGCTTAATGCCCAAGGCGTAAAGCACTATCCATTAAGGGGGCCTATGCGCCCCCTCATTATTTGGAGAATATATTATGGCTAGAGAATTCAGCCGTACTCAGCGCGTAGCACAAGAGATGCAAAAAGAAATTGCCATGATTTTGCAACGCGAAGTTAAAGATCCTCGAATTGGTATGGCAACCGTCTCCGGCGTGGAAGTTTCCCGGGATTTAGCCTATGCCAAAGTGTTTGTTACCTTCCTGAATGACGGTGATGAAGAGTCAGTCAAGGGCGGCTTAAAAGCGTTACTTGATGCTTCTGGCTTTATCCGTTCTCTGCTCGGTAAAGCAATGCGCCTGCGGGTTGTTCCAGAACTGACGTTTGCCTATGACAATTCATTGGTTGAAGGTATGCGCATGTCTAATCTGGTTACTAACGTAGTCAGAAACGATGATGAACGCCGTGCTGCGGCCGGTGAGGACGAGGACAAAGCATAATGGGGCGTCCTCGTCGTCGTGGGCGCGATGTTCACGGAGTGTTGCTATTAGATAAGCCAACGGGCATTAGTTCGAATGACGCTTTACAAAAAGTGAAGCGCATTTTTAATGCCAATAAAGCGGGTCATACCGGGGCTCTGGATCCTTTAGCAACCGGGATGTTGCCAATATGTCTTGGTGAAGCCACTAAGTTTTCTCAGTTCTTATTGGATGCTGATAAGCGCTATCGGGTGATTGCTCGTTTAGGTCAGAGAACCAATACCTCTGATGCTGACGGTGAGATTATTTCTGAGCGTGATATCAACTTTACCCAAGAGCAGCTTGATGTTGCGTTGGATACTTTCCGTGGGGTTATCGATCAGGTTCCTTCGATGTATTCCGCGCTTAAGTATCAGGGCAAACCGCTGTATGAATACGCTCGTCAGGGAATTGAAATCCCTCGTGAGTCGCGTACGATTACGGTGCATGAACTGAAGTTTATCCGCCTTGAAGGCCATGAGCTCGAGCTGGAAGTCCACTGTTCTAAAGGAACCTATATCCGGACCATTACCGATGATTTAGGTGAAATGTTAGGATGCGGCGCTCACGTTATGTATTTACGACGTTTGAATGTCTCTGATTATCCTACCGATAGAATGGTCACGCTGGAGCAGCTTCAGCAGATGCTTGCTACCGCTGAAGCTACTGAACAGCCGCCATCTATAACGTTAGATCCTCTGCTGCTACCAATGGACAGTGCCGTTGCTGATTTCCCTGAGGTTAACTTACTGCCAGTGATGGGAGTTTATGTTAAGCAGGGGCAACCGGTACAGGCTGCCGGAGCTCCTTCGAGCGGTCTGGTTAGAATTACGGTAGGTCCGGAGCGCGAGTTTATTGGTGTTGGGCAAATAGACGATCAGGGGCGCGTTGCTCCTCGTCGTTTAGTGGTGGAAAATCCGCCGGAATAGCCTATCTGGCTGATATCTAGCTTCTGATATATAGCTGAAGGCACAATTTTTGTGCCTTCAGAGACGCACAACAAACGCCGTCCTTCGGCCGCCTGAAAATAGCCATGTTCTGGCGTTCTATTGGCGGGCGGAACCTCCGCTAAAATCCAATTAAAACCACGTTGCCAGCAGCTTCAATAAACGCTCAACTACAGCATCCCTGCAGCCTTAATAGCCAAATAGCGGTTCACGCTTTCTACCGCCAGCTGCTGAGGCTGAACGTCTATGCACAAGGTTCCCGCGTTGCGTAAGCGGGTCAGAACGGCCTGTCGTTTAGCCTGATATCCGGCCGCAGCTGCCCGGAGTGCGGCATCTTGCTCGTTAGCAATCGTGATGGATCCTGCATCGTCTAGCTCAGCCTCGCGCAGGCTGGCGACTAAAACCAAATGGCGTTTACTCAGTAGTTTTACGCACGCCAGAAGGCTTTGCTCATCTTCATCGCGTAAATTGGTAAAAACGACAATTAAAGAGCGTTTGCGCTCGCGAACCATCAGCGACTGGGCAGCAAGTTCAAAATCACTGCTGGAGAGCGTCGGCTGGATATCATAAACCTCATGAAGCACGCGATTGATGCTATTGACCGAGCGTACCGGTGGCAGATAACGTTCAGGCCCGCCAAACGTTAATAGCCCGACAGAGTCACCGTAGCGTAATCCGACATAAGACAATAACAACACGGCATCCAGAGTATGGTCGAAGTGGGTTAATTCGCCGTTACTGGCACCCATCCGGCGGCCACAGTCCAGCATAATCATAATTCGTTGGTTACGTTCATCCTGATATTCGCGGGAGATCATCTTTCCCATTCTCGTGGTTGCCTTCCAGTCAATTTGGCGCAACACATCACCGCTACGGTATTCACGTAACTGCTCAAACTCCATGCCCTGACCGCGTTTGCGGGATTGATGAAACCCCATGCCGGGCTGAGTGATGGTGGTTTGTAGTGCCATCTGGGTAACCGGAGCAAAATTGGGATAGACGCTAATTTTTTGTCCCTGACCGGTTTGAGCCTGGCGTTGCCACAGCTTCCAGCGCGAGAACAGTCGAAGGTGAATTCTGCCAAAAGAAAGATCGCCGCGCATAAGCGGTTTTATCCGGTAAGTAACCTGCGTTATCTGCCCCGGCAGCGCTTCGGTATCGATCAAACGGTCGTTATATTCACATTTTTGCGGCGGGCTATCTTTTAGCTGTAGCTTTTGGCCGGAACCGATGCTGGTTATTATTGAAAGCCTGACGTCACACCAAACGGTCTGTGGCAAACTACTGGAAACGTCTCGTTTGATTTCTGGTATTGGTTGACGGGATAACCGCGCAGCATCGACCAGAACCCCCAGCAGCAGAATAAACCCAACGATTAGCCAAGCGGGTAATAGTGAGGCATAAATGACGGCAGGGATCGAACCGATAAACCATAGACCACCGATGATTAACAGCCGGTTAGAGGGCAGAATCATCTGCGCGGAGCCTCAATTTTTTCGAGTAAGCCATGAAGAATATGCTCTTCACCCAGCCCCTCAATTTCGGCTTCAGGCGACAGCGTAATGCGGTGGCGTAGCGTTGGTACCACCTGCTGTTTCACATCATCCGGCGTGACGAAGTCCCTGCCGGCCAGTAATGCGCTTGCTCTGGCAGTACGGATTAATGCAATACCACCTCTAGGCCCAGCTCCGACCGCAATTCCCGGCCAGTTACGCGTCGTGCGCACAATACGCAGGGCATAGTCCAGTACGCTGTCATCTACACGGATAGACGCGGTGATTTTCTGCAGCGCGACGATGATTTCCGGGTTTGCGACTGGCTCAATTTTGTCGACCTCCAAACGATCGCCGGTACGGTCGAAGGTGCTGGCCGAAACTAGTTCGCGTTCTTCCATTTCTGTAGGGTAATCAAAGACAACGTGTAGAAGGAAGCGGTCTAACTGGGCTTCCGGTAATGGATAGGTTCCATCTTGCTCAATTGGGTTTTGTGTCGCAATCACCAAAAACGGTGGCGACAGCAGGGAAGTTTCACCTTCGATCGTGACCTGTCCTTCCTGCATAACTTCCAGCAATGCCGCTTGGGTTTTTGCCGGTGCCCGGTTGATTTCATCGGCCAGCATCAGATTGGTAAATACGGGTCCGCGTCGAACAACAAACTCGGACGCTTTCATATCATAGAACATATGGCCAGTAACGTCGGCAGGCATCAGATCGGGCGTAAATTGGATACGTGAGGAGTGGCAATGGCAGGCCTGAGCCAGTGATTTCGCCAGTAGCGTTTTTCCCAATCCCGGAACGCCCTCAAGCAGAATGTGCCCCCCGGCCAGTAATGCGCATAATATTTGCTCAACAACCTTCTCCTGACCAATAAATACTCGGCTAATCTGTCGCTGAATATTGCGGATCACATTCGTTGCTTGCGGTACTGACTCAGGAATTGATAACGGTGCAACCGGTGAATAATCCATTGGGCTATATTCCATAATTTAGTCTCCTACTCGTACTGCTTTGCAGTGAGTTCAAACGATCTATTAGGAGGCATAGCGTTTGAACGCACGGAGTAAACTCGGTGAGCTGCTGTTCTTCTGCCTCAAGCGCCTGAGTAACCAGAGCGATATCATAATGTGTAATTTTTGCCACTAGCTGAGGGACATTATTGATGCCCGGATGGTGAATTCTTAGTGGCGGTAATAAGCGAGCGATCTCTTCACGTAACGGCGTAATTAGCCTGATATAGTCACGATTTTGTAAATGAAATTCGGCAACGGCGTGAAGGTGCTCGGTCAGGCTAGGGCGTACCGGCGGTGATGTCGGGATTAACGGGCCAAATCGAGGAACATAACGCCATAGAACTAACAGAATGCAAAGCCCGAGCGCTAAGAGCGAGAACAGGGCATGCTCAATCAGCCAACTGACTAAGTTTGGAAAGGTAATATACTGGATAAGATAAATCGTATCTTTTCTATCGGGTAAGGTTGCGATGTGCAGCCACAGTTTTGCGTGGTCGTACCGTTTAATTGATGCGTTAGTAAATAGCTCCAGCGGAACAACGGTAACCCAACCCTTTTCAAATGAAAAACGGCTGATAACGTCTAAATCTTTATCTTTGAGATCGGTGACGCTCTCGGTGACCTTGATAACTTCGGTATTGAGGTAAAAACGCGTGGTATTGCTGACATCTGCGCGCAGATTATCGCGTTCAAAGCTGATGGCTAAGGCGTCACGATTTTCTGATTTCGCATCCGGTTCCCTCTCTTTGGCTTTAGATTGTTCCTGCTTTTCGTCATCTTCGTCGTCATTACTGTCATATTCATCATCGACATAAATCTCAAACTGCTCTTGCAGCTGAATACTATTGCTATCCTCTCGGGGCGAAAGAACTAAATGCCCGCCGGTTTTTACCCAGTTCAACAGCTTGGTTTTTTGCGTAGGCTCTTTTAACAACGCGGTATTGAACAGAATTAGCGTTGATTTCTCAGGCAGTTTATCCAGTGCCAGAACGTCATTAATTCGATTTGTCTGGTAGTCGGACTTTAGCAATAGTTGCTCTGCCGTGTAATAAGAATTACCGGTGACTTTTATGCTGGGAGGGATCGTCACCGTTTCTTTAACCCAATTGAGCTTTTGGTAAAGAATGAGTGACAGACACAGCGCCAGTATTGCGCCAACGATTATGGCAACCTTAGCATTGTGATTCATAAATTAGCTCGCCTCCCACTGTGACTGATGATCGAAGTGGGTTGGCCATTCCCTACATAGCAGTTCTAACTTTATTATGTCGGGTGAGCGGTGTGCGTAAGCCTGAGCTAGCCAAAGCTGGGTTAAGGCAATAAAGAAATCGGTGCTGCTTAGGTCGGCCCGCTTAACCAATCGGATACAGTCTTGTTCCGTATCACTGGAACGAAACATGACGCGATCCCGATGGGCTAGCACCGAGAGTGTACCTCTGAACAGCAAGCTCAGAGCCGCTCTCAGATCGCCTTTGTGAATCAGGGATAAGGCCACTTCAGCAATATTTTGCGGTAATGATTCTGGTTGAATATCCAGACCGGCGATTTCTGTGGGGGGCGTGAATGACCGTTTCTTTTTTTGCTCCAGAACCGGCAACCGCATAAGCACAAAATAGACGATGCCACAGATAATTAGCGCCAGCCCAATCCACAGAATAATTTGGCTAACGCCCGCAATGCCATTAAACGGTCCTTGGCTGTTAGAATTAAACGAGGGTTTTGATTGCTCTTTTCTCGGTTGTTCTTTTTTCTTTTCTTTAGGGGCATCGGCAAATTTCAGACGCTCTTTCACTACCTCGCCGCCGTATTCAGGCTGCTGTAAAATATGGTTAAGCGTTTCGGACGATTGTTGAATAGCAAGGCCTCTGGCGGAAGTATCGGTTTCTGCGGCGTAGCTATTTGAAGGGGTTATACTGACGAAGCTAAAGATGACCAACGCCATACCGAGTAAGGCTGATGGTAGGGCGCTCCGTTTTTTCTCCATTTTGCGGAACTGGAGTTCAATATCCCACGCTTCGATATCACTTCTTCTTTTCAGATAGAGTGAGAAACCGGCTGCGACATAAATGGGTTCCCATAGTAGCATTCCTAAAATATACAGGGCGATTGGAAAACCATACAAATATTCAGCATCACCTTGTAAAACATCAAGAAAAATGTTTGAGTTAACGGTGTCATCAACGGACAACATGGCCATAAACGCCATCGCGCAGATAGGAAACACCTGTTCGATAATAAAACCGGACAGCGTCAGGAATATGGCATTGATTCCAATATAGCCTGAGATAGCGCTGCGCCTCATTTTGGCACTTTTGCCTTTCATTCCCTCGAGCACATCTACCGGCATGGTTAATGACCGATAGGGGCTAAATCTGGCCCAGGTCAACGCTCTAATGATGCTGGTTTTCAGTAATGACGTTCGGGCTGCCTTTAGGCTCTGCATTACTGTCGGTACGTCACCAAATACTGCACGACTAATCACAAACAGCGCAATCCGGTCAAACAGGGGCTTCATCCACCAGATGGCCAATAATATTGTAAAGTGGCTGGCATTAGCCCAGAACAATAAACCCCAAATAATGGCGATAATCGGTAGAGTGAAACACAGCCATGCGCTATACAGGGGTTTAAACCAGTTAATCGCAATTCTGACGCCGAGGTCGATGGCTTCATTGGCGCGTCTGGGGCGCAGAACGATGGCTAATTGTTCAAGCTGCATGACGCCGCCCCGTAAAAATGAAGTAGCTCAGTAACAGAATGGAAAAGAATGCGCCTACGATGAGCTTCACGGCTAATGGAAAATTATGCGGTGACCAGAATGCTTCTATCATGGCGGCAATGAACAGCATAACGCCACTGCCGCAAATTAGTCCTAATACGGAACGGCCAGCTAGCCTTAGGGAGTCCGGGCGGCTTAGTCTTCCCGGCATGATAAGGCTCCAGCCTAGCTTTAAGCCCGTAGCCCCAGCAATAATAATGCCGCCGATCTCGAAGGCCGTGTGCCCGCAGACGAAAGAGTAGAAGTTACGGCCTGCGCCAATATTAACAATGCGGGCTTCGGCCGCACCCATAAATATTCCATTAAACACTAGCGTGAAGGCTGAACCTATTCCTGCGAGTAACCCTCCGGCAAAGGCCTTAAACGCAATGCTGATGTTGTTATAGATATAGAAACCAAACATCATCCAGTTCGAATCTGACTCTCTGAATATGCTGGTCGTACCGCCTAATACGTCAGTGCCGGTATACATGCTGTCCAGCTCGTTAACGCTTTCCGGCGACATGATAATATAAATAAAATCAGGCCAGATACGGATCGCAATTAGCATGATTACCCACGGAACCATAATCAGCAGGGCTGAAAAAATAACCCAGCGCTTGTTTTCCCGTAAATCGGCGGCAAAGCCTCCGGCGATATAGTTAAAGATTCGTCGGCTAATTCCACTGTCTGCGCTGTAAAGAATATCGTGGCCCTGCAATACCATATTGTGCAGCCGCTCGGTCAACATCAGGCTGTAGCCACGATCGCGAGCGATGGCGAGCTGTTGGCAAATATTCCGGTAGCAGTCTGGCATATTATGGTCTTCGATAGAGGCTACCGGCGGTTTTCCATCGTAATTTTTTATTATTTTGAGCCGATGGCCGAGCCAGTTTTCAAAGGCATTCCATTCATCCTGATGTAGTGCTTCAAAACGTTCTTGTTTCATAGCTTCCGTCCTATTAAGAAGTTAGCTATACCCACTAACCGGGCCGCGCCTTGAGCTTCTTCTGGATGTTGGCTTTCGGTGAGCGTTGGCAATAATGCTGCCAGCTCTTCTTGCCTTGGCTTTGTGAGCCCGGGCGTACGTTCAGCAAATGAAACCAGCATCTTTTGGGTTTCGCGCGATAGCGGAAAATTAGGATTAATTGGCTGAGCTTCCGGTACGGTAAACCGTGAAGTTGTCGGAACACTGTAGACGACTAAGGTTCCCGCAACGATATCGCCCAAACGCCGGAACTCCTTATTGAGCAACATGGAGATCAGACCAAAAAGATAAAAGAGCGGGAAAAAGTCAGCGAAACGAAGGAAGTTGCGGATGATAGACGCGCTCCAGCCAATCGGCGTGCCGTTATCGTGTAAAACCTTGAGTCCTATAGCGTACTTACCGGGCGTTCTGCCTCGGTTTAACACTTCAAATATCACCGGATAAAACCATTCAACCAGAAACAGCATTATCAAAAATATGCCGATACCAGACTTGCCGATAAAAGCGCTGGGAATGGCTATAATCGCCATGATTAGCCAGCGAATCGCGGTATCGATCATAAAAGCAAAGGCGCGCGGCAAGAATCCGGCCGGATGTAACTGGATTTCAATAAGTTCAGGGGTAGTGATATCGCGTACGGTATCTAACATAGATGACGAAAGCCGGGCTTTTACCCGGCTTTACGATTCACTTATTTATTTGCGATAAACAAACTACGATAGCTGGTGTAGTAAGTTGCAATAAATAGAGGCCCGGCCAACAGAAGGCCAAGGAACAGTGGAATCATGGAAATTACCATAATTACGCCGATGACGATAAAATAAATCAGGCCGGGTAATAAGTTCTTTTTCACCGCGGACAGGCTCATGGAAAGCGCCTGACCCAGCGATAAGTTATGAATAACAATCAGTGCTGGAGCAAACCAGGTTAGCGCATAGCCAACCATATAGATAACGAACATCAGCAAGAAGGCTAAGAAAACCATACCACCGCTAATGCCGGTTAAGGCTGCAGATGGGTCCCCACCTTGTGAACCCAATGCTAATGCAACCAACGCGCTACCGCCAACAATAAACATCACAATCAATGACAGCATGAGAATGCCGAACATCACGGCACCAACGCCAATCAGTGGCCCAAGGTTTTTCTGAAAACCGGCAAACATCAGCCCAAGATCAAACTCGCCGGTAGTGCGCTGCTTTTCGCATAACAGCATAATACCGCCAATGAAGATCGGGCCGGCGAAGATAGACACCAGGCTGACAAGAGGAATAAGTTGTACAACCAGCATGATAACAAAAAGAATAACGCCTAATAAAACCCACATGCCGAGTTTAGGTTTTATCAACTGCCAGGCTTCACCGATCCAATTTACGCCTTCACCGGCCTGAACAGACTGGGCACCAGGAATAAACGTTTCATTATTGTTGGCTGGCTGAACAACGTCGTTGACGCTGGATTCTGGGGGAGTGTATGGATTATGTGTTTCTTTATCTAAATTCATTACTGACGCCTTCTTCCTTTAAGCATATTTATGGTTAACCCACGAGAGTAACCAAATCCTTATGTCTGGGGCTAAAAAGATTTCAATCTCTTTCATTGCCTTCTTACACGATATGGGTTTTCAGCTCTGTATAAAAAGCATCCTAATGATACAAGCCTGTAGGACTGATGAAAAGCGCTTTTATGGAGGTTTAGCGGGTAATTACCCACCGTTTAGTGCAACAACCAGTTTCTGAACTACACTTAACTTCCATAAAATAAATTTAGTATGGCTCCGTTTCAGATTTGTTAAACATAGTGGTTGGGAAATAAAGGCATGCCTTGCTATCTGACAGGGTGCGGAGTAGAATACGTCCGCTTATGTGTTGGGTGGCTGAATTAGAGATCGGCGCCCGTTTTTATTAGTTATAATCCCAAAAATTGGAGTTCTACAATGTCTCTAAGTGTTGAAGCGAAAGCTAAAATTGTTGCTGAGTATGGTCGTTGCGAAAATGACAGTGGTTCACCGGAAGTTCAGGTTGCCCTGCTGACTGCACAAATTAACCACCTGCAAGGCCACTTCTCCGAGCATAAAAAAGATCACCACAGCCGTCGTGGTCTGCTGCGTATGGTTTCTCAGCGTCGTAAGCTGCTGGATTACCTGAAACGTAAAGATGTAGCACGTTATACTCAACTGATTGCTAGTCTGGGTCTGCGTCGCTAAGTCGATGAGTTTCAGGAGAAAGGGGCCAAATATGGCCCCTTTCTTCTAGGATTAAACGTTTAATAGCAGTATGATAGAACGTTAGTTTTTTGGGTCCTTCTGTTGCAGAGGTTCGCGCGGCTAATGAAAATATTGAGAGCACGTTTCGTGCGCATGACTTAACCGTCTGCTAAAAAAGTATTTTCATTAGTCGCGAGGATGCGGTCGAAGGCAAATAGCCAGCGAGGGGCAATCCTCTTGTTAGGCTTCGAATTCAAATGAAAGGAAAATAATTTGCTTAATCCTATTGTTCGTAAATTTAAATATGGCCAACATACCGTTACATTAGAAACCGGTATGATGGCGCGTCAGGCAACTGCCGCAGTAATGGTTAACGTTGATGATACTGCGGTTTTCGTTACCGTTGTTGGCGCTAAAAAAGCAAAAGAAGGCCAGTCATTCTTCCCGTTAACGGTAAATTACCAAGAGCGTACTTACGCAGCAGGTCGTATCCCAGGCGGTTTCTTCCGTCGTGAAGGCCGCCCAAGCGAAGGTGAAACGCTGATTGCTCGTCTGATTGACCGTCCGGTCCGTCCTTTATTCCCTGAAGGTTTCTTAAATGAAGTTCAGGTTATTGCCACCGTTGTTTCCGTTAACCCACAGGTTAGCCCGGATATCGTAGCAATGATCGGTACTTCTGCGGCGCTAAGCCTGTCTGGTATCCCATTTAATGGCCCTATCGGTGCTGCACGCGTTGGTTTTATCAATGACCAATACGTTCTGAACCCAACCATGGATGAGCTGAAAGAGAGCCGTCTGGATCTGGTTGTTGCCGGTACTAAAGGCGCTGTGTTAATGGTTGAATCAGAAGCTGCACTTCTGAGCGAAGAGCAAATGTTGGGTGCCGTGATGTTTGGTCATGAGCAACAGCAGGTTGTTATCGACAATATCAATTCACTGGTTGCTGAAGCCGGTAAGCCTAAGTGGGAATGGAATGCGCCAGCGGTAAACCAAGCGTTATATGCTCAGGTTGAAGCTTTAGCAGCTAGCCGCTTAGGTGATGCATACCGTATCACTGATAAGCAAGAGCGTTATGCCCAAGTTGATGTGATTAAATCTGACGTTGTTGAGGCTCTGAAAGCTCAAAGCGAGGGTTTAGATGAATCAGAAGTAAAAGATATGCTGGGCAGCATTGAGAAGAATGTTGTTCGTAGCCGCGTGTTACGCGGTGAACCTCGCATCGATGGCCGTGAAAAAGATATGATTCGTGGCCTAGACGTTCGTACTGGCGTATTGCCACGTACTCACGGTTCTGCGCTATTTACCCGCGGTGAAACTCAGGCATTAGTTGCTGCAACGCTGGGTACTGCCCGTGATGCACAGAATATTGACGAGTTGACCGGTGAGCGTACTGATAGCTTCCTGTTCCACTACAACTTTCCTCCGTACTCTGTTGGTGAAACCGGTATGGTTGGTTCGCCTAAGCGTCGTGAAATTGGTCACGGTCGTCTTGCTAAGCGCGGCGTATTAGCCGTAATGCCAGATCAGGCTGAGTTCCCATATACCGTTCGTATCGTATCTGAAATCACTGAATCCAACGGTTCTTCTTCAATGGCTTCTGTGTGTGGTGCTTCGTTAGCCCTGATGGATGCCGGTGTACCAATTAAAGCCGCCGTTGCTGGTATTGCGATGGGCCTGGTTAAAGATGGCGACAACTTTGTTGTTCTGTCTGATATCTTAGGCGATGAAGATCACTTAGGTGACATGGACTTTAAAGTAGCCGGTAGCCGTGAAGGTATCTCCGCGTTACAGATGGACATCAAAATCGAAGGTATCACCCGCGAAATCATGAAAGCGGCTTTGAGTCAGGCTAAAGGGGCGCGTTTGCATATCCTTGGCGTAATGGAACAGGCTATTAGTGCACCACGCGGTGAGATTTCTCAATTTGCTCCACGTATTTACACCATCAAGATCAACCCTGAGAAAATCAAGGATGTGATCGGTAAAGGTGGTTCTGTTATTCGTGCGCTGACCGATGAAACCGGTACGACTATTGAAATCGAAGATGACGGTACAGTGAAGATTGCTGCGACCGACGGCGATAAAGCTAAGCACGCTATTCGCCGTATCGAAGAGATCACCGCTGACGTTGAAGTTAACCGCGTATATACCGGTAAGATTACCCGTATTGTTGACTTTGGAGCATTCGTTGCTATCGTTGGTGGTAAAGAAGGTTTAGTGCATATTTCTCAAATTGCCGATAAGCGTGTAGAAAAAGTGTCTGACTATCTGGAACTTGGTCAAGAAGTTCAGGTTAAAGTGATGGAAGTTGACCGTCAGGGCCGTATTCGCTTAAGTATCAAAGAAGCGACTGCACCAGCTCAAGACGCGCCGGTTGCATCCGAAGAAGAATAAGCGGTAGCTGTATTTGCCGTAGGTGATTACACAGTGCCTTATTGATTAATAATGGTAAGGCACTGATTGTATGACTGGGACAGGGAGTTCTTGTGTAAAAGCAAGCGGATGGTAGGACACCTATCCCACGTTTGTCTCTGGGAGTTTAAATGAAGCCTATTTTGCGCTGGTGCTGCATTATCGCAACAGCCATTCTGTTAACAGGATGTAGCAGCCTTGAAGGGCGTAAATACGGCGTTTTGGCAGTTCCATTGCAGCCAACGCTGCAACAGGAAGTGATGTTGGCTCGCATGGAACAGATCCTTGCGAGTCAAGTATTATCAAACGATGAAAGAGCGCAGCTGTTGTATGAGCGCGGCGTGTTGTTCGATAGCTTAGGGCTACGGGCACTGGCGCGTAACGACTTCTCGCAAGCGTTAATGATTCGTCCTGATATTCCTGAAGCGTTTAACTATTTAGGGATATATCTGACGCAGGGTGGCAATTTTGATGCTGCCTATGATGCGTTTGATTCTGTATTAGAGCTTGATCCAACTTATAACTATGCGCGTTTAAACCGAGGGATTGCCTTGTATTATGGCGGTCGCTACTTTTTGGCGCAGGATGATCTGCAGGCGTTTTATCGTGACGACCCTAACGATCCCTTCCGGTCTCTATGGCTTTATTTAGCTGAAAAAGAGATCGACTCAGACAAAGCAAAAAGGGCGCTTCAAAAGCGCTATGAGCTAGCTGAAAGAGGGGCGTGGGGCTGGACTATAGTGGAATTCTACTTGGGTGATATCAGTGAAAAAACGCTGATTGAACGATTACAGGTAGAAGCAACGGATAACACTTCGCTCGCTGAGCATCTCAGTGAAACTGACTTCTATTTAGGTAAACATTACCTAAGTCTGGGGGACAAGAACACCGCCATGGCGCTGTTCAAACTGACGGTTGCCAACAATGTACATAACTTTGTTGAGCACCGCTATGCACTGTTGGAATTAGCCCTGTCTGGGCTAGAACAAGACGACCTATCAGAATCGGATAAAAAATAGACTCGACGAACGAGTAACAACCGCTTTGCTATGCATTAAGCATAGGCAAGGCTGGTTTTTCTGTTCGTTTTTTAATCCAATTTGAGCTGGTTCACACTTTTAAATGAAAATGACTGAGTATTTTCTCGACAAGGTATGTAGACTGGCCGCCATTTTTAGTGAGGCACGTTTACATGGCTGAGTTTGAAACCTCTTTTGCTGATTTAGGTCTTTCAGCACCTTTATTAAAAGCTCTGACCGATATGGGCTATGAAAAACCATCCCCGATTCAGTCGGCTTGTATTCCACATTTACTGGAAGGTCGCGATGTATTAGGCATGGCGCAAACCGGTAGCGGTAAAACAGCGGCATTCGCATTGCCGTTCCTTAACAATATTCAAGCTGATATGGCCTGCCCGCAGGTTTTAGTATTAGCCCCAACGCGTGAATTAGCCGTTCAGGTTGCAGAAGCCTGCTCTGAATATGCTAAAAATATGTCCGGCGTTCGTGTGGTTGCCCTCTATGGCGGCCAGCGTTATGACGTTCAGCTACGCGCTCTGCGTCAGGGACCTCAGATCGTTGTCGGTACTCCTGGGCGTCTGTTAGATCATCTGAAACGCGGCACGTTAGATTTATCTAAGCTGAAAGGCTTGGTTCTTGATGAAGCCGATGAAATGTTACGTATGGGCTTTATTGATGACGTAGAAACCATTATGGCGCAAATCCCGGCTGACCATCAGACCGCGCTATTCTCGGCAACTATGCCTGAAGCAATTCGTCGCATTACGCGCCGTTTTATGAAGGACCCACAAGAAGTCCGTATCCAGTCAAGCGTTGTTAATACGCCTGATATTAGCCAAAGCTACTGGACCGTTCACGGCGTACGCAAAAATGAAGCGTTGATTCGTTTCCTTGAAGCGGAAGATTTTGATGCGGCGATTATTTTCGTACGTACCAAAAATGCAACGTTAGAAGTTGCAGAAGCGTTAGAGCGTAGTGGCCATAACAGCGCAGCGCTAAACGGTGATATGAATCAGGCATTACGTGAACAAACGTTAGAGCGCCTGAAGAATGGCCGTTTAGATATTCTGATTGCTACCGACGTTGCGGCTCGTGGCCTAGACGTTGAACGTATCAGCTTAGTGGTTAACTATGATATCCCTATGGATTCAGAGTCATACGTTCACCGTATCGGTCGTACAGGCCGTGCGGGTCGTGCAGGCCGTGCGCTGCTGTTTGTTGAAAACAGAGAGCGTCGTTTACTGCGCAACATCGAACGTACGATGAAGTTAGCGATCCCTGAAGTCGAATTACCTTCGGGCGAATTACTCAGTAAGCGTCGTTTAGAGAAGTTCGCTACCCGCGTTAATCAGCATCTGGAAAGCAGCGATTTAGAACAATACCGTGCGCTGTTAGCAAAACTTCAACCGGTTGAAGAGCAAGACATTGAAACCTTAGCCGCAGCGTTGCTGAAAATGGCTCAGGGCGAACGTCCTCTGATTCTGCCGCCTGATGCGCCGATTGATCGTCGTCCACGTCGTGAGTTCCGCGATCGCGACGAGCGCGGTGGAGAGCGTTTTGAACGCCGTAGCGAGCGTCGTGGAGACCGTCCAGATCGTGCGGATCGTCCAGCGCGTAGCAGTGAGAGCGGTGATGCTGCTCCACGCCGTGAGCGTCGTGACGTTGGCGAGATGGAAATGTACCGTATTGAAGTTGGCCGTGATGACGGTGTTGAAGTTCGTCATATCGTTGGTGCTATTGCCAATGAAGGCGATATTAGCAGCCGCTATATTGGTAACATCAAACTGTATGCCAGCCATTCAACGATTGAATTGCCTAAAGGTATGCCGGGTGATTTATTGCAGCATTTCACTAAGACTCGCATACTTAACAAACCGTTAAATATGCAACTTCTTGGTGATGCACCTGCAGGCGAGCCGCGTCGTAGCGGTGCTCCTCGTCGCGATCGTGATGGTGGAGCCCCTGCTGGCGATCGCCGTCCGTTCGGCGGTGGTGGTGCCGGTGGTGAGCGTCGTTCTTCTGGCCCTGGCCGTGAGCGCAACACTGGTCCCCGTGATGCAAACCGTGACGGTCCGTCTCGTGGTCCGCGCCGCGATGGTGCACAAAGCGCACCGCGTCGTCGTCCAACCAATAGCAACGACTAATCTTTATAGCAGTGATTGACAGCCGTTTAAGATTGACAAGAAATTAGACAACTGTCATGACTTAAAAATAGCACCAGGTGATATCTTCGTCTGGTGCTTTTTTATTACTTCCATTCCTCCACAGTATGACTGCGCGTATTTCTTACTCAGGTGCTTTCTAGGCTAGCCGCTTACCAGACAGCGTCGCGGACAGCGAATATTTAACGGCTTGCTTAATGGCTTCCAGTTTGAACCCAAGGGAAAAATGACGTTTAGTCTGGTTACCCTTATATTGTCAGTTACCTCCATTATGCTGTTGTTGAATTAACAGAAACTGAAGATTTTCATTATTACTTACCAACTGTTTTGAAATAAGAAAATAGAATATTAATATTTATATAAAACCAAATTAATATATTCATTTTATTTCGAATTAAGTAAAGCTTAATAACTCTTTCATTAAAAATCCCTCTTATATATCTGTTTTATAATTGACGGGGTACATACCTGTCTATAACATTCAACTTATATGAATGTTTATCATTTTAGTGTGGTGTGTAATATTTACACACTTTTTTGATATGCATATATCTATTTTAAAATAACAAATATGAGACTTAAAAGGACTATTTCATTATGGGAAACAATGCATCATCTCCGATTAGATTAAAGAAAAAGCTTATCACTGTAGCAATATGTAGTTTGCTAATGCCCGGAATAAATGCCTCTGCCTCGATAATAATTGATGGTGGAACAACGGATTCCCGAGCCATTCTAGATACTCAAACAACCGATACAAACCCAGCATTTAAAATTACCGGTAGCGGTTCGATACTGGATATCTATGGCGGAGTTGACGTATCTCCATTTATAGATTTACCTTCCAACGTCAAAACATCAGGAGAAGAGGCTTTAGCATTTGATATTAGCGATAAAGGAAAACTGATTTTCAATAACGTTGAAAGAGGAACAGGTAGTACGATTAAAACCGAAAACTCATCAAAAACAATCAATATTAGCAGTGGGGGTTCGGCTGAAATAAATAAAACAAAAATTATATTTAGTAAAAATTCTGCTACGGGTATTTATGTAGACGACGGTATATTAACCGGCAATAATTTAGTGATAGAAAGTGAAAGTAATAGTTTCAGTAGCAAAGCGATAGAATTGAGAAATAACTCAAATGCCGAATTAAATAATCTAGCCCTCAATTTAACGCACGCTATAAATGCTCTGGATGTTAATACATCACACCTCACGGTGAATGGACTTAACGTTGCTCAGACAGCGGGCGAAACCAGCACGCTTGTTTCTACCCATGGCACCAGTACAGCCAACAGAGCCTCTGTCACGATAAAAGATGCGAACGTTATCGTTACCGGAACAAGTGGCTACGCGATGATTAATGCGGGCGACTATAGTGACGTTAAGCTTGAGGGGGGGAACTACACCCTAAATGGCGATGGTTCCGAACAAACCACCACTACGGGCTTGTATGTTAGCGGCGTTGATAACGGGCTGGAAGCCAATAACCTGACGTTAACCACCACCGGTAAATATGTTAATGCCATCGATGTGCGCGGTAAGGCAAGGTTGAACCATGATGTGATAACGACAGCGGGTGACAATGCCTTTGCTCTGTTTGCAGATTCAGTAGACACCGCCGGGCAAGCCACTCTGACTGCCAGTGATATGACTATCAATACAACAGGCACAGACTCCGCGGCCATCGTGGCGATACGGGCAGGTGAAGTGAATGTGAGCGATTCCGAGATAAAAACGGTGGGGGCAGGAGCCTATTTGCTCTCAGCTAATACCGGCGGCATCGTTAACGGGCAGCAGATAACGGGTACTAGCGTAGGGGTAAATGCGGATCTGATACACGCTGACATGGGCAGCTCCATGACCCTGCTGGGCAGCCAGCTCACCGCCACTGGCGCTGATGCCAACGGTATCTCTGCCTCTTTTGGCAACAATGTGGCAACGGTGACGCTGGACAACAGCCAGCTTCGCAGCGCAAGCGGCAGTATCGATACCGCTGGCGCTAACCTTGACGTTAACGTAAACAATGGTTCATCCCTGCAAAGCGCCAATAATGTGCTGGTGAATGCGCAAAGCTATACCGACAGCGCTACATCGACGCGCTATAACAGCACTGTTAGGCTGACGGCCAATAATGCCAATCTTGCTGGAACCGTTTATGCCGATGCGGGCAGCACGGTTAATCTATTCCTCAATAATAATGCGTCCTGGAGTGGCGAAACGCTGACCGCCAACGATATCAACGTTGATGCCACCAGCCTATGGATGCTGGCCGACGACGCGACCATCAACAATCTGCATTCTGATGGTAAAACGCAGTTCGCCCATGCTGGCAGCGACTATTCCACGTTAACCATTAACGGCAACTCGACCGGCAGTGGATCGTTTTTTATCAATACCTTGCTTGGCGATGACAGCTCCCCCACTGATAAAATCGTTATTACCGGCAATCTTGAAGGTCAGCATTCGCTGTTAGTCAACAATACGGGCGGCTTGGGTGCGGTAACCTCGGGTAATGGCATCAACGTCGTGGTCGTTAACGGCACCAGCGCAGCGGACGCACTAAAGCTTGACGGTCGTGTGGTAGAAGGGGCCTACGAGTATCTGCTTTATCAGGGTGGCTCAACGGATGCAAACGACTGGTATCTCCGTTCCTGCTACGACTGTAGTAGCGCCGTTGACCCAGATCCAGCGAACAGCAATGTTGTACCCAGCCCCAATCCCAAACCCAGCGTGGATGATATTGCATGGCGCGAAGAAGTGCCCGGATACATTGCCGCACCGGTGCTCAATATGCGCTATGGCTTCGATATATTAGGGACTTATCATCAGCGTACCGGTGGTGACGTTTTGCACAAAGACGGAGCGTGGGGCCGTACGGTTGGTCAACATAATGAATACGATGGCGGGCGTTTTAGCTACGATACCGACGTCTGGTTTGTGCAATTCGGTACTGATTTGTACTACCGCAAAGATGAGCAAAACACGGAACAAACTGGCGGTATCCTGTTTACCATGGGCACACAGTCTACCGACGCCAGCGATAGCGCTCGCGGCAAACATGCCGCTCTTTCCGTGGATACCGGGAATATTGACAGTGACGTTTACAGTCTGGGCGGTTACTACACGATGAAGTTTGAAGACGGTAGCTATATTGACACTATCGGTATGACGAGCTGGTATCGCAACAACTACGACAGCATTAGCGAAGCCAAACAGGATGGCTATGGCGTTGCCCTGTCGGTTGAAGCGGGTAAACCGTTTACTCTGTATAACCATGTGAAGCTCGAACCTCAGGTTCAGGTGAAGTATCAATACCTGAATCTGGGAAGTTTCCATGATGATGTCAGCAATGTATCCGGTGCCACCGGTAATAACGGCGAAGTGCGCGGCGGGGTTCGTTTGTTTACCGATGAAAATCCGGCGTTCACGCCTTATCTGACATTAGATGCCGTTACGACGCTCGGCGATGCGCCGGAGGTACAGATAGCCAACGAGCGCTTACATGCCGATATTGGCGATGGCTGGTGGCAAAGCGGCGCCGGTATGGCGATTAATTTCAGTGAGCATACTTCAGTCTACGGTGAAGTGCGTTACCAGAAAGGCTTCGATTCTGATTCTGATGGCTACGGCGGCGGGATCGGCATTAAAGCTAAATTCTAATTTTATGCCACTTTACTTAAGGGCACCGAATAGGGTGCCCTTTTTACATTCATTACCGAAGCGTTCAATCGATCCTTAACCAACGGAGCTAGGCCTAAAGCCGGTTTTGGTTTTTAGCTCACCACGTTTTGTGGGTTACCGGACAGGAATTTTTCCAGATTTTCTACGGCTATATTCATCAAGCG
Source organism: Budvicia diplopodorum (assembly GCF_009800925.1). GTDB lineage: Bacteria > Pseudomonadota > Gammaproteobacteria > Enterobacterales > Enterobacteriaceae > Budvicia > Budvicia diplopodorum. The sequence continues at coordinate 218,850 of NZ_WOYF01000004.1, read as the reverse complement.
TATCCGCGCTTCTGTAGGCGCCCAGGCAATATGTGGCGTGATAATACAGTTACGCGCATTGAGCAGTGGGTTGTTGGCTGGCGGTGGTTCGGCGGCCAGTACGTCGAGCGCAGCGCCGGAGACTTTTCCATTGTTTAACGCTTCGGCTAATTCATTTTCAACCACTAGACCACCCCGGGCGGTGTTGAGCAACATCACGCCATCTTTCATTTTTGCGATGGTATGGCGATTGATGAGCCCGGCGTTATCGATGGTTAACGGGCAATGTAGGCTAATAACGTCTGATTCAGCCAGCAGTTTGTCAAGGCTGACAAACTTAACTTTGGCATGGGCTTCCGTACTCTTGCCGCTTGGGGTATAAGCCAGCACTTTCATGCCGAGAGCCTGCGCAATGTTGGCAAAAGCTGAGCCTATTCGGCCATAGCCAATCAACCCCAGCTTTTTCCCCATCAGTTCGATTAACGGTGAGTGCCAGTAGCAAAAGTCTGGTCGGTTACACCAGCCGCCTGAGCGTACGTCACTGCTGTGTTCGCCGATGTGATGACAAAGCTCAAGTAATAACGCCGTTGTATACTGGGCAACCGCCATCGTGCCATAGTTGGGAATATTACAGACGGTAACTGACTTTTCTTGGGCGGCTTTAATATCAACAACGTTATAGCCGGTCGCCAGAACGCCAATAAATTTAATCGACGGGCAGTTATCGAGAACTTTAGGCGTTATACGCGTTTTGTTGGTAAAAACGATTTCGGCATCACCGATACGCTGAATGGTTAGCTTATCCGGCGTACGGTCGTATATTGTGACATCACCGAATTTGTTGAACGCGTGCCAGGAAATATCTCCGGGATTAAGCGTTTCTCCATCTAAAATTACAATCTTCATCGTTCACCATGCCGTTATTTGGTCAGCTCGGGGCCAACTTCTGAAATAATTTTGAATGAATGCATGCGGGCATGATGGTCATAGATTTGACCATTAATCATTAGTTCATCTGCCTGCGTTTCTTGCAACAGGTTTTGCAGACCGGTACGCACTTTGTCTTTATCACCGACTACCGATAGGCTTAGCGTGTGGTCAGCGCTATATATTTCATGGTGCGCAACGACTGATGAGATATCTTCTACCGGACGCGGAAGAGGGCCCGGCATGCCGCGTAACAAATGAATAAACTGCTGCTGTAGTGAGGTAAACATGAATTTAGCTTCGCGGGTGGTATCCGCAGCAATAACGTTGATACACACCATAGCATAAGGCTTTGCCAGCGCGGCCGATGGCTTAAAGTTTTCGCGATACAGTGACAGTGCCTGTAACAGCATATCCGGTGAAAAATGTGAGGCATAGGCAAAAGGCAATCCGAGCTTGGCCGCTAGCTGAGCGCTGTAGAGGCTTGAGCCTAATAGCCAGATTGGAACTTGCAGCCCCTGACCGGGAACCGCTTTGACCTGATGATGCGGTTGGGCATCATCAAAATAGCTTTGCAGTTCCACTACATCATCAGGGAAGCGATCGGCACCGCCGCTTTTGCTGCGACGAAGAGCCTGTGCGGTAGCCTGATCCGTGCCGGGCGCACGGCCCAGACCAAGATCGATACGCCCCGGGTACAATGACTCAAGAGTACCAAACTGCTCGGCAATAACTAACGGTGCATGATTCGGCAGCATAACTCCGCCCGCACCAACGCGAATGGTTGAGGTTGCTCCGGCAATATAGCCGAGCAGAACCGATGTCGCTGCGCTGCCGATACCTGTCATATTGTGGTGTTCGGCCATCCAGTAACGGTAGTAGCCTAGTTTTTCAGCCTGAATAGCGAGTTCACGCGAACGGTTAAAGGCCTGAGGGATGGTGCTGCCTTGCGTAATGGGTGAAAGATCGAGAACTGAAAGTGGCACAGTAGAAGCATCAGACATATTGGTCATCTCCGCGATCGCTATTAATGAATAGTTTTCCCCGTTATGGCTTATCTCTTTGGTCTTTTGACGTTGCTGTGGCGCTTTCCACAGCGTCAACGACTCTAGCTATAGGCCAACTGAGGCTGATACGAGCTGATTAACTGTTCTAACTTCGCACGACTGGTTTTTCCTGAATCAATTTTTATATAGGCAGACCGTTCATTTGGAACAATAACCACTTCGTTAACACCGGTGCTCATTTTCAAATAGGCTTCCAACCGATTGTCTTTAAGCGCTGATTCAGGTAATTCGATGCGCAGGCTGCTTACATAAGGCGGCTGCTTCATGGTCATACTAATAGCAAACCACAGAATGCAAAGTAGGGTGCTGCCTAGAAAAACGGCGCTAACTCCGCTAAGACCAAATAGCCATCCGCCTAAGCTTCCGCCAAGCGCTACGCCAATAAACTGGCTGGTGGAATAGACACCCATTGCCGTCCCTTTATAGCCAGCGGGAGATTCTTTAGCGATCAGCGAAGGCAAGATAGCTTCCATCACGTTGAAAGCAACAAAGAACAGCTGAACGCCGCTAAATATCATCCATAAGCGTTGCCCGCTGCACAAAAGTATAGCTTCTGAAATAAAAAGCATCGCTACGCAGAGAACAAATACCTGCTTCATTTTACGTTTTTTTTCAGCAATTATGATGAAGGGCACGACGGCGACAAATGAAACTAACATCGTGACTAAATACGCCTTCCAGTGGTCTGCCGATGGAAAACCCGCATTTTCCATTGCCACGGGTAGGGCCAGAAAGGTCGACATTAACAACGTGTGCAGGCACAGAATGCCAATATTTAGCTTAAGCAGTCGGCCGTTTTTCAGTACCTTACTAAAGCCGCCTCTAACGATGCCTGATTCCCGATTAAGAATATGGCCGGAGGGATTGGGAATTACCGTTAACGTGATAACAATACCGGCGATAGCCAGCGCAGCGATTCCCCAGAATAGCGCGCTAAGGCCAAACGCATGGGTGATAATCGGGCCTAGAACCATGGCAATAGCAAAGGTGATGCCAAAGCTTACGCCAATGAATGCCATCGCTTTTGTTCGGTTTTGTTCTCTGGTCAGGTCTGATAAAAGCGCCATGACGGCGGCGGCAATAGCGCCAGAGCCTTGTAAGGCGCGGCCAAGAATAATGCCCCAGATAGAGTTGCTGGTAGCAGCAACCATGCTGCCAATGGCAAAAATCAACAGCCCACCGACGATAAGCGGTTTCCGGCCAACCCGGTCAGAAATCAGCCCAAAAGGAATTTGGAAAATGGCCTGCGTCAAGCCATAGATACCAATAGCGATACCAATTAGTGGCTTGGTTGCGCCGGATAAAGCCATTCCATAGGTGGTCAATACCGGTAATACCATAAACATGCCAAGCATGCGCAGCGAGAAAACCAGACCGAGTCCCCACGTTGCAAGGCGCTCTTCGGGGAGCATCTTATAATCGTTCATATTACCTCAAATAGCTTAGAGCCCATTCCACTGTTCCTACTCATGAACGATATCAGTGAGCGAAATTCACAGTTGCTCAATATTGTTATGCTGTGGATGTAAATCAATGAGCGTTTAGGTAGATAGGATAGTGTCTGATGAGGCGGAATGCTTTATTTTTCTGTTAAAGATGTTGTTGAAAAGCAAAAACGATATCTGAAGCCCAATGGCTTCACCCGTTTAGTGAAGCCATTGGTGAAGGATTAGCCGATTACCGGGCGAACGTCATTAATGATTCTGAAATTGTTGCCTGTGAATAATCAACCGACATCATGATACTCAGCGTAGTAATAGCGATAATGGAGAAGATAAATAACTTTCTTGCCCAAATTCGGTTATCTAACGTTTTGTATCCGCTTAATGCCATGACTAACCAGCCAATGCCTACCACAGCTGCCACTACCAGATAGCTGTAACCTGCATACCCGCTGATAGACAGCATTAATGTTGCCGCAATAAATGCAATGATATACAGCGTGATATGGTGCTTAGTTACCGGAATACCGCGCTTGACCGGCAGAACCGGAATCGAAGCTGCCAGATAATCTTTGTAGCGAAAGATGGCAATGGCATAAGAGTGAGGCATCTGCCATAGGCTGAAGATCACTAATAGTATCAGAGCACCGCTATCAAACTGATTGCTTACGGCACAGTAGCCAATAACCGGTGGAACTGCCCCAGATAAGCTGCCAATTAACGTTCCATAAACTGACCTTCGCTTTAGGTACAGGCTATACAAACCAACGTAAACCACAAATCCCAGCGCAGCGAATTGCACCGCCAGTAGGTTGGTATAGAAGTACAACAGTGCAAAGCCAGCAATACCCAGCAGGCAGGCATAGAGGATGGTATTTACCGGAGAAATCAGCCCCCGAACCAGAACTCGGTTTTTGGTTCTTTCCATCAGGCTATCAATGTCTCTGTCTATGTAGTTGTTAAACACACAGCCTGAGGCAACAATCAGTGAAACACCGATAATCGTGGCGAAGAGCAATACAAAGTCCACGCGCCCTTGAGACGCGAGGAGAAAACCACCGATAACGGAGACCATATTGCCAAAAATGATGCCCGGTTTAGTGACTAACAGGTATTTCTTAATCATCAGAGTAGCTCTTAGTGAACCATCATGTTGATATTAAGGTTGTACATTATCCATAGTGAACCCACAACAACGATAGCGATAATCAATCCGGTAAAGATCAGGGCGATGAAATTCCACCGCTCCTCTGATTTGGTATTCATATGTAGAAAATAGACTAAATGCACAACAACCTGAACCACTGCGAACAAGGCAACCGATACCACCAAGGTGCTCGGGCCTGCGGCCTTCGTCATCACTATCCAGAAAGGAATAGCCGTTAGAATAACCGAAAGCACAAAGCCAATAAGGTAAGACTTAACGCTGCCGTGGCTGGCACCGGAAGAGTCTACAACGGTATTTTTCATTTAAATGACTCCCAGTAGATAGACAACGGTGAACACACAGATCCAGATAACGTCCAAGAAGTGCCAGAATAGGCTCAGGCACATCAGGCGGGTGTTATTCTTTGGCGTTAATCCCTTCTTCGAAACCTGAATCATCATGATGGCCATCCAGATGAGGCCTAAGGTCACGTGAAGTCCGTGAGTACCCACTAAGGTAAAGAATCCGGATAAAAAGCCGCTGGTTGACGGGCCATATCCTTCACTAATTAGCAAATGGAACTCATTCAGCTCCATGGCGATAAAGCCAACGCCAAACAGGAAAGTCACCGCTAACCAACCAATTACCTGACTTTTGTTGCCTTTGTACATTGAGATAATCGCCATACCGTAGGTAAAGCTACTCAATAGCAACAGGGCCGTTTCGCCGAGTACGTAAGGGAGTTCAAAAATATCTTTACCGGATGGGCCGTCAGCCACGTTATTTGCCAGCACCGCATAGGTAGCGAAAACGGCGGCAAATAAAATACAGTCGCTCATCAGGTAGATCCAGAAACCGAATACGGTTTTAGCGCTGGTCTCATGGTGGTGATCGTGGTGCTCATGCCCTTGGGCATGAGCATTCGGGTTGATCAAGGTATCAGTTGACATGATTTACCCCTGCCTTACTTAATTGTTCAAAACGCTGGTTTTCTATTTTTTTGATTTCTTCAACCGTTACATAGTAATCAGTGTCGTCATTAAAGGTATGGGCAATATAGGTAACGGTCATGCCGACCAGACCGACAATCGCCATCCACCAGATATGCCAAATCATGGCAAAGCCAAATACGATGCTAAAGGCCGCAATAATCACGCCAGCGCCGGTATTTCTTGGCATATGGATCGGTTCATATTTAGCCGAGCGCTGATAAGCCATACCGGCTTCTTTTTCGTCCCAGAATGCGTCAATGTCTTTAATATTTGGCGTAATCGCAAAGTTATAGAACGGAGCCGGTGATGATGTGGCCCACTCAAGAGTACGCCCGCCCCATGGGTCACCGGTCAGGTCCATATTCTTTTTGCGATCTTTAATGCTGACTACGATTTGTAAAATCTGGAAGGCGATACCGATCATAATCAGCACTGCGCCACCGGCCGCGACCAGCAATAGGCCACTCCACTCGCCGCCAACGGTATTTAAGCGACGGGTCGCACCCATAAAGCCAAGAATGTACAGCGGCATAAAGGCAACGAAGAAGCCGACGATCCAGAACCAGAAGGAACATTTACCTAGGGTTTCATTCAGTTTGAAGCCGAACGCTTTCGGGAACCAGAAGTTAAAGCCAGCTAAACAGCCGAATACCACACCGCCGATAATCACGTTATGGAAGTGGGCAATCAGGAACATACTGTTATGGATAACGTAGTTTGCTCCCGGAACGGCCAACAGTACGCCGGTCATACCGCCAATGGTAAAGGTGATCAAGAAGCCTAGCGTCCAGAGGATTGGCGTTGAGAACTTCAGGCGACCTTGATAGATAGTGAACAGCCAGTTGAATATCTTCACGCCCGTTGGTATCGAGATAATCATGGTGGCTATGCCGAAGAAGGCATTAACGTTCGCGCCCGCTCCCATGGTGAAAAAGTGGTGCAGCCAAACGATAAACGACAGAACGGTAATTGCCACGGTAGCCCATACCAGTGAGGTATAGCCGAATAGCCGCTTCCTACTAAAGGTTGCTACCACTTCAGAGAAAATACCGAAGCAAGGCAGAATCAGAATATAAACTTCCGGATGGCCCCACGCCCAGATGAGGTTGACGTACATCATCTGGTTACCACCTGAATCGTTGGTAAAGAAGTGGAAGCCCAGATAGCGGTCAAGGGTTAACATCGCAATAGTAGCGGTCAAAATCGGGAATGCGGCAATAATTAGAATGTTGGAACACAGCGCAGTCCAGGTAAACACCGGCATTTTCATCATCGTCATGCCGGGCGCGCGCATTTTCAGAATAGTCGCAAAGAAGTTAACCCCGGTGAGCAGCGTACCTACCCCCGATATTTGTAGGCTCCATATCCAATAATCGACCCCGACCCCCGGTTTAAGCGAAAGCGGCGGATAGGCCAGCCAGCCGGTTTGAGCAAATTCGCCCACGCCCAAAGACAGGTTAATCAGTACCACACCGGCTACGAACAGCCAAAAGCTCAGGGAGTTTAGGAACGGGAACGCAACGTCACGGGCACCGATTTGTAACGGAACCACGATATTCATTAAACCGATAACAAACGGCATGGCCATGAAGAAAATCATGATCACGCCGTGGGCGGTAAATATCTGGTCGTAGTGGTGAGGCGGGAGGAACCCTTCACCGCCGTTGGTGACCGAGGAGATTGCCATTTGAGTACGCATCATTAACGCATCGGCAAAACCGCGCAGTAACATCACGATGGCAACCAGAATATACATCACGCCAATTTTTTTATGGTCAACGCTGGTTAACCATTCATTCCAAAGCCATTTCCATTTGCCGAAATAGGTTAGCAGAGCAAGCACGGCGATTCCGCCGATGACCATCATTCCTACCGCGCCCATAATAATCGGTTCACGGTAAGGAATGGCATCAAGTGTTAAATTTCCTAACATGGTTTATTCCTCGGCTCCTGAATGTGAGTGCTTGCTCATATCCATACCCATATATTGATTAATAATTTCTAGGTATAGGCCAGGTTTAATCGTTGAGAAGTACTCAACCTTATTATTTTCACTTGGCTTAGCAAGTTGCTTGTAATCTTCCCATTGGAGTTGCTCTGGGGACTGCTTAACTTTTTCAACCCACTTATCGAAATCTTCCTGAGAAGTGACAATGGCGTTGAACTTCATTCCTGAAAACCCGGCTCCGCTATAGTTAGCCGACATGCCCGGATAAACGCCTTTCTCGTTCGCAATCAGGTGAACAATATTTTGCATTCCGGCCATGGCATAAATTTGGCTGCCAAGGCGAGGAATAAAGAAAGAGTTCATTACGTCATCGGAAGTGACTTTAAATTTGACCGGCACGTTTTCAGGGAAAGAAATTTCGTTAACCGTTGCAATACCGAGATCCGGATAGATAAACAGCCATTTCCAGTTCATAGCAATTGCCTCAACCGTAATGGTTTTAGCTTCGCTTTGAATCGGCTGACGCGGGTCAAGTTCCTGCGTACTCTTCCAGGTCAGAGTACCTAAAATGATAATAATAATGCAGGGAATACCCCAAACGACCATCTCAATCTTATTTGAGTGGGCCCAGTTTGGCGTATATTTGGCGTTTTTGTTGGTTTCGCGATATTTCCATGCGAAGTAAAAAGTCATGAAGATCACAGGGATAACAACAATCAACATGAGAAAGGTGGCAGTCAATATCAGGGATTTTTGTTCCATCCCTATCTGCCCTTTAGGATTCATCAGTGCCATATCGCAGCCGCTGAGTAGTAACCCAACGAAAGCCAGAACGAGCACCTTAGAAAACTTATTGTATTGTTTGAGACTCATTGAACAACCTCATGACAAAGTACAAAAGCGCTTTGCTATATTACGTGTGAGGCTAATTTTATGGAAAAGTTGCAAATATGTAAATAACATTAATTTCGTGTCAGAAAACAATACCAATGCTTTGTGCTACTTTTAGACGAATAACAGATTTAAATCAGAGGAATTAAAGATCGTTACGTATTGAATCAGTGGGTTGTATTAAATTTGCTATTAAAAATAGCGAAATGAATTAACGTTAATCGTATAAGTGGCTTGATTAACATTTAATCGGGAAAGCGTGGTGGAATCCCGGGGCTGTGCGCTCGGGAAGCGACTGGATTACGTCATTACAACGTATAATAGCGGCTGCATTGATGTTTTAGCTCCGGTTCGTTATGCATGACGGCATGAATCGCATTCAGCAGATGGTCAACTGACTGCGCTGGCTTTTTTTCTAAAATTCGACGTTCCCATTCGTCGCAGTCAATTTCTTCGCCACGCTTAACCAAATAGCTGTATTGCTTAAGGGCAGCTTTAAAATACTCTTCAATATGATCGTACTGAGCGCATTGACAGCTATGGATGATTAATACGCCTGAATGAGTACGTGCAAGTCCGAACGTGTCCATGAGCCACCTCAATACGAGCCACAGATGTTGGCCCTAGTTAAAGTATAGTAAAAAAACGGCAGTTGGTTACATATCAGGTACTAAAAGTGTCCATCGGGTAAAAAAATATCATCGGACCCTCCCCGCGGGGATGACGAAGGGTAAGTCACATTATCAATGTCTGCTTTTGACCATTCTGTTTATCATCAAGCCCAGCATTAAGGTCACGCCCGGCAACCACACCCACCAGAGTTCTGATTTAATCACCGCGATTCCATTCGGTTTGAGATACTGGCTAAGCTGAAAAGGTGCGACTTTAATCACCTGCACTGGTGCGAAGAATCGTTCCTGCGACCACGGCCAGAGCCAGCCAACGCCCAGACCGCCGGTGGTGAGTGAATCAAGAACGCTATGGGAAAGCAGCGATAGCGTTAAAAACCACCAGATACGCCAATAGCTGGCATTAAAACATCGCCGAAATAACAGCGCCAAAGTGGGTAATAAGAAAGCAAACAGCAAAGAATGGGTAAACCCGCGGTGACCAAAGGCGTTTGCATAGGCGATGCCCAGTTTAAACGAGAGCACGTCAAGGTCGGGTATGGTTGAAAAGACGATGCCCGCTATCAGTAAGGCCGGAGAGATGGTTTGCTTACCCAAGCCTAAACCGATACATAAGGGAACCGCAGCGTGAGTAACAATCGTTGGCATGATCGCGTCCTGTATTGCAAAGCGTCTGGAAAAATAAAGCTTATTACTGAATGCAAAACAGGATTACCTTTTAGTATGAAGATTCGATGAAGTTAGGAACTTTTATACCTGCGCGTGTAAGATAAAAAACTATAACGCGATGCGGTGAGTACCCTGTTCTTTTTTGGAGATACATCAATGAAATGCTTTTCCCGAACGGCAATGGCACTGCTATTTCCCTGTTTAATCGGTCTACTGGCTTCTCCGCTGGCGGCGTTAGCTAAGTACGATCCGGCTAAGAATTATCAAGAAATTCCGGCTATCGTAAAACAGTTTCCTGAACCCAATGTGGATATGGGAACGCCAGCTCTGGTGAAAGATAAAATAGATTTCACCTCTCAAAAAGAAATGGAAGCGTTCATCCGTACATTAAGTAAAAGCACGTCTGCCATGAAGGTCAAGGTTATCGGCCAATCACAGCAAGGTCGTGATATTCCCCTGCTGGTGTTTTCTGAATCCCACAGTGCGGCTCCCTCCGTATTGCTCAAAAACAATAAGCCGACGGTACTGATCGTTGCGTTACAGCATGGTGACGAACCGGCGTCAGGTGAAGCGGCTCTGGCCTATGCAAAAAGTCTGGCCGAAGGTAAAGAGGGCGATGTTTTGTCTCGGGTCAACGTACTGATTATTCCTAGAGCTAATCCGGACGGCGCTGAAAATTTCACCCGCGATCTGGCTAACGGCATCAATTTAAACCGCGATCACCTGTTGCTGACTACGCCTGAAAGCCGGGCAATTGCCGGTGTATTGACTCAATACCAGCCCGATGTGGTGTTGGACAGTCATGAATATAGTGCCGCCGGTCGTTGGGTGGAAAAGTTTGGCGCGGTTCAGCGCTATGACGCAATGCTGCAGTACGCGACCACGGTAAATTTACCGGCTAAAATAACGACAATGAGCGATAAGCCGTTTCGCGAGAGCATTATTACCGCGCTGGAAACCAACGGCCTAAGCCATAGTTGGTATTTCACTACCGATAAAAAAGAGATGAAAAATATTACGTTATCGATGGGCGGGATCGGCGCTGATACCTTCCGCAATATTGCTGGCTTACGTAATTCAACCGCTTTCCTATTGGAAACCCGAGGTGTTGGGTTAGGCAAAGCCCACTTTACCCGCCGGGTTTATACTCAGCTTGTTGCGATGCAATCTTTGGTGAAAACGGCGGTTAAAAATAGCGAAGACCTGATTATCATGGGGCGCGAAGTTCGAGCAGACATCGCCCTACAGGCAGGCCAAGGCGCAATTACCGTTCAGGGTAGAGCAACAACAGAGAAACGCACTATTTCGATGATTGATGCCAAAACGGCCGACGGTAAAACGGTTGATGCCGACTGGCGCTCTTCACTGAGTATTACGCCGGTTATCACCCGCTCCCGGCCTTATGCTTATGTCCTTGCACCGAGTGAAAAACGGGCTGCAAAGCAGCTTCAGGCGCTGGGAATTGAGGTTTATCAGCTTAATCAGCCTCAAACCATAAAAGTGCAGCAATACAACCTTGTTGAACGCAGCGATGCCAATAAGAAGGATGTAACCGGCAGCGTTGGCAAGGCGGGTAATTCTATGATTGAAGTAAAAACCAGTCAGTCGGATAAAGAGTTAGATTTGGCGGTTGGTTATTACTATGTACCGTTAGATCAGCCGCTGGCTAACTTGGCGATAGCGGCGCTGGAACCGGAAACTCAGAGTAGCTTTATCGCTAATGGCTTGTTATCGCTGCCGGCTAAGCCAAAAGCGGCGACTAAAAAGAAAGCCAGCCATAACGCTCAGGCAGCAACCGTATTGCCGGTGTTGCCAGTTTATCGCGTACAGGAACGCCCGGAGCTGTCGCTGATTTTGATGCAATGAATGCTTTTGATTAAACGGTTTGAGTTGGTCGTAGCGTAGGTTTGGTTCGCGAAAGCAACGCGGGAATATACATTTTTCCTTGTGGCCGAAGGGCTGGCTATTTTCTGTAGTCACCCTTTTGGCCGTCTGATAATAGCTATATTTCGCGTTCTATATGGCGGACCAAACCTATACTGTAATCAAATTAAGCCACTTTACTTTTGTCGTCCACGATGCGCCGTAGGGTTAATCCGGCAGCCAAATTTTTCGCATCTCTCTGGCAAAAGTATCCAAACTCTTCGGCGTTTTGCCGGTGATTTTCTCAACTTCATCGGTTATTTCAACCTTGTAGCCTCTGGCAACCAACGTGTCCAACATCGCCAGCGCTTTGGCGTAATTCTCATTCATACCCAGATTAATCAAGCGTTGGGAAAAATCGTCTTCGCTTAGCCTGATATGAGAAACCGGGTGCCCGATAGCACCGCCGATTATCTGGGCGACTTCCGCGTAAGAAAGCGCTTCCGGGCCAGTAATAATGACGTCACGATTAAGCGGCGTTGGGTTGGTTAGCGCGGCATTGGCGACCAAGGCAATATCATAAGTATCAACAAACGGGACTTTGCCAAAGAAGGTGGCTGAGTAAATCCTACCTTCATCCAGAATCGACGACATATGGAACTCTTCTGAAAAATTCTGCATAAACCTCGTTGGTCGTAACACTGTCCATTCGGGCGCATGCTGTTTTAAATAAGCATGGGCAGCGCCCATCATCGGTCCGCCTTCCTCCAGCAGTGACGCACTGAGCAATACAAACCGCCGGATCCCACGGTCTAGAGCAAGGTCGATAAACGGCTGCATGACTTTTAATGAATCAATTTCATGGGATGGCGCAACCAGATAAATGGCCTGAATCCCTTCGAGAATATCCGCATGGTTGGTCTTGTTATACCAGTCAAAGCAAACCCCGGGATGCCCATATACCGACGATCCGGATCGCGACGCAACCAGCCCGCATCGGCCTTCAGCCTTGAGTTGTGATGCAATCCGGCGACCAGTTTTTCCGGTACCTCCGGTAAGAAGAATGGTTGGGTTACCCATACTGCCTCCTTCATGACCTGATGTTGACGCTTGCAGCGTCAGGATCAATTAATGGACTCCAGTCACCATGGCTTTGGCGATGTACGGTAATAACCGGGATAGGGTACTGTTACTTAAGGATAATTATCTTGCCGATTAACGCCGATACCGTTGACTGCTACAACCTTAACGCTGAAACCAGTGGTGCTTATAGTGCAACACTTCGATCGTTGATAACGCGGTAGGTTATTTTAAATTTAGCAGGGAATGGCCAAAAAACGACCGCTTTATTACTTTAAAACAGTTAATTTATATTTTATGAAGGCGCTGTCGCAAAATGAAGGTTAAGAAAAAATAGATTATTGTTATGAGCCATTGTTTGAAAGGTAGCGATTTTCCTTAACACTGGCCTTATTTCCGGCGTTATCTCTGATGGACGGCCGCTCGATAAACGGCCTTGCCACACCAAGTAATATCACCGAATTAGCCTGCATTATTCAATCAGTTCGAGCCCGGCTACCCGCTTCCAATATCCATTGCAGTCTGCCCGATCCCGTAGCCTGAGCGGAGCCTGACCCTGTTCATTATTCTTAAACGCGGTAATCAGGCTGATAGTTTCTTTTCCCTGAGGCGATAGGCGAACAATATCCACCAGCCCGTTCATTTCGTTCAGGTTATTGCCAAGGTTATAGCAATAGCCGCTCTGAGTCTGAATCCCGTTAAGCACAAACACCTGTTGGTTTTCCTGAGAGATAACGTTGCGCCCGGTAGGGTAATGAATACAGCAGGTTTGGCAGTCATCCTTTGGCCGATCTTCTGAGCGCGCAGTAAAACAGCGCGCAGAGTACGCCAGCGGCAGGTTGCCGTAGCTGAAGATTTCCACTTCAAACTTTTGGCGGATACCTAGCTCCTCGCACTGATTCAGCAGGTTGATTAACCAGTCGCGGGACAGTTCTACCGGCATACACCAGCGCACCATGCCTTGCTTATGCAGGTTTTTTAACGCATAGGCGTTATAGCAGTTTAAGGCTGGTCCGGCGACAAAAGGAAGATTCTGCTCGGCGGCGATGTTTATCGCGCCTAAATCATTCGCTTCAATTAGAAACTCACCGTTCTCGACGTAACGCTTTAGCTCGGTTAGCTCTGAAGGGGCCTGAAGCAGCGCAAGGGTTGATATCACAACCTGCTTGCCGGACTGAGCGACCGCTCGGGCTAAGTCCAGCCAATCGTTGACCTTCAATTCCCGGCGTTTACTGCAAACGGCTTCGCCCAAATAGATAATATCGGCGTCGCTTTTCATTGCCGCATGATAAAAGGCTTCGGTATCGCTTTTCGGCCAATAGTAAAGCAGCGGGCCCAGTGAATATTTCATGATGTTCTCCGGCTACTGCCATTTGCGGTGATAAGCACCAAGGGTGGTTTGGGTGCCTTCAGACATCGAGCCTAGCGTGTCCATCCAGGATTTATCGACGCTAAAACGCTCAGGATCGGCAACACAACGGTCAATCGCCTGACGCCATACTTTCGCCACCTGACTGACATAGGCAGGGCTACGCTGTCGGCCTTCAATTTTCACTGAGGCAATGTTGGCCGCCAGCAGTTCGGGCAAAAGCTCTAGGGTATTCAGGCTGGTGGGCTCTTCCAGCGCGTGATATAGCTCACCGTCTACCCGATAGCGGCCTTTGCACAGCGTTGGATAACCTGCGTTCTCACCGTCTTTATAGCGATCAATTAACACATCGTTTAATCGAGACTCCAGCCCCTCGGCGGTTTGCTGCCAGCGCACAAACTTAGCCGGTGAACAGGCACCAACGGTATTGGGCGATTCTCCGGTTAAGTAAGATGACAAATAGCAACGGCCTTCGGCCATAATGCACAGGCTGCCAAAGGCAAACACTTCCAGAGGAACCGGGCTAGTACGGGCTAACTGCTTAACCTGATGCATCGAAAGTACGCGCGGCAGAACCACTCGGGCTACGTCAAAATTACGCTGATAGAAGCGAATGGCTTGTTCATTGGTCGCCGATGCCTGGACCGAAACGTGGCGTTCTAAGTGTGGATAGCGCTCTGAGGCATACTCAAGCATGGCGATATCCGCCAGAATTAGCGCATCGGCGCCTAAGTCGGCGGCTAAATCCACCGCCCGCAGCCAACGCCCGTAACCGTCAGGGTGAGCGAAGGTATTGATCGCAATATGCAGCTTTTTCTTATGGCGGTGTACATAGCTAACCGCCTCTTCTAGCTTTTTGTCAGTGAAGTTGAGTCCGGCAAAATGGCGAGCGTTAGTATCATCTTTAAAACCGATATATACCGCATCTGCGCCGTTATCTATTGCGGCTTTTAGCGCCGGTAAATTACCGGCCGGGCACAGCAGTTCCATCCATTATTCCTACAAAAGAGAAGGGCCATCATCATATTGATAATAATAGCCCTTTTAAGCTGGGGTACATTTTTCGCTACCAACATTGTAGTTAACCTTTTGATAACGATTTTTGATTTGGGGCAGCTTATCACTTATTCATGGGGAATACTGAGGAACACCAGAATGAAAAATATAACCATTAAGTGATGTTTTTAATCAGAATGATGTTCTGTTATCGATAAATTGACAATTTTTTGACCTGACTCGACGATCTTGAGGCCCATTGTGGCAGAATAACCAGAATATTTTGCTTAGCAGGAGTCAGAGCCCGTGTTAGAACAACTTAGAGCTCGTTTAGTCCGTCAGGGTCCGTCCCTTTTACGTTTACCGATAAAACTCACCCCGTTTGCCTTGCAAAAACAGGTACTGCAACAGCTATTAGGCTGGCAGTTCCGCCATGCGCTGGCTGAAGGCGACTTGGATTTTCTGGAAAACCGCTGGCTAAAAGTCGAAGTACGCGATCTTGAACTGTGCTGGTTTGTTACCGTACGTGAGGGCGTGTTGCTGGTAAGCGATAAGCAACAGGCAGACGTTAGTTTTAGCGCCGACGCCAATGATTTGATTCTTATCGCGGCCCGTAAGCAAGATCCCGACACCTTATTTTTCCAGCGTCGCTTAGTGATTGAAGGCGATACCGAACTGGGCCTGTATGTCAAAAACTTGATGGATGCCATCGAGCTGGAAAATATGCCCGCTCCGTTACGTATTGGCTTACAGCAGTTGGCCGATTTTGTTGAGGCCGGGTTGAAAGAGGGCGGCGAAGCCACTTCGCACGCACCCGCATCGTGTTAATTCGGGTTGAAATACCCGTTGATGCCGCAGGGATAGCCAAACTGCTGCGTAAAGTGTTTGCCGGTAATCGCGAAGCAGACTTAATTCAGCAACTGCGTGAAGACGGGCTCATCACGCTGGGCGTTGTCGCAACCGACGATTACGGTGGAATTATTGGCTATGCCGCTTTTAGCCCGGTGATGGTGAACGGTGAAGACCGCCTATGGGTTGGTCTGGCCCCTTTAGCCGTGTCTGAAAAGCATCAGGGTAAAGGCATAGGTAAAGCGCTGGTTTATGAAGGTTTGGATACGCTAAATGAGTTCAGCTATGCTGCCGTGGCCGTTTTAGGCGATCCGGCCTATTACGCTCCTTTTGGCTTTAAGCCAGCGGCTGAGTTTAATCTTCACAGCCAGTGGCCCGATGTGGCATCGGCGTTTCAGATTTATTCACTGGCTGACGATGCGCTGGTTGGCGTGTCCGGGCTGGTGGAGTATTCTGCACCGTTTGATCAATTACCGGCGTGATTAAGCGACTCATAAAGGAACGGAAGCGCTTTCCGTTCCTTTAGCTTTTTATCATTTTGAGGTTAGAGGCGTTTCCCGTACAAACCAGGATAAAATCAGGAATACGCAAACAAAGCCAATTAGGGTATTAAAGCCAAATCCTATTCCGTAAGTTTCAGACAGTAACCCGACCAGCCAACCGGCAAATGCGCCGCCCAGCCCTGAGGCAACGTAGATAAGCCCCATCATACTTCCGCTCTTATCGGTCATACGAGTACCGATAGCCGATGCGGTTGGAAACAGCACTGACATCGCAAACCCAAAGGCCATAAAGGTATAAATCCATTCGTATACCATCATCCGGCTGATAATCAGCGTAACCAAAGACAGGGCAGAGAATAGGATCAGCGTTTTGCGTTCGCCTAAACGTATGTTGATAAATCCACCGATAAAGCGGCCTACGGTAAACAGAACGGCAAAACTCGCAATGACATAGGCGCCGGTTGCGGTTTTTTCTGCTAGCGTTGCATTGGTGATATCCAGAGAGCTATAGAAGATGGGGAAAAAGTTGAGGAATGCGACTTCAGCCGCAACATAAAATAGCAAGTAGGCAACCACTAACATTAAGCGACCGTTGGTCAGCAACTGCATGAAATCCGTTACGTTCATCTCCATGCCGCCAGATTTCTCCAGCTTTAGCGTAGTCAGAACTAGTAGGATTAAAGCAACAATAACGGCGATACCAATATAGAACATTCGCCATGAGATATGGTGACTAAACATCATGTTCAGAATGAGCGGGGTGACAATCATACCAACGCCGAACATAGCGTTGGCAACGTTGAACATCATACCGGCGCGCTGTTTATAAAACGTAGGAATAACCGTGATGATCGAAACCAGCATGGAGCCAATACCCAGACCGATAACCATATAAAAGCCAAGAAACAGCATGATGGTAAAAGCCATGCTGGTACCGACCAGCCCGACGGCCATACAGCTAGCGCCGATAAACATCATAAACCGCAGGCCTTTCTTATCGGTAAAATAGCCGGTTAGCAGGCTGGCAATCAGAAATCCATACTGAAAGGTTGAGATTAATGTACCGATCTGTGACAGCGTAAGGCCAATATCATGGTGTACCTGCTCGAGAATAATACCTTTGGTATTTTGGATTCCCCCCAGCAGAAACATGGTAGTGAACAGTAAAAAGAACACTTTCCACTTTTGTTCGTTAGTCATGTTTTGTTCTCCCCTGAGATCAGGTTTACGGAGTTAAGCGCCAGACGATTGTTGTCCTACGGCGTTGAACAACTCTTCCGTTGCCCAGCCATAGCAGTAATAGAGGAGGTCGTCACAGGCGCTAAGCTTGGCGGCGTTAACCGCGTCTATTAGATTTTGTGGATCGATATTCCACATTTGTATGCCGCTGAATATAAAGGTGCCGGGCTGGGATTGCTGCCTTACGATGTCATTTTGATGTTTAACAAATGCGATAGGGAACCCCTGTGCCTTGAAATACTCGTAACTGATTTCGTAAGGCAGATTAAACAGGTGAAGAAAGGCCTGAAATGCGTCTTCCTTCTCCTCTGGAGTCGTGGCGAAGAACTCAATAAGCCCCTGAACGTCAGCGCCTCCGCCCAGCTTATGGTATGGGAAGTGTTTAAGTGCCGGTGACAGTTTGGTGAGCTCTGCATAATCCTGGCCCAAAATCCATGAGTAGGCCGGTGGCCATAAATCAAGCCATAGCTTCAGTGAGCGGTCATTTTGGTTTATGTCACACAGCAGGGTACGGACAAAATTAGTAATGCTTTGCTGGCGAAACGTTTGCCATTGTTTAAGCAATGGGTCCTTTAAGAGATATTCAGCGACGGTTCGATACTGATGTTGACGCAACAAAATGACTAACTGTTCGAGAATGAAAATTAGTGTTTTAACGTCGATATTTTCTTTTTTCATTTTCTGCCGGCAGTGAGTGCAGAAGCAGGTGAACAAACCGCCGGGATTGACCGACTTTCCGGCCCAGTCAGGAAACCGAATACGGTCGATCAGGTAGGTATCGTAGCCGTAGGCCTGCTGTAGGCGACTGAAGGTATTTTTCCATAACGCCACAACGTCCGGCGCATTTGGGCATAGCCAATGTTCTACCGGATCTCCGTGGAAATTAACCACCGTATTGTCGTTGATGTTACCACCGAAGTCGCCGTTAAGAATATTGACCCACGGGATGACTTTGATACCGGTTCCGTCGGTTTTCTGTTTTATCAACATCAGCGGGTCATGACCGTCTAAAATGGTTGGATCAATCCGCTGGTAAAGCGCGCCTTGCTGATGGTTTTCTAATTTAACGTGCAGCGTTCCGCTACCCATCACAACGTCGTGAACAGGGTTGTGGGGAAGGTGCCCGACCGGATAGGGATTTCGTTCAAAAATGGTATTTACTTCGACGAAAAGGTGGTCAATATCTCCCATTTTCGCCAAACGTTTAAGAATAGACTCAGTGCCTTCATCAAGAATATCGTGTGGATGGAGATGTATACCAGACATAGCTTATATCCTCTTAAAACTAGCTTAACTGAGCATCAGGCATAAACTGGATTGACGGATAAACTCTGTTGAGCGCCAGTACCGCAATGCCATATAGAGGAGCCTGAGTTCCCAGCTCAGACTGCTCGACCTGAATTTGTGTTTGTGTAAACGTGTGCTGATTGACATGTGCCTGAACGTAATGCAGGAACAGCGGCGATGAGCCTGTTATTCCGCCGGTTAGAAGGACTTTCTCAGGATTAGCGATGGCAATAATGTTTAAGATGCCGATCGCCAGATAGTCCGCCAAGTCTCGGAACAAAGAATCAGCCAGAGTATCGCCCCGTTGAGCTAGCTGGGCGATGGTTTCAGCGGTGAAGGTTTTCCCGCTCATTTCCTGATAACGCTGGCTAATGCCAGATCCGGAGCTATGAACTTCAAAGCAGCCTTTGTTGCGCCAGTTTTGCTTTAAATGCTCCCGACTGAACATCATATATCCGATTTCACCCGCGCCGTTGTTGGCTCCGCGGATGATTTTTCCGTCCATCAGTAAGGCTGCTCCCAACCCGGTACCAACACCAATCAATGCTGCACTATGGACTTTTCGGCACTTACCTTTCCACATTTCGCCAATCAGGGCTGAACGGATATCATTTTCCAGCACGACCGGTACGTTAAATACGGCGGATACTTCATCCGCTAGCGCAATATTTTCCCACTCAGGAAGATTAGGCGAGCCTTCTAGCACGATACCCCGGCGATAATCCACGATGCCCGGCGTGGCAATGCCGATAACTTTTAGCTTGTCGGCGCTGATGGCGTATTGAGCTAACAGATTGCATATTGTCTGATTAAATAATTGCAGGAACTGTTTGCTGGTCTCAACTTTATAGGTTTCAACCTGCTCGGTTGCTAACAGCTCAGCGTTCAGATTAAACAGCGATAAGGAAATTTTTGTTCCGCCCAGATCGATACCCACTCCCACGCCGTGATTTGCATCGAAGTTAAGCATAATACCTTTGCGTCCAAGCCCGCTGTTTTCCATAGCACCGCTTTCGTAGATGATTTTTTCATCCAACAGCTCAGCGACGATTTCTGAAATAGTCGCCTTGGTGATACCTGCAATTTTCGCAATTTGAGCGCGTGAAAGTGAGGTGTGTTCACGGATAATGTTCAGTACAAGAGACTTATTCATTTGTCTCAGGGTATTAGGTACGTTAGCACTCACCTTGGCCTCCAATTAGTTTAGAATTCGAACTAATTAGCTAGAGAAATATGCACAAATGCATTTTTTAATAAAATAATGTTGATCTATACCTCATGTAAAGCATTTTTTTGCTCAATTAGTTTGCTTTGTGAACTTTCGTGGCGCGCGGCACATTTCGGAAAATAGCGAAAAGCTTTAGCCACGGTGAATCTGCTGCATGAACTTCCTAATATTTTGAACTAGGCTTAATACACTCCCTTTCAATGACGAGCGCCTGCCCACGATTAATTTTTATCCTTAGCGGCGTCGTTTTATCTGCCTGTAGGATAGTGCTATGACTAGAACAGGAAAGGCTTTCAGCTGGGTTGGTGGCGGGATACTACTGGTGATTGCTGTCGCGGTTATTTTCGTGATGGTTTATGACTGGAATCGCCTGAAGCCAATGATTAATGAAAAGGTTTCTACCGAGCTGCAAAGGCCGTTTGCCATTCGCGGCGATTTTGGCGTTAATTGGGCGCGTCAGCCCGACGAAACGGGCTGGCGCAGCTGGGTGCCGTGGCCGCATCTTCATGCTGAAGATATTGTGTTAGGCAACCCGGCTAATATTCCTGGCGATAGCATGGTAACTTTGCAACGAATCGATGCCAGCATTGCGCCTTTGGCTTTATTGCATAAAGAAGTACTCATTCCGCGCATATGGCTGAAACAGCCCACGGCTTCCCTCCTGCGTTTAGCCAATGGCGATAACAACTGGACCTTCAATCTGGCCAATACGGATAGCACCGACTCAGGCCAAAAACCGTCCGCCTGGTCGGTCAGTATTAACGATATCGTGTTTGACAAAGGCCAGATTGATTTCAAAGACGTCACTCTGAAGGCGGATTTTCGGGCGGCTATCGACCCTTTGGGCAAGCCGTTACCCTTTAGCGAAGTGACGGGTAGCGACAAAGGTGATAACAAAGGGGGTAAGGTCGCCGTAACATCTGATACCGGCGTACCTGAATATGTATTTGGCTGGAAAGTAGACGGTAAATATAAAGGCGAGCCTCTGAGCGGTAACGGAAAGATTGGCGGTATGCTTTCTTTAAGAAGCAGCGATAAGCCTTTTCCCGTACAGGCCGATGTGCGTTCTGGTACCACTAGGGTGATATTGGCCGGAACCTTGATTGACCCGATGAACCTTGCTGAGCTTGATCTACAGCTCAAATTTTCCGGTAAAAGCTTAGGTAACCTGTATGGTTTAACCGGTGTCTTATTACCTAATACCCCTCCGTACTCAACCGATGGCCGACTAATCGCCCGACTGCATCAGGAAGGCGGGGCATCGTTTGACTATCAGAACTTCAACGGCAAAATTGGCAGTAGCGACATTCGCGGTAATCTCAAATATGTCTCTGCTAAACCGCGGCCTAAACTCAGCGGTGAGCTGGAATCTAAGCAGCTATTGTTTACCGATTTGGCTCCGCTAATTGGTGCTGATTCCAATAAAGAGAAGAGCAACCGCGGTGAAAAAACTCGCCAGCCAACGGACAAAGTACTACCGGTTGAGCCGTTTGAAACCAAAAGCTGGGACGTAATGGATGCAGACGTAAAATTTAGCGCCAAATATATTCAACACGGTAAGTCACTGCCGGTGAGCGACCTGAATACCCACTTAGTGTTGAATAACGGTTTACTGTTGATGGACCCTCTCAACTTTAGCGTCGCCGGCGGCAAGCTTAATTCCACCGTTCGTTTAGACGGCAGTAAAAGCCCAATGTCAGGAAGAGTCGATATGCATGCCCGGCGTTTCCAACTGAAACAGCTATTGCCTGAAGTGGAGGCGATGATGAACAGTAAGGGGCAAATCAACGGTGATGCAACGTTAACTGGACGCGGTAATTCAGTGGCCGCGCTGCTGGCTACCAGCAACGGTGAACTACGTATTCTGATGAATGACGGCTTAATCAGCCGCGGCCTGATGGAAATTCTTGGGCTCAACGTTGGTAACTATCTGGTTTCAGAGATTTTCGGTGATGATGAGGTGGGGATTAACTGCGTGGCGGCGGATGTAAACGTTAAAGATGGTGTGGCTACTCCGCAGCTGTTCGTGTTTGATACTGAAAATGTGATCATTAATATTACCGGGTATACCAACTTTGCCAGCGAAAAAATGGATTTAAAGATCGATCCACAGAGCAAAGGGATGAGGGTGTTAACCCTGCGTTCACCGCTGTATGTTAAAGGAACGTTTAAAAATCCAGATCCCGGCGTTGAAGCGGGTCCACTGTTGGTGCGCGGCGTAGCGGCCGTCGCGCTGGGCGTTTTTATCTCTCCACCTGCAGCGCTACTGGCGTTGGCTTCACCGAGCGAAGGTGAGGAAAATCAGTGCAGTTCGGTACTACAGCAGATGAACGCTGAGCCAAAGGGTAAGGGCCATACACAGAAAAAACCGGTGAAGAAAGGAAATAAATAGCGGCGCTGGTTAGATTAGCTATTGTTTATCAGGCCATTCCAGCAGTCTATTGGAATGGCCTGATTGCTGACCAACCTTTCTTTCTGCTGCTTACTGAGCTGCTTAATTCGGTACTCCAGCTTCAGGGCTTCAGAACGTCCGCCCACTTTTTGCTGATAAACCAACGTTAGCAGGCCTGCTCCACGTAAGGCTTTCGCACCTTTGCCCGTCTGATGTTGTTTAAATCTGCGCTCAATGCTGGTGGTTATTCCTGTGTATAGCCGATTATCTGCCGTGCGCAGCATATATAGATACCATATGACATCGGTTTCAGGTGGCTGAATGGAGTGATTATTCACAACTTCTCTTTTTTAAGTCATTTTTGCAACAGCAGTCACAACGGCAAATAGCTACTGGTTAAGTTAAAACCGTTGCTCGGTAGCGCGTTAAGGCGCTCCGCGCATTCTATCAATAATAGGCAACCAAGCGATAGATGCCCGCCATACTTCCAGCTGTAGGTGCGTTGGCTATGGTAGCTATCGATTAGAAAATATCGAGAAGAAGCTTGGCATTTCCCCCCTGCTTTATCAGGAGATGGTAGTATTAAATTATGTATACATCGGAGTATGAGATTTTTTAAGATATAAGTTGGAGTGCGCTTGTATTTAATGAGTTGTTTTTTGTTATTTAAACTCATTAATTTGTCTTGGATGAAATTATATCTTCATATTTAATCGTTAAATGTCTTAATTAATCTCATTGCGTGTTTGATCGTCATTATTTTATCCGATTTTTGTTATTGTTTTTATTTTTAATGTACATATATAATACCAGTGCCGGATATAATTTCGGCGAAATTAATCTTAACTATATTATTTCATAAGGGAGTTTATATGAAAGAAGTACCAATGGCTCAAGGCAACAAAGTAGTTGGTGGTTCAGTTGCTTTCTCTGGTTTTTTTACTATTAAACCTACAATCTGTTTTGGACCACCAAAACTGATGAAGCCATGTAAGCCACGCCGCTGCTGTTAATTGGTCGGATGCTTGATACGTTTATTTAGTTGAATAAATACATCATAGTATCTTACTGATTATATAAATCTTAACTCCAGTTTCTATTTAAAATAGATTGTTAAGTTTTTATTTTAATAGCTCCCTCTGACTTTAATAAAATATTTGATCATAAATGTTATGTAAATAGCATTGGGATTGGCTTGTTTTTTAAGTCATGAGGGGGCTTTATTGTTTAAATCAAATGAAAGTTTAGATAAAACGGAAAGGTGTAATTATCTTGGCTCTCTTAGGGCCGCACTACAGGTTCCGGTTATTATTCAGCATGAATATGGACTCCCGCTTGCTGACCAATGTTTTTTTCTGCTGCATACTGAGTTACTTAATTCGATAGTCCCGCTTCAGGGCTTCAAGCATTCCCCCATTTTTTGCTGATAAACCAACGTTAGCTGGTCTGCACCGCGTGAAGCTTTTATACCGTTTCCCTATTGATATAATACCTACGGATATCTTGGTCTTGGTGTAGAGCCAATTATCTGCCGTGCTCAGTATATAGATACCATACGGCACCGGTTTCAGACGGTTCAATGGCGTGGCTATTCACCGTTCCTCGTTTTCACACCCGCAGATAGCCACTGATTAAAACCGTTTTTGTATTTAGCTTCTTTATGACCAACGTTCCGTACTGTTCAAATATGCCTATGGCCCTTTTGTCCTGCTTCTCCAATATCTTGACTATACGTTGGAAGACATCAAAAGCTGTTTGGCATATATCTCTGCCTTGTTATGAGACTGTGATGTCAAATTATATACGCGTCGCGAAATGAGATTTTTTAAGATAAAAGTTTGAATGTTTCAGTATTAAATAAATAACTTTTTTTTAATAAAAATTCTTAATTAATCTTTGACGTGATTATGTTTCCATATTTATTCTTCATATGTCTCTATTTTACTTCTTGATTTTTCAATCACCATGATTTTATTCGGTTATTGTTATTGTTTTTATTTTGAATGTACTTATATAATGCCAGCGCCGAATATGGTTTTCGGTAAAGTTAATTTTAACTACATTATTTATTATATAAGGAAGTTTATATGAAAGAAGTATCAATGAGTCAAGGCAAAGAGTTAGTAGGCGGTTTTTTCTTCTGGACTGTTATTAA
Source organism: Budvicia diplopodorum (assembly GCF_009800925.1). Classification (GTDB taxonomy): domain Bacteria; phylum Pseudomonadota; class Gammaproteobacteria; order Enterobacterales; family Enterobacteriaceae; genus Budvicia; species Budvicia diplopodorum. The sequence continues at coordinate 194,198 of NZ_WOYF01000004.1, read as the reverse complement.
GCATATTGGCGATCTTTTTAACATAAAGATCAACATTGGCTGTGGTGGACGTACTTTCTCTAATAAATGAGTTCGATGTTTAATATATTAATTTAATTAAATGAATATATCATAATATCTTGCTGTTTATTACGGAGCTTAACTCTCATTTTTATTTTAGTGGGTTTCTAAGTTCTGGCTTTAATAGCCCCCTCTGACTTTAATAAAATATTTGATTATAAATGTTATGTAAATAGCGTTGGGGTCAGCCTGTTTTTTTAAGTCATGAGGGGGCTTTATTGTTTAAATTAAATGCAAGTTTAGATAAAGCGAAAAGATGCAATTACCTTATCTTGGTTCTATTAAAACCGTAACGCAGGTTCCGGTTATTCTTCAGCATGAATATACTGAATGTGGGTTAGCCTGTATAGCGATGGTGATGGGAGCTTATGGGCGTCATACTTCTTTGGCTGAATTACGACGACTTTATACCGTATCCCTTGAGGGCGGTACCTCTATTGCCGATTTAGCGGAGTTTGCTTCAAAAAACGGCATGAGCAATCGGCTGCTGTTTGGAAACGTAGAACAGCTGGAGCAGCTCTCTTTTCCGGTCATCGCTTTTTGGCGCAATGTTCACTTTGTTGTCATTGTTAAAGCCAACAAGTCCGGTATCGTGGTTCACGATCCTGAACTGGGAGTACGGCGGTACACATACGCTGAAGCAAAAGAGCATTTTTCTAACTACGTGTTAGAACTCCGTCCGGAAGAAGGATTCCAGAAAAGTTCACTTAAGCAAGGCAGTGGCCTGAGCTTAGATCATCTGATTCATAAAGTGACCGACCACGGCAAAAATCAGCTTTTGCTATTAGCGTTAGCTATTTTTGGTATGTTGCTGATGCTAGCTGTCCCTTCCTATGTTCAGCTCGTTGTCGATCAAGCTATACAAAAGAATGATTTTGATTTGGTTATTTTGCTAACCGGCATCTTTTTTCTGGTATTTAGCTTTCAGGTGATTTCTGGTTTGTTCAAAGGGTTGCTTGAAGTGATAGCCAGAAATTTCAGCTACGACGAGTTAACTCGATCTGCATGGCGACATAAGTTAAATCTTGGGCTGGGCTACTTTCAGCGGCGTTCGGTCAGTAGCGTGTTGGCAATCGATAAATCGCTGGAGGCCTGTGCCGAATTTATTAGCAACGGCAACCTCAAGATGCTGGTCTCCGGTGCAATGGCGATTATCAGCATGATAGCCATGTTTATCTATAACCCAATCATGGCGATATGTACCTGTGGGCTGATGACGCTATTTTTTATTGTCCGCTTTGCCCTAATTGGCCCATATCAGCGGGCTGTCGACCGGGAAATCTCAGAGGTTTCCCGATACCAATCTATGCTGGTCGAAACGCATTCCGGCATGCCATACATTAAATCTAATGCATTAGAAAACGATCGCCATCAGGTATTGGATATCGGCATGCGGGCCTATATTAATGCCAGCATGCAAAAAGATCTTTTGATGGCCAAATTTGACGCCGTATCCAAGATGATCGTTGACGCTGAGCAACTGTTAGTCGTTTGTCTGGGAGCATGGATGGTTATTCAGGGCGAACTGTCTGTGGGAATGCTATATGCCTATCTTTCTTACAAACAGTATTTTTCCGACAGCACGGTAGATTTTTCCCAACAGCTGCTGCATCGTTCGGCGTTAAAGGCCCCGCTGGGCCGTATATCCGATCTGATGATGACAGAAGAAGAGCGGGAAAGTTTTGGCCATCTAAAATGTCCCGAATATGTCAATGAAATCTGTATTGATAACTTACGGTTTGCCTATCCGGACAAGCAGCCGGTGATTAACGGTGTTCACTTAGTCTGGCAGCGGGATGAGGAGGTGGTTCTGGTCGGGCATAGCGGCGCCGGTAAAACCACCCTGCTGCGCTTACTTAACGGCATGAGCAGAGCGAATTCGGGCGATATTCGGTTTAACAACGTTTCACTCAATAATATAGAACCCTCGAGCCTGCGCGAACACATTAGGATTATTCACGCTGATGAAATGCTGTTTACCGGCACCGTGCTGCAAAACGTTTCCGGCTTTCGCGTTCAGGCCGATCTACAGCGGGTGAAGCAAGTTTGTCGAATTGCCGAAGTCGATGGAGTGATTGAAGCGCTTGTTCACGGTTATGACACCAACCTTATGCCGGGAGATTCGTTTTTATCGGCAGGGGAGAAGCAGCGATTGATTCTGGCCAGAGCGTTATATCAGCAGCCTGACTTTTTACTGTGCGATGAACTGACGGCCAATATGGATGCCAGTACGGCACTGCGGGTGTTAGCTAATCTGCGCGAGTTAGATCTTGGGCTGATGTTTATTACCCACACGCCACAGCTGATATATCGCTCAGGGCGCATGGTGTTGCTTGATAAAGGAACATTAAGCCAGATCGAAGACCCTATAGCCTATTGCAATCAGCAATCGGAATAATTTATTCACTCATAGCCTGACGGATACAAGTAAGGTAAATATATGCCGCAAAAGGATCAACATGACGAGCAGTCCGATGTGGGTGAGGTAACGCTATCGCTGCGTAACATCGCTACATTTTATTCCATTGATTTGGTGACTACCCGATGGGTGATTAGCCTGCTGTTGGCCGCAATGATGAGCTTTTTTCTCTTTTCTATTTTGTTCAAATTTAATGAGAGCGTGGCGGCAAAAGGGGTACTTATTAGCCCTCAGGGTGATATACAAATTAAATCTCCCGAGTCAGGTTCTATTATCGATTTTGCCGTTATTCCGGGGGCTAAAGTTGAGGCAAACGGGGTGCTGTTCTGGGTTTCAAAAGATCGCGGCAGTATTGGTTCAACCTCGGTCAGTCAGTTTAATAATCAGACGCTTACCCAAGAGGCTGAAAGAGTAAAAGAGCGCATTACTTTATTGAAGGCGCTACGGGCAGAGCGGGAAAAGCGTTTTACTGAGCAACTGGAAACCTATCAACGCACGGAGCAGACGCTGAATAAAAAAGTTGAACAAATGAAAGTTCTGTCAGCTAACGCTCAGCGCAAGTATTTAGCTACCAAAAAGCTGGCTGAAAAAGATCTGGTGTCACGCACATCGTTAGATGAAGTGCAGTCTGAGGTAATGACCCAGGCACTGAATGAGAAAATTGAGCAATCCAGTATTCTGGAATTGGCTAATCGGCGTAGTGCTGCAGAAAGTGAACACTCCCTTAGCCGCAGTAATATCGACGATGAACTGTTCCGGTTGTATAACCGAACTAATGAAATTGCTCGACAGCTATTGGTCGAGGGCAGCGATAGAGTTGCGGTTCTGGCGCCTCATTCGGGTACCGTGGTGGCGATTAATTTGCCTCAGGGGAAGGCAATTGGTGCCAATCTGGAAACCGTAATGGTGGTGCGTCGGGCCGAATCTGAACAGATGCACGCCTACTTATATATTCCCGCTACCGGTATGGGAACCATTGAAAAAGAGACAGAGGTCAAACTGCGCTTCGATGCTTTTCCGGTTGATAAATACGGTACGGTATCGGCGAAACTGGATATTATGCATCCGATTAGCATCGATTCTAATGCCATGCTCATCGGCGATCGCAATGAAAAAGAGAGCTACTATCTGGCTCGCTTAACCATTCCAAACCACTTTGTTGATAACCTCGGCATTAAGCATCCTTTGCTAGGCGGGATGACGCTAAACGCCGATATAACGATAGACCGGAAGCCGTTAATCATGCTGCTACTGAGTCCGCTAGAACGGGTTCGTCAACGTTTTTTCTGATTAACCGTTTGGTTATTCGCTGGCGTTGAGATTGCCTGAACGTCAGGGATATTCAGCATTTTGCGGCGTAGCTATATGTGGCGTACCTATCTGCGACGTACCTATGGATAAGGCTTTATGTTAACTTAACGCCATCTTTTTACCGGCTATCTGGAGTACTGACTGTGACTGATGATGTTCAGAGCGTTACCGCGATTTGTCGCTATCTGGCTAAAAATCATGTGCTGACTCTGTGCACCGTAGCGGAGCAGGATTTATGGTGTGCCAGCTGTTTTTATACGTTCGAGCCAGAGCGGATGGCGTTTATTATTATGTCAGAAACCCATACCCGGCACGCAAAAATGGCGTTAGTAAACCCTTTAGTTGCCGGCACGGTTGCCGCTCAGACTAAAAACGTAGCTCTGATCCAAGGCGTTCAGTTTCGCGGGCGACTCAGCCTGCTTGACGGTGAACAGGCTACGACGGTAAGGCGGCAATATATTCACCGTTTTCCGGTCGCTAAGCTGGTTTCTGCGCCAGTCTGGCGGTTGACGCTGGATGAACTGAAGATGACCGATAATAAGTTAGGGTTTGGTAAGAAGTTATACTGGCAGCGCGGCGATGATTAAGCTTAACCCACTGTTCTTTTTGTCCTATAAATCAAATTATTCTGGGGATGTTAGTTAATCTACTGACTTTGGGAAAAACGGAGGGAGTGCTTCGAGTGGGAAAAGTGAGCCTTTTATCGGCCCAGCCAGAGAGATGATTTCTCTGGCCTAACGTAATTTATACACTATCTGATTACTGCTCCCGCGCCAGACTAACGCCGGATCGGCCAGCGCCTGCACAAATTTACCGTCAATGAGTACATTAATTAAATCAACAACTTCTTGCTGCTGTTGGCTAAGTTCTGCCAGTAAATAGCCGGTCCACAGCCAGATGTCTTTACCTGCGCATTCCGCACGAACTCGCTTAACCAGCTTAAGAACCGCAGGCACGTTTTGTGGATGCAGCGGATCGCCACCTGAAAGCGTCAGGCCCTGGCGGGGAATTTTGGTGTCATTGAGGTCAGCAATAATCTGGTCTTCCATCGCCTGAGTAAACAGAACGCCGGAATTTAACCGCCAGGTGCTTTTGTTATAACAGCCGGGGCATTGATGAACGCAGCCGGAAACAAACAGCGTGCAGCGGGTGCCGGGACCGTTAACCACATCAATGGGATAGTATTGGTGGATATTCATAAATAAATGACAGCTTACTCGGTTAATAACAAACGCTAACGTCGAGCGTTTTGATCTTGAAAATAGCTAAATGACCGTATTCTGACGTGCTATTTTCGGGCGAAACTTAGGCTGAAATTTGAGCCTCTATTCCAGCCTAAGCCGGAATAGAGGTTCCATAGAGCAACATGAATAGGGCGTTTTATCCTAACTGTCCGTTGCCTAAATGCTTAATTCTGCGTTTTACTTCTTCTTGCTTACCGGCGTTAAACGGGCGGGCGTCAGGGCTTCCCAAATAGCCGCATACTCTGCGGGTTACGGATACCTTAGCGGAATCGTGATTGCCGCATTTCGGACAGGTAAAGCCCTTGCTGGTACACTCAAACTCACCGGAATATCCACACTCGTAGCACTCGTCAATCGGCGTGTTAGTACCATAGTAAGGTACTCGGGTGTAGCTATAGTCCCACACGTCTTCTAACGCTTTTAGATTATGCTGAAGGTTCGGGTATTCGCCGTAACAGATAAAACCGCCGTTGGCTAACGGAGGATACGGTGCCTCGAAGTCCAGTTTATCGTAAGGATTTACTTTCTTTTCAACGTCAAGATGGAAGCTATTGGTGTAGTAACCTTTGTCCGTTACGTCGTCGATTACGCCAAACTGAGCGGTATCTAAACGACAGAAACGGTCACACAGGTTTTCGCTCGGCGTACTGTACAGGCTGAATCCGTAACCGGTTTCTTCTTTCCACTGCTCGGTAGCGTCTTTCAGGCGCTTAACAATGGCGACACCTTTTTCACGCAGCGTTTCGTTGTCATAAGGATGAACCGCGTTACCAAACAGCGCATTTATCGTTTCATGAATACCGATGTAGCCTAATGAAATAGACGCTCTGCCGTTTTTAAAGATATCGGCAATATTGTCATCGGCCTTCAGGCGAACGCCGCAGGCTCCTTCCATATACAGAATCGGTGCAACTCGCGCCTTAATGCCTTCAAGACGCGCAATGCGGGTCATTAGCGCTTTCTTCGATAACACCAGACGCTGTTCTAAAATTTCCCAGAAGCGGGATTCATCACCTTTGGCTTCCAGCGCAATGCGCGGCAGGTTCAGGCTGATCACGCCGATATTGTTACGGCCATCGTGAATCTGTTCGCCTTGCTCTTCATACACGCCAAGGAAGCTACGACAGCCCATCGGAGTTTTAAATGAACCGGTTACTTTAACGACCTGATCGTAGTTAAGAATATCCGGATACATCCGCTTAGAGGCGCACTCTAATGCCAGTTGCTTGATATCATAGTTGGCATCGCCAAACTTATGGTTCAGGCCGTCTTTAATGGCAAACACCAGCTTAGGGAACACCGCTGTTTTATGGTTTTTACCTAAACCGGCGATACGGTTTTTAAGAATCGATTGCTGAATCAGACGAGATTCCCAGCTTGTTCCCAAACCGAAGCCGAAGGTGACAAACGGCGTCTGACCGTTGGCAGTATGCAGCGTATTGACTTCATATTCCAGCGACTGGAAGGCGTCGTAACACTCTTTTTCCGTTCTTGATTTAGCGTACTCTTCAACGTTAGGAATATCCCATTCGGTTGCGATCTTCTTGTGCTTTTTATAGCTCTCAGTCACGAACGGAGCCAAGATTTCATCAATACGGTTAATGGTGGTTCCGCCATAAATATGGCTGGCAACCTGTGCAATAATTTGGGCAGACACCGCCGTCGCCGTTGAAATAGACTTAGGGCGCTCGATCTCGGCATTACCCATTTTGAACCCGTTGGTTAGCATGCCGTTGAGATCGATTAGCATACAGTTAAACATTGGGAAGAATGGGGCGTAGTCCAGATCGTGATAGTGAATCTCACCGCGCTCATGGGCCAAGACAATGTCCCGAGGCAACAGATGCTGCGTAGCATAGTGTTTGGCTACAATACCGGCTAACAGATCGCGCTGAGTTGGGATAACTTTGCTGTCTTTATTAGCATTTTCGTTTAATAGCGCAATATTACTTTGTTCAACCAGACCCTGAATATCCTGGTTTAGCTTGCCACGTTTTTCACGGGACAGGTCACGATCGTGGCGATATTCAATGTAAGTACGGGCTAACTTTTTATAGTCGCCGCTCATCAGCTGGTTTTCAACCGCCTGCTGAATTTCATTGATATCTACAGCGTCACGATTGGCCATTAGTTGCGTTACCGACTGCGCAACTCTGGCGCAATAACCTTCGTCATCGATATTAGCCGCTTTGGCAGCACGCTGAATGGCTTCTTTAATTCGTACCTCAACGTAGGGTACTTTGCAACCATCACGTTTAATCACAACTGGTTTCACAACTGGCTCCTTGACTAGCTTACTGCTTCGTCTTCAATTTATTCGCAGTTATCCACAAGTGCTGCGCTAATGAACCGCTAACTCTTGTGGGTAATTACTACATATGGGTGTGTTTTTATTGTTTGCAACTATATATTGTATTTCATGCAAAGAGAAGTCAGTTTACTTGACGAAGGACAAGGATTTTGTCGGTTGTCTATTTTTCATCCTAAAAATGGCGAAAAAATAGATTTTCAGCATCCTTTTTGAGCAAAAAGGTGAGTAAAAGACCACGATATTCTGAAAAAAAACGCATCTACATTTTTAGCCGAAACTTCGTGCTGTATACCCCGACAATCATCTGGGTTTTATATTGCTTTTTATCCGTGATCATCCGGTATAAAGCTGTATAATCTTCGACCTGCCGGACGGACGGCCCCCGAATAACGTGTTAACGAGTTTTCCTATGAGTACCAGCATTAGCCTGATTCAACCAGAACGAGATCTGTTTTCTTATACCCCTTACTGGGCGGAATGTTTCGGCACTGCGCCGTTTTTGCCTATGTCTCGTAAAGAGATGGATGCTTTAGGCTGGGATAGCTGTGACATTATTGTGGTGACCGGTGACGCTTATGTTGATCATCCTAGTTTTGGCATGGCAATTGTTGGTCGCATGCTCGAAGCTCAGGGATTTCGCGTTGGCATTATTGCTCAGCCTGACTGGTCGAATAAAAACGATTTTATGCGTTTGGGAAAGCCCAACCTCTTTTTTGGCGTTACCGCCGGTAATATGGATTCAATGATTAACCGCTATACCGCCGATCGGCGTATGCGTCATGATGATGCCTACACGCCGGATAACGTTGGTGGAAAGCGCCCCGATCGAGCCTCGCTGGTTTATAGCCAACGCTGTAAAGAAGCCTATAAAGAGGTGCCGGTTATTCTTGGCGGTATTGAAGCCAGCCTGCGGCGTATTGCCCACTATGATTATTGGTCTGATACCGTCCGGCGCTCAGTGTTAGTCGATGCTAAAGCGGACATGCTAATTTATGGTAACGGCGAGCGTCCGCTGGTTGAACTGGCGCACCGCCTGGCCAACGGCGAAACGATTGCTGAAATTCAGGATATTCGTAACACCGCCGTGATGCGTAAAGGCCCGTTACCCGGTTGGGCTGGCGTAGATTCCACCCGTTTAGATAAGCCGGGGCGCATTGACCCCATTCCCCATCCGTATGGCGATGATTTAGCCTGCGTTGATGAAAGCAGCAAGTTTGCCATTGAAAAGCAGCCTATTGCCAAAGAAGTAGTGGTTCAGCCGGCTAAGCCAAAGCCATGGGAAAAAACCTATGTTTTGCTGCCGTCGTATGAAAAGGTTAAAGCTGACAAAGTCATGTATGCCCATGCTTCGCGCATTCTGCATCATGAAACTAATCCTGGATGTGCCAGAGCGCTATTACAAAAGCACGGCGACCGTTTTGTCTGGATCAATCCACCGGCGGTTCCACTGTCAACCGAAGAGATGGACAGCGTTTTTGCCCTGCCGTACCAGCGAGTACCGCACCCGGCCTATGAAGGTTCGCGCTTACCCGCTTATGAAATGATTCGTTTCTCGGTCAATATTATGCGCGGCTGCTATGGCGGTTGTTCATTCTGCTCGATTACCGAACATGAAGGCCGAATTATTCAAAGCCGGTCTGAAGACTCAATTATTCGAGAGATCGAAGAGATTCGCGACAGCGTGCCCGGTTTTACCGGCATTATTTCCGATCTTGGCGGTCCGACGGCCAACATGTATATGTTGCGCTGCCAGTCACCGAGAGCTGAGCAAACCTGCCGTAGAGCGTCGTGCGTGTATCCTGAAATTTGTCAGCATATGGATACTAACCACCAGCCAACAATCAAGCTGTATCGTCGCGCCAGAGATTTGAAAGGAATTAAGAAAATTTTGATTGCCTCCGGCGTTCGTTACGATCTCGCGGTTGAAGATCCTCGCTATATTAAAGAGCTGGCGACTCACCACGTGGGCGGCTATTTGAAGATCGCCCCTGAACATACCGAAAAGGGCCCGCTGTCTAAAATGATGAAGCCGGGCATGGGCAGCTACGATCGCTTTAAAGAACTTTTTGATACTTATTCTAAACAAGCGGGTAAAGAACAGTATTTAATTCCTTATTTTATCTCAGCCCATCCGGGAACTGAGGATGAGGATATGGTTAATCTGGCTTTATGGCTCAAGAAAAATCGTTTCCGTCTGGATCAGGTACAGAATTTCTATCCGTCACCGTTGGCTAACTCGACCACGATGTATTACACGGGTAAGAATCCGCTGGCTAAAGTGGACTATAAAAGCGAAGAGGTGGCTATACCAAAAGGCGATCGCCAGCGGCGGTTGCAAAAAGCCTTACTTCGCTATCACGATCCGGCAAACTGGCCAATGATCCGTGATGCTCTGGAAGAAATGGGATTAAAGCACCTGATTGGCAGCCGTCGTGAGTGCCTAGTTCCGACACCGACGATTGAAGAGCAAAGAGCGGCCAAGCGCAGTTTTCGCAACAACACCCGTCCGGCAATGACTAAGCATACGGATATAGAACAGCAGCGAGTGCCTAATCGAGGCGGTAATCCGGTAGCTAAACCGAAGAAACCTGCTCTTAAGCCTGACAATACAGTTTCGCAGGTCGATCGACCTTCGGCATCCCCCCATTCGTCAAAGTCTGGTAAATCTAATAATGGAATAAAAGGAAGAAGCAGAACCCGGTAGCATTTAAATATTAATTGTTGCATATTATTTATTACTTATTCTGTACTCCGTATTTAATTTGGGACTTTTTACGAGTCCCGGACTAAACTATACTCAAATCTCATCCTCCCCCATATTTACTGCTAATACATATTTAAAAGTCATTATAATAGCTTTTTTGTTATTGTATAATTTGACTGCGTAAATATTACATACTGTGCTGTCGCCATATACTAATAATTAAGTAGTAACTGTTTTGCAAACCGATTCTTTGATGTAAGTAATATCAGATTATGTTTATAATATGATGCTATTTTAATGAAAGAGAATTCTTGTCAACATGTTTAAGAAGTGTTTTTTCTAGTATGTTATTTAGATTTTTTGATGAATTTGATTAAAATAATTCTATGACAACTCCTTAAGTTATTGAGTTATTCACATTACTCAGAAAATAATCCCTTGCTCAATCCGCGATCAATAGCTATAAAATAATCATTTTTTTGATCTAGATCACATTTCCTTCTAAAATGGCTGGGTTTCATTATTTATATGAAAAGTAAGATATTTATTGTTAATTTGATAAATTATTGATTTGATTTTGCTGTTTACTATTCTATCAATGCTCCGAAAATTAATGATAACTTTGTTTTCAATTGACTGTATTTGGCGATTTTCAACATTCATTGAGATTAATTAAGAATAATTGAGGTGTTAAAAGTTAATGAGATAAGAGTATTTGACATATTTCGACACAACTGGTTATATAACGGTTGTTTAAGGCCATTTCTTAATAGATATATTTAAATTAAGATTTAACAAGTGATGTAATAAACCTATATCAATATTATGAACTAGCAACCGTATGAATCCGACATGAAAGTACTATATCAGGGGCATCTGCAAAGCAGAGAGTTAATGTTTTTAATATTCCTAAAAACTTTTATTTCTCCCTGTCTCTCATTAGTTTTTAGTTAGTTTACATTTTTATTGTATATATCAGTGTATACAGATATTGATGGTAGGAAACATTAAATACCGGTAGCTTCATTCGCTGCTTTTTGTGTAATTGTATGGTTTAGGTTTTATCACAAAGGGATATATAGACCTATGAATATGAGATTTAAGTTAGAGAATGATGTGGAGTTTTCACCCTCAGAACGGTGCCTGATTGGTGCAGACGGAACCGTTCTCGAGCTGACTGAAAACAGTCTCCGTTTTCTGATCTTATTGCTTAACGGTGTGACTGAAAAAGAGAAGCTCATTCATCAGGTATGGAAAGAACAAAGCGGTGCTATCAGTGAAAGTAGCTATTACGGTCAGCTATATGCTCTGCGTAAGGCATTTTCTCAAGTGGGATTAAGAGAGACGTTGATTCGCACTATTCCGAGAAAAGGCGCTCAGTACGTAGGCAAAGTGACCAAGATAGCTACTGAGAAGCCTGACTCTATGCCAGAAAAGGCATTACATTCTTCAGCTCAGCCAGAACCGGTGCAATATATCGCACCGCTTGGCGGTTTGGATAATACCCTCGTGACTGCGCTCGAAAAAAGAGAAAGTGAGAGGCAGGCCAAAGCGGCGAATCTATTTGCCGATAGGCGGTGGAGTTTCCTGGTATCCATACTGGCGGTGGTTGCCGTTTGCTGGCTAAGCACGCTGTCAGTGCTGATTATATATATATTATTAAAGTCATATTTATAGTCGTTGAGGTTATCAGTAGGGTGAAAGGTAACTTATTAAGAATGTATCAAATTAATTGAGAGAGAAAGAATAGAGTAATCAAAATCGAATGTGGTTAAATTTGTCTCGTTATCTTCTAGCAACCGGAAAATACTATTTTGTTGCAGGTGAGCTTTTGACTTGATAAACGCAAATAGTTTTATATTTTTGCTGGGTTTCTACAAGGATGACTTAATTACTCACTCATTTTAAAAACGAATGAGGGTTAAAGTACTAGGCAAATATAAATACACTCAACAATACTAATTGTGAGTATTTTTTCATAAAGGAATTGAAATATGTTTAATGTGATGACCAAAGGTTATATCGCGGCTTATTTAGGCCTTAAAGGCTTTCTTAAAGATCAGCGCGGTATTACTGCCATCGAATACGCATTAATTGGTGTTGCTGTAGCTTCACTGCTGGCTCTTGTTTTAGGTAATGGCGAAAGTACTGGTTTCCTGTTTGAACTAAAGCAAGCATTCCAGAAGATTCAGGCGGCAATTCTATCCGTTACTTCTACTAAGCCGTAGTTGTCTGAATTTCCGATAACGCTCGTAGGATGATATTGATGAACTGACACTCATTTATATGGGGTATCGGATTTGATTAAAGTGCTTGGAGATTACAAATTCTAAGCACTTTAGCTTTTATAATAGGAAAAGTAATGACAACTTTAATTAATGGCATTTTTTTAGTCATGTTAATGCTGCTTATATGGACTACTTATACTGATATTCGATTCAGAATTATTAGTAATAAAGTTGTTACTGCTATTCTTATTGTTGCTATTCTTTTTGGTTATTACCATCACAGCACAATTAATATTTTGGCTGCCGTAAGCCTTTTAGCATTGGGATTTGTTTTATTTAATTTCAATATATTGGGTGCTGGAGACGTTAAGCTGATTTCTGCACTTTCACTCTCATTAACCGCTCAGCAAATTTGGCCATTTTTATGGCTAACTTCAGTATCAGGCGGGCTTATTGTTTTTATTGGTTTCCTATTTTTTCGTCGATCGATTTGTCAGTCGGGTGTGCCTATGGGCCCGGCAATCGCCGTGGGATTTTTTTTCGCTTCTTTTATAACTTAATTAGCCTTATTGGCTATCAATTAGGTCATAACCAGTATTAATAAACCTTAACATTCAGGAGAGTTATTCGCAGTGAATCATAGAATAATGTTTTTTATCTCACTCATCGTTATTGTGGTCGGAGTGATCGGTATTTGGGTTTTTGTCAGTGGGGAACCTGCTGCACCGGCAACGACTGCCGTAAATACTCAGGATTCGACCAAGCGTAGGCTAACGGTGGCTGTGGCTAAAACCGATCTTACTCACGGCCATATTATCAGGTCGGAAGATTACCAACTTAGTGAGATTAGCGTAGAGGAAAACAGTGACTTAGCCTCTCTTGATATTTCTGCATTAAACACCGGCTCCTTACGTGGGTACAGGCTAAAAAGTTCGATCAAAGCTGAAAGCTATATTGTCGCCAACATGTTGGAAAGCTTCGACAGCCCTGATTATGTGCTCAATAGCCTGCATAACGATGAAATGACTTACAGTTTCCCGATCAAGGCTACCAATAGCTATCTACTTAATTCATTAGCCGTCGGTGATGAAGTTGCCCTTTATTTACGCATGCTAGAAGTTTCTAACGATAGCCGTATGAAGGCACAAATCGGGCTTGAATCCGGCGGAGGAAGTCCAAATAAGAGCGACAAGTACGTTTTGAGTCGTCTAATTTCCCCTTTAACAGTACTTCGTATGCCTAAAGTCGATCTCAGTGGCGGACTGCTCAGTAAAGATGATGACGTACTGGGCTATATCCAGCTTAAGGCAAAAACCAAGGATCTGGAATTTATCCATACCGTAGAAAAAGTCGGTGAGCTATTGCTGCTACCCGCTAAAGGTGGCTCTGAGGACGGAAAAATCCGATTAGACACACTATTACCTCAGCTACGAACAATTAAAGAAATCAGGGGATCACATCGTGCTCAGGGATAAGATCAGAAAATTTGCACTATTTTCGGCGTTGGCCGGCTGTTTCCTGCTTTCGTTTTTCGCGCAGGCTAATGAGGTTTATCTGGAGCCGGGAGAATCTCGGGTTATTAACACTCAGGAGATCATTGATACGGTATTTATCTCTGCCTCTGAGATTGCCGACTATGAGCTGGTTAATGATAACAGTCTGGTACTTTATGGTCGCAAAGAGGGGCGTGCCGACTTTACTATTTTTGATCAAAGCGGGCGCAAGATCGTCCAGGTTTCGCTGGTGGTCAATAATCTGCTGGGCACCGTTGATAAAACCATTCGGGCAGAATTTCCTGACAGTAACGTCAGCATTCAGCGGGCGGGTAGTACCTATCTTCTGACCGGTTTCGTACCTAATGAAGACGCGCGCGATCGTATTTATCAAATCGTAGGTGAGGGCATTGGCGCTGAGAAAACCGAGGTTAAAAAGACGGTAAAAGAAGTCGGAGATGACAGCGGCGGCGGTGGCGGTGACAGCGCCTCTAACTTTCTTAACGAAGTCAGCTATAAAGGCGTAGTCAACAAGCTCCGGCTACCGCTGACCAATCAGGTTAACGTTAAGCTTTCGATTGTCGAGGTCACTAAAGAATTTACGGACAACGTTGGGATTGACTGGAAGACTATTGGCCAGAACGCCGGAACCTTCAATTTTATTAAGTTTGATGCAGATTCTTTGAGTAACTTAGTTCACGCCATTAGCAATGATTCAATCGCCAGAGTGTTGGCTGAACCCAACCTATCGGTATTGTCAGGAGAAACCGCAGACTTTTTAGTGGGCGGAGAAATTCCGATCGTTACCACGTCGGAAAACGGCACTAACGTTCAGTTTAAAGAGTTCGGTATTAAGCTGAATATTGGCGCTAAAGTCAGCGATAACCGGCGTATTCGCCTGATGTTAGGTGAAGAGGTCAGTAGCCTGAGTGACATATATCAAACCGATGCTGGCGCTTCGTTTCCTTCGTTAAAAACCCGCAGGGCCCGTACCACCGTTGAGCTAGGTGACGGTGAGAGCTTTTTACTCGGCGGGTTGATTAACGCCTCTGAGAAAGAGTCATTGTCCCGAGTTCCCTACGTTGGCGATATCCCGATCCTCGGCGCTTTTTTCCGCAATGCATCAACTACCCGCAATCGTACCGAACTGGTTGTGGTCGCAACGGTCAATCTGGTCAAGCCGGTTTCATCGCGAGACATCATATTCCCTGACTTTGTGCACAGTAGCACAACCGAGCGCTTCTTTAACTTCAGCGGGTTTCGTGACAGCCGTAATCAAAAACGCGCTATGGATTTCCTCAATAAAGGTGGGTTTGTGAAATGAGACACCTATGGATGCTTGCCCTGCTAATTTGCGCTTATTCCCTCGGGGTTCAGGCTCAGGATCAGGCTTATAACAGCCGGTTCTACGCATCGCCTGAAGTCGAAGTGCAGTCGTTCACCCTGAGCGGTAATACTGACATCGATAGCGAAATACTGATAGGTAAGGTGTTGCATGGTCTGGGTACCAATCGTTCCAGCACCATTACGATTAGCTGGTCAAAAAATAATTACAAACCGGTTGCAACCAAGGTTCGTCAGGAATTGATTAAGCAAGGCGTTGCGCCTCACTCCATCAATATCACTCAGGCCGTTGGTGGTTTTAACAATCAACCGCAGGCCAATCTGATAGTGAATATTGAGACCGTTAGGCTGAGAGCTCAGCGTTGTAATTACAACACTCAGAATTACCGCTATCGAGAGACGGACGATCTCGGGTGTGCGCTGAATAACTCTTTGCGTCGAAGTCTGGTTAACCCGATGGATTTTATTTTTTAAGGACGTAAGTCATGTTGTTATTTTTACAGAAAGATGAGGTACGAAAAAATAAGAATCAAGGCGACAAAAGTACGCTGGTGATCTCATCTCGTGATGCGTTGCGTGAGGATATTTGTCAGCGGATCCGCATAGCTGGCATCTCTACGGTTGAGGAAATGAGCGTTGATTTTTTCAACGCTGACAAAATTGTTCTGCCTGACTCCCTGCGTAGGGTTGTTATTGATATTGTTAACTGCAATGACATTTCCCGTCTGATTTCAATGATTAATAGCCAAATTCCCCGCGGTTGTGGCTGTGCCGTTGTTGGTGACATTGACTCGATTACCGTTGCTCAGAATTTTATGGATCACGGAATTTCCTATTTCTACTCCACTTTTCAGCTCGATGAGTTAGCTGAGGGGGTAGTCAACGGCTTGGTGCGTGAAGAACGGCGTAGGGCAATCAATATCAGCATTTTGGGCTGTAAAGGCGGTATCGGCACCACGCTACTGAGCTACCAGCTTTCTCGCTCAGTTGTCGGGATCAAGCCATTACCATTACTGCTGATGCAGGGTGGGCATGGTTCTCACGATCTCGATTTGTTACTGGGGAAAAAGCTGAATCAGGACTTGGTCTCATATAACAACCATATAGATTTAAAGCAGGATTTTTCACACGAAATGCCTGATTTATCCCAGCCGGAGTTCGCTAAATATAACTTTATTGTTTATGACCAGTCGATTCATAGCTTCAAAAAAGAGCAGCTAAACGCACTGGCTGAAAGCACCCAGTGCGCGATCCTGATGATCGATCACAGTACTTCATCGGTGCGTACCGCTCGCCAGTTTTTAGACGAGTTTGATCGGTCACAGCGCAGCAATAAGCGATTGTCCAGCCGCCTGTACATTTGTCTGAACGAAAGCCGCCCAGCCATGGAGTCGAGAATTTCTCTGATAGATTTAGAATCGCTACTGGGGCGGCCGGTTGATATCGTTTTGCCCTATATGAAGAAGATCGGCGCTAAGGCCATTGCGCCCGGTTTTTGGAAAAAGGGACTCAGGAATCCACTGGATCAACTGGCCCGCTATATTCTGGGTATTGAAGAAACGAAAAGTAATAAGCCAAATACATCGATGCTACTGCAATTGCGCCAGCGTTGGTCTAAGTAAAGGAGGGCCAGATGGAACTTGATATTGAAACTCAGATATTGATTCGAGAAGAGACGCTTAAGAATATCGAAATTGAAAAAATCGAGCATTTGGTGCTTGAACGTGACTCGATGATCGCCGAACTGACGAAGAATGTTGAAAAAGCCATTACGGCGAATAATCTGTATATCAACGCTTATCAGCAACGCAAGATGGTAGAAAATATTGCCGATGAAATTTTGGGTTTTGGCCCGTTGCGCGAATTTATTGAAGACGATACCGTCAGCGATATTCTGGTTAATGGACCTGAATCGATATTTATTGAGCGTTTTGGCCTGTTAGAAAAGACCAATAAACGTTTTATTGATAATACCCAGCTAACGGATATCGCTAAGCGTCTGGTACTACGGGTTGGGCGCAGGATTGACGAAGGTCGCCCGCTGGTTGATTCACGTCTGCCAGATGGCAGCCGGCTTAACGTGGTGATTCCTCCTATTGCGCTGGAAGGAACGTCAATCTCCATTCGTAAGTTCAGTAAAAATAACAAGATGTTGGCAGATCTGGTTGAGCTGGGAACCATGAGCAGCGAAATGGCTAACCTGCTCATTATCGCGGCCCGCTGTCGGGTAAACATTATTATCTCCGGCGGTACCGGTTCCGGTAAAACCACCCTGCTTAACGCGCTTTCTCACTATATCGGTGAAAATGAACGTATCCTCACGCTTGAAGATGCCGCCGAGCTAAGGCTAATGCAGCCCCACGTTGTGCGCTTAGAAACGCGCTTGGCCGGAATAGAAAATACCGGTCAAATCACCATGCGTGATTTAGTGATCAACTCACTGCGTATGCGCCCGGATCGCATCATCATCGGTGAGTGCCGTGGTGAAGAGACGTTTGAAATGCTGCAAGCGATGAATACCGGACACGACGGCTCGATGTCAACGCTGCACGCCAACTCGCCAAGAGATGCGGTGGCCCGGCTGGAAAGTATGGTGATGATGTCAGGTATGAGCATGCCGATTACCGCCATCCGACGCAATATTGCGTCAGCGGTCAATCTGATCGTTCAGGTTTCTCGCATGAACGACGGTTCGCGAAAAATCATGAACATTACCGAAATCATGGGGATCGAAGGGGATAACGTTATTTTACAGGACATCTTCACCTTTCAGGCAAAACAGACCAAAACCGAAGCGGGTTCCGTTGACGGTGAGTTCAAAAATCACGGTCTACTGATTCGTTCTACCATCATGAGCAATGCCTACATGTTCGATCTGGGCGATGAACTAAAACAGATGTTTGGAATTATATCATGATGATTTATATCGTGATCGTTGTTTCCGGCGTGCTGTTAATGGTGATTAACATTTTTAGCTGGCGCAAACAGAGTGATTCATTTAATGCGGTTAAAAATGAGCAGCCTGTTCAGAGCGGAGTTAGCGTCAAGCTGGGGCGGTTTTTCAGTGAATGGATGCAGTATTTTCGTGGTTATCACAATGAAAAAGCCATCCGAAATTCGGTCATTATGTTTGCTATTTTTACCGGGGCGATGTTCGTTAATAGCTCCTGGACCCACTTTAACTGGCCACTGCTTATTTTGGCTACGGTAGCGCTGATTTTTTGGGGGCAGATCTATTTCGGGCGAATTACTAATCGCAAGGTGTTTGACAATAGCTTTCCAGAAATTATTTCGGTTGTTAATGCGGCGGTCTCTTCCGGTAGCAGCATCCATCATGCGCTGGATCGCTGCGGCAAAGATGTCTCCGGGCCGCTGGGCGCAGAGTTTCACCTGATCGGGCGTCGGCTCAATCTGGGGGAAGATGCTGAAGTGGTATTTAACGATGCCTACCAACGTTTCAAATACAAAGAGTTTTACTTCTTTATCATCGTAATGCTGGTGAGTATTCAGCGCGGCGGTCAGCTGCGTGTCCTGATGGCGCGCCTTGCCCGCGTACTGGCCGGTACTAAAGCGATAGAGCGAAAAAAAATGTCAATGACTTCCGAAGCCCGTATGTCAGCCAAAATCGTCGCTGCAATCCCGTTGCTTTTCTTCATCGGCATGAAGTTCATGAGCCCAGAGAACTTTAATTACATTATTGATGACCCTACCGGGCAGTACATTCTTTATTACGTTTTAGCCAGTGAAGCGCTGGGGCTGGGGATCATCTGGATTTTAGTCAAGAGGGCAACCTAATGGTGATTATCTATTATCTGGCGTTGATTGTTGTCGGTATCGTATTTTTGCTGGTTCAGATGCGTGAACGTAAGCATTTTCATCAGGTGAAACGCGTGATTGAGAGTGAAGATCTCGATCCTCAGATTAAGCTCACGCCGACGGCGGAATATGAAGTATTAATCGAAAGCAATAATCAGGCGATCAACTTCTTTGCTCAACTGGATAAGCATGTCAACTATAAGCTGATGATTGCCTGCATCGTGGCGCTTCTGTTGTATCTGCTTAACCTGACCGGCGTACTGTCGCTGACTCTGGAGAATGGCGCCGTGATTCTGACGGTGGTTTTGGCCACGGTTATCGTACTCCCGGCGATGATCCGCAAATATATGATCAATGCCAGAACTCGCATCATGATGAATGATATTCCCTATTTTATCGATCTGATTGCGGTTTGCATTCAGGCGGGAATGACCATCGAAAGCTCGCTGAGATACGTTGCGGATCACTTTAGCGATATTAATCGGGATCTGTCTAAAACCGTGGATCGGGTTATTCGCCGTTCTGAGGTGAAGGGGCTAGAAAGTGCGTTAAAAGAGCTTTACTACACCTTACCAACGCTGGAAATCAAAATGTTCTGTACTACTTTGCAGCAGAGCGTTTATTTCGGTACTTCAGTGTATGAACAGCTGATGGATCTCTCTAAAGACATTCGCGATCTCCAACTGCTTACCATGGAAGAAAAAGTGGGCAACCTGTCGGCAAAAATGAGCATACCCCTCATTCTTTTTGTCATGTTCCCGATAGTTATATTAATTGCCGCACCGGGCTTATTAAGGATTTTATTTCATGTCTAAACTGATTTCTGTTTCTCTGGCGTTGGCGTTTTGTTTGTTGCTAAGCGGCTGCCATAGCCTGCAAAGCATTGATGATAAGTCACTGACCTATAAAGAAGACATTTTGCTAAGTGCCAAGAATTACAATGGCCTTATCGATCTTTATCGCAGCTGGCTAAAGCAAAAAGAAGACTCCACGATTCGTTATAAGCTGGCCAACTATTACTACTTAGTGGGTGACGGCAAGTCTTCACTTTATTACCTACAGCCGTTAATGGAAAAGCCTGACGATGCCATCTATTTGCTACAGGCTAAAAACCTGATTGCGCTAAAAGAGTATGACAAAGCAATGCACGTGACGGACATGCTGCTACAGCGCAATCCTGAAAATGGCGATGCTTACAATCTAAAAGGCATCGCGTTGGCAGAAAGCGGTCGTTTAACCGATGCTAAGACCGCCATTGAACGTTCCCGAGAACTGTTTATTGCCGACGATGTCGCCATTAATAATCTGGCCATGATCGCCATGATTGATAATCGCTATGACGACTCAGTGCGGTTACTTCTTCCTCAGTATTTACGCGGCCGTAAAGGCGATCGCCTATTACACAATCTGGTGTTTTCTTTAGTCAAAGTTGGAGATACCCGCTATGCCCGCGACATCATTGAGTCTGAAAAACTCTCCGATAATTCAGAGGACATCATTGAAGCGCTAAATCAGGTCAATAACGTCACTAACGGCAACGGTGGGAATAAAGGATGATTAAACAGCCATTGCTCAGTTTTTGGCGCCGAAGGGAGGGGGTTGCCAGTATTGAGTTTGCGATGGTCTTTTTTGGCTTCTTTAGCATGGTGATGTTTGTCGCCGAGATTGCCCGCTTGTCTTATATGTCTGCGGTTATCGATCTAGCCGTCACTGAAGCCGCGAAAGAGGCCAAAAATGCTAAACAGCCCAATTCAGGAGCTTATCAGCGCCGTTTTAGAATACGGCTAACCGAAGAAAGCGGAACGCTATGGAAATTCTTAACCTCGAAGGATGCGGTCAGAATTCGGGTTAATTTTGCCCATAGCATTGACGACCTGCTGACGAATAACTATAGCGCTATGTCAACCGATAGCCCGCTGGCGCGCTACCAGCTTAATTATCGATACCACCCGATGTTCTTCCCGTTTCCGAAAATGTGGGCCAGTACATTATTAAATCGAGAGGTGATCTTTGTTCAAGAATATGAACGTTCGGCCTTTGTTGACTAATGAATCCGGTTCAGTAGCCGTTGAGTTTGCGATGATTGGCGTAGTGTTAACCTTTTTGACCGCTTTTCTCGTCGATCTGGTGTTACAACAGGCGATGATTGGAAAGCTCGACAGAGTGACCTACTCCGTTGCAGGGACTTTGCGTGAGAGGACTCAGCTTTATCATAATGATGAGTACCTGAACCAACGTCAGGTCGATACGATTTCGCAGCTGGCTAAAAAGGTACTGCTGGATATGGAAAGCGGGGCTGACTTAAGCAATTTATCGATAACCGTAGAAGAGCTGCATTTTGTTGAACCTAAGCTAACCAGCAATCTCCATAGCCGGGTTGTGTCGCGCTATAACAGCTTCAGGTCTGGGCCAGAGACCTGTACACCTTATACCAAGCTTAACAATATGCAGGATCTTTCACCTAAAGGAAGCTACGGGCGTTGGGTGCCTATGTATCAAGTTACGCTGTGTTTACCCTCAGTCAGTTGGTTTACCCGGTTCACCGGTGGAGGAGACGGCAAGACTCAGCATAAGTCTTTTTCTATCGTGGTGGTGAGATAACGTGAGCAGCAGACTGACTCGGGGCAATATCGTTATGGCCGTAGGCCTGTGCCTATTTTGCTTTCAGGCCTGTGCGGTTAAGCCTCCGGAACGTTTTAGTGCGGTTGTGTTTATTGATTCCGATAAGGTAAACCAACAGTCGCTGATTGTTGAGATTAATCAGGCGCTCTATTACAGCACAACGCTAAGTGCACAGCTTGAGGTTAGCGTTATCGACGTTAACCCTGTCGGGCGGGTATTCAACGGCACAATAGATTATCGCCTCGATAAAACGGGAGAGTGGGTAGGTAAGTACCTACCGGGTGGATTGCCTTATTTAGTCTGCCTTCTGGGGGATAAAATTATCCACAAACAAGGGTTGTATCAAGCAAGTGAGATAAGAGAATGCACAAAACAGGGATAGACAATCAGGATTTCATCCGCGGGCGTTCACGAAGTACCCTGATGGAGAAGATACGGCGCTTTTCTCAGGATCAGAAAGGGGGAATTGCCATTATGTTTGTCATGCTGAGCGGCGTTTTGCTTGGCATGGTGGCATTTGGTTTTGAAGGTTCACGCTATTTGATGGAAAAGGCTCGACTTTCTGACGCCATGGAACAGGCCGCTCTGGCGCTGGCGGCGGAAGATAACGGTAAGCTGACTGCCGCCGCCGTGAGCCGTAATAGATTCTTGGCCAGTGAATATTTTCGTCGCTATATGCGTAATGAAAAAAGCGTTTCTGTACCCGTGGTTGACGTCAGTAACATGGTCTCAGTAAATGAGAACGTTCAGTACGTTGAGTATCGGGTTAGCGCTCAGACGCTACATACCTCGTGGTTCTCGTCTTCTTTCTTTCCCAGCTTTCAGCCAACGGTTAGCGTTGGGGATAACGGGGCCGCGCGTAAATATCGTTCAAATATTGATGTGGTATTTGCTACCGATTTCTCTAACTCAATGAATTATATATTGCCCGGCGGCAGCAGCCGGATTAAGGAGCTCAAGCGTATTGTACTTCAGCTGTCGCGGGAGCTTTATTCCTATCATCCGGATAACAAAGTGGGCTTTGTTCCGTTCGACTGGGGTATGCATCGCGATGGCAACTGTCGAATTCCTCTGTCGACCAAAGTTAAAGTCACGGACATCGACGATGTCATAGTCGCAGGATTAGATAGGATCGTTGATTATGAAAAAACCATAAGTTCAATTCCTAACGAATCGAGCACTGAAATTAATGTACCTTTATCGAGGGTGTACAATGGGCGCTCTTTTGGGTCGACATGGGCATGTCTGAAGGCCAGCCCGATGTCTCTGGAAACGGATCTTACCTCCGATTATACCAAACTGCTTCCTATACGTAATATGCCAGCCGGAGGCAATACTTTTGTTAGCTCCGGCATATTACGTGCAGCGCAGCTATTGGGTAAAAGCACCGCCGCCAAGCGGGTGATGGTGATTGTTTCTGATGGGCAGGACTCGGTGAATGCAAAAATAACGCCGACTCTGATAGCTAAAGGCATGTGCGAGAAAATCAAACAGGTTATGAGTACCCGTTATTCCGTCGGTAAAATAGCCTTTGTTGGTATTGGCTATACCCCAACCGTTGACTGGAAGCTATGCGTTGGTGAGAATAATTTCTATATTTCAACCAATGTAAGAGAATTAGAAAATGACCTTCGCCAGGCCGTATTTGAAGAGGTAGGACATAATACGCTTAAGCGTTTTTGATAATCAGTTAGTTTATCAAGTCAATAATTGTGATAATTACGACCGGGAAGAGCTGATAAAGAATCAACCCTGATTATTTTCAAATAAACATGGTTAATTTGTTTATTGACTATTGCGCCAAATATTTCAGTCAATGAATAAAAGTACTCATTATATTAATTAGTAAGAACTAATAAGAGCTACAGGTTATCCATGGCAATAAACTAAGTTTAGGCTCAGGGTTATAGCCAGTAGCTGATATAACTAAAGATAGTGGATGCTTACTGTCGATAGCATATTTTCTATTAATGAGATGAATTGAGAACTAATAATTACCTAGAAAAGGTTTGACTAATTATTATACGTGTCGGAAGGATGGTGTTAAAAAGGATTTTCTCTTCGGTTAATTGAGCTTCCTTTATTTATTTCCTCTCCATTGACATTAAATTTTGCATTGTAGCTTTTCTGTATTGTCGGTTTTTGTGGTTACCGATAGATATAGAAATAGAAGTGCTGCGCTTTAATGATTTGCTTCTGCTATTTCGGAGTGAGTCATTAAAGTAAAGCTAAACGCTTTACATATTAGATGTTAAACACTTGGTTTCTTATCAATTATAGGCATAAATTAACATGAAAATTAAACATTTAGCACTTGTAGTCGCAGGAATGACTTTTTCTACCGCAGTTCTGGCCACGACTCCAGCGAACTATGACACCCGTTTTAACCTGTCTGCTCGGGTACCAGACGCCGTATCTATCACCGACCCAGAGGGTAACCCGGTTGCCGATCTGGACGTGCGTTTAACGCCAAACGGTAGTGGGCATGCCGATCTGCGGACTACCATGTCTGCCGATACTCAAAACCTACAGGCTCTGCGTTTATGGAGCAATACCGTGGGTGCGACTACGACTAAAGTTAAGCTAACTCTAGACGACGGCAACGTCTCTACCGGTACTGCATTTGCATTGAACAGTACCAGCGGCGGTCAGCTCAACAAAATGAGCTATAAAGTTTCAACGATTGGAGCTGGCGCACCAAAAGTTAATTTTACTAATTCAGGTGAGCAAAAAGAGTATACGTTGACAACGACTGGTACTCACGCAGAGAAAGACGTGGCTTTCGTATTTGAGTCTACGGCAGCACATAACACCTATGCCGGCGGCGCTTACGGTGGCGTTGTGTACGCTACTCTGGCTCTGGTTCCATAATATGTTCTTAGTATTTGAAGCGGCGTCTTCAATTACGCTGAGTATATCGAGTTTTATTTTATAATAATTAGAGTACAGGCTGGCGAAAGCCAGCCTGTTATATAACCGCATGAACATAATTAAAACCTCTCTATTTATATTATTCGGCATTCACTTTAGTGCTATTTCTGCCGGTCGGGGGACCAGTATTGAGGTTGAGGTCGGGGCTGAGATGCTGGCTAAAATCGCTATTTATTATAAGGGGGTTGATATTACTTCCGGTGAATTAAACTTTCCGCTATCGGTTAATTCGGTAAGCCAAAAGTTCGCTAACACATCGGACTATTTTTATCTGGTAGGAAACGTTGCCAGAGCAAAAGTTGTCATGGAAACCGCACCGTTTGAATTAACGTCGGTCGACGTGGGGGGCGGTTCTATTCCGCTGAATGGCTATTTTACGCTTAATGTGCAGCAGACCGAGGCCGACAAAGATTTGAGCGTTCCGGTATTAAGGCGTTTGACCGATGGTAATAGCAATAATGGATTGAAAGTAACCTTTGAATCAAAAAAACGGGCCGATAATTACGCCGTTGGATATTACACCGGTAGGTTCACTATGGTTGTCACACCTATATTATAAAACCGGTTATTTCCGGAATGCAGAATAATAACGATATGGAAATAATATGGATATCAAATATATTTTAACCCGATTAGTGAGTTTGGGTCTGATGCTATCTCCGGTAACGGTTATTCCTGTCGTTTCGTCTGCCCCGGTTTCTCTACCGCCGGGATTTGATGAAGTCTTTAATTCTGAGCTAACCGGCATTCTCGATCTGGTGGTGGCCGATGTTCATCTCGGCACCTATGCCATTACCTATGACATGGGGAATGTAACCCTGAAGGAGCCTTCAGTCGTTGCTGACCGTATTTCATCCGGCATAGTGCCAAATCTGACGGTAACGGCCAGCCAACTGCATTCTGCGCTCGCGAAGCCTATTCCGAGAGTCAATAAGCTGGGTTTCCCTCAGGAAGGTATCACTGCGTATATTAATGAAAATGAAGCGAAAGCTATCCTGATCTTTCCTAAATCTTATCTGGCGATGAAGTCCGAAGGCGCTCAGGGTAGTGATTTTATCGATTACCAGCACCGGCCTGGTTTCGTGCATAGTCAGAACCTGAACTATTTCAATGATAGCTACGGTTCTAACTTTAACCTGATGTCTAACGACACGCTGAGTTTAACCGGTAATAGCTATTTCAACTCAGCAATGAGCGTGTCTAAAGACGCCAGCATGATTTTTGATGAAGCCGCTTTTTATCTGGAAGATGAACGTACGCGTTACAAAATCGGGCGACAGAATATCACCAGCAATATGACCACCAGCACGCCCTCAATGTTTTACAGCTTTATGAATTCGGTTAACTTCGACGGCGTGTCATTAGGCTACCTGTCAGACTACTACCGTAGCCGCGCAAATGGCGCTTCGTCGCCGATCAATATCTATATGCCCTCTGCCGGAACCGTTGAAATCTATCGGGCGGGCAGGTTGCTTGATATGCAGCAGCTGTCGGGCGGTTTGCAACCGGTTAACACCGAACGCTGGCCCGCCGGAGGATATGACATCACCATAGTTTCCAAACTGAATAACGGTAGCGAAGAGCGTAAAACCCAGCCATTTTTCAAACGTTATGGCGATTTTAGCCCCGGAAAAATTGAATATCTGATGCAAATGGGTAAGTACGATGGGTCGATTAAGGGAGATATTAACCAGTGCGGCAACGGCAACTGTCAGCAAGACGGTAAAGCAAACGGTGTAAATGACAACGGTTTCGCCAGCGCAGCGATCTCCTATACCACCGAAAATGCCCTATCTCTGGGCTCAGGTGTGATAAGCGATAATGGTCTGACGGTAGCCAATGCCAGCATTGATATGCCGATTAACTCTCTATTTTTGGAACGCATTTATACCGATGGTATCTACGGTAAATCTGGCTCTTACGGCTACAGCATCGCGGGCATTAAAAGTTATGACAGTACCAGCCTGAACGTGACCTATCGTAATTCGGTATTTAACGGCGACATTTCTGAGTATGGCCGGAACGGTATTATTCCTGCCTATGACAACGAATATTTGCAGCTAAGTATGCGAACCTATCTGCCATTCCAGCTAGGTTTCGGCATTGACTATAGCTATAGCACCTCATTTAGCAGCGGCGGGCGTAAGAACAAGGGGCAGCAGAATACCTTAGATATTTTGCTTAACCGCGATTTCCAGCTCTCTAGCGATATAAACCTGCGGGTTGATGCCGGTTATCACACTGGCAAAGACGTTTACGACAATGCGGAAGAGAGCCGGGACCATCAGCTGTATACCCAGTTTACGCTTGGCTTTACCGACAGCCGCTACAACCACTACCAGTCGCTGTATCTCAAGGCGCGCAACTCAGATAAAGACGGTGATGATGGCATCTACAGCGCCGACTATGCCATGACGGTGAATAACCCCGAGTTTGACCGGGGTGGTCGCTATAATTTCAATTTTTCGGCCTCTGATGAAGTCGGTGTTAATAAAAATGCCAGCGGTAGCCTGACGGTGAATAACCGCTTTGGTTACACCTCATTTGGTAACAGCCAAACCTTTAATGACAGTAAGTACCGTCAATCGTTTGTTACTCAGCGTAGTGGTTTTTCCATTGGTGACGGCACTATTGCCTACGGTGCCATTACCGAACAAAGCGCATTGGTGATTGATGCCACCAAATTACCGACGGATGAGTACTTTGAGGTCCGTAACTACAACAGCAGCTCGGTGATTGTACCGGGCGGTAAAGTAACGAGCACCAGCGTTCGCCCTTATACCCAAATTGATACCAGCGCTGAGCAGGTTTATACCGGCAGTGAGAACAACTTTTATAACGTGACGGCTAAGAATGAATCTACCCACGTACTTCCGGGCCAGACGTACAAGGTGATCCTCAATGCGGTGAAAAACCAAACGGTGACCGGGCGAATTTATTACGCCCGTAAACCGCTGGCCAATGCCCGGATTGTTGGCAGCAACGGCATTTCAGATGAGTCCGGATTTTTTGTCGGAGACTTCCTGATGAATTCAGATGAAAAGCTAGAGCAGTTAAAAGTCCGTGCAAGTGAACAAGAGTTCGTTTGCAAGATAGATCAAAGCAAGACCAAGAGTCTGCAGGGCGTTATTCAACTTAATGGAGTCGAGTGTGAGCATATTTAATAGTAAGAAATTTTTTATTCTTATGGGGTTATTTTCAATAGCTGCCGTTTCATTTACCGCTCCGGCGGTTGAAGTTATTCCTATTATTAAGCAGGTGAAAATCGATACTCCACGGGATAATTACATCACCATTAAGTCCTCATTTCCGCCCTCGGATGACAAAGAGCAGTATGAGTTCGTCTCCTTGGATCTGTTCATGATTAAAAATCCGGGTGAGTCAAAAGAGGAGCTGGAGAAAGAGCTTGGGAAGGCAGAACCAACCTTACTGTTTTCACCAACCAAAGTGATGATCCCTTATGGTTCCCAAAAGAAGATCCGCATTATGACCATGAAGCCGGTAGAGCGAGAGCAGGTTTACCGGCTGCGGGTTCGTCCTACCTATCCTGAAGATGCGGTCGAGCCGGGTAAGGTTCGCTTTGCCATTGGTTACGATGTGTTATTGCGCTATATGCCAACGGGTTCACTGACTCAGGACCTCAAAGTCCACTGTAGCGGCGGAAACTATCAGCTGGAATCCATGGGTAATAGCCGCAGTGAAATGCGCAACGTAACGATCGACGGGGTTAAATCGGACGATATTAACGTTTATCCGGTCCATATGCGAAACGTAAAAGTCAAAAATGAGCTCTCTTTTGAGCTCGACGGCAAGAAGTATCGCTACGTCGCCTGCGCGCTCAAGGAGTAACGCGATGAGACTTAAGGTTATCGATTCTTTTTCACTGCATCGGGTTGGCCTCGGCTTGCTATTGGTAACGCTGGGGCTGGCGTGTCAGCCATTACAGGCCGCGGTTACTCAGGGGGCTGGCGATCTGATCATTAATATGGAGAAGAAGGCGCCCGGTCGTTACAGCACCACCGTTACCCGAGACGGCGGTGCCGGATCGCTCGGCGCCTCTTACTTTGTCACGACCCTGGCCAACGGCGATAGGCTTAGCGGCGTTGTGCAAAGTGCCGGGCAGGGGGTGTGCTCTGGTCGTTATCTTATCGGATCGGGCGCTTTGCAAGGGGTACGTATTCCTATCGCTATGTTCAGCCAGCGGCCCTACCGCTATGAGAAAAACTATCAGTGCGGTAGCACCATTAACTATGCCGCTTCTTCGGGCGATAGCGTCATGGGTTTTGCCGTTGGCGATAGTCAGTCCGGTGACGGCACTGAGATCGTGTTACAAAAAAACGCCGACCTGAGCCAGTATGCCGGGCAGCGTATTTTACTGGGTAACGTTCGCCTGACCGGGAACGATGGCGTAGTAGAAGCCAGTAACGTTTATCTCTCTTTTGCCCGTACGTTAAGAAGCGATCCGGCGTTGATCGATGCGTCGTTTGTCAACGCCGATGCGGCCCGGTTTAGCACCGTAGCAATCAATCAGGACACGGTGAAAACCGCGGTACTCAACGTGCGCCGTATTTCTGATTCACCGGCTACGGTGCTGCCGTTTAGCCTGACCTTCGAATCTATGAAAGGCGCGCCAAACGGAGATTTCCGCATGTATTCCCTTGAGCAGCCTGACAGGTTCATTCCTTACGGAGTCAGCGTCGATCGCCGCACCGTTGGCTACGGTGATGTGCTGACCTACACCTTGGGCAGTAGTTCCGGATCGGCGCAGATGTTAGACATCACTTTTACTATCTGGGGCAAAGATCTGGTGGGGCTTAAGGGAGGAACTCGTTTTTCAGATACCTTCACTGCGGTAGTTACGCCGGGGCTGTAAGCCGATAGTCAGCACCTTACACATGAAAAGGAATAAACAAATGCATAAAAAAATGGTAGCGCTTGGGCTGATGCTAACAGCGTTGATTTCTCAACCGCTCAGTGCTGCAGTTACGGTCAGAACGTCCATTGACGTTACGGCAGAAATTGCTTCCAGCATACGGGTTATTTACGATCTGAATGCTGACGTCACCGAGGGTAACGTTCAGGTAAGGCTGGAAGATAGAAACGGCTTTCTCAGAGGAATGACCAAGTCCTTCCATTTTGTCGGTAACGCCAATAAGGTGGAACTAAGGCTGGAAGGACCTACCGGACTGAAGAAAAACGGCGACCCTAATAATTTCATTATGCCGATTGGTACCATGTGGTACCGCAGCCCGACAACGCCGATGGGCGATGCCGCATCTCGTGCAGAAGTTAACGTGTATGCGACAGTAGGCGATATTCCGTCGACCGATCGGGGTGTTTATATTTACTTTATATCGGCCCAGCGTACTGAAACTTATCCGCTGGGTACTTATAGCGGAACCTATGTACTGGCGGTAACGCCGAGAAGTTAGGGCTGTGCCGTCAGGTGAATCGGGCCTATTTTCCTTTGACGCTTGGATCCTGAGCGTGGCGTCTGGTTCTGTCTGTGTGACCTTTTGGTTTTATTTTAGCTGCGGCCATGGCCGCCGTTGTCTCGATGGTTGTTTCGATATTTGCTTCGATGGTTATCTGGCTAACTACGGGGATTGACGTCACGGCAAGCCCCAATACGTTAGCGCGGAAAAAGAATAGGTTCATGCTGCCCTCCGTTCGAATCTGTTGAGTATCGGGCCGGATGAATGCCGATGGTTTAAGAATAGCTGACCACGGGCGTTTCGCTACTCAGGCGCAAGGGCTCGCGGTTAGTCATATAGCCTATGGCTTGCCGTTGCCACCGACGGCGTTGTTTTATATGCACTTGCCGGTTTGACAGACTCTTTGATAGCCAGCGTTCCTTGCAGCAATTGGGTGCTGTATAGGGACTCAGGCCGCAGGATCCTCTGCTGTAGCCGGTTAATCGCTTCTTCCCCCAGCTCGCTGCAGGGAACCTGCACAGACGTCAGTTCAATGCCATGAATAGCGTTAATGCTAAACCCATCCATACTCATCACTGAAATGTCCGCCGGTACCGACATGCCGATAGCTTTCAGCGCATTAATAGCACCCGTTGACATAAACTCGCCTCCCGCCAGAATCGCCGTCGGGTAGTCTTCCGGTGCCGTCTGACTAAAGTACTGGCCAATGGCCTGTTCAGATTCTGAGGTGCTAAAGCCAGAGGTTGTGACCAAATTGAGCGGCTCCAGAAACTCTATATTATTGCTGGCATAGGCCGTTTTGATACCGTTGAGCCGCAGCTCCATGGTGGTTCTTCTCAGGCTAATCAGCGTTAGAATTTTGCGATGGCCTTGCTTAATGAGATAGTTAGCCGAGAATTCACCGATAGCCTGATGGTCAGGCGATACGCTGTCTAACTGCATGCTTTTATCGTAGCAATTGATTAATACGCAGGGCTTTTTCAGATCGGCGGCCAGCGTGTGAATATGAGGGTCATCAATGCCGATGATAATCGCCGCTTCGGTTAATGGGTCGGTCATTTTCTCAAGAAACAGTGACGCATCGCTGTTATTTTCTTCTAGCCCACAGTAGCGCACGCGGACTTCCCGGTGCTGTAATGCCTGAACCACGCCCTGAATAACCTTATGGTAAAAAACGTCGGTACGGATATCAAACGCTCTCGGGGGCGCAAAAACGGTTAAATTATTAAGCAACAGCCTGCCGCCGTATATATTACTCAGGATCCCCTGGGATTTTGCATAACTCATGATCAGGCTTTTGGCTTTTTCGCTGGTGTTAGATTTACCGGCCAGAACCCTTGACACTGTACTGATTGATAAGCCGGTCGCCTCTGAAATTTGCCTGATTTTTAACTTTCCGTTCATTTTGTGATCTCCTTCAAATTAGCAAATGAAAAAATTCTCACAGAATTTTATTGTTTGTATCTAAGGCTTTTATGGCGTATTTGAATGATTCTTCATCACTCAGTGAGAATTATTGCAAATAAAGCGATTGTGGCAAAGATTCTTTTCTCGTTATGTTGATTTGGTAAACCAATTTAGGTTACTGGTCAGACAGATTTTTGATGTAGCTATAATAATAACATAGTGATTATATTGGTATTTTAGACTCATGACGTTTTTGTTAAAGCGACTATGAACTACTGACTCTAGCCAACTTGAACGGTGTCGGGACTATCCCGCAGAAAAGATGACGGAGAGTGTTATGAGTATTGACGTTAGAGAATCCGGTGCGGAAGCCCTTCCGATCCGCAGAAAATTAAAATCATTAAGATGGTGGATGTTAGCGCTGTTTTTGTTGGGCGTAACCGTCAACTATATTACCCGTAACTCATTAGGTATTTTGGCCCCTGAGCTAAAAACCAGCCTGAATATGACCACCGAGCAGTACTCTTGGGTGGTTGCCTCCTTCCAACTGGCTTATACGGTTTTCCAGCCCATCTGCGGCTGGTTGATTGACGTGATTGGCTTAAAGCTGGGCTTTCTTATCTGCGCCAGCATCTGGGCGATTGTCTGTATGATGCACGCCGGTGCCGGCAGTTGGTTCCAGTTAGCCATATTACGCTTCTTTATGGGTGGCGCTGAAGCAGCGGCCACGCCGGCAAATGCGAAGGCTATTTCCGACTGGTTCCCGAGAAAAGAGCGGCCAGTTGCCGCTGGCTGGGCTGGCGTAGGGTTTTCTATTGGTGCCATGCTGGCGCCACCGATTATCGTGGTTGCCCATATTTCATTTGGCTGGCAGGGTGCTTTTCTATTCTCCGGCGGTTTAGCCATGCTTTGGGTGGTACTCTGGTGGCTGTTTTATCATTCGCCAGAGCAGCATCCTAATCTGTCGAAAGAAGAATTGGCCTTTATCCGTCAGGATAATGAACCGAGCGCCGAGAAGCTGCCTTTCTTCAAATCTCTGGCAATATTAAGTAAAAATAAAAAATTCTGGGGTATCGCCATTCCGGCATTTTTGGCCGAGCCGGCATGGGCCGTGTTCAGCTTTTGGGTTCCGTTATATCTGGCCAATGAGCGGGGAATGGACCTGAAACAGATCGCTATGTTTGCATGGCTACCGTTCTTAGCCGCCGATATCGGCAGCGTGGCCAGTGGTTATTTGACTAAGCTTTATCACAGGCTATTCGGCCTCGGTGAGATTAACTCGGTGATAGCCAGCTCGGTTACCGGCGCTTTCATGATGATTTCTCTGGCTTTTGTCGCTATCACTCAAAATCCTTATCTGGCGATTGCCCTGATCTCTATCGGTGGTTTTGGCCATCAGGTGATCTCTTGCATGCTAAGCGCACTGGTGGTGAATAACTTTGATAGGAGTCAGGTTGCAACGGTCAACGGCCTGCGCGGTTCATCGGCCTGGGTTGCCAGCTTCCTATTTACGCTACTGATTGGCGCAGTTTCTGACACGATCGGCTTTGGGCCTCTGTTTGTGGCGATGGGCTTCTTTGACCTGATTGGTGCCGTTTTCTTAGTCACCCTGTTTGTTGAACGTCGTAAGAAGAACGCCAAAGCGATTTGAATTGACTATGTCGATAAAGGTTGCTGACAAAGTAGTCCAATTTTATTTCTGCGTAAGTTTCGTCCGTGAAAAGAATATCGAAATATTATCTTCTTCTAGCGGCCGAGAGGCGACGTTTTTGAGTTGCAGGGGGCTCCGGGCCTAGAATTCCTAGGGGCGCTCCGGCAACTAAAGTTGCTACGACCCCAACGGAATTCTCTCTCTACGTTTGAGTTCTTTAAGACCAAAATTTTGATGTATGGGGTTTGTCATCAATCTGAATCGATTATGTCGATAACGACTATTTTTATAACATGAAGATATTTTGATATGAAAACACTAAAGAATTGGACGTTAAAACAGCAATACCCAGACCACGTTGAACTTTGGGTCGATAACCGCCACAGTTTTTGTCTCTACGTACTGGAGCAGGATCTGTTTCGCGTGCTGGTTAAGCAAAACGACGCATTAGCGTTAGATCGCACTTGGTGTATCGCGCCAAAAGATGATGTGCCATGGGAAGGTCGACCACGCCAGAGCGTTGACGGTTTTTCTCTGCCGGAATATCAGCTGGAGCAGTTGGAAAACGGGTTGAGAATTAGCACCGATAAGCTACGGGTAACGGTTCATCAACCGCTATGGCTGGAGTGGGAATACCTCAATTCACAGGGTGAGTGGCAGGCGCTGACGTCGGACCGCTCAACCGGTGCTTATATGTTGAATTCACACGGTGACGGTGTGGCTCACTATCAGCGCCGCTTCAACAACGATCGGGTTTACGGACTGGGAGAGAAGTCTGGCGATCTGAACCGCAGCGGGCGTCGTTTTGAAATGCGTAATCTGGACGCCATGGGGTACAACGCGGCATCAACGGATCCGTTATACAAACATATTCCGTTTACCATTACCCGCCGGGACGGCGCCAGCTTTGGCCTGTTCTATGATAACTTGAGCAGCACGTGGTTAGACTTGGGTCAGGAGCTAGATAACTATCACCTGCCTTACCGCCGCTATCAGGCTGAAGCCGGTGATATGGACTATTACCTGTTCCTTGGGCCAAAAGTGTTAGACGTGACGAAAAAGTTTGTCCGCTTAACCGGTAAGACGCTGTTCGGGCCGAAATGGAGCCTTGGCTATAGTGGGTCGACCATGTCATATACCGATGCCCCGGACGCTCAGCAGCAGCTTCAGCAGTTTATTTCACTGTGTAAACAGCACGATATTCCCTGCGATTCATTCCAGCTGTCGTCGGGCTACACCTCGATTAATAACAAGCGCTACGTATTTAACTGGAACTACGACAAAGTCCCCCAGCCGAAGGTGCTTAGTC
The DNA here is from genome assembly GCF_009800925.1 of Budvicia diplopodorum. Classification (GTDB taxonomy): domain Bacteria; phylum Pseudomonadota; class Gammaproteobacteria; order Enterobacterales; family Enterobacteriaceae; genus Budvicia; species Budvicia diplopodorum. The sequence goes on along the minus strand of NZ_WOYF01000004.1, from coordinate 159,913 downwards.
AGGCATTCCACGATGCTGGCTTTAAGCTCGCGGCCAATATCAAACCTTGCTTATTGCAGGACCACCCGAGATATCAGGAAGTGGCGCAGGCCGGGCTATTCATTCGTGACTCTGAAACCGGTGAGCCAGAACGTTCCGTATTCTGGGACGACGAAGGTTCACATCTGGACTTCACCAACCCGCAGACTATCCGCTGGTGGCAGGGCAATGTGACCAGCCAACTGCTGGAAATGGGCATTGACTCCACGTGGAATGACAATAACGAGTTTGAAGTTTGGGACAAAGAAGCGGTATGCCATGGTTTTGGTAAACCAATAGCCATTAAGCATATTCGCCCGGTTATGCCATTGCTGATGATTCGTGCCTCCATGGAAGCGCAGCAGCGTTTTGCTCCGGAAAAACGCCCGTATCTGATCTCCCGCTCCGGCTGTGCCGGTATCCAACGCTATGTTCAGACATGGAGCGGCGACAACCGCACCAACTGGCAAACGTTGCGTTACAACACCCGTATGGGCGTAGGGATGAGCCTATCCGGCCTGTATAACTTAGGCCATGACGTTGGCGGTTTCTCCGGTGATAAGCCAGACGCGGAGCTGTTTGTCCGTTGGGTACAAAACGGGGTCATGCACCCGCGCTTTACCATTCACTCATGGAATGACGATCACACGGCGAACGAACCTTGGATGCATCCGGCGGTGACTCCGGCGATCCGCGATGCCATTAATCTGCGCTATCGCTTAATGCCTTACTTCTACAATCTGCTGTGGCAGGCGCACCGCGACGATGAGCCGATGATTCGCCCGACGTTCTTAGATCATGAACACGACGTGAATACCTTCAGCGAAACGGATGACTTCTTAATTGGCCGCGATTTATTGGTGGCCAGCGTGGTGGAACAGGGGCAGCGTGAGCGTCCGGTCTATCTTCCGGCTAACCAGACCGGCTGGTATTGCTTCTATACCGGTCAATGGTTTAACGGTGGGCAGTCGATTGTTCTACCGGCACCGCTGGAACGTTTACCTCTGCTGGTGAAAGGCGGCAGCGTTCTGCCGGTTTCAAGATGCCTGACTTCAACCCAGCTGGCTAAGGAACAGGTTCGTGAGCTGCACGTATACCCTCAGCAGGGAAGCGGTTCATCTTCAGGGGATATCTTTGAGGATGACGGTGAAAGCTTCGATTACCTTAATCAGAATGCGCTATGGCTGGACTGGACTTTAACCTCTGACAGCCAGCGTATTGATCTTAATATCAGCACCAAAGGGAACTATATTCCGCAGTGGCATACGCTGGCGGCAGTACTACCGAAGGGTGAACGCCGTGAGCTGTATATCAACGGCGAGAAGCTGAGTGAGATTTCTGTGGCGCAGCTGCTGAAATAGTATTGCGTTTCACTATTGATTGAATCCCGGTGAAAGCCGGGATTTTTTATGGTCAAAATAGTTTAATTCAGCGCAGGTTTCGTCCGCTAAACCGGCATCAGAATAGTATTTTTTTCGCGATCAATTGGCGTTGTATCTCTTCAGTTAGCCGGGTAATCAATTGTTGGTCGAGGGCAGAAGGCTGTTAGATTCCTGTTACCAATAAGTCTAGTGCGGAGACAATATCATTTCTTAGAACTGTGATATTGATAAAACTCCAAATTCATCGGAAACCAGCCCGGCCCGTTGAGTAAATTCATTACAGGATGCAATCGCGCCTTTACTCTCTTCAATAAATCGTTGACGCTTTCTCGCCCGAACTTCTTGTTTTAGGAAATCGTTACATGCCGCTGATAGGTTAATATTTAAGCTCTTAGCCTCTTCGACAACGTGAGTTTCCAAATAAATATTGGTAGGCGTTTTGGGCGTTTTGGGCGATTTTGTCGTTTGTTCTCTCATATCACACCTCAAAGGTAACATAGTCTATGCGCATAACTATTGTGCATTAAATATGGGCTGTCTAGTGATAAGACTTTATTCTTCTATTGGCTACCCAGTCGTCAGCCATAAGGGCGTGCCAGCCTATCTAGCCTGCGTTATCCGATTCGCTAATCTAAATCCTCATCATCCGCTACTATTGGTTAGAGGGTTGAATACGCCGTGGGCGTAAAGTATCGGTCACGATAGCTTAATAAAAAACGGCTTCGGGAATACGTCACTATTAACGAGTAACCTCTTTATGCAGAATGAAAAACTGACAGGTCTGAAGCTGGAGATAAGCAGGACACGGATTTTAGAATTATTATCAAATAGCCTGCTGGTCGCCGCGATTGACTATGGAACGCAGACCACCGGCCTTTCCGATCCTTCGCTAGATAAAGAAAGGCAAGAAGCCCGCCGCTTGGTGAATTCACTGCACGCCGCTGACCTTGCCGACCTGCTTGAATCGCTGCCGAACAATAAACGCCAGGCCGTATGGTCCCTGATGGGCGACAAGAAGCGCGGTAAAACGCTGATTGAAGCGTCTGACGCGGTCTGGGAAAGCCTGACTAACGGTATGAGCGATCGCCAGCTACTGGCGGCGCTTCAGCATTTGCACCTTAACGAACAGGCCTATCTGGCCGCCTATCTTCCCCGTGATTTAGTCGAACAGCTGCTGGCCTCGCTGGACGCTCACCAGCGGGCCAGAGTCAGTGAAATTATCCATCTGGGGCGCGACCGGGTCGGCGGTCTGATGGACTTCGAACTGATTGCCATTCGCGACGACATTACGCTAGGAGCGGCATTACGATTTTTACGTCAGCGCAAATCTATTGCTGATTCAACCGATAAGCTGTTTGTTATCGACCGTGAAAATCACCTGTTGGGTGAACTGCTAATCACCGATATGCTGCTGAATTCGCCGCAGACTAAGGTTTCAGCGCTGATGGTCAAAGAGCCACTGACCTTCCTGTTGGAAGACGATGCCGAAGAGGCTGCCGGCGCGTTTGAACGCTATAACCTGATCAGCGCTGCGGTGGTGAATCATCAAAATAAGCTGATTGGCCGCTTAACCGTTGAAGACGTGGTTAACGTGGTCTTTGATGAGAGCGATAGCGATTTACGCCGGATGGGCGGGCTATCGGAAAGAGAGGATATCTTCTCTCCGGTACTGAGTTCGGTACGCCGCCGGTCAGCGTGGTTAGCGATTAATTTGTGTACCGCATTTATTGCATCACGCGTGATCGGGCTATTTGAACATACCATTTCAGAGCTGGTGGCGCTGGCAACGTTGATGCCAATCGTGGCCGGTATTGGCGGTAATACCGGTAACCAGACCATCACGATGATCGTCCGGGCGTTAGCTCTGCATCACATTCGCTCTACGGATACGCCTTTTATGATGCTGCGTGAACTGGGCGTTGCGGTGATTAACGGCATGGTTTGGGGTGGAATCATGGGCGGTGTGACTTATCTGCTATATGGTAACTTATTGATGGGCGGAGTGATGACGCTGGCGATGCTACTAAACTTGCTGCTGGCGGCGTTGATGGGGGTGATCGTTCCTATGACGATGAATAAGCTGGGAAGGGACCCGGCAATAGGCTCAAGCGTAATGATTACGGCTATCACCGATACCGGCGGATTCTTTATTTTTCTCGGTTTAGCGACGCTGTTTTTGATTTAATTTCTCCGTCGCCATCCCGGTTTGACAGGGTTTGGCTAAACTAACCGGCGCGGGGAGCCGAGTCTAAAGTCCGCTGACGCTGGTGCTCATAAGCTTTTAGATGCGTATAGGCGGTATGCAGCAGAGGAAGCGCCGTTTTATCCATATTGAGCAATTGCGCTCTGGCGAGCAAATCGCCCACGATTTGATCGGACTCAATACGGCTGCCGTTAAGCAGATCCCGATACATTGATGCCGTCAGCATGGAACCCGGCACCAGTAGCATGGAGTGGGCGCGGTCAGCTGAAGCACAATAGCCTGATGCCACGGTGATGCTGCGTATCTCTTCAATTATCGACAGAATAAACTCTTTACCGTCTGGTGATGCCAAAATATCGCCAATGGGGGCACGCATCAGGCAGGTTGAGGCCGCTAGTGATGCTAAAAACAGCCATTTTTCCCACATTGCCAGCATAATGTTTTCGCTCAGCATTGAGTCAAAGGCCGCCTGCTTCAATATGGCAGCCAGAGCACAAACTCTCGGGCTATTGCTGCCATCGCGCTCGCCTACGGTGATGTTATGAATCTGTGTCATGCGATGAATGGTGCCGTCGGGCTCAACGGTGGCGGTAATATTGCACAGCCCGCCAAGCACTTTCTCTGCGCCAAAGGTACTTTCCAGCGTATTGAGATGGCGCATGCCGTTCAGCAGCGGAAGTATCATGGTATTACTGCTCACCGCCGGAGCAAACGATTGAATCGCATTCTCTAAGTCATAGGCTTTACAGCTTAATAGAATCAGATCGTATGGCCGTTCAATTTCCTGCGCCAGAACGGTTGGCGGTGAAGCAAGCGTGATTAAACTGCCGTCCGGCTCCTTAATGACCAGCCCGCCGTGGGCTAATTTTTTTGCCCGCTCAGGACGAACCAGAAAAGTGACATCTAACCCGGCCTGCAGTAGCCTGCCGCCAAAATATCCGCCTACGGCACCTGCACCTACGGTAAGAATACGCATATTAAGCCTCTTGTCTGATAGAGAATAAATTACTAGGTTCTACGTTTAAGAATACCGCCATCCGGTTGCAAAAAATACCCGTTATGCAGACTGAATCGGTATCTTAATCACGCCGCTATACCGGGTATATATTTCACCTTAATATTTCACTAATAATTGCCGCCTATGCTGGTGCCATCAATACGGGAAATGCCCCGAAGGTAACGGCTAGAAGGTGATGAAGTGATAAAAGCAAAGAGGATACTGAACCGCTTTAGTCCGGTCAGGGTTCTGCCATCAGCGTTTTATCAACGCCAGCTCGCGGCTCTCACGATTGTTGGCATTCTCTTTTGGTGTATTTCTCAGCACGACGCTCTGGATTTTTGGATAACCCGCTTTTGGTATCAGGCCGATACCCATAGCTTTGCGTTAAAAGATAACTACTGGCTGGAGCTGATAAACCATAAGCTTTTAAAGTTCACTATTATCGGCTGTGCGGTATGCGCGTTGTTGTGGGGCGTTTATCGCAAAAACGGTCAGCTAACGGTGGTCATGATACTGCTGGGGCTGGGCACCGCCGTGGTTGGTCTATTAAAGGCCTACAGTATCCACTCATGCCCATGGAGCCTGACGGAATTTGGCGGGCAGGCGGCCTATCTTCATCTGTTTGAATCCGCGCCCGAGGGGGTCAATACCGGCCCGGGGCGTTGCTTTCCCGGCGGCCATGCTTCATCCGGTTTTAGCGTTATGGCGCTGTTCTTTTTGTTTTATCCTCTGCGACCCAAGGCCGCATGGCTTTATTGGCTATTAGGCGTTTCTCTCGGTATGACGATGGGATTCGGCCAGATTATGCGCGGGGCTCATTTTCTTTCTCATAATCTGTGGTCTGGCTGGTGGATATGGTTAACGCAGGTGGTGTTTTATTGGCTGATAAGCTACGCCGTTGCGTACTATCGTCAGCCTCATTAAAGGTTCTGACAAATGGAACAATTTATTAACCATCCGTTCTTTTTATTGATTAACGCAATGCCAGCGACGCCGAAATTAAAATAAATTGGGTTAAATATTTATTCTGGTATTTAATTTCCCTGCGATTAGCATGGGTTCTTGTTAAAATATTTATGGTATTAAAAGTAGAATTATTGGCTGACTCAACCAATGAAGTTGGTAATGAAAATGCGCGTTATCGATACTTTTAATCTTTCAGTGATGCTTATCATCCATTGTGCGTTCGGTTTTGATGATGAAAGTTAAATTATTATTTTCTTCTTTTTCTTCTTTTTCTTCTTTTTCTTCTTTTTCTTATTCCTTATGATTTTTGGTGTTATTTAATCAATTGATATTTATGGGTTTAATTATTATTATATTTCTAATTATATCTTATTTCTAATAAATATTTCAAAAGGTAATTAAATAACCCGTCATTTTTATTGTTAATTAATAATAAATTAATTAACGCATAAAGATTGTGGTCTTTTCTATAGTTTATTAATAAATAAATCTATTTTTTATTATATTGAAATCGGTTTTGTTTATTTTTTATAAAATTGGAATAAATGAAAAGTGATTCTACAATTCATATACGTCAGGTGACGTTTATATATTGAGGTTCATATTATGCGACGGACACAAATTAGCCGCTTGAGCAAAATAGCGCTGGCAATATTGCTTGCCTGTTCCCTCGCGGCATGTAGTGGAGGCGGCGGCGGTGGAATTCACTCTGCAAAGAATAATGGCAGTCAGGGCACTGGAGGTGGTAGTGGTGACGGCTCTGGCTCAGGTGATAACGGTGGTGGTTTAGGAAATGGCTCCGGTGGCGATGGTTCCGGCTCCGGTGGCGGTGATAATGGCGGTGGCGACAACGGTGGTGGTGGTGATAACGGCGGCGGTACGGAAACGCCGACAACCGCAGCAACCGGCAATATTCTCAGTGACGTCGGCGCTGGGGTTAACGGCGTTGGTGATACGGTGAAAGATGTGAGCGCCGCGGTAAGTAACGTTAACTTACCCGATGCCGGTGGCACCGTTGTTCAGGGTGGCGTCACGCTGTTAGACAGCGCAGGCAATGCGATTAACGATGTCGGCACTGGTATTCAAAATGGCGTAGGCCAGCTAGGTTCTAATCCTAATGCCATTGGCGTTACGGCTGCCGGTGCTGCCAAAGGGGTTGCCGATGTCGGGACCGGCGTTTCCGGTGTAGGTAATACGGTTTCTGCCTTAGGTGATACCAAATTGCTTGGTGCGGTAGGTCAGACAGGCGTATTAGACACAGCCGGCGGTTTAGTCAATCAGGTTGGCGGTGCGGTGACTACGGTGGGAAATGGTCTGGCTACCGACCTGACCTCCGGTAAAACGTCACAGCTGACAACCGCAGCGACCGGCATTGTTACTCCGGTCGTGGGTAAAGTGGAAGGCGTTACCCAGCAGGTCGGGGCAGCAACGGGGCTTGGTGCACCGGTTAACTCTCTGCTTGGGCAGGTTGGCGGCGCGGTCAGCGGCGTTGGCTCTCAGATTAGTGCCAGTAATAGCGCGCTAGGCGGCGTGGGCAGCGTGGTGAATAACACCGGTAAGGCGGTCAGTGACGCGGGTGGTTTAGTCAATAACGGTACTGCTACCGGCGGTGGTGGCGGTCTTGGCGGCGTTGTTGGTGGATTAACCACAAGCCTTAACGGGGCCGTTGGTGGTGCAACTGGATCGACCGGTGGAGCTTCAGGCGGTGCGGTTGGTGGCGTTGTCGGCGGCGTTGTGAATGGCGTTACCGGTGCTGTAGCAAGCCTCACTGGTGGCCAACTAGTCATTGGCGCTGGCGCTAACGCCGGTGTTGGCCTCAGTGGATTGCTTGGTAAAAAGCCGACCACAAATTAAGAAATAGAGATAATTTTTAAACTTAGCGCCTCTCTATTTGGGAGGCGTTTTTTAAGTGCTTATACAGGGAAACACGCGATGAAAATAAAACAGGTTTGCCTGCTGTCTCTGCTTATATCGGCCTCCGGCAGCGCTTGGGCCGACGTTCTGCCTACGTTAATTGACCCGAATAACCCCGCAAAGCTAGCCAGTGAAGTTCCCCAGCCGGCTCCTGCGCAAAAGCAAACGCACGAAACGTCGGTTCCTTCTCCCGGCGTTGCGACGGCGTCATCCAGCCTGACGATGGACACGCTGATTGAGGTAAAGCACATTCAGTTTATTGGCGGAACCCGCTATAAAAACAGCGTTCTGGCCAAGCCTTTTGCCCGCTTTATTGGTAAAAAAGTGCCGCTGAAGCAGCTGCTGGCCGCCACTCAGTCAATTACTGACCGGTACCATAATGATGGATTTATTCTCTCTTACGCCTATTTGCCGTCGAAGAATTTTCAACAGGGAACGCTGAACGTTGCTTTAGTTGAGGGTTATATCGCCAGTACCCGAATCCAAAGCGACAATACCAACGTTGCCCGCTGGCTTGAGAAGCTATCGCATAGGATCATGGCGGATAAACCGCTGACCAAAGATCTTTTTGAGCGCTACAGCATTTTGATGGCCCGCACGCCGGACGCCAAAGTGACTGCGTCGGCTAACAATCCTGACAATATTTATGGCGCTACGGTGATGGACGTTAAGGCGGAGCACCCTCACCACTGGAACCTGAGCTCGACCGTTGATATCCGTAAAAACCAACGTCAAGCGGTGGTGAACGGCACCCTGAGCGGGCTGACCCCTTACGGCGAACAGCTGGGCATCGCAACGTTAGTTCCGCTGGGTCACAACGATAGCCGGGACAAATATGTTGGCCTTAACTATCAGCAGTATTTGGGCAATAGCGGTTTACAGATGCAGCTTCGCGGTAGCTACTACCAGACAAAGCCTAAGGATTACACTAACCTGTTAACGCTGCCAGCTTACGATGCAAATGTTGATAATAAATCGAAAGAGACTCAGTCGACCGTAGGCATTCAGTTTAACTATCCGCTGCTGTTGACCCGCCAGAAGCAATGGTCTATCAGCGGCGCTTTAGACTATTTAGATAAAAGCTATGACTACACCTTCCGGGCAACTCGAGGTGGTCAGACGCTGCCCATTGATATTCCCAGCCTTAATCAGAAACTACGTTATCCGGCGGCCGAGTTTTCATTAAACGGCTATCGGGAGTACGCTCAGGCTTACTGGTCAACCCGATTTAGCCTACGTCAGGGCATTGAGGGCGACGTGGCGCATAGCGATCTTCCCAATAGCGATCTTTCGTTTACCCGCTGGCGCGGTAACGGGGAAGCCGCCTATATTTTTGCCCAAAAATGGCGCTTAAGCAGCGGTATTGAAGGGGATTGGTCTGACAACGATTTACCCGAACCGGAACGGGTCAGCTTTGGCGGGCTCCGATACGGTCGGGGTTACCCGGACGGTGAAGCCTCGGGCGATTATGGCTATGGTGGTCAGGTTGAAATGCGATATTTGCACACTCGCGATAGCGCGTGGCTCAACAGCATTCAGCCTTATGTGGTGGTGGACACCGCTCGCACCTACTTCAACTCGGTTTCGTCTAATCGTAAGCTCGCGTCTTACGCGACGGGCTTGACCTTCGGTGACAGTAAGCATTATTCCGTTTCGTTGGAAGGCGCTAGGCCAATCGCCGATGTGCCGAGTGATAGCGATAAGCGTGGGTGGCGGTTTAACGCAACGTTTACCTATAACTTCAATTAACGGCAACGTCGTTTCATTTGATTTTAGCGTAAGTTTCGTCCGCATCATCAACGCTGAAATATTGGCTTTTTCTGGCGGTCGAGGGGCGATATTTTTGAGCGTATCGGACTCCGGGCCTAGGATTACTAAGGGCGCTTTCGCGCCCTTTTTAAACTCGCTGCTGTTACCTTAAGCGCCTTTTTTCTTCGATTCAGGCGATACGCCGCGCAGCCTAACGTTGAGCCCTTTCAGGAAGTATCTCAACAGTTGGTCACCGCACTCACGGTAGTTCTTGTGGCCCGGCTTGCGAAACACGGCGCTGAGCTCTGGCTTAGACACGCGAAAATCAACCAGTTTGTAAATATCCAACATATCCGTATCTTTGAGTTCAAACGCGATACGCAGTTTCTTTAGCACAATGTTATTGGTAATTTTGGCTTCGATTTCCGGAGCCGGGAAGTTTTCATCTTTACCGCGGCGAAAAAAGATCAGGCCGTTGAGAAAGTGGCCCATCACTTTATCGTCACACTCACGGAATTCGGGCTCGTCGTCTTTCTTTAACCAGCCGACCATTTCGGCCTGAGTTACGGTTAAGTCGGCCAGTTTGATTATCTGAACCACCTGAGCATCGCTCAGATCCAGCATGTAACGAACGCTGCGCAAGACGTGATTATTTAGCATAGTTATTGATCATCCATTGTTTTTTCAATTCTAAATCAACCTCAATGATGGATATCAGTGCTGCGATTCAAAGTGTCAAAAATATTCGTACCGGTAGGGTGAATAACCCGTTTTCATTTCCGGTTTTGCGTGGTGCATAGTAGGCACTAATGCTCGCTTTCTCAATGAAATTTTTATCAACGATTGGCCGGGTCAGGAGACTGGGTATTTTGCCACACAGTATGGGCTGAAATAGCGCTCGCTTCCTTTGCGTAAAGAATCGGTAAAGGGAGTAGACCGGATAAACTTGTGCAGCACATAATGATGAGTAGGCAGATAAGCCTTTTAGATAGTTATGCCACTAAGTGAAGTTTCATTTATTTATGCTAAACAAAAGGAAATTAATTATGAATCTGAATAAAACGGCTATTGCCGCTGTTATCTCTTTTGCTGCCCTGACTGGCTTTAGCAGCGTCGCGACCAGCGCTCAGCATACCGCGACCGATGCACAACAAACCATGCCGGTAACGCAGGGGATGGACCACGGTAACGGTGAAATGAACCATCAGAATGGCGGCAAACACCACGGCGGCAAAATGGCGAATATGACGCCAGAGCAACAGGCTGCCAGCAAGAAAGCGCACGATGAGTTTGTTACTAACACTGCCGATTTACGCAAGCAAATGATGTCGAAGAATTATGAGTACAAAGCGCTGTTAACGGCGAGCACCGTTGATGACGCCAAGATCGGGGCCGTTAGCAAAGAGATCGCTGCGCTGCACGATCGAATTGCTGAGCAACGCACTCAGTTAGATATTCAACTGGCTAAAGCCGGTGTGCCAATGATGGAGCATCGCGGTATGGGTGGCGATCGTATGGCAATGGGTGGAAAAGGCTGCCATTAATATCTAACCGCTAACAACCCCTCGCACATCATCTCGGTTTTCACCGGGGTGATGGCGCAGTGGTTTATCCTTACTCCCAGTGTGCCTGCACTTATCCGGCGGTCGTCGATTGTCGGATCGTTAACTTCGGTATTCTTCTTTAATGATATGGATTATCATTCGCATTACTGTCGATTGCCGAAGGATACCCCGATGTCCCGTTTTCTTACCTCTGTAGCAGGCCTTCTATGGCCGTTAGCTGCGCTGATTTTTTCTTCACTGGCGCTTGCCGCCGAGCCAACTACCGTTACCGATATTGCCGGCAGAACGGTAACGGTAAACGCGCCGGTTTCCCGGGTGATGCTGGCCGACAGCCGGGCGCTGGTGGCGTTGAATATTCTTAATCCACAGGCTCCTTTGAAAGGGATTATTGCCTGGGACAACGCAATGCAGATTAAAGTGCCGGATCTGGCCAAGGCCTATCGTGCGAAGTTCCCAGAGATGGACCAGATCCCGGTATTTGCGAACCCCTATATGTCAGACTTCAGCATTGAGCAGGCCGTGGTGATGAAGCCGGATCTGATCGTTTTTGATATCGGTTTGCTTGATAAACTGACCGGCAGTGGAACGTTGAGCAATCTGGAGAAAGCCGGTATTCCGACGATCTTTATCGATTTTCGCCAACGGCCGCTGACCAATACGGTACCCAGCATTCGCTTGCTGGCAAAGGTATTTGGTGAGCAGAGTAACGGTGAGAAATTTATCGATTTCTATCAACGGCGGTTGGATATGATTCACCAGCGGGTGTCCGGGCTGAGCGAGAAACAGCGCCCGACGGTATTTATTGAACGCCATGCGGGTATGAAGGGCAGCGACAGCTGTTGCAATACCTTTGGTAAAGGTAACTTTGGCGAGTTTATTCAGCATGCCGGTGGGAAAAATCTGGGCAGCAACTGGTTTGACGCCATGGGCGGCGAAATTAATGAAGAACAGCTGATTACCAGTAATCCTGATTTCTACCTAATGACCGCCGCCAACTGGAGCGGTGCTCATAAAGGCTCGATCTCTATCCCGCTTGGCTATAGTAGCGATTTACCGACTGCGCAGCACAAACTTCAGGGGCTAATGGACAGGCGTAGCCAGAAGGTGCTCCGGGCCGTTAAACAGAAGAAAGTGATGGCTTTTTATCATCAGTTTTATGACAGTCCGTTTAACATTGCGGCCGTGGAACAAATAGCGAAGCTTCTGCATCCCGATCTGTTTGGCGATCTCGACCCTTTGGCCGATCTTAAGATGCTGCATGAGGATTTCTCCTCTATTGACTATCAGGGCGTATTTTGGGTTAGTCCAGAGTAAATCTGGTCTGATAGGGCAGAGCGTTGGTTGCTCTGCCTTACTGCTTCATTGGTATGACATTTTTGTTAAAATTTGTATTTACTTACAATTGAGAATGATTATCATAAGCATCTAATAAGGTCCTCTATATCGTTCAAGGATTGATATGCCGTCAATATTCCGCCTTTCTCTACTGGCAAGCTCTCTATTGCTAACCCACACCGCTTACGCTGCGACACAATCAGCCGCTACTGAACCAAAATCATCTGATGGTTTCAACGAGACTATGACGGTGGTGGGTAACTGGTTAGATACTCAGGACAACGGTTCGGTGATCCTCAACCATCCCGGAGCCCGGACGATTGTTACTGAACGGCAAATCAAAGAGCGGGGGAGCGAAACCATCGCTGATGCGTTGCGCGGCGTGCCCGGCGTACAGGTGCGGGAAAACAACGGCACCGGCGGTAGCGATGTTTCACTTAACGTTGGCGTGCGTGGCTTAACCGCCCGTTTGTCGCCGCGTTCGACCATTTTAATGGACGGTGTCCCGTTGGCCGTTGCGCCTTACGGCCAGCCTCAGCTGTCGATGGCTCCGTTATCGATCGGTAACCTACAGTCGGTTGATGTGATCCGCTGCGGTGGCGCGGTGCGCTATGGGCCGCAGAACGTGGGCGGGGTGATTAACTTCGTGACTAAAGCCATTCCTGATACGTTCGGCGGGGCGGCCAGCGTGCAAACTCAGGGGGCCGGTAAAGGCGGATTAAAAACCCTGACCAGCACCTCGGTTGGCGGCACGGCCAAAAGCGGTTTGGGTGCTGTACTGCTTTATTCTGGCCTGCACGGTCAGGGCTCCCGAGCCGGTAATGATAATACCGACATTGATGACGTGATGCTGAAAACCCGCTATGCCCTGACTGATAGAGATGAGCTAGCGGTGAATTTCCATTATTACGATGCCCAGTCCGGCATGCCGGGCGGTTTAACCGCGGCCCAGTATGCGAAAGACCCGTTCCAGACGACTCGCCCTTACGATGAATTTGCCGGGCGTCGAAAAGACGTATCCCTGAAATATAAACATCAGCAAGACGACCGCCAGTTTGAGCTGCTAACCTATTACACTGACAGCTACCGGGGCAGCGCGATTGAGTCCGAAGGCACTGGCGCAAATGCCGGTAAACGCCGGATGATGACTTCCCCGCGTCACTATGATACTTACGCCATTGAGCCAACCTATTCTCAGATATTTCGCAGCGATTCTATGTCAAATGAAGTGACGATGGGCTATCGCTATTTGAAAGAGGATATGGACGAAAAAGCCAACCGTTCCGGCTGGTATAATCCGGCAAACGTGACGTCAATGCCCGATGCTTCCAGCTACTATCAGCATACCTATGGCGGTACTGAGGCGCATGCGGTGTACGTCGATGACACGATTAATATCGGTAACTGGACCATTATTCCGGGTATTCGTTATGAAAATATTCGTACCGACTTGAGTAACGCTTTTACCGGTACCCGACGTGAAGAAAATTACAGCGAACCGCTTCCGTCGCTCAACGCCATGTATCACCTGTCCGATGAGTGGAAACTGTTCGCTAACGCCGGAACCTCTTTTGGCAGTATGCAGTATTTCCAGCTGTCTAAAGGCGGAAACGGTAACGCTCCGGCTCCGGGCCTGAGTGCTGAAAAGGCCCATACTTATGAAGCGGGTACTCGCTTTGATAATACGGTCTGGACCGGTGAGTTCACGCTGTTCTATATCGACTTTGATAACCAGCTGCAGTACATCAATAATTACGTGGGCTGGACCAGCCTTGGGGCGACTAAGCATCGCGGTGCGGAGTTAGCGTTTACTTACGATTTGAGCGAACTGAATAGCAAATTGAACGGTGCCAGCGTTTATACCAGCTATGCCTTTACCAAAGCGACCAGCGATAAGGGCAATTTTTCAGGTAAAGATTTGCCGTTCTATTCCCGTTCCGTATTTACTCTGGGTGCCCGTTATGAAACCGGTAATTGGATATGGAATGCCGACAGCTATTCTCAGTCGAAGCAGCGTTCGCCGGGCTCCGGGCCCGATTACATTACCGACGAGAGTGCCGACGGTCAGTTCGGCGATATTCCGGGATATATGGTATGGAATTTCCGCAGCGAATATAGCTTCGGCCCAACGGTTTCTAACCTTAAGCTGGGTGCCGGCGTGAAAAATCTGTTCGATAGGCGCTACTTCACCCGCTCGAATGACAATAACTTCGGTAAGTATGTGGGCGAGCCAAGGACGTACTTTGTGCAGGCTTCGGTGGCGTTTTAATCGCTTAAGACGGAGTTAGATAAGAATACGGTAACTCTAGGTTCTATTATTATTTTACCCTGATCGAGTCTGATGATAGTAAAGACGCTTTCGTTATCTTTATTCAGGTTATTTCACCCAGCGAATGGAAAAGTAATCAGGGTATTCTGGAAAATATTGCCGTGTCGACTCAGGTAGTAAAAAAATAGCGTAAAGCGTGCGTTGCTTGATTTCATACCGCTCAATGCGATTTTCCCCAACGGGTAGCTATACGTTACCCGCAGAAGGCTTTGGCGTGTACCTTTTGCCAAATCCGATAACCTGTTGCTCTTCATCCGTGGTGACTCGAACGTCAATGGCGTTTTGGGCAACCGACATCATTAACTTCAGCCGGTTAAGCTGGTTGACTTCACTGGCTCCCGGATCGTAATCAATGGCGAAGATATTGGCCGTTGGGTATTTCTGCTTTAGGCTCTTAATCACGCCGCGGCCGGTAATATGGTTCGGCAAGCAGCCAAACGGCTGAACGCAGACGATATTATTTACCCCCGCTTCCAGTAGCTCCAGCATTTCTGCGGTGAGCAGCCAGCCTTCACCGGCCTGATTACCCAGTGAGACGACCCGTTCAGCCATTGAGGCAAGTTCAGCAATGGCCGGTGGCGCTGTAAAGCGTTGGCTGCGCTTGAGCGCTTTATTGACCGACTTGCGCATCCATTCAATCGCGCTGGTGGCGGCCTGATTCAGGGCCATGCTCAGAAAGTTAAGGCCGTACTGATGGCGATCGTAGCGGGTGCCGTAGGTGCACGAGAGGAAGAAGTCCAGCATGTCAGGCACTACCGCTTCTCCGCCTTCGGATTCAATTTGGCCAACCAGATCGTTATTCGCTCCGGGGTGATATTTCACCAGAATTTCGCCGACGATGCCGACTTTTGGCTTACGCACGGCCAGTAAAGGCAGGCGATCAAACTCAGCCACCATTTGGCTCACGTCCTTTTTGAACTGGCGCATGCTGGCTTCACCTTCTAGGTTCTGCTTAACGCGCCGGTGCCATTGGTCGAACAGGCGTTGGGCCGAACCCGGCTCGTTCTCATAAGGGCGCGTGCGAAACAGAGTGCGCATCAGCAGGTCGCCGTAAATAATCGCCATGATGGCCTTTTTAACCATGCTAAAGCCGTAGCGAAACCCCGGATTTTCTTCCAGACCGGCGGCGCTGAGAGAGATAACCGGTACCTGCGGGAACCCCGCGTCTTCCAGCGCTTTGCGGATAAACGCAATGTAGTTAGTTGCCCGACAGGCTCCGCCGGTTTGGGTGATAATCGCGGCGCTGGTTTTCGGGTCGTACTGGCCGTTTTCCAACGCTTCGACAATCTGGCCGGTAACCAATACGCACGGGTAACAGGCATCGTTATTGACGTATTTCAGCCCGGTTTCAATGGCCGATTTACTCACCGTTGGCAGCACCTGAAGCCGATAGCCTTCAGAGCGGAATACTGACTGAATTAAGTCAAAGTGGAACGGCGCCATTTGGGGAGCCAGAATGGTATGGGTTTCGCGCATCTCTTCGGTAAACGGCGTTCGTTTGGCGCGGTATGCCGTGCCGGATGGCGGTAGCACTCGCTGCCTGCGGGCGTTCATGGCGGCTTTGAGCGAGCGAATTCGGATCCGTACTGCGCCCAAATTGGCACCTTCATCGATCTTAATCAGCGTATAGACTTTGTTAGCGGCCAGAAGCACCTCTTCGACCTGATCGGCGGTTAATGCATCTAGCCCGCAGCCGAAGGAGGTGAGTTGAACAAGCTCAAGCTGTGGGCTGGTAGCAACATAGGCACCGGCTGCGTACAGGCGGGTGTGATAAGCCCACTGGTCTACTACCCGCAGCGGGCGTTGGAGCAGAGACTCGCCCAAATGGGCCACGCTATCTTCGGTGAGAACCGCCATTCCTTCTTCAACGATAATGCGGTCAATGCCGTGATGAATGCCCGGATCCACGTGGTAAGGGCGGCCAGCGAGTACAATACCCGAGCGGTTGTTTTCTACCAGCCATTTGACCACCTCTTTTCCCCGGTTGCGGATATCTTCCCGCACCGACTGAAGCTCTTGCCATGCTGCCTGCACCGCTTTTTTCACTTCTCCTTTGCGCAGACCAAGGGATTTGAGCTCATCAAACAGCACCTTTTCAACCGATTCAAGATGGTTAAAGTTGATAAACGGATTGTGGTATGGGATTTCTTGATGGGCGATCGGGTCGATATTGGTGCGCACCACTTCGGAGTAAGTACTAACCACAGGGCAGTTAAAGTGATGGTCACTGCCTTTGATTTCCTGCCATTCGTAGGTGACCGACGGGAAGAAGATGCGGTCAACTTTTCGCTCAATCAGGTGTTCGATATGGCCGTGAACCAGCTTAGCCGGATAGCAGGCTGATTCAGACGCAATGGTCTCTATGCCTTTAAGATACAGGCGCTCGCTGGACGGCGGTGATAGCACGACTCTAAAGCCTAACTGCGAGAAGAAGGTGTGCCAGAACGGGTAGTTTTCAAACTGATTCAGCACTCTGGGAATGCCGACCGTGCCGCGCGGTGCCTGCTCTTTTGGCAATGACTTATAGTTGAATATTTTGTGCTCTTTATACTCATACAGGTTTGGCAACGGGCTTGGCTGGATCTCAAGGCGGGTGCCTTTTTCACAGCGGTTACCGGAGATGAACTCTCGGCCGTCGTCAAAGGCGTTGATGGTCAGCATGCAGTGGTTATTACACTGCTTACAGCGATCGCTGCTTTGCTCAACGTTAAAGCTAACTAAGTTGCAGGACGGGAGCAGGGTAGACGGTTTGCCGTCGTCTAGCTCGCGGGCTACCAGCGCTGCACCGTAAGCGCCCATCAGGCCAGCAATATCAACCCGGGTAACCTGCCTTTCGGTCAGGTTTTCAAACGCCCGCAGGACGGCTTCGTTGTAGAAAGTACCGCCCTGTACCATGATTTTGTGCGGTAGCATATCCAACTGCTTGAGCTTAATCACTTTATAGAGCGCGTTTTTGATGACGGAATAAGAGAGACCGGCAGAAATGTCGGCGACGGTTGCCCCTTCTTTTTGCGCCTGTTTGACTTTGGAATTCATAAATACCGTACAGCGGGTGCCCAGATCGACAGGGTGGCGGGCCAGCAGCGCCTGCTGAGAGAACTCCCTGACCGGGATATTTAGCGAGCGGGCAAACATTTCAATAAACGAGCCGCAGCCGGCAGAGCAGGCTTCGTTGAGCAGAATGCTGTTGATCGCACCATCGCGTACGTACAGGCACTTCATGTCCTGCCCGCCGATGTCGAGAATAAACTCGACGCCGGGGAGTAACCGCTCGGCGGCTTTATAGTGTGCGACGGTTTCCACTTCACCGGCGTCGGCGCAGAAGGCGGCCTTAATCAGCTGCTCGCCGTATCCGGTGGTCGCCACTTTGGCGATGGTCACCCGCGGTGGCAGGCGTTGATAAATGTCCTGTAGCACTTCCCGGACAATATTTAACGGATTACCTTTGTTATTGCCGTAGAAGTCATAGAGCAATTCACCCTGTTCGCCTATCAGAGCCACTTTGGTAGTGGTCGAACCGGAGTCTATGCCCAGAAATGCATTACCGCGATAGGCTTCCAGCGCCAGGCGTTTTACGTTGGCCTGCGCATGGCGCTGGCGAAATGAGTCGACCTCTTGTTGGCTGGTGAATAACGGCGGCAGAAGGTTAACCTCTTTCACCGTGTTTTCCTGCGCTCCGCGCAGCCGTTCAATGAGCTGAGCCAGCGGCAGGCTTTCACCCTGCTGTTGGGCCAGCAGCGCTGCGCCCATGGCGACAAACAGCTGAGGGTTTTCAGGAAATATAATTTCCTCTCTTTTCAGCCGTAGCGTTTTGATAAACAGTTTGCGCAGGTTAGACAGGAAGTAGAGCGGGCCGCCTAAGAAGGCGACGTTACCCCGGATCGGTTTACCGCAGGCGAGCCCGCTGATGGTTTGGTTGACGATAGCCTGTAGGATTGACGCGGCAATATCGGCTTTGGCTGCGCCCTGATTAATCAGCGGCTGAACGTCGGTTTTAGCGAAAACGCCGCAGCGTGAGGCAATCGGGTAAAGCGTTTGGTAGCTATCGGCCAGTTGATTCAGACCGGCGGCGTCGGTTTCCAATAACGATGCCATCTGATCGATAAAGGCCCCGGTTCCACCGGCACAGCTGTTGTTCATTCGTTGGTCAACGTTGTGGCGATCAAAGTAGGTGATTTTGGCGTCTTCCCCGCCAAGCTCTATGGCAACGTCGGTATGGGGAACTAAGGTGGTAATGGTTTTTGAACTGGCGATCACTTCTTGTTCAAAGGGAATATGGAGTAAGCCTGAAAGGGCTAATCCGCCTGACCCTGTAATCACCGGGGTGATGTTTAAGGTCGGGCAGCTTTGCTGGGCTTGCTCCAGTAGGCTCAGGAGCGTTTGCCGTATATCAGAAAAATGGCGCTGATAGTCATGGTGCACAATGTTTTGCTGCCGATCCAGCAACACCAGCTTGACGGTTGTCGAACCTACGTCAATTCCGGCAAAGTAATGACCAGATGTATAACGCATCATTGAGAACATTAACCTCCACTAACACAAACCGGGGCAGATTGAAGCGTTTGGACTAGTTGGCTTTTTTAGTTAAAAAATAGCTTGAAAGTAATATGGAATAAAAAATGACTTTGATTTGATGCGATTACGGCCAATTTATCACTAACTGTAAGGGCTTTCCATACAGAGTCTAGGGCCATTATTGTCAACTGGCCTGATTTTCAGTTGAAGCTGCTAAAACTTCAAAAATTTATTTAGCTCTATCTATTTTCAGCCTATTAAACAGTGGATTGTCTCTACGAGGCCGTTATGGTTTTAGTTAAGCGTTTATAATGCTGAGCGTCACGTTATTGCCTTAATAAATAGTCTGGTGGGGTTTTTAGACGGTGATCTTTGGCGGGTTCGATTTTTTGATAAGCTTGGCTCTCACTTTTTAGTAATATGACTGTTATTTAACAGATTTTATCTGAATTGTGCACAGTCAGACCAAATTATTAAGCCTGAATAAGCTTCGATAGCTTATTGATTTGTTGTTTAGCATGGGCTAGCGATGAAATATTGGTGAACCCCAGCAGCAGGCCGGTGAGCCGATGGTTATCGATACACCATTCGCTTAAGGCTTCTACGGCCAGACCGTGCGACCGGGCTAGCGCGGTAATTTGCCTGTCGTCCACATGGCTTTCCAGATGCAGAATCAGGTGCATGCCGCCAAAGTGAGTTTCTATCTTCAGGTGCTTCAGATGGCTAAGATTTTCGCTAATGGCCTGAATCAGAAAGCCTCTGCGCCGGGCATAAAGAGTTCGCATATTTTTTAAATGGCGATAGAAGTGGCTTTGGTCGATAAAGTCAGCAATGGTTGCCTGTATCTGAACCTGACTGGCACAGGGGGAAATGCAAACCCTTTGCTCAAACTGCTCTATTTGTGACTCCGGCACCGCTAAGTAGGCGGTGCGCAGTGCAGGGAACAGGACTTTACTGAATGTGCCCGCGTAGAGCACTCTGCCTGTGGCGTCGAGGCTTTTTAGCGCGGGCTGTGGGCGGCCCTGATAGCGGAACTCGCCGTCGTAATCATCTTCAATAATCCACGACTGATTATCGGTTGCCCATTTCAGTAGGGCAAGCCGCCTTGGCAAACTCAGGGTTACGCCGGTCGGGCTGTGGTGGGCGGGGGTAACCAGTGCAAACCGGGCATCGCTTTGCCGTTGAATTGCCTGCTCGACCTGCATGCCCTCATTATCAATATCGATCGGTACGATCTGTGCTCCGACATGGGTAAATATCTTGCGAGCGGTGAGGTAGCAGGGATCTTCCAGCCAGACCTTGTCGCCGTGGCGGTAAAGCGTATCCAGAATGAGCCGCAGTACTGAACCGTAACCACCGCAGATAAAAATTTGGCGCGGCTGGCAAGTGATACCTCTGGATATCTGAAGGTAACGGGCTATTGCTTCGCGAAGCGGCCGGTAACCGGCAGCGGGAGGCTGAGCCAGATTGGTTCGGGGGAATTGCCGAATGTGTTTACCTGCCAGGCGGTTCCACAGCGTCAGCGGAAATTCATCCAGAGCGGGTAATCCCAGCTGCAAAGGCTGGTGGGAAAAATCGCTGACGTGGGGCATCGATGGCTCTTTTTCCGTCACGGGCAGGCTATTGGCAATAACCGGTAGGGTATGAGAGGAGCTAAGATGGCTTGATACTCGGGTTCCTGACTGGCCGTGGCTTTCAAGGTATCCTTCACCGATCAGCATGGCATAGGCGTTTTCTACCGTTCCTCTGGCCAGCCCTAAGTCGCTGGCCAATACGCGCATCGAAGGCAACCGCTCGCCCGGCTTTAAGTTTCCGGCAATAATTGCCTCTTTGAGGCGTAAATAAATCTGGCGGTAAACCGGTAACGGATGGGCGGTATTAATGCTGATGCAGGAAGCGAAGTTATTCAGGTTACCCATTATGGCCTACCAATATTTTTATATTATGGCTCTATTGAGTAGTCCATATAATCAGTAAAATGACGGCCATGCAAGAGCGATTGTTCAGCGCTGAATGCGTCTGAGGGTCATTGGAATTCATTAATAGTTAAACAGAGGCAGTATGAGCGAATTAAGATTGGCCTACGGTAAGTTATCTGCACAGGCTTATGCGGGCTTAGGTGCCTGTAAGGCCGCGTTGGATCAGAGCGTTTTGGGAAAAGAATTTATTGAGCTCATTTACCTGCGGGTTTCACAAATTAACGGCTGTGCGTTTTGTCTGGATATGCACAGTAAAGCGTTACGAGCCGGTGGTGTCGATCAGCGTAAGCTGGATACCTTAGCCGGATGGCGGGTCAGCGATGCCTTTGGCTCAAGAGAGCGAGCAGCGCTGGCATGGGCTGAGTCTTTGACTCATATTGATACCTCCGGTGCACCTGATGAGGTCTATTTACCGATGAAGGCGCTATTCAGCGACGTTGAAATTTCGGATTTAACCTTTGCGGTGAGCCTGATGAATGCCTTTAATCGGCTGGCCGTGGGTATGAGGCAGTAACGGAGCATAATATGTCCGGCCCTCGCGTTGCCAGCCCGGTGAACGTCGGGGGCCAAATTTCGGCATTGTTGAGGCTTTTCCCGCATTTGGCTATTTTATAGTCCACCATGACTATTTCCGCTTTATTCCCCTGTCGAAAAGGCTAGAATCAGACAATATTCAGATTTGAATAGCTAACCAATTGGTAATAGGAGTCAGGGATGTCCCAATCCGTGTTGTACCGTTCTACCGTGGGTGTAATGCCTTTCATTAGCTACCTATGCCGGAGGGGATAATTTAATGACCACCAATACCCCTTTACCCAAATCAAGCCTGATTGCCATTATTTTACTGGGGCTGCTGCAGGGCGGCTTTTTATATCTCACTCGCGATAATTACAACGATGGCGGAATGATGACTAATCCATCGTTGATACTGTTGTGTAATACGCTGTTTTTGACCCTGCCGGTTATGCTGTCGCTGTCGGTGATATCGCTAAAGGATTTCCGCGTATGGCGCGGTTTGGCGATTGTTCTGGTTATTTTGCTGATTATGGCAAGCTGGGCCAACTGGAGTTTGGACGGTGTTTATACCAGCTACCGTAGGAGCAGCATAACGGCCCACTATTATGTTTGCCTGACGGCCTTCGTATTTCTGACCGTGGCTTGGTTACAGGCTCATATTACCCAAAAAACCTGGTTTCCGAGCTATGAAGCTCTGCATGACAATCTGTGGCTGAACAGCCTTACCGTGGTGCTTACGCTTATCTTTATGGGGCTGCTCTGGGGCATTTTGAAGCTATGTGCCAGCCTTTTTAGCATGCTGGGCATTGAGTTTTTTGAGCGCCTGTTCTTTCATAGCGACCTGTTTATCTACCTTGCTAACGGTTTTATCGTCAGCATTGGTATTTTAACCGGACGTACTCAGACCCACTTTATTCAGGTTGGTCGCAACGTTCTGTCCGTCATCATTAAAGGCCTGCTGCCTTTGCTGGCGTTTATTGCGCTGATTTTTATTATCACCTTACCTTTTGTTGGCCTGAATGCATTAACGGCCAAATGGTCATCCGCTGGCCTACTGACCACCATGGTTGCGCTGTTAATCGTTTTCGTTAATGCCGTTTATCAAACCGGATTGGCCCATCCTCCGTACCCGAAAGCCATGCGCTGGTTAGTTAACGCCGCGATTCTGGTACTACCGGTATATTCACTCTTTGCGCTGTATTCGATGTGGGTTCGCGTGGCCCAATACGGCTGGACGCCGGATCGGATTGACGGTGTAATCATTATCTGCGTGGCACTGTGCTTTGCCTGCGGCTATGCCGTTGCCGTACTGCGTAGCCGCCATGACTGGTTACGGCCGTTGGGCAGTATCAACCGCATTATGTCACTGGTGATGATTGCGCTGTTGGTGCTGGTAAACTCGCCGGTGCTGGACCCGTATAGAATTAGCGTTAATAACCAAATGACCCGCCTTGAAAAAGGGGTCAGTACCTCGAAAGATCTCAATCTGGACGCATGGGGTTCTGAATATGGCCGCGTAGGTCATGAAGCGCTGTTGGCACTGAAGAATAATCCGGACTATGTCAGCGATTCCCGGCGTAAGGTCGAGCTAGAGGTGATTCTGGCTAAGGAGTCTAAGCTATACTCCTCGCTTAATCCGAATGGTGATTCCCCTGGTCAGAAGAATGATGGTAAAGATAAAGATCGCAGCCAAAGCGTTAAGTTAGTAGTAGAAAACATGCAGAAAAATATGGTGCTGGCTACCGGAACGCCGGCACTACCGGCTGAGCTGTTGAGCCTGTTTATTAATGATAATGGTGAAAACGACATCTATCAGGTCAGAGAGTGCGTGATGGATGCGCAATTCTGCGTGGCGGCCTCGGTCGATGTAAATTCTGATGGCAAGGCTGATTATCTTGTGTGCAATTTCTATCGGGCGGATTCACCAAGCTGCGTTGTATTTGTCAACAGCGTCGGGAAATGGATTGAGGCGGGCAGTATCTACAGCGTATCATCAGACGTTAAAGGCTTTGAACAGGCCCTGCGTAACGGAGAGTTTAAAGCCAAAGCCAGAACGTTCAGCGACCTTGAGGTAGGTGGACAGCGGGTGAATATTCAATATTCTATCAATGAGCCATAATATTGTTTTTAGCTGAAATAATTTCTTATTTGTTGAAGCGTAGAGCCAAGGGCTCTGCGTTTCTGTTGATCTAACTTACCGGGATTGATATGAAAATTGATTTAAACGCGATGGTGACTGAAAGCCGTAATCAGGCCAGTGAGGCGATTGACACCTTATCAACCATTGATATGTTGAAAGTGATCAACGAGGAAGATAAGAAAGTCCCTCTGGCGGTTGAACGGGTGTTACCGCAGATTGCCGCCGCCATTGATAAAATTGCTTCGGCCTTCACGCACGGTGGTCGTTTGGTTTATTGCGGAGCCGGGACTTCTGGCCGTTTGGGCATTTTGGATGCCAGTGAGTGCCCGCCAACCTACGGTACGCCGTCAGAAATGGTGATTGGGCTGATTGCTGGCGGGCATCAGGCGATCCTCAAAGCGGTGGAAAACGCTGAAGATAACCCCGCGCAAGGGGAGAGAGACCTCCGGGATTTACATTTTAACCAACGCGACGTGTTGGTTGGGATCGCCGCCAGCGGGCGTACACCCTATGTTATTGGTGCGATGAGCTATGCGAAAAGCACCGGAGCTACCGTTATTGGCCTGAGCTGCAATCCGGATAGCCCAATAAGCCGTTTGGCCGATATTGCTATTGAGCCGGTGGTCGGGCCGGAAGTGGTAACAGGCTCATCGCGAATGAAAGCCGGAACGGCTCAGAAGCTGGTGCTGAATATGCTGACTACCGGCGCGATGATTCGCATTGGTAAGGTGTACGGCAACCTGATGGTTGACGTTGAAGCGACTAACGCCAAGCTGATTCAGCGCCAGATCAATATTGTGATGCAGGCCAGCGGCTGCGATAGCCCGCGGGCAACGCAGGCATTGCAGCAGTGCGGTGGCCACTGTAAAACCGCGATTGTGATGGTTTTAGCGGATTTATCCGCCGATGAGGCCCGCAGCTTACTGGGCAAGAATAAAGGCTTTATTCGTTCAGCACTGTCATAGCGGTATATACGTTGGCTGCGCTCATCCTTGAGGCTCAATTAACGGCGCTGAATGGGTGGTTAATATGTGTGGGTGGTCAAAAAAATAGCAATAAAGTGAGTTGAGAACAGCGCGGTCTAACCCGTTGTTCTAACGCTCATTATTTTATTATTGCGGCCAGCCCTACGCCGCGAATCGGCTGTGGGCGGCCTTTCTTTACAAATCTATACTCACGCAGAGGAACGAATAGGGCAAAATACCATCCAATAACGTTAATACGGCTAATGGGGCAGAGGGTAAGCATGAAGAATTTTTATCAGGGTAGGACATAATGTCGAGTCAGTTTAATCTATTTGGTCCTTTATTAAACAAACGGTTATGTCATATTGCCATCTGTTCATTATTATTCACCTGCGGGAACGCTTTTGCGTCGCAACAATCAGATAATAAAGCCAAAAAGTCGTTATCGGATTCAATGTCTGGTTTCGCTTTGTTACGCTATCCGACTGCCCAACCGTTTAAAATAACCTCAGAATTTAATCCACACCGCGTTAATCCAGTAACCCGTAGATCCTCCCCTCATGAAGGAATAGATTTCTCAATACCCATTGGCTCTGCCGTTGTTTCAACCGGCGCAGGCGAAGTGGTTATTGCTAAATTCAGTCGTTCAGCCGGTAACTATATAGTTATCAAACACGCTGATAACTATCAGACTCAGTATATGCATCTGAGTAAGCTGCTGGTGAAGGAAGGGCAGAATATTAAACAAGGTCAGCAAATTGCGCTGTCGGGTAATTCCGGCCGTTCAACGGGCCCGCATTTGCACTATGAACTGTTAGTGAATAATAAGCCGGTTAATCCACTGGCGGCCGGTATGTCGATGGCCGAAAACTTTGATTCGAACGTTATGTTGGCCAGCCAGTCCGCAAGCCCGTTTAGTCAGGCGTCCGGGGCGTTTGGTAAAGGTGCGATTCCTAATTACCGCGTGACTAACTACACCTCAGAAAGCACCGATTATATGGATCTGGATGAATCGCCTAAGGCAACCGAGGGCAAGAAGTCTAAGCCTAAGCTGAAAGTGAAGGGTAACCAAAAAACGGTTAGTACTAGCGCTAAAACAACCACCAAAACTAACGGTAAATATAAAGTTACGGTAAATACGGCGGCTAGACAGAAAAAGGCTGAATTAGCCACTGCGTCTAACGGTAAAAAGGGCTCGGCTAAAGGCAATAAGCCACAACCATCAGGTTCTTTTCAGGCACTTAGCGCCAGCGTCGGTGATTTTCAACCAAACGATTTTAATGCCCGCCTATCGGGCGGCGGTGTTAATTACACTAAACGAAGCGCGAAATAGCAGTTGCTGACGTAAAACACGACGTCACGATAGACGAGTTTTCTCTCATTCCTCAAGCTCATAGTGGGTACTTCGCCCACCGGCCGCTCCTAATCTTATTATTCCGTATTCCACCATTTTCTATCGTTCATATTCGTCGCAATATTTGCGTAGAATATGGAATGTAATCTCCGCATTCTCGATATTCAGCATTGATAAGCCATCGCACAAGTTTCGTCCGTCAGGAGCGCTGCGCCTGACTAAGCCTTGGCGCACCGGCCGAACAAGAGGGGATGGGCCAACCCCCTCTTGTATCTCCGCGGCCTCGCTACAAACGTTGACCGCAGCGTTGCTGCGGCAGCCTCAGTCAGCGAAAAGGCTTAACGCACCGGCGCAGAGTCGTTCTCGACTCCGCTGCGCCTCGTCCCGCATCCTGCGGGCCGTGCTGCCTTTTAGCTTCTTTTGGCAACGTTTGTCATGCTCGTGGGGGGGCAACGGCGAAGGTCAAAACATAGGGCGAAGGTCAAAAGGCAAATACTGGTGAATCTCAATTCGCAAAAACATAAGAACATCCGCCATTTCGTTGAAAAACGGGGTCTAGTCCTTGAACTTAGTTTTGGCCCTTTAATAGACGATCTCCACCTTCAGCTGTCGGCTATCCGCCCGGCCGTGGTCATCTACGGCTCTGATGCGGTAGCTGCCGCTGGTCGTTGGCCGCCACTCGATTGAGGTTTTACTGGCTGAATTTCCCAGATAGATA
Organism: Budvicia diplopodorum; assembly: GCF_009800925.1. Taxonomy (GTDB): domain Bacteria; phylum Pseudomonadota; class Gammaproteobacteria; order Enterobacterales; family Enterobacteriaceae; genus Budvicia; species Budvicia diplopodorum. The sequence continues at coordinate 133,265 of NZ_WOYF01000004.1, read as the reverse complement.
TCATCAACAAACCAATAGACAGTTTTGGCATCGGCGTCAGTGGTGGCGCTGAAAATAACCGGGTCATCCCGCAGTTTTGGATTGCGCAAGGTATAGGTGGTGTTGCGCAATGGTGAAGTGATGCGCGGTGGCGTGCCGGTAGTGAGCATTGCGCTATCTTTGCAGTGTGCGGCGTTTGGCGGCGTGCGTTTTGGCAATCCGGCTAGAGCAAATACCTCGGCTAAATCTGACGGCCAAAACTCAAAAACTTCGGTTTTGACCCGATCCGCTTGATAAGGCGGGCAGGCAACCTGACCGGTCTGTTTATCAACCACGATCGGGCGATAGACCGTATCAACTTTGATCGGTGACTTACCCGGTATAAACCACGTCTTACCAATCCGCTGGCACCAAGGCGTTGGTAAATCGCCGCTGGCTAGGCAAATGTCAACCCGCTTTATATTCTCCGGACGGCTACGTTTAGGCTCCTGCAGCCCCTGGTCGTTGGCTTGAATGCTATCAATAATGTTGAAGAACAGCGGTGCGGCGGCATCGGCACCGACAAAGGCATTGTTGCCTTTGCCGTCAAAATTACCCTGCCAGACGATCAATACGTACGGGCCGAAAATGCCAGCGCTCCATGCGTCACGAAACCCCCATGAGGTGCCGGTTTTCCAGTAAACCGGAAGCTGGCTGGAACGCTGTGCCAGCGTATCTCCGGGGCGGCGATGCTGGCTCAGCATATCCAGCGTAATAAAACTGGCCTCGTTGCTGAGCAAGCGGATCGGCGCGGGGTCGGAGCCCGAGCGTTCCATCTTCAGCGGCCTGAGTTCGCCGCGGTTTGCCAGCATGGCATACAGGCGTGCCAGTTCTTGAGCGGTAACCTCGCCGCCGCCCAAGATCAGCGACAGGCCATAGTGTTTTTCGCTGGCCATATTGGCAATACCGGCAAGCTGTAGAAACTGATACAGATTTGGCTGCTTAAGGCGGGAAGAGATATACACGGCTGGAATATTGCGGCTGTAGTTCAGCGCATCGGTGGCTGAAACCGGCCCCAAAAAGCGGCGGTCGAAATTCTCTGGCGCGTAAGCACCAAACGATGAAGGCACGTCTTTTAGTACCGTCATCGGATGTAGCAAACCCTGTTCCAGCCCTAAGGCAAAAATAAACGGTTTGAGAGTTGAGCCGGGAGAGCGCTTGGCGTCGGTGCCGTTAACCTGCCCCTGTATTTGATGATTATAATAATCAGCCGAACCCACCATCGCTCGTATGCCCATATCGCGGGTATCAACCAGCAGTACGGCGGCGTTGTTAATTCCCTTATAGCCGTTTCGTTGGATAAACGCGTTTACCTGAGTTTCGACCTGCTGCTGCAGGTTTTTATCCAGCGTGGTGGTGACTACCGGCTGACCAATGGCCTGTTGCTGTTTGTCTTGCTGAATTTGCTCAATAAAGTGAGGGGCGATAAACGGCATTTTTTCCGGCTGGCGTAAGGTCAGCGGAAGCTGAAACAGCGCCGCCATATTGCCGTCTTGTGGGTAACGCTCCAGCCAGCGCGCATACAGCTGATTGCGGGCTTTGGATAGCGCAGGGCTTACCACGCCGGTTTTAGCATCGATCCGATAGCTAGGCGACTGTGGTAGTACTGCCAGCGTTAAGGCTTCCGGCAGCGTGAGGTCTTGCGGTTTTTTATTAAAGTAGATCAGGCTGGCAGCGCCGATACTCTCGATATTACGGCCATAGGGCGCGTAGTTGAGATAGGCTTCCAGAATGTCGCGTTTGGAGTAGCTCAGTTCCAGCTGCACGGCGCGCAAAATTTGAACCGATTTACCGCTAAGGGTTTTGGTATTGAGCCGCCAGTGCATCCGCGCCAACTGCATGGTCAGCGTGGAACCACCCTGTTGGCGGTCACCGCCCACATAGCTTACCCAAAAGCCACGCACTAAGCTGTAAAGATTGAATCCGGGATGGTAATAAAACCAACGATCTTCATGCAGTTGGATCCCGTTAATTACGGTGGAGGGAATATCGTCTAGGCGGGTCCATGTACGATAGCGATCGTCATTAGCCAGTGAAAAACGCAACAGGCTACCGTGGCGATCGTAGTAAGTAGTCGAAAGAGGGAGGCCCTGAGATAATGGCGGATGAGGCCATAATCGAAAGCCAATGCATAACAGCGCCAGCAGAAATAGCGCCATCAGTAGGTTTTGGATATGCCGCTTTAAAGCTGTCGGCTTAGTCAGCCTGTAGATAGCGCTGGCGAGCCGACCCTCATTTTGCTTCGCTAAGTGGTCCAAAGTAGGTTGGTTACCTTGCTACTTAGTGGCAGGGAGGCGAATACGTTTCGCTCTCTTTAGCCGTGGGCGCTTCGACCATTATGCTACCGCCGCCCGCTGACATAGCCTGAATCTCACGGTCATACATTGCTTCGGCGTAGGCCGGCGGAATGGTAAAGGTACCGGCATTGGTTGGTTTTATCTGGTAGATAAACTCCTGCACGCTGTCGGTTGCCCGCCCATAGATAACCACCCGATCTTCACGGATATCGGTATATTCAGGATTGAGGCTGGAGCCGTCAACCATCAGCGGATTCCAGTGACTTTCAAGATCGTCTCCGCTGTCGTCTTGTTGGCTCTCTTCACCTTCATTTCGAGCCTGCGGCTGCGTTTGCTGTACCACTTCAAAACCGCCGGGCAGCAGGTCAACGATGGCCAGATTGTCCTGACCTTCTTTCGAGTTGGAGCGAATTTTTAGATGAACGTTAATCTTCTGGCCTAAGGCAATTTGTGACACGACCGCACCGGATTCATCGGTGTATTCGCGGGCGATCTCCAAACCTTTAGAAATAGCCTGTTTCGGCGGATTAGCGTCGTAGCCCGATTGAGTCATCACGTACCACGCCGGTGTCGGCATCGCGTTATTGAAGGTGATTTCTTTGGTATCCTTCGTGAAATTAGCGTTAGCCACTAGCCCGGACAGGGATGAAATCAGCCGTGGCTGAGCGCCTTTTGCTGAACCGGTTTCGGTTATCGTCAGGCCGTTTTGATCTTTATGCTGCTCCGCAACCATACTGGAGTAGCCGTTCAGCGCCAGAATACTCATGGCAGAAGATAGGGTGGTATAGCGCTGAGCCTTCAGGCTAAGCACCATGTTTTCCAGCGCCTGCGGTGGAATATCCTGCGCTTTCTGCGGGAAGTGGCGAACGATCAGATATATCCGGGTACTGTCCAGAACCAGCGGATCCAGATACTCATGGCTCCACCATGCTTTATCGTAAGCCTTGCTAAGCTCGGCCCAGGTCGGTTTCAGCATCTCGTCGGCTTGTTTATCCATCTTCAGCATTTTGTATGATGAAGCCAGATACAGCGCGCTGAGATCCTGTTGCCAGACATTGGGGTAGTTAGCCTGCAGGCGGCTCTGTACCGAGGCCAACATATTGGTGGTGATTTCGCCCTGACGGGTCAGTAAATAGACGGAAAAGGCCCGTAAACGCAGGTCGTACAGACTGCGTCGGCTATCTGACGTGGCCAGCTTACGCAGGTAGTCGTTGGCTGACTTTAACAGAGGTTCAGATACCGGATAGTTCTGCTCTTTGGCTTCCAGCAAGAACTGGACCACGTACGGTGTAATAAACGGATCGGGGGCCTGAGTAGACTGCCACATGCCAATGGCACCTTCGCTATTCTGGCGCGACAGCAGGGTGGTTACAATGTTCTTAACCTGCTCTCTGGCCTGTGCGTCGTTCAGTTCGCTGGCTATTTCCTGATGCTGTTGAAACAACAGAGGAATGCTCCGGCTGACGATTTGCTCCGAACAGGAGTAGGGGTAATCGGATAAGTATTTGGCCAAACCGTTACTCAGAATCATCGGTGAGTGAGATAACACCGCGTTGCGCCGAGCGTAGTCAGGGAACATTTGGCGAATATTGTCGATATTCTGCTGCTTACCGTCCATGCGGCCCATAACTGATTGGGTGCGGAACGGCATAGCAGGGCGCACTGACAGGCTGACGGTACGCTGCGCCGATTTATCTCGGTAGCTGGTTTTCACCGTTACGGGAGCATTTCCGAGAGCGTTGAGCGCTTTCAGGCGAAATGTCACCATGCCTTCTTGCTTCTCCGCCAGCGAAATCAGGCGTTCTGGTTCACCCATCACCTGCAACTGCGCCGGTGGTGTCAGCGTGACGAGCAGCTCGGCTTTTTCACCGTTAAGCGTTGTCAGGCTGTTGGCGACGCTAACCGACACGTCGAATTCATCACCCGGCGATACGCTAGTCGGCAGGTTAGGCGTGAGAATAAAGTCATCCCGCACCGTGGTCGACGTTTGGTAATGGCCAATGCGATCCGGCGTAACGGAGATAGCCATAACCCGGATTTTACCGTTGAAATAGTCAGGTACCGGATAGTCAAAGGTAGCCTCACCGTTAACGTCGGTAATGCCAGACCAGTAGGCGACCGGTTTATCGGTTTTGCGTTTAAATGGATTCAAATGCAGGCTCAGGCTTTCTCCCGCATCGCCGCCCGGAGCCGATGTTAAAGACATAATCTTGCTGAATTCAGGCAGGATCAGGTCAAGGATCTGGGCGCTTTGAACGCTCAGCTCACGCTTGCGGAAGAAGTAGTCCAGCGGGTCGTTAAGGTGATAACGGGCAACCTGAAGGATACCTTCGTCTACGGCAAACACCGCAACCCGCTGCGGGCCGTGAGTCGTAACCTTGATTGGCAGGGTTTGCCCCGGTTTAATCAGCGCTGGCGAACTGAGGCTTATCTTAGCCTGACGTGCATCGTTACTGATTTTAAACGGCATAACGCCATAGCTCAGCGGGCTCATAAAGATTTCGTCGGAGTTCAGGTCGCGGATAAACTGCACGTTAACGTAGCCGTTACCTTCCATTCCTGCCGGTATTTTGATCTTCTGAACTGAGCTGGTGGTATTTGAATGGAACCACTGCCAGCTGTAGACTTTATCCCGTTCGATGGTAATGATACCGCTGCCGGCATAAGGGGCATTGATGGCCACTTCAATCTCGTCGTTCGCCTGATACTCTGGTTTATTGAGCTTCAGCTTTAGCTCGGCGTTGCGATCTAAGGACCGCGATACGTTTGCGTTACCGGCAACGCTATAGTTTATTCGATTGAGAACCTGCCCTTTAGCGTTTTTGATTTGCAGAATAAAGTTGCCCGGCCTGTCGGTCGCCAGTTTCAGATCGGAACCTGTCGGCAGAATAGTCAGCGGTCGTTCTGATATAAGGCTTTCTTTCAGCTTTGACTGATATTTATAGCTGCCGGAAGGCTGTTTAGTCAGCACTGACAGGTAGGTTTGCTCAAGCAGCGACAGCGTCAGGTCCGGTAGCTCAAGCTTGGCCAGCGAAGGATCGACGGCAATTATGCTTAAGTGCCTTTCCGCATGGTGATTGATGTAGTCGATATCGCCATCCGCCTTGACCCCAACCAGATAGTCATAAGGTGAAACGATAACTCTGGCTGCCGCAGTAACCGAGCGGCCGCTGCCGGTTTCAAAGGCTTCCGAGATAAGCTGTAGCTGGTAAGTGGCATCGGCATAGGCACCGATATCCAGCTTAATTTCAGCCAGTCCGTTTTGGTCAGTGGTTTGGTCTTCCAGATCGGTTTCAAACCCGTCTTGATTATTGCGGTTCTCATAGAACTGATAGTCAGGGTATTGAGTAAAGCTCGGATATATCGGGCGTAAGGTTAGTTTAGATGCCACGCGGCGATCCTGCGCCGGGGTACCAAACAGGTTTTGTACGTCGATATTGGCTTTCAGTTCCTGAGGCTTAACCCAACCCTGTTGGCGATCGGGCGTCAGCGTTAGCGACACTTTCAGTTTGTCGGGCTCAAACTCTTTTACCTTAACCGTGGTGCTGCCAAGCAGCAACGGCGCGCCGTTGGATTCGTTGCTATTTTGTAGATACAGATAAACCGACCAGTCACCGGTAGGTGCGTTTTCACCGGTGGTGTAGCTCAGTTCGTTAAAGCCAGAATTATCCAGCGTTAGCGCCACGGTGCTCATCACGGTGCCGCGCGGATCCTGAATCTCTGCCTTTAGCGGAATGCCGGTTAACGAGGTTTTCCAGTCCGCCGGGCGGGTAATCAGGCCAACGTTGAAGGTATCGCCCGGGCGATATATCCCCCGATCTGAGAACAGATAGCTGCTCAACGTGCGTGGATCGGTTGGGTTCACTTCGCCGTAAATATCAAAGCGTGAAAAGTCTAGAGTACGGTCATAGTCGTTATTGGTTGGCAGGAAGGAAACGTCACCCTCTTTTTCAATCAGGAACATGACCGGTGAACGTTCATTGATAAACGCCGCCAGCGACGGGAAGCTGGCATGACCGTCTGCGCCGGTAGTGCGGATAAACAGCACCGAGCCATTTTTGGCAATAACCGAAACCTTAGCGCTCTGAACCGGCGTGCCGCTATGGATCGACTGTACGAAGATATCCCTAGAGCCGTCCAGCGAGCGCTTTGCCATAATCCCCAAGTCAGTAATCACAACAAAGCGGGAATCGGTGACGTTTTCACTATCGGATTCGGACTCGGCCACGGCGTCAGGATCGTTGCCGTCGTAGCTATCGTCATTATTATTGGCTTTTTCGCCGTTGGCCGGATCCCAGCCGGACAGGGTCAGCAAGAAAATTCCCCGGCGAGCGTTGGGATCTTTGCTCAAATAGCGGGAGAGATCGATACCCTGATAGGCCAAGTCTTCCGGCTTATCGTTGTCTAGCTTGGTCTTATACTGGAAGCGTTCGGTAAAATAGCTGTCGTCTAACCGATTGAAGTCAACGGCGGTAAAGGTATTATTCTTAAAGCTGACCACGTGCTGTAGCTGGCTTGGAATCACCCGTTTGATATCCAGTAATAGCCCCGGCTGATTGCGGTTCACCACGGTGATCTGTTTTTCACCCTTCATCGAAAGCAATGAACCTTCAGACATGAAGCGCAGCACCTTCGGATAATCGGGCACGGTGACAACCCGGTACTCTTTGTTCTTTAGCTTATAGCCACCGGCGGAGGTTAGGGTATCTGCCACTTCGACCAATAGATAGCGATAAGCCGGTGCGTTAAAGCTAAAGCTAAACAGCGGCTGATTATCCTGTTCTGCATCGTTGATGGTTAACGCCAGCGGCGTTGACTGCGACCTCACTTTTTCATCAATGTTGCTCATCGACCAACGATAGAAGTCATTTTCTGTCTGAGGTGAGGCTTGCGCATCGGCATTCGGGTTATGCTGAGGTAACAGCCAGGCTTTAACCGCCTTTTGAATCTCTTTTTGGTTAACCGCATCGCTGGTGGATATTAGTAGCGCTTTCTGGCCTTTATTGGTTTCTGACTCAGCCAGTACGCTTTCGATATCGTTTAGCTCTAGGCTATATAAACCGGGAATATTAACGATATTATCGCGAATGGACTGGGTTTGATTAGCCGCCACAACGGCTTTCACCCCTTTGCCGATAGACAGCCTAATCTGGCCGGGATTATCGGGTAGCGCTAACGGTTGGGAATGAACCCAAGCTTCAGTTTTTTTATCATTATAAATAATAGAATATTTAAGCGGCTGGCTTGGCAGCAGCGACATAGTGATTTGCTTTTCAAAGCTCAGCACGTCGACCGGTGCGTTGAACTTGACCGAGAAGATAGCGCTTTTTTGCTGTGGGTTTCTCGGGTCCTGATAGAACTCTGTTTTGCTCAGGTTGATATCAAACGGCGCGGTAGTAAAAGCTAGCTCGATACTATTCAGTTTGATTTGCGGTGCTACCAGCGTAGCCGCATCGAGATTTACCTGATATTTTTCACCCATTGGGAAGGCTTTTTTCGCCGTAAAGACCAGCAGACTGGCGCTTTCCCATTTCCATTCACCGTCAATGGCCGGCGTCATGGTAATACCCCGATCGATTGTTTTACCGACCAGCGCAATCGGCGCTGAAGAGTTAGAGAAATAAAGCGCTACGCGCTGCGGCTGCTCGGTGCCGTAGTCTAGCGCCGCAGGGCCTTGAATTTGCACGTTGGTTTGCTGATAAACCATCGGTGCAGCTTCGATTGGTTTAGGGCGGTTAAGGTACCAATGATACCCGTAGAACGAAGCACCGGCAGCAGCGATTGATAAGATCAGGCCAATGAGTATGCCAACCGGGTGCTTATTTATCCAACGCTCGGTGGCCTGAATGCCGTTGCCAATGATATGACGAACTTTCACTGACCAGCCCGGAGCCTGCCAGTTAGCCCGACCGATTAATGGCCGAAGAAGAGCCGCAAGCAGACCGAAAATAAAGCAGATAAACCAATAAGCAGCGCGCAGAAGCGTTAAGGGCAGGCGAAGTATAAACCGTAGTAAATCCATATTAATAATCCTTCAAATTCTGGCGAATGCTTATCGTGCGCTGGCGGGGTAATCAGGCTTTATTATCCCGAGTCCATTTTTAGGGATAAAAGCAGGTTAATTTTACATCAAAATACAGGTATTCAGAAGCGATGTGGGAAATATAAATAAGCGATGCGCCTAAGTTGAATATAGCCTTGAGAGGCCTTATGTCAGGGGCTAACTAAGCTCGTGAATATCACCTTGAATCTCTACCATATTAAGAAAAACATCTCTGACCGGATGGCTGAATCTAGGGTTCCAGCATAGGCCTATACTCCAGCTCGCGTGTTCGCCGGTCAGGTCGATAATATCGATAGTTTCTGGTGCAATATGAATCGCGCTGCGTTGCACTATGGCGGCACCCATTCCACTGGCAACCAGCGCTAGTAAGGTTTGAGTATCACTGACGTATTGAATAACGTTTGGCACTACGTGCTGGGCAGTAAGATACTTCTCTATCTGGCGAGAAAATCCCGGGCAGCTCTCGGGTGTAATCTGGATATACGAAAGTTTATCTAAATGCCTGGAATAGCCACCTTTGCTGATTCCTGAGTCGGTATACAAATGCGAGTTTACCACCAGAACCAAATTATCTTTTAGCAGGGTTATCGATTTTAGATCCGCATGAATAGGATAACGGAGGAATGCAAGCTGTAGACGGTTTGTCAGTAATCCTTCAGTATGCTTAGCGGATGTCATATCGTCCAGCGTAATGGTTACGTTGGGGTACTGTTTCTTGAACTGGGCCGTCAGCATCGATGCCATTTTAATGCTGGATAATCCGTACCCGATGCCAATATGGCCAGAGACTTGCCGGACAAGGTTTCCTGCGTACTGCTTAAACTCTTTGGCTTGCAATACTAAAGCGTAGGCCTTCTCATAAAGTTCTTGTCCGAACGGGGTTAATTGGGCACCCTGACGACCACGGTTGAATAGCGGAGCGCCTAAGCTTTGCTCTAGCGCTTTAATTTGCTTGGTCAACGCTGGCTGCGTAATAAATAATTTGACCGAAGCCTCTCTATAACTCAGCGACTCGGCTAGCGTAACAAAGGCTTGCAGTTGGCGTAGTTCCATGGTTCGATTCCAATTGGTTATCACCTAAATATAATTATTCATTATAAATAACGATACTACTTTGCTGTAATTCAGTTACAGCATATTGATAATATATCTATTTATAGCGTAATAAGGAGAATATATGAATAGTGTCAACTATATATTTTTAATTAGGAATGGCATCATTGTACCTCAGTCTCTGGAAGATGAGCATTGTGGAGGAATAATTAATAGCTTAATGTCTCAGGGGTTTTCTTTGTCAGACTTTAACACGGAGTCACCGGATTCATCAATGGCTCTGAAACTGTATTATAGTAATAATTATCAGTAACTTAATTATATTTCTCATACTGTTTTTATTATATTGATTATTATTCTTTTTGCAGAGTGATTTAACAATTTCATTGGGTGGTAAATATTATCAATGATTATATTGATATTTTTTATAGTTAGCTGTGTCATTGTTTTATTATCTTTAGTTATTAAATTTACCTATTGATAACTTGTATTTTATTGTTATCGCTGGCAAATGATATGTAATTTCCTGCGGGTATTTATTCTCTGGTTTAGCATTGTTTTATCATTGTGCATTGTTAGAAGCCATATTTGTAATATGGAGAACGTAATGGAAAAGATTGACCTGCACATGCATTCTAGCTACAGCGACGATGCCGATTTTCCGGTTGAGGTATTGATCGCGCGTTGCAATAAGCACGGTATTAACACGCTGGCAGTCACCGATCATAACAGTGCTTATTCAGTACCGAAAGCCAAAACGCTGGCTTCATCCAGCTTGAACGTACTGTCTGGTATTGAAATTGACTGTACCTTTGCCGGGCGGAATTTTCACTTGCTTGGCTATGGCTTCACGCCGAGTGATGATTTTGTTGAGGTCCACAAAAACTTTAGTGCTATCCAGCGGAATTTGACGCCCCAAAAATTCGAGAAGCTGCGTGGACTGAATTTTTATCTTGACGAACAGCGGTTGGAGCAAGTGTGTGGCGGCACCATACCGCAGGAAGAGCAAATGGGGGAAGTTATCCTCGAAGATGAGCGTAACATTGGCCATCCGCTGCTATTACCATATCGTTCAGGTGGCGATCGGTCGGATATGCCATTGATCAACTTTTATTGGGATTTCTTTGGCCCCGGTAAAATTTGCCACCTGCCGGTTACCTATCCTGCAATGAGTCAGATGGTAGACGTGATCCGGCAAAATGGCGGGATACCGATTGTGGCACACATTGGCGCCAACGTGGCGCAGGATCACACTCGGGTTATTGATGAGATGTTTAAAGCGGGCGTAATGGGCGTTGAGGTGTTTTCCAGCTATCATTCACCGGAATTGGTTAGCCAACTGTATGAATTTACCGTTGGCCGATCGGCATTCGTAACCTGTGGTAGTGATTTCCACGGGCGTAACAAGCCAAAAATCGAGGTCGGACAGTGTGCTTATGGTCCGCAGCATATTGCTGAAATACGCCGGTTTATTGCTGCTGCCAGCGTGCCTAGCTCGCAATAAGGAGCAAATCACGTATGGGATAGAGGGCCTGCAAATGATCATAGAGCGGCTTTCGTGGGCGACACGCAATGCCAGCTTTCATCTGCGGACTTCGCCTGTACTTGGTGTCTGCTCCCTGACATAAACGGCGACTATTATGGTCCTGCTTGATGGGACAATGATGATGAGCGACATGATTGCTGGCGTTGCCGTTTTTGAACAATCTTGCTAACGGAGGAAACGTTTCTGGACTGATTACCGAAGAACACCAGATGCTCCGGGATCGGCATCTAGATTACTCTGTGCTTTTCGCCTTCGAACATAAACATTATGCGTCGTCAGAATATGAATCGATCAGGCGGATTTCTACTGTGCTGGATCGGTGACATGCGTAATTAGCATCCCTTGTAACAAAATCTCCAGCGCGTTCAGTGCCTGTATCAGGCGTATATCACTGTCGTTATTTTCCGCGATCCAGAACGCGGCCTCGGCCAGACTACCTCCGATCAAGCGCGCCAGCGCTTGCGAATTGGCGCGAACAACAACGCCGTTTTGCATGAGCCGATCCAGAATACGTTGCATGGAATTGACGCAGTGTTGCTGTGAAGCGGGTGTCGATCCACCAAGTACTGCGCGGGCGTCCTGTAGCACGATGCGCTGGATTTCTGGCTCTTGGGCCATTTCCAGATAGGCCCGGCAGCGGTTCCTGAAGCCCTCCCATGAATCCGGAGCGGCGTCCGAAATGGCCTGTAGGCGCGCATCTGTCTCAGCATCGATCTGTTCTACCACGGCTGCCAGTAAGCCTTTTTTGTCACCAAAGTGGTGATAAAGTGCACCACGGGTCAGCCCAGCTTCCGCCGTGAAATCGTCCATTGATGTATTCGCATAGCCCAGAGTGCCGAACGCCTGACGGGCTGTCGCCAGCAGCCTTGCACGGGTTTCTTCGATCATATTAGCGCGAGTACGTCGGACCATCTTTCTCTCCATTTTCATTCGACACCTATTATGTATGCCATTTGACATACGGAGCGTATGTTTCTATGCTTTTATACATACGCTTCGTATGTATTTTCTACTATGAATGGATTATTGGCAAGCCAGTCTATATAAAGAGAGAACCAGAATGATCAATCCCTATCGCGAGTTGTTCAATATCCCCGGCACCCGGAGCTTTGTTCTGGCAGGATTTCTGGCACGACTGCCGCTTGCCATGACGGGCATTGGTATTATTACCATGCTGGCACAACTGCGCGGCAGCTACGGCTTGGCCAGCGCGGTGGCCGCAACCTTCGCCTTGACTACGGCTTTGCTGGCTCCGCAGATTTCTCTTTTGGTGGATCGCTGGGGGCAAGGTCGAATACTGCCATGGGCGGCGGGCATCAGCTTGGCGGGATTGTTAGCCTTACTGGCTAGCGCACATTGGCAGGCACCTGACTGGACTCTGTTCGCCAGCGCCGTGCTGGCGGGCTTTATGCCCAGTATGCCCGCAATGGTTCGTGCTCGCTGGACGGAAATTTATCGGGGGACATCGCGATTGCAAACCGCCTATGCGTTAGAATCAGTGCTGGATGACGCATGCTTCATCGCCGGGCCGCCGTTGTCGGTAGGTTTGAGCGTAGCCGTATTTCCACAGGCAGGCCCGCTGGCAGCAGCGCTGCTGTTGGCTGTTGGCGTCTTCGCTTTTGTCGCACAGTGCAGTACTGAGCCACCGGTGCATAAATTGTCCGACATGCAGGGTGGATCAGTTATCCGACAGTCTGGTATACGCATTCTAGTACTGCTGTTGGTGGCCATGGGGGCCATTGTTGGTACGGTAGATGTGGTCAGCGTGGCTTTTGCCAAGCAACAGGAACAACCCGCGGCTGCCAGTATCGTATTGTCTGTTTATGCCATCGGCTCCTGTGCTGCGGGGCTGCTGTTCGGCGTGCTGAAGCTGCCAGTGTCGTTACCACGCTTGCTCTTGCTGGGTGGTTTGGCAACAGCGTTTACCACGTTGCCTTTGCTGCTAGCGAGCGACATTCTCAGTCTAGCTCTGGCAGTGCTGATTGCGGGCCTGTTTTTCTCGCCAACGATGATCGTAGCGATGACGTTGGTTGAACAAATCGTACCGACCAACAAACTTACCGAAGGCATGACCTGGCTGATTACCGGTCTGAGCATCGGTGTTGCGTTGGGCGCAGTGGCGGCCGGTCAGGTCGTGGATGCGCACGGTGCACGGGCGGGCTTTGTCGTCGCCCTAGCCGCCGGTGTAGTGGTATTGATTGTGGCGTTGTATGGCTATCGACGCGTACAGCCGGAGGTGTGCGTTACAACCGTGGCTGACGGGCCTGAGTGTTAGTAACACCGCTTGCCCATTCAGCAATTGCCTGTATTGCGTCAGAAGATGAATATTGTTGGCCGACGAGGATAAGTTTAGTTCGTCTAACAATTGTTCTGCTTCTATATCTTTAAAAAGCCGCTTTTTTTAGGATAGTTTTATCCTCTTCTAGTTCGGTGATTTTGGCCTTAAGACGGCTAATTTCCAATTCTTGTTCAGAAAATTGAGGTGAATTGGGAAATGCAGTATCCGGATTACCCTGATGCAGTTTTTTCTAGTTATAGAGAGTATTTTCTTTGATATCGAGTTATGAGCAACGGACTTATCGCTTTCAAGCAGTAATGCAATGGCTCTACGCTTAAATTCAGGGGCATAAAGCCGTCTTGTCATAATTACCTCGCTTTTGTTAATTGATTTGAAAACAAGGTGGGTATTAAATCAAGGACAGATTGGTATGCGAGTTGCCCGATATATTGCCCATCCAAAAGACTATTTTGTTTAAAGCTGATTTATTCAACAAAGCCAATTAGCACCACAAAAGTATATTATAAATACTAGTTAACAAATCATTTGGAATTAAATCATAAGAGTCCGCTAACTATCAATGATAGAGGCTGGCTATTCTTTAATTCTGAGCCAATTCCAGTATTGGACATTATAATTATCTGAATTGCTAAAATAACTAATTATGATTACTCATTTAATAAGTGCTTATGATGTTTAACATATTTACAACTTAATGGCTATGTTTTTTTTGATTGGTAATATTAAATTTGAGTGTTATTTTTAATCTATATACAATTTTTTAGTATGACTCTATTTTTTAGGTTCAGCCATTTTGGCACTAAGGTGGAAAATTAAAATCTCTTTATCAGAGGGTTATGTAATATTACAGTAAGAAATTTATGTTTTATTCTAGTCTGATTTTTACATTTTTCAGTTAATAAAATAGAAAATAAATTTAGTATTAAATTAAAAGAGCGGTCAAACTATTATTGACAACTTTTTTCTTTTACACTACTCTTTTGCCCGTATTAATATTAATATAAGGTATCCATTAGAGATTCAATTATCATGATATACTTAATACAAAATCAAGTTAGCTATAATTCAGAGGATCGAACTCTGAAAAGGCTCGGTGATGAACTATCGTTGATTACTCTTTCGAATATCCCTGCAAGGTTATTGTGTTATTTTTTAATGAATCCAGGTAGTGTTATCTCTCGTGATACGCTGTTGGAGGAAATATGGGATAAATATGGCTTGGTATCTTCAAATAACAATCTTAATTTTTATGTAAGCTTCTTAAGAAAGGAGATGCTGAAGTTAGGCTTGGAAAAATCGTTGATTATTACAATACCTAAGGTGGGATTTGAATTTAGCGGTACAGTTTCTCCTATGACTATGGATAACTCACCTTCTTTAAACATATCAGAAAAAGGTAATGTTATTGATGATAGGACTGTTTTAAAAGGTAACTCATTAAAAATTAATATTTTATATGAGATATCTATATGTATAGATATAGATAAGGGAGAAATTTGAAGTCAGCATAATGTTTAGCCTTGAATATTAAGGCTATTCAAAAAGTTCGCTATATAAAACTATTGTTCCACTCTTAGCTATTAGTTGAGAATGTTATTCTGCAAGCTAGTCCCTCTGCCTTAAGATCCCCTAATAAACCTCCATATACAGACTTAATGTCAATATCCCTTATAGCAGTACCAGATGCTTTTAGAGATCTTCCGGCATAATAAAACAGGCAAAAGTTCATATTAAACCTCCCAGAGTATTCAGCCTGATGCATCTTTATCTATGCTATTTTTTCGTGAGTTGCGCGAAAATTTTTATGAAATTTATATTAATTGAAATTTAAATCTATAATTAATGATTTATTGATAATAAAAAACTATATAATTGATTTTTTCAATTAAACTTATGATGTGTATTGGTTTAAAGGTATCTTCTGTATCGAATTAGTCAGGGTAAGTAATGGCACTAGCATTTGGTAGGATTTGTGAGTGGCATTTCTTTATCTGATAAGTTAATTGGGTGTTTTTAGATACCAACCAGGTCCGGTATCAATTTAGAAGTGACCTGTCTAAAGGAAATAGAAATTTATCTATTATGATGGCTCAAATAAAATTTAGGATTCCAATTCCATGTATTTACTGTGGAAATAGCTCAGGGGTTTGCAAGCATGGCAAAACTACGGCTTCAAAATTACAACGCTATAAATGTAGCCATTGTAATAAAACGTTCCAAACTAAATACACATATAAAAGATCAGATACAAGAGTTAGCCTGCATTGTCAGCAACTTAATGATTAGTCAGAAATATTGATTAAGTAATCTATTCTCAGTGGATTAAATAATAGTGAGTGATAACTCATTAGAATGTAAAATTTTTTTAAAAGGAATTATTATGCTGGATTTTATAGCAAAGAAAACGCAATTTTTATTGTTGATGTGTTTATCATTATTAGCTTTGTCAAGCATATCTATGGCATCAGGAAATAATGATGCCGATGTAAAGCCTAAGTGGGCCATAGAAGTTCAAGACTCTGGTGAAAATATTCTTGCGGAACCGGGTATTGCGAAACTTATCGTTTTTCGAATGAGTAAACCGAATGACTCTTATATAAAAAAGCCGTTGAATATTTTTATTGACGGGCAATACCATGCGTCTTTGGTATCAGAAGCCAAAGCAAGCGTTATATCGTTATGTAGCAATGTTGAAAATATTACATTTTCATTAGGATCTAAAAAAGAAAACATTAGTCAGGAAACGCTTAATCATAGTGAGATTAGTCTGAGACTGAAGCCTGGTACGCTTAGTTTTTATCAAGTGGCAATAAATGACGATGGGAGCGTTATTGGACGTTGGATTGACGATCAAGATTCAATAGGGGCTATTAAGACATTGCCATTACAAATACATACTATTTCACGCCTCGATCTTAATCGTAGCTGTCCAGATGAAGTATTCAATATTGCTGCCTCTACTTTATTTAAATTTGGCCGATATGATATTAATGGATTAACGGAAAAAGGAAAGGACGAGCTGGCTAATATAGCGGCAGCTATAAAGAATAATTATCAAACAATAGACAAAGTAGTAGTCAACGGATACGCCGATCTAATTGGTTCACCTGATTATAATACTAACCTTTCATTGAAAAGAGCTGAAGGTGTTGCAATGAGATTGAAGGCATTAGGATTATCTAGTGGGCTGATTCAAGTTCAAGGATTAGGACAAAATAATTTGATTGTCACTGATTGCTCAGACCGTTATCAGAATAGAAATGAAATCATTCTTTGTAATGAACCTAATCGGAGGGTGGAAGTGGAAGTTTACGGTATCCCAAAAATAAATAATTAAGAGAGCGGGTGCTCGATTATTTCCTCTGTTATGCATTATGTCCATGATGAAAAATCAATAATGGATTATTTTTTGTTCGATTAATTAAAGGATATTTTTATGAGTAATTTAATTCAGGTTAAATTGCGTGGTGTTGATGGTGTAATTAAAGAATATCAGGTTATGCCTGGTAATGGTTCTGCTACAAATATTGCTATTCCTAAAAATGGGAAAGTGAATATTGAGTTATTGGATCAAGTGACAGGTAAAGCTCCACATATTGTTACATACAAACGTATTGGTAATAATTTAGTCATGAGCTTTGGTGATGGTAGTGATATCACCTATCCGGATATTGTATTTGAAAATTATTATGAACTGAATCTGGCTGATGTTCATATCATCGGTTTATCTGAATCTGGGCAGTATTATGAGTTTATCCCTACTTCCGGCGAACTACAGGATTATGCTCCGGAAATGGCCGACGGTGCAGTTACTCAGGCAGCTCTGGGTGGCAATGGTTTTATAAAAGCGGATCCCGAAGCGGGTGGCGGCGATAACGGCGGTTTCTTGTGGTGGGCGTTGGCTATGGGAGTTATTGGCCTTGGTGCGGCAGCTGCCGCTTATGCAAGTAATAATGACGATGACAATGACAAGGATGATTCACGTTCACCAGCACCTGTTCCGACATCGGTGACTAATATTATTAGTGATAGCATTACATTAACTGATGACGTAAATCCTGTAACTGGTTTAATTAAAGATGGTGGAGTAACTAATGATACTCGCCCAACCTATTCAGGTACGGCTACATCAGATGCTGTTTACGTAAGAATTTATGATAATGGCCAAGTCGTTGCTACAGTGACGGTGGGTGCGGATGGTAAATGGAGCTACACGCCTGAAAACGCCTTAGCAGAAGGCTCTAGCCATGAGTTTAGTGTTTCTGCAGTAGATAAATACGGTAATGAAAGCGTAAGAGTTAGCGGCACGAATGATAGCGGCTGGAACTTCACCATTGATGGCAGTACACCTGATAATAGTACTTCCGGTATTGTTAAAGGTAGCATCATGTTAATCGATGATGTGGCACCGGTGACTGGGTTGATCGCCGATGGCGGTAGCACCAATGATACCCGTCCAACCTATGCCGGTAAGGCCACGAAAGATGTGGATTACGTTAAGATTTATGATAACGGTTCGCTGATTGCTACTGTGAAGGTGGGGGCGGATGGTAAATGGAGCTACACGCCTGAAAATTCTTTAGCGGAAGGATCTGTCCATGAATTTAGCGTTTCTGCAGTAGATAAAGCCGGTAATGAAGGGGCAAGAGTCAGCGGCACGAATGATAGCGGCTGGAACTTCACCATTGATAGCGTATCACCAGATAATAAGACTTCAGGTATTGTTAAAGGCAGCATCACCTTAACCGACGATGTGGCACCGGTAACGGGACCGATCGCTGACGGTGGTCATACTAATGATACCCGTCCAACCTATGCCGGTAAGGCGACGGCAGATATCGATCGCGTTAAGATTTATGACAACGGCACACTGGTTGCGACGGTTTCTGTCGATAAAAACGGCAACTGGAGCTACACGCCTGAAAGCGCCTTAGCTGAAGGCTCGTCACACGCGTATAGCGTTTCTGCAGTAGATAAAGCCGGTAATGAAGGCGCAAGAGTCAGCGGTACGACCGATGCAGGCTGGAACTTTACGGTAGACACCGTTGCACCGGGGGGAAATGACGCTTTTACTGCAGGCTCAATCCGCCTGATGGACGATGTTGGTCCAGTACAGGGACTGGTGGTGGACGGCAGCGTGATTGACGATACGCAGCCGGTTTACAGCGGTACCATTACTGCCGAGGCGCTGGCAACCGGTATCTCTGAGGTTGTTATCTATGACCGCGGCGTCGAGATTGGTCGCGCTGCGGTTAATCAGACTTCCGGTGAGTGGAGTTTTGAGCCAGCGATGCTGGAGCGCGGTACGCATAGCTTTACCGTTGCGGTCGTAGACCGTGCCGGTAACGTGGGTCCGCAGGTGAGCGGAACGACCGATGCGGCCTGGGACTTTACGCTGGTGATTGGTGCTCCGGCCGCACCCGCCATTGAAAACGTGCGTGATGACGCCACCCACGGTGATGATGCGGATACTGGACTGTTGCAGAAGGGACAGGCGACCAATGACCGCACCTTAATCCTCGCCGGTACCGCCGGTGCGGGTCTGACCATTAACGTATACGCCACAAACAGTGAAGGTACCCGCGTGAAAGTGGGTGAAACCACTGCTGATGCCAACGGTGAGTGGACCATTACGACCAGCGAACTGGGGGCTGATGGTCTTTATAACCTGACGGCCATCGCCGTGAACGGCGCAGGCGTCGTGTCACCGGAGACCGGAGTGTTCCCAGTGCTGCTGGATACGCAGGCACCTGCCGGAGCCGTTGGCCAGCTGATGGACAACAAAGGTGATGTAAAAGGTGTGGTGGCACCGGGTGGTATTACCGATGACAGCGCACCCGTCATTACGGGTCAGGGCGCCGAAGCCGGTGCTATGGTCAGCATCTATGTTGATAATGCTCTGGTGGGCAGTACGACCGTTAATGAGAGTGGAAACTGGAGCGTGGCGCTGGGTCCTTTGACCGACGGTGAACACAGCTATCAGACCAAAATCACCGATACCGCCGGTAATGAAACCAAGAGCGCCGCCGTGGCCTTTACGGTAGACACCAGCGACATCGTTATCAGTATCGATTTAGCCAATGACAACGTGGGTAACATCACGACGCCGGTGCTGGCTGGCGGTACGACGGATGACACCACGCCGGAACTGCAGGGTAGGACCCAGCCGAACGCGGTGGTCACTGTTCGGGATGCGGATGGGGTTGCGCTGGGTAGCTCGACGGCAAATGCAAGCGGCGTTTGGCGTTTTGTCCTGCCGGTACAGGCTGAAGGTACACACAGCTATACCGCTGAAGCGCAGAATGCAGCCGGCAATCTGGTGACGGCATCGTTCACGTTAACGGTGGATATTACCGCACCAACGCTGCCGACTATCGTAGATATTCTTGATGACGTTGGTAGCATTCAGTCGCCTATCGTACAGGGTGGGGTTACTGACGATCAGACACCGACCTTTACCGGTAAGGGTGAGGCGGGCAGCATCGTCACTATCTATGATGGTGCGAACGTACTGGGTCGCGTGACGGTTAACGAAACGGGTGACTGGAGCTACACGCCGACAGAATCACTGATAGAAGGACCGCACAGCATCACCGTGACGGGCACTGATGCCGTGGGTAATGAAAGTGCCCACAGCCCTCAGCGTACTTTTGATGTTGATGTGAGTACATCTGCACCGGTAGTGCTGGTGAACACGCTGGAAGAACTGTCCGGTACTGCAGAGCCGGGGGCGAAAGTCACGGTCACCGACCCGAGTGATAATAGCATCACGGAAGTGGTTGTGGATCAAGACGGTAAGTGGAGCCTTCGGCCTAACCCATTGGAAAAAGGCGATAAGGATGCGGTTGTTGCGGCGGTTGATCCGGCCGGTAACACCAACAGCACGAACGTCGACGGGCCGAAGGTCGCGCCGGATAATGATACCTCTGGTATTGTCAGTGGCAGCATCACCTTAACCGACGATGTGGCACCGGTAACCGGACGGATCGCTGACGGTGGTTATACCAATGATACCCGTCCAACCTATGCCGGTAAGGCGACGGCAGATATCGATCGCGTTAAGATTTATGACAACGGCACACTGGTTGCGACGGTTTCTGTCGATGAAAACGGCAACTGGAGCTTCACGCCTGAAAACGCCTTAGCTGAAGGCTCATCACACGCGTACACCGTGTCGGCCGTGGATAACGGCGGGCTGGAAGGACCGGCAGTCAGCGGTACGACCGATGCAGGCTGGAACTTTACGATAGACACCGTTGCACCGGGGGGGAATGACGCCTTTACTGCAGGCTCAATCCGCCTGATGGATGCTGCTGGTCCAGTACAGGGACTGGTGGTGGACGGCAGCGTGATTGACGATACGCAGCCGGTTTACAGCGGTACCATTACCGCCGAGGCGCTGGCAACCGGTATCTCTGAGGTTGTTATCTATGACCGCGGCGTCGAGATTGGTCGCGCTGCGGTTAATCAGACTTCCGGCGAGTGGAGTTTTGAGCCAGCGATGCTGGAGCGCGGTACGCATAGCTTTACCGTTGCGGTCGTAGACCGTGCCGGTAACGTGGGTCCGCAGGTGAGCGGAACGACCGATGCGGCCTGGGACTTTACGCTGGTGATTGGTGCTCCGGCCGCACCCGCCATTGAAAACGTGCGTGATGACGCCACCCACGGTGATGATGCGGATATTGGACTGTTGCAGAAGGGACAGGCGACCAATGACCGCACCTTAATCCTCACCGGTACCGCCGGTGCGGGTCTGACCATTAATGTGTACGCCACAAACAGTGAAGCTACCCGCGTGAAAGTGGGTGAAACCACTGCTGATGCCAACGGTGAGTGGACCATTACGACCAGCGAACTGGGGGCTGATGGTCTTTATAACCTGACGGCCATCGCCGTGAACGGCGCAGGCGTCGTGTCACCGGAGACCGGAGTGTTCCCAGTGCTGCTGGATACGCAGGTACCTGCCGGAGCCGTTGGCCAGCTGATGGACAACAAAGGTAATGTAAAAGGTGTGGTGGCGCCGGGTGGTATTACCGATGACAGCGCACCCGTCATTACGGGTCAGGGCACCGAAGCCGGTGCTATGGTCAGCATCTATGTTGATAATGCTCTGGTGGGCAGTACGACCGTTAATGAGAGTGGAAACTGGAGCGTGGCGCTGGGTCCTTTGACCGACGGTGAACACAGCTATCAGACCAAAATCACCGATACCGCCGGTAATGAAACCAAGAGCGCCGCCGTGGCCTTTACGGTAGACACCAGCGACATCGTTATCAGTATCGATTTGGCCAATGACAACGTGGGTAACATCACGACGCCGGTGCTGGCTGGCGGTACGACGGATGACACCACGCCGGAACTGCAGGGTAGGACCCAGCCGAACGCGGTGGTCACTGTCCGGGATGCGGATGGGGTTGCGCTGGGTAGCTCGACGGCAAATGCAAGCGGCGTTTGGAGTTTTGTCCTGCCGGTACAGGCTGAAGGTACACACAGCTATACCGCTGAAGCGCAGAATGCAGCCGGCAATCTGGTGACGGCATCGTTCACGTTAACGGTGGATACCACCGCACCAACGCTGCCGACCGTCGAGCAATTTATTGATGACGTGGGTATTTATCAGGGTACGGTTACAGCATTAGGAACTGTTACAGACGATCAGACACCGACCTTTACCGGTAAGGGGGATGCGGGCAGCATCGTCACTATCTATGACGGTGAGCATGTACTGGGCCGCGTGACGGTTAACGAAACGGGTGACTGGAGTTACACACCGACTACATCACTGGTAGAAGGACCGCACAGCATCACCGTGACGGGCACCGATGCCGTGGGTAACGAAAGTGCCCACACGTCACCTTGGAGTTTTGTGTTGGATGTTACGCCAGCAAATGTTGGTATTTCACAAAACGCTGAAGAAATTCTGGGGGGAGTGACCGAACCTGGTGTCACGGTGCTTGTTAAAACAAATAGCGGTGTTATTACTAGAACGGTAGCTGGTGAAGATGGGCGTTGGATTATGGTGCCTAACCCTGTTGCTTCGGGCGAGAAAGCCACGATATCTACTATTGATCCAGCAGGTAATCAAAGTGGTGAAACTGCGTTTGAAGGGGCTGCATTAAGCAGTTACGATTTGCTGAAAGCGTCAATCGTGCTCAATACCTCGACTAATAGCGATAATGTAAACCCAAGCGTTACCTGCCTGACTAATGGCAATTTGGTCGTGATTTGGCAGGATGGCGGTGACAATAACGTCCAGATGCAAATGTATACGGCAGACGGTATTAAGCGCATCGGAGTTGAGCAACAGGTTAACCAGCGTACTAATGGCAGTCAGGATAGTCCGCAGGTAGTTGCCTTAGCTGATGGTAGCTTCCTGATTGTTTGGGAATCCAACGACGGTGGCTTAGATAACAGTGGCTATGGGATAGTGGCTCGCCGTTACGGTGCGGATGGTCAGGCGTTAACCGAAGAGTTTTTGGTTAACACTGCAACCAACGGTGCCCAGCGCGATCCAAGTGTAGTCGCCCTATCGAACGGTGGTTACGTGATTAGCTGGACTGATGTTAGTTCCGATGGGGTTATACAGCGTAGTTACGACAGTAAAAACGTTCCACAGGGTGTGGTTAACGTACCCGGTGGTACTTCAGTTGGTACTTTTGGTGGCTCAGAAATGGCGGCCTTTACCGATAGTGCCCATGCCGGTATGTATATTACGGTGTGGAACGGCTTGAATGGCCCTGGTGATAGCGCTGCTAGCGGTATAATCGGTCAGATATTTACTGCGGATGGCAGACCATTAGGAGATGCATTCCAGATTAATACCACCACTAATAGCTGGCAGAATTTCCCTGATGTGGTCACTCTGAAGGATGGCAGCTTTGTGGTTGTCTTTGATTCGAGTGACGCCATGGTTGCCGATTTTTCAGGTATTCGTGCGGTGCGCTATAGCGTGAACCCGACAACCGGTGCGGTGCAAGTGATGGGCTCCGGAGATTTTCTGGTCAACAGTTACACTCCTGGTAAGCAGTACAAACCGGTTGCGGTTGCGCTGGAGGACGGTGGTTATCTGGTTGTCTGGGGTTCTGATGGCGGTGACGGTAGCGGTTCAGCTATCTATGCTCAGCGCTATAGCGCCAGCAACGAGAAGATAGGCCATGAATTTCTGGTCAATAGTAACACTCAATATAGTCAAGGAATGGCCAGCGATATCAGAAGTGTTGCTCATATTCTGGACGCAACCCTGATGGATAATGGCAACGTCTTTGTTAGCTGGCAGGCCTATAGCGATGTGACTAAGAAGCACAGCATAGAAGGGATTGTTGTTGACGTTAACGCCAGTTATTACTCTGAGTTTATTGTGAATACGGTGACAAATTCGACGCAAGCCAAATCCTCAACGACACACCTGTCCACCGGCGGTTTTGTGGTGGTGTGGGAATCCAGCGCTTCTGATTACAGTGTAAAAGGGCAGCTATTTGATGCCAAAGGGATGCCGGTTGGTCAGGAATTTCTGGTGAATACTTCCGGACAGGGCGACCAAGGCCAGCCTTCGGTGGTTGAGTTAGCTAACGGTGGGTTCCAGGTGGTGTGGGCTGACAGCCCAAATAGTTCTTCAATGGATTTTATTAAGGGGCAGAATTTCACCTACTCCTATAATAGCAACCAAATATTAACCGGCGTACAAGCGGTAGGAACCGAGTTCACGATTAATAGCGGCGGTGAGGGTTCTGGTTCTAACCGGCCGGTGAACGTGGCGCTGTCAGACGGTGGTTATATGGTGGTCTGGCAGACTGTTAATAGTGGCAAGTACCAGATATACAGCCATCAATATAATGCGAATGGATCGCCGGTGGGTGGTGAAGTGTTAGTCAGCGCAACTGGGCTGCCGAATACTGAGGGTAATGCATTCCCTAGTCTGGCTCAGTTGGCGAATGGGCAGATTGTGGTGACCTATACCAAGCGCACTAGCAACGGTAATGATGTGTTTATGCGGACTTACGATCCGGTGACGCACCAGTATCTGTCGGGTGAACTTATGGTGAATCAGACGGTGGCAAATAACCAAGCCTCAGCGAAGATTGCTGCGTTGGATAATGGTAACTATATCGTCACATGGGATTCTAATAATACGGCTGGGCCGGATCAGTCAGTGGCCGGTATATGGGGACGCATTTATAACGCTCAGGGCGTGGCTCAGGGTAATGAGTTCTTGGTGAATACCTCAACGCCCAACAATCAATATCTGGCACAAGTAGTCAGTCGGGCAGACGGTAGCTTTGTTGCGGTGTATGCGTCAGAAACTGACCCGGCTCCGGGGTTGAATACCGCCGGTATTTATGCGCAGCTCTTTGATAAGAACGGCAATAAAATCGGTCAGGAACTGAGGATTAATCAGTTAACCGTTGGTAATCAGGAAGAGATCAGTGCGACCTTCTTAGAAGGTGGTCAGCTGTTTGTTAGCTGGACTGATTTTGGCGTGGCTGACGGTAGTGGCTCTGCGATTAAAGGTCGTTTGATTGACCTTGAACACACGCTAGGCCTGATAGCTCCACCTGTAGCAGGAACAAATCCAACGCAGATCGCTTACCAGCCGGCGAAATCTCCGGTGTTAGATGAAGTGCCACCAAATGTAGGCATTCATGCTAATACGAAGGAGCTATTAGCTGGGCAAACTGAACCTGGCGCAATTGTTAGGGTCACGGATGCTGATGGTCAGCTACATCAAGTCGTTGCTGATGCAAAAGGGTTCTGGAGTATTAGTCCAAATCCATTATCAGTGAATGAGAAGGGAACCATTGTGGTTGCCGACAAAGCAGGTAATCAGAGCGAACCTATCCTTATTCGTGGTTCAGATCTCGATAATTACAATCTGCTGAAAGAGTCAATCGTGCTCAATACCTCGACTAATAGCGATAATGTAAACCCAAGCGTTACCTGCCTGACTAATGGCAATTTGGTCGTGATTTGGCAGGATGGCGGTGACAATAACGTCCAGATGCAAATGTATACGGCAGACGGTATTAAGCGTATCGGAGTTGAGCAACAGGTTAACCAGCGTACTAATGGCAGTCAGGATAGTCCGCAGGTAGTTGCCTTAGCTGATGGTAGCTTCCTGATTGTTTGGGAATCCAACGACGGTGGCTTAGATAACAGTGGCTATGGGATAGTGGCTCGCCGTTACGGTGCGGATGGTCAGGCGTTAACCGAAGAGTTTTTGGTTAACACTGCAACCAACGGTGCCCAGCGCGATCCGAGTGTAGTCGCCCTATCGAACGGTGGTTACGTGATTAGCTGGACTGATGTTAGTTCCGATGGGGTTATACAGCGTAGTTACGACAGTAAAAACGTTCCACAGGGTGTGGTTAATGTACCTGGTGGTACTTCAGCCGGTACTTTTGGTGGCTCAGAAATGGCGGCCTTTACCGATAGTGCCCATGCCGGTATGTATATTACGGTGTGGAATGGCTTGAATGGCCCTGGTGATAGCGCTGCTAGCGGTATAATCGGTCAGATATTTGCTGCGGATGGCAAGCCATTAGGAGATGCATTCCAGATTAATACCACCACTAATAGCTGGCAGAATTTCCCTGATGTGGTCACTCTGAAGGATGGCAGCTTTGTGGTTGTCTTTGATTCGAGTGACGCCATGGTTGCCGATTTCTCAGGTATTCGTGCGGTGCGCTATAGCGTGAACCCGACAACCGGTGCGGTGCAAGTGATGGGCTCCGGAGATTTTCTGGTCAACAGTTACACTCCTGGTAAGCAGTACAAACCGGTTGCGGTTGCGCTGGAGGACGGTGGTTATCTGGTTGTCTGGGGTTCTGATGGTGGTGACGGTAGCGGTTCAGCTATCTATGCTCAGCGCTATAGTGCCAGCAACGAGAAGATAGGCCATGAATTTCTGGTCAATAGTAACACTCAATATAGTCAAGGAATGGCCAGCGATATCAGAAGTGTTGCTCATATTCTGGACGCAACCCTGATGGATAATGGCAACGTCTTTGTTAGCTGGCAGGCCTATAGCGACGTGACTAAGAAGCACAGCATAGAAGGGATTGTTGTTGACGTTAATGCCAGTTATTACTCTGAGTTTATTGTGAATACGGTGACAAATTCGACGCAAGCCAAATCCTCAACGACACACCTGTCCACCGGCGGTTTTGTGGTGGTGTGGGAATCCAGCGCTTCTGATTACAGTGTAAAAGGGCAGCTATTTGATGCCAAAGGGATGCCGGTTGGTCAGGAATTTCTGGTGAATACTTCCGGACAGGGCGACCAAGGCCAGCCTTCGGTGGTTGAGTTAGCTAACGGTGGGTTTCAGGTGGTGTGGGCTGACAGCCCAAATAGTTCTTCAGTGGACTTTATTAGGGGGCAGAATTTCACCTACTCCTATAATAGCAACCATATATTAACCGGCGTACAGGCAGTAGGAACTGAGTTTACGATTAATAGCGGTGGTGAGGGTTCTGGTTCTAACCGGCCGGTGAACGTGGCGCTGTCAGACGGTGGTTATATGGTGGTCTGGCAGACTGTTAATAGTGGCAAGTACCAGATATACAGCCATCAATATAATGCGGATGGATCGCCGGTGGGTGGTGAAGTGTTAGTCAGCGCAACTGGGCTGCCGAATACTGAGGGTAATGCATTCCCTAGCCTGGCTCAGTTGGCGAATGGGCAGGTTGTGGTGACCTATACCAAGCGCACTAGCAACGGTAATGATGTGTTTATGCGGACTTACGATCCGGTGACGCACCAGTACCTGTCGGGTGAACTTATGGTGAATCAGACGGTGGCAAATAACCAAGCCTCAGCGAAGATTGCTGCGTTGGATAATGGTAACTATATCGTCACCTGGGATTCTAATAATACGGCTGGGCCGGATCAGTCAGTGGCCGGTATATGGGGACGCATTTATAACGCTCAGGGCGTGGCTCAGGGTAATGAGTTCCTGGTGAATACCTCAACGCCCAACAATCAATATCTGGCACAAGTAGTCAGTCGGGCAGACGGTAGCTTTGTTGCGGTGTATGCGTCAGAAACTGACCCGGCTCCGGGGTTGAATACCGCCGGTATTTATGCGCAGTTCTTTGATAAGAACGGCAATAAAATCGGGCAGGAACTGAGGATTAATCAGTTAACCGTTGGTAATCAAGAAGAGATCAGTGCGACCTTCTTAGAAGGTGGTCAGCTGTTTGTTAGCTGGACTGATTTTGGCGTGGCTGACGGTAGTGGCTCTGCGATTAAAGGTCGTTTGATTGACCTTGAACAAACGCTAGGACTGACGAATGTGTCTGGCAAAGGTGAAACTCACATTGAATATATACCTGCGACGACCCATGTTACTGGCACCGAAAATCATGATGTATTGGATGCTCGTGGTGCAAGTACGGTTGATGCCAAAGGTGGAGACGATCTGATAGTTATCAATACGACTAACTTTACTAAGTTAGATGGTGGTGATGGTATCGATTGGTTGACCTGGGATTCTTATAGCAATTTTGAATTGGGAAGCGTTAGTGCCAAGATTTTCAATATTGAAGGTATCAATATGGCTAATAACATGGCCCAAACGCTTGTTATTAGACCAGAAGATATTCTAGATATGAAAAAATCAGGGGAACCTATCCTGCATATTACTGGTGATACTGGAACAAATAACAACGGCGCTAAAGATACAGTGAATATTGATCTGTCTCTATGGAGTAGTAGCTCGCCAGAGGATAAAGGTGGTGTGGTGTACAACGTTTATACCAATGAGGAAGACACAACAATTCAGCTGTGGATTCAGCAAGGAATGAACGTGGTGTAATTCACGACTAGTAAAACTAAAGCCGAGGATATTGGATATCCTCGGCTTTATAACATATAGCCTCTGTAATATAGAAGAGGTCTATACAAGTAAGCGAATATGGAATTTTACGTCATGATGATTTTCGATCGTGGTACTCGTACTATTTTGAGTAAAAAGCATCTTACTAACCCAGTAACCGGAGGGCAGAAGATAGCGTCTAAATTATGGTTTTTACCATTAGCCAGTTTTTTATTGTCTTTAAGCTTTAATGCAAAATCAGAAGAGTTCGCTCAACTCATTCAAATGATTGCTAATCATCCGGCAGTATTGGCGTCAGAGTCATCTAGTGGTGCAGCAATGGCTGATATTGATAGGGCTGAGGCTGGAAACTCGCTAAAGGTAAGTACCGGTATAAGTGCCGTAGGATATTCGGGGCAACCTGGCGCGGTAGACACGCCTTTCTCACCTAATATTCGTGTCAGTAAGCTGCTGTACGATCATGGCCGAACCGATCTCAGCGTCGCTGGAACAACAGCAATTTATCATGCCCAACAGGCTCAGACTAAAGTGACGAGAGAAGGGCTTAATAAACAATTATTATCTCTTTACTCAGCGGCATTGAGCGATCGTTTGGTTGGGCTGGTATTGGATGAACAGATTGAGGCGCTTAAAAATTTGCGCCAACGGATTCAAGCGATAGCCGGTATCGATCCCGGACGAGCATCAGAAGTAAATCAGATAGATTCTCGTTTGCAATCAGCAATAGCAAGCCGTGGAGCGCGGGAGACTTCTGAACAGCAAACATGGCGGCAGGTGACTGAGCTATTACAACAGGATGTTACTTTAACCCAAGAATTACCCGATCTACGAAAAAACTTTGTGTTACCAAATGATTTGTCAGCGATGAAAATAATGCTGGAGAATAATCCGTCCCTGGTTGCGGCCCGATTTAAACGGGAGGAAGCTGAGGCGGCTATGCGGCTTGCTTCCAAATGGAATCGCCCTAACTGGACCGTTGAAGTAAATGTTAGCAGCCCAAAAAACAGGGATAGTGGCAACATAGAGTTTTTTCGAACGGCCATGGTGCAATTAAGTACCGATATGAATTTGTTTGATGGTGGTTCAGGCAGCGCGACTTCCCGTAGTGCTCAATTGCGTTTGGAAGCGGCGGAATCAGACGTCGACTCCACAGAGCGTAGTTTAAGGCAAGAGCTAGAGCGCCTGTGGGTTTCATTACCGCTACGTGAACAACAGCTAAATACTATCGCCAATCAGGTTCAGGTAACCGATCAAATGTGGAAATCGGGCGAAACGCAATTTTTTGCCGGACGTCGTTCTCTGACTGACCTGATCTCTTTCTCAAGTGACTATTACTCTAGTTTAGCCAGCTACGAAGAACAGCGCGTGCAGTATTTGGCTACTCAATGGCAAATCATTGCTGCGTTAGGTGATTTGAGCTCTGTAGTAAAAAAGCATCCGAAGCTAGTGGGTAAATCTATAAGAAAGGCGGATTCTAAGGATGTAAAACAGGGCAATGTGAATATTTCTACTAACCAGCAGGTAAGCCCTGAGGTTGTTGATTGGATAGCGGACAATACGCCAGATTCCAATAATGTAACGGTTGATGATTCAAAATCCAAAACTCTTAATCATTTAGTAACACCTACTCACATCAAAGAAGCGCCTACTGAAATTAAAGAGGGCGATAGCAAGCACGAGCAGCTACTTAGCGGATTAAGAACTTGGCCATAGTAGTAACCAACGTAATTAGAATGGGTCTGATACCCGAGAAAATATAAGAAATATGATATGAAAAAGGCAGATAGTACGTTGGATGTTGACTCTATATTAGAAACAGAGCAGCAAACAAGCTCAGTTAAGTCTGACAATGTATTAGTTGAAGCTTTGCAGAGCGGTTTACGTGAGTTTGGCGTTCGTTTAACCCGTTATGAAATATTGGACGGTATGCCTCCTGTTCCTGAAATTTTTGGTGGGGAAGATGCTCAGGAAAGCCAACGCGAATGGGCAGTGATGGCATTACAGCGAAGAGGAATGTTAGCCGTATGGCAAAGCGTTCCACTAACCGCATTAAAGCCCGCACTATTACCGGTGATATTACGTCTCAAAGATAGTTTTGTTGTGCTGTGTAGCTACACGGATCAACAGTGTCAGGTAATTATGCCTGAACTAGGGGCGAAGCCGGTACATCTCGATACGAAGGTTTTATTGAGCGAGTACGACGGTGAGGCTTTACTGTTTAGACCAGAAGCTAAGCTCGATCGCCGTTCTGAAGATTTAATTAAAGTTAAAGGCCGCCATTGGTTCTGGCATACGGTTTGGCATTTTAAACGTTACATTGTTGAAGCGGTGGCCCTGTCGGCAATAATTAACGTATTAGCTCTGGCTATGTCTATTTTTACGATGACTGTTTATAACCGGGTATTACCAAATCAAACCTATGTTACTTTGTGGACATTGTCTCTCGGTGTTGGATTAGCTTTGCTATTTGAGCTTGGTGCTCGGGTTGCGCGCGCTTGGGTACTAGATCGCGCGGGTAAAAAGATCGATCTATTATTGGGTGCTCGTATTTTCCGGCACGTCCTGTCTAGCCGAATGGAAAACCGTGCGCAATCAAGTGGTGCATTCAGTAATGTGATGCAAAGCTTTGAAACTGTCCGTGATTTAGTGACTTCTGCTGCTTTAACTGCGGTTGCCGATCTGCCTTTTGTATTCCTTTTTCTTGCCGTGATTTATATGGTTGCAGGACCGCTAGTTTGGTGCGTTATAGCTATATTGCTTACGATTGTAATAGTCGCTTTGCTAATGCAGATTCCGCTTAAGCATCATTCGGAAGAATCAATGAAAATTGGTAGTAATCGGCAAGGGCTAGTAATCGAAAGTCTGGATAATCTAGAAACGATAAAAGCGCTGCGTGCCGAACGGCGGATTGCTACTAAACATGATGTAGCTAGCGTACAGCTTTCCGCTATCTCAATGAAATCACGGTTTTTATCTACGACAGGTTCCACACTGATTCAGTCTATACAGCAAATGGGAACGGTCGTTATTTTACTGTGGGGTGCTTATTTGGTTGGCGATGGGACGATTTCGATGGGGGGAATCATCGCGACCATGACGCTAATGGGACGTGCAATTGCCCCTATAGGTACGCTCTCAGCTTTAGCATTGCGTTTCCAACAGGCGAGAACTTCACTCACCATTCTAAATCGTGTGATGGGTGCCCCGGTAGAACGCGATGCAGAAAAAGTCTATGTCCAATTGCCGCAGAGCAGCATGGAAGGCATAAGCTGTCGTGGCGTTGGCTTTTGCTATAAACAAGATTTACCTCCGGTGATTAATGGGTTTGATCTATCTCTAAAGCCAGGGGAGCGAATTGCAATTTTAGGAAAGATGGGTAGCGGAAAATCGACGCTGTTACGCTTGTTGGTAGGATTGTATCAACCAAATGCGGGTGAGATTTCTATTGATGGTGTTGATCTACGACAGGTCGATCCTTCAGAACTACGTTCGCGAGTTTCATTGGTGACCCAAGAGACGCGCCTGATGTTTGGCACGTTGCGCGACAATCTGTTAATGGGCGCTCCGCACGCAAGCGATGAAGAAATGCTGAAAGTAGCAATGATGACGGGAGTAGATACTATCGCATCCCGTCACCCTATGGGGTATGGGATGCCTGTAGGTGAACGAGGTGATACGTTATCTGGTGGACAAAAGCAGGTGATAGCTTTAGCTCGTGCTCTGTTGATTCATCCAGAAGTTCTCTTGTTAGATGAACCGACTTCCGGCATGGATATGTCCTCTGAACGTACTGTGTTACAGGCATTAGCTCCCGCAATGGAAAGTCGTACCGTAGTGATCGTAACGCACAGACCGGCCTTATTACAGTTTGTCGATCGCGTTATTGTGATGGATGAAGGAATCAAAGTAGCAGATGGCCCTAAAGATGAAGTCATTCAGATGCTTAACGATGGCAAAGTTCCTTCGGGAGCATCGCTGCGTTCGGCACTTCAAGCACATGTTACTAGTCCTCATCAGTAGTTATTAAGGTAGCGGTATGACATCTAATAGTAATAAACCGGAAACTGGCCAAAAGGTATCAAATTCAAAGCTTCAGAAGTCTAAAAATGAGCAAGCCGATACCAGAGTAGTAAATGAAATTATGCAAGCGGCTAGCCACGATCGCTGGGAAGGATGGATGATCTTGACGTGGGGTAGCCTAACATTATTGATTTTGCTCATTGTTTGGGCGGCTAATTTTGATATAGAAGAAGTGACCTCCGGACCAGCCAGAGTAATACCGAGTTCTCGTGAACAAGTATTGCAAAGTCTTGAAGGCGGTATATTGAAAGACATGTTAGTACAAGAGGGTGACACGGTAGAAAAAGGTCAGATACTTGTGCGTATAGATCCGGCTCGTGCTGAAGCGGCTTATCTGGAAAGTGCGCATAGAATGTTGGCTTTGCGCGCTCAAGCCGCAAGGCTAAGAGCTGAATCGTTGGGAACGGAAATTCTATTTCCTGAAGATGTCTTGAAAAACTCAGAATTAACAACGCGGGAATTAGAAAGCTATCGTTCAAGAAAGCAGGCTCTGGAAGAGTCTATTGAGAACTTTGTGGCTTCCAAAAAATTGATTAATCAGGAGTTAGATATAGCCAAACGATTAGCGGCTCAGGAGCTGCTATCTGATACTGAAGTATTGAAACTTCGGCGGCAAGCTAATGACGCCGAGTTGCAAATTACTGAGCGTCGCAATCGCTATCATTCAGAAGCTAGTGCAGAGTTAACTAAGGTAGAGGCTGAGCTGTCCAGCTTGGGAGAAACCGCCGCTGGTCGCCACGATACATTGGTACGTACCGAGTTGCGCTCACCCGTTTACGGGATCATTAATAATATCCGTATAAATACTATTGGTGGGGTTATACAGCCAGGGGCAGAAATAATGGAAGTGACCCCTCTGGGAGATACGTTATTGGTTGAGACCAAAATTAAGCCAGCCGATGTAGCCTTTCTGATACCCGGACAGGAAGCCATGGTAAAACTCTCTGCCTATGATTACTCCTTATATGGAGGATTGAAAGGAAACGTTGTATTTATTAGCCCAGGCGCTCTAAAAGATGAAGAAGCGAGAGGAAAGCCAGGCGTAGACCCTACATATTATCGCGTCATCGTTCGAACAGAAGGGAATACGCTGACTAAAGCAGGAAGTCAAAAATTAAAGGTGCTTCCGGGGATGACCGCAACGGTGGATATTCGAACCGGGCAGAAGAGTTTTCTTTCTTATTTATTACGGCCTTTATTGCGAGTTCAGGAAGCCTTCCGAGAGAAGTAATTTGTTGGGTCCGGATTCTATTGATTTGTTGTTAATTAACTATCTTTTCTATAAGTGAAATTTTCGGGTGAAAAATATTTTACCCGCGGTTTTCCCATTAAAGAAGTCGGCTGTCAATGGGTAATAACGGACGGTGGCAAACAAATATATTGAAAAGAGGGTAATGGCAGCATTCTGTGCGTGAAGCGCGTCCGCATACGGGCATCGTCACGTTGTTCTGGCGAGAGTCACGGTGGGATAAGCGCCAAAGGCGAGTTTGTTCTCTTTGCCGCCAACGCGATATTTGAAGTACCAGAGTTTTGACGCGTTAGGCTTAATGAGCGGGTATAAACCTAGGGTGTCGCTGAGTATATATGGCTTGCCGAGAGTCTTTGCATCACGAATGGCGGTATCGGTAAGGGACATTGAGCGTTCCACAGTTTATTAAAGGGAATTATATACTTTATTCCCTTTGTAATCGTGGCTCTGGGTTAAGGCACCCGCGCGCGGGTAGATATTGCCCCCGCTTTCGGAAATGCCGGGCAGCGCAGCACCGAGTAGCGTGACATCTTGCCACGGATTCTGCCCAGTATTGGCGTAGCTGGAAACCACCAGATCGGGAATATTGTGTTTTACCTTCACTGAGGTTCGCACTGTGTATCCGAAAGGCGTGCAGAATAGCCAGTAACACAGGCCAACGATCCAAAACGCAGCCTCGGCTAGGCTCCCACCGACCAAACGCGCCAGTGCGTGTGATTGGAGCGAACAACCATACCGTTGTGTATGAGCCGATCAAAGATACGCTGAATGGAGGTGACGTAGTGTTGCTGTGAAACGGGTATCGCTCCACCCAGTACGGCATAGGCGTCCTGCAGGACGATGCACTGGATTTTTGGCTCCTCACGGGGGGGCTTGTCTGGAATCATAAATGCGTACACCGTATTTACTGCCTGTTTACCTTCCTTAGCTATGCTTTTCGCTGCCATTATCATCATTTTTTATACCAACATCAAAAAACACAAATATTCATTATTAGAA
This sequence comes from Budvicia diplopodorum, assembly GCF_009800925.1. Lineage (GTDB taxonomy): Bacteria > Pseudomonadota > Gammaproteobacteria > Enterobacterales > Enterobacteriaceae > Budvicia > Budvicia diplopodorum. The sequence continues at coordinate 98,830 of NZ_WOYF01000004.1, read as the reverse complement.
ATTCTCTTCATATTTAATATCACTTACCGACGACAATCCTGGAAGATTAAAAATGAAGGCTAAAATAATTACAATTAAGGACGAAACACCGATTTTAACTGGATTAAAAAAACTATGTCAGAGACATGTGTATTCATTCCACGCCCTGCCTGTTTCCAGCCATGGCAAGAGTGATATTGTTGACGACATTCCTGATCTATTTAATACCTGCATGGAAAATTCAGCAACTGGAGAGATGTTTGATAATTTCTTTTTCCCTAAAGGGATTATTTCCGAATCACAGAAATTAACCTCAAAACTTTATAACTCAGATTCATCCTTTTATATTACCGGTGGGACCAGCGTTGCCAACCAGATAGCCATCACTGCACTCTATAAAAAAGGCGACTGCATACTCATTGACAAGAATTGCCATCAGTCAGTCCACTTTCATTCCCAGTCCATCGGTGCGCAGGTAGAATATCTTTGTCCGGATCTTCAGAATGAAGATGGACAGATTAGTGCCTGGTCATTTAATCATCTGAAGAACAAAATGTTAGCCAAGCAAGAGGATGGGAAAGGATACGATATTCTTATCCTGACAGCCCAGTCCTATGAAGGACTGATTTATGATATTCCAGAAATTTTAACTCGCCTTCTGGCTGCTGGTGTGGCTACACGAAAAATTTTTATTGATGAGGCATGGGGCAGTCTGAATTACTTCAGCAATGATACTCGTCCTTTTACGGCAATGAACATCGAAAATCTTTTATGCAATTATCCTGATCTGGAAGTGATATGTACACATTCTGCACATAAGTCTCTTTTCTGTCTGCGTCAGGCATCACTAATTCATTGCCGCGGGAAGGATGAGTTGCCTAAGAAAATAGAGACGGCGAAATACCGGATACATACCACATCACCAAATTACCCCATACTTGCGTCCCTAGATATATCACAGGCGCAGATGACCCGACACGGAAATGAGCTGGCATCCTATTCCAGACAATTGGTAAATGAATTTATCGAGAGAATTTCGCAAAACCCATGGCTGGGTAAGGAATCAGTAATACAAGATATTTCCAGTGAACACTGGCATATACATTCAGACCCGACAAAGATCATGATAAATGTTTCAAAATTAGGGAGCGCTCTTGATATAAATAATCAGCTTATACAAAAGAGAATTTATATTAAAAGAGTCATAAATAATAATCTGCTTCTTAATTTTCACATAGGAATAAATAGAGAGGCCGTAAATTCACTGATTTCGGCACTGGAACAACTCTGTGAGACTGCAACAACTACTGATATTTCCGAACAAATAACATCGGATAAATTTATAATTCCGTATCCTCCAGGGGTACCTATTGTATTTCCTGGCGAGATTATTAGTTATGAAATACAGAAAAAAATTGATGAACTCAAACGAAGTGGTTTGCTAATCATTGCAGCTTAGAACATATACATATTAATAAATGGAAATAAAATGATCACACTTGATAAATTAAGGTCTATAGCCCTAACTCGTCTCCATGAAACTTGTATCGTATATAAAAATGAAAGTTATTCTTGGGATGAAATTATTCGCCGTACAGAGTCACGAATTATCTTCCTCCGCCGTATATATAACGATGATCAACTACGTTCAGTCAGTTATTTATCAAAGAATAATGTAGACCTTATTTGTTGGTTGGCTGCATTCTCAACGCTGGGCATTCCCACTAACGGTCTGGATTATTCATTGTCAGTGGAAACACTGACTACACTGATATCCCGCATTAACCCAGGTATTTTGCTAGTTTCATTTGATCTCTATAAAGCTGACGAACTAAATCGACTGAATGTTTCGGGCGCGACCATGCTGGCTATTGATGCTCCTACTGATCCGATCATTGGAAGCATCGGAGAACTGCACCACACACGGTTAGCTACATTAATAACGTACCACCAACCAGTGCCTTTCAGGTCAGTCTCACTGACATCAGGAACCAGTTCTGTGCCAAAAATAGCATTACGTTATCGCTCTTTTGATGCACGCCGTTTTACCTGGTTTAGTGAACGATACAATTTTAGCCAAGATGATGGCTTTATGCTTATCCTGCCACTCTATCATGCTGCCGGAAATGGCTGGGCACGTATGTTCATGGGGCTAGGAGCCCCCCTTTATCTTGTTGACCAAGAGGATGACCAGATGATGATGCAGACGTTGTCTAGCAGTAAGGTTAAAGCAACTGTAATGACACCAAATCTGGTTTCACGACTAACAACTTTCGCCGAACAGAACAGGATAAATCATCACCTTCGCTGGGTTCTTGTTGGCGGTAGTTATTTCCCAGTAAAGAATAAGCGAGCAGCTATTTCCTCTCTGGGAGCAATTATCTATGAGTACTATGGCTGTACGGAGTCTGGCGTAAATGTATTATCAGAGCCTGCGGATATGTTGGCTTGTCCTGAAAGTGTTGGAAAAGCCTTTGAAGGTAATATCGTAAAAATCCTGAATGAAAAAAATGAATTGGTAAGCATCGGTGAAAAAGGAAGAGTGGCCATATCAAGTTACATGCTGATGGATGAATACGGTGATGGCAGGAAACCTTTTATAATTATAGATGGTAACCGGTATTTTCTCATGGCTGACTATGGTTATTTAGACAACCAGAATAGACTGTTTCTGATAAATCGTGATGGTGAAACGCATAACCGGAATGCTATATATCATATAGAAGAAAATATTAGAAAAATGCCCTGTATCAAAGATGTCGCTTTAATTTCAGTACTAGAAAATGGTGTGCATAATATTAAATGCGTTTTCAGCATGAGACAAAAAGATAAAGAAAAACAGAAAATTCTCATAGAGAGGATAAAAGAAAAAATCATCCCGGAAAATATTATTAATTTTACTGCCTGTGCTGTTGATGTTGTCCCATACAGTCCGAGTGGGAAAGTACGTTTTAGTGAGATTATAAGGATTTTGGATGCAGCTTAAAAACTTCAGCAGTTATCAATAAAAGTGATAACTGAATATAAAAATACGAATATCATCCAAAGGCATTTTATAGAAAAATAGTGATGTCTTGTACAAATTACAACATCGAGATTAACAGGTAATATTATGAATAATTCATACTCTAAAGGTTTAGTTTGCTGTCTTTTCGCTACAGTTTCTTGGGGAGTAATGTTCCCAGTAATGACAGATGCTCTTACGCATCTCGATCCGTTTAATTTTACAACTTTTCGGTACGGGATTGCAGGTATTGCATTCGCTCTCCTCCTGATATTTCGTGAGGGGAGCGGTGCTTTTAATCTAAAAGGTGAGCGTTGGGGACTAGCTTGGTTATTTGGTACGCTGGGATTTGCTGGTTTTGGTTTCCTCGTTTTCCTCGGTCAGCACCTTGCAGGTCCCGGAGGAGCTTTGACCGCATCGATCATGATGGCGACCATGCCAATGCTGGGCTTAATGACCATCTGGGCATTAAAAAAAGTTCGCCCAAGTACCAGTACTTTTGGCTTTATTTTGTTGTCATTTACCGGAGTTATTCTAGTGATCACAAACGGTAATGTTTCAGCGGTACTTAATTCCCCTGCCAGCCTTACTGCGAATTTGTTACTCATTGCCGGCGCACTGTGCTGGGTGCTATACACCATTGGTGGTAGTTATTTCCCTTCATGGAGTCCTGTTCGCTACACGACCATGACCACGTTACTGGGTATGATAAGTGTCGCAACAACTGATGTGGTTCTGATGGGAACCGGTACAATTGCTATTCCGCAACTCACTTCGATCATTGTGGTAGTTCCCCATCTGATGTACATGGCTTTAATTGCCGGCTTGATGGCTGTGTTGTGCTGGAATGTGGGCAACAAAATCATCACACCAACTAATGGCGTATTGTTTATGGATGTGGTTCCGGTCACAGCGTTCATCGTCTCAGCTCTTAATGGTGTAGTGCCAACACATATTCAAATTACCGGTGCCGTAATCACTGCAACAGCTCTTGTACTGAATAACCTGAACCAGCGTAAACAGTTACAAGTCAAAACAACCCCAGTAAGAATGAATAACGCAGTCCGCTAGAATTAACTTAGTTGATGACGCTCCAGAGTTCCCTCACTGTATCGATCAACGCAGATATGACCGGTGAGGGTTCTTTATTAGTACCCCATAGAAAACAAAGCTGGCTTACGGTCTTTTCACCAGGCCAGATATAAAGCTCCTGATTATCCTGCGCAAGCAAGGCAATATCCTCCCTCATCAATGTCAGCCCCATCCCCATGGACACCATTTCCTTCAGCGTTTTTTCTTGGTCTGCCACCATTACTGTTTTCATAGTGACGTTATGTCGCCCAAAAAAATCTTGTGTAATGCTATTAAAAGAACATTTTTTCGGTGTCGCTATCCATGGAAAATCCTGAATTGCCTGCCATTCTGCATTCTCCAACTGAGCTTTCCAGGACCATGGACCGACAATACAAAGAGAAATGGAAGAGATAGAAAGGACACCTAAACGCGGATCATTTATCTCTCCGATGACAAATCCTGCATCGAGTTCATCATTTAGAATCCCATCAATAATATGTCCTGAAATATTCTGTCGTATGGTCAGATTCACATTCTGATGACGTAGGCGAAGTTGCGAAAGAATAGCTGGTAAATTAAGAATAATAGGCATGGAAATAGTGCCAAGTACACAAGTGCCAGTATCATTAAGAGTATGGGCTTTTTTTACGAAATTATTAGCGGCCTTAAGAGCTAGTAGAGCTTCATCACGCATAATCAAGCCAGACGAAGTGAGCTCCATTCCCCGCGGAGTGCGCTTGAAAAGTTTAACGTTATATTCATTTTCGAGAGATTTAATATGAGCACTAACAGCGGGTTGACTAAGAAACAGAAGATTGGCGGCTTTAGTGAGACTCGCATGTTCAGCCACTGTAACAAACGACTTCAGTTGATTAAGATCCATATGTAAACACTCTCTCATCCACATGTACGAACACAGGTTATATATTTCCAACTAAAGTGTATTAGTCTCGATCTAATCTGACACAGCACCTTGGAAAGGTGAGAGTTACCGGTTTTGATATGGGTGTCGAATCCTTATTCAAAACACAAAAGGTAACTCTCATGTTGCATACTAACAATCCCATCATTAAACACAAAGCCGGTTTATTAAATTTGGCTGAAGAACTTAAGAATGTTTCCCGAGCCTGTAAAATTATGGGCGTTTCACGAGATACGTTTTATCGGTATCAAGAACTCGTTGAAGATGGTGGTATTGATTCGCTTGTCAATCAAAGTAAACGTGTTCCCAATCTAAAAAATAGAACTGACGAAGCTACAGAGCTTGCTGTTACGGAGTATGTCGTTAAGTTTCCCGCTCATGGCCAACACAGAACCAGCAATGAGCTTCGTAAAAAAGGCGTCTTTATTTCCGGCAGTGGCGTTCGTTCCGTTTGGCTCAGACATAATTTAGAGAACTTCAGTAAGCGTCTAAAAGCGCTTGAAAAACGGGTCGCCAGAGATGGGATCATTCTTAATGATGCGTAAATCGTTGCACTGGAAAAGAAAAAGAGGCCTGTGGCGAAATAGAAACCGCTCATCCTGGTTATTTAGGGTCTCAAGACACGTTTTATGTGGGTAATCTAAAAGGTGTCGGTCGAATTTACCAACAAACGTTTATTGATACTTACTCTAAAGCCGCTCACTGCAAGCTGTATACCAGTAAAACGCCGATCACCGCAGCTGATATCCTCAATGACCGCGTCTTACCCTTTTATGAAGCTCATGGTTTACCGATGCTGAGGATATTAACGGATCGAGGAACGGAGTACTGCGGGAAGGTTGAGCAACACGATTATCAGCTTTATTTGGCGATAAATAATATCGACCATACTAAAACAAAAGCCATGTCACCACAGACAAATGGTATCTGTGAACGGTTCCATAAAACAATCTTACAGGAGTTCTACCAAGTCACATTCCGTAAGAAGTTATACGGAGATCTTGAGTGACACACCCGGAAAAATCAGATCTAGATCGCCAGACGAAGTGTGTACTTGTTTCAGTATGAAGATCGCTTGCGTTGACAGTGGTACCAGATGAGGTGTTTTCATTTTCGTGCCACGGGTGGAGAATTGGACCCCTTTTATGGGTTTGCGTGAGACAGGAATTGTCCACAGCCCTATATTCGTAAAACGCTGTTGCAGGCGCATAGCCACTTCTAAATGACCTTTACTTGATGTGTTTCTCCCGCTGTTTTTTCAGGTCAGGATCTACCCTTCGCTGAGTTCAGTACGGGCATCGTCACGTTGTCTACGTGCGCTGGCGAGAGTCACGGGGATAAACGCCAAAACCTATAGATACAAAAAAGCCACACCGTACTTTTCAGTATGGTGTGGCTTTTCAATTTTCTGATTTTTGCTGTCTCACAGACCTGTATAGGCGTCTATGGACTAAATTTTGGTGCCCGGACTCGGAATCGAACCAAGGACACGGGGATTTTCAATCCCCTGCTCTACCGACTGAGCTATCCGGGCAACGGTGCGTAATTAAACCGGATTACGTCTGGAAGGTCAAATACTTTAACAGCAAGGGGGTAAAAACTTGGCTTAATTGCTCTCTTTTCAATCAATTCAGATAGAAATTAGCGTTAACTCGGTAGCGCGGGTAAGGGGAAGTCGACGGCTCCTGTTGCTAATACTTATTTCACAGAGTTATCTATACTGCGCTACCATAAGAACGAGTTACTCAGCAGATAATCGTGTGTATTACCGATTGTTCTGCGGGAATATCGCCGTACATTTGCGTACTGGCGACTTTTATTTCGGGGCGTTAGCGTTTTTATCTCAATGGCGGAAGTGTGAATTATGGCGACAATACTGGAAATCGGTAATCTGATCTTTTTGGGGCTGGTGTTACTGATACCGTTAACTAATCCGTTAACCTCTGTGGCGCTTTTTCTTAGCCTGAGCGGCGACATGAGCGAAGAGGAGCGTCATCATCAGGCGAAGATGGCCTCTTTCTATGTGTTCCTGATTTTAGTGCTGTCGTTTGTTGGCGGCGAAGTGGTGATGAGCACCTTTGGTATTTCAATTCCGGGGCTGCGTATTGCCGGTGGTTTGATCGTTGCCTACATCGGTTTCAGAATGCTATTTCCGGCGCCGATTGCTCCTGCGGCCGAACGTGATAGCGCGGATGAACGGCCAAAGGTTGTTAAGCCTTCAACGCGTAATATTGCTTTTGTACCTTTGGCTATGCCAAGCACCGCAGGGCCGGGCACTATTGCGATGGTGATTTCTGCGGCATCCAGCTGGCACCAGAGCGGTACTCCCGGCCCGTGGGTGATTTACACGGTGCTTATTTTAACCAGTTTGATTGTGTCTCTAATTTTGTGGATCAGCTTAAGAAGCTCCGACGTTATTATGAAGGCGGTCGGAAAACACGGTATTGAGGCAATTTCGAGAGTGATGGGCTTTTTACTGGTGTGTATGGGGGTGCAGTTTGTGATTAACGGCGTGCTGGAAATTATCCGTACCTATCCGACTCTGTTGCCTCACTGATGAGTGAGTTGTCTGATTAGTGTCTTTTTGTTGTTTAGCATTATTACTGGTTATCCGTCGGGCCTGCATGGTTTGCTTATCCTTGCTGATAAGCAAGGGGACATGTACGTATTGAAAGGCCTTGGGATGAAAGATACTATAAGGTTCTAGCAACGCCGCGATGGATTAGCGGAGTATAAAGCTCAATATTTAAATAGAAATGGGATAATACGATGGAGCAGTGTTCAAAGTGTGGAAATATATCGGTTAATGAGCAGGGTGATTGCGTTGTGTGTGATGAAAATGCATCCATCAATCCTTATGCGGTTTCCGACGCAGTGTCTAATACTGAGTCTCCGGTATTATCAGCAGAAAGTAGTCATGACGATTATGTGAAAGCCTTTGTTGGTCCGAAATATTACTCCTTCTTCCCCCATGGGGCCGGGATCCCGAAAAAGTGGAACTGGGCCGCATTTTTTCTCGGCGTGTTCTGGTTTATTTATCGCAAAATGTATCTGTATGCTGCGATATATTTAGGGGCTGGTCTTGCACTGACCGCTGTTCAGGGTTTGCTAGGCCTACCTGAAGGTTTTACCAACGCAGTGAGCTTGGCGTTAGGCGTGGCTGCGGCCATGCTGGCGAACGGTTTGTACAAAACGCACATTGATAAGAATATTGCCGAAACCCTCTCGATGGTGAAAGGTAGCGAAACGATACCGGTGCTGAAGGCCAAGGGTGGTACTAACCTAATCGGAGCCTTAGTTTGTGGCGTATTGTTAGTTATTGTTGTGGTGCTGTCGGCATCAGTAGCTACTGGCATGTGATAGGCCGGGTTAACCCGACGTTTTGAATAGAGGAAGCCTGATGATATCAGGCTTTTTTATGGGCTTTAGACGAGAATTTAGCGGTATTTGTTAATGATTAAAGGGCCAACGTTGGCCCTTTAATCAATCAGGCTGAGCTCTCAGAACAAAAAGAAAATAACCGTCAGGATCATAAACAGAGGAATAAGAATTCCGAATGACCACTTCATATAGCCAAAGAAGCTCGGCATAGCGATGCCGCTTTGGCTGGCAATGCTTTTCACCATAAAGTTTGGTGCGTTACCGATGTAGGTCAGAGCGCCCATAAATACGGAACCCATAGATATTGCCAGCAGGGTTTGCTGTAGCGGCCCCATCAGCGTGGCTGCATCGCCGGCGGCCAAATTGAAGAACACCAGATACGTTGGAGCATTATCAAGGAAACCCGACAGTGTACCGGAGAGCCAGAAATACATGGCATTGATCGGCTCGCCCTGAGTATCCGATACCAGCGAGACCAAACCGGCAAGGTGCCCGGCCTGACCGGCGCGAAGAATTGCCAGTACCGGTGCGATCGTAATAAAGATACCGGCAAACAGTTTGCCAACTTCTAAAATTGGCTCCCAGTTGAACTGATTGACTGACCGAACCTGCTTAGCGGTGAACATCATCGAAAGGGCGGTAATGACTAATAGCAGTATGTCCCGGGCCATATCTTGTAGGGTTACCGTCACGCCCAGTAGGTTAACGTTGATACCTGACTTCCAAAAGCCCGACAGCAATACGCTGCAAATGATACCGAGCAGTAGTACAAAGTTGAACTTACCGTACAGACGCAGCTTTGAGTCCGGCGTTGGGTCGAACTCTTCTATTTCATCTTCACGCTTGTAGTAATAGCTATCGATGAAATAGAACATGGTCAGCAGCACGGCGGCACAGATAAATACCGGCAACAGCATATGTTGTGCAGTCCAGAAGAAATCGACCCCTTTTAAGAAACCAATAAACAGCGGTGGGTCGCCTAACGGAGTCAGCCCGCCGCCAATGTTGGCAACTAAGAAAATAAAGAAGACGACAACATGCACCCGGTGTTTACGGTTATCGTTTGCTCTGATGAGCGGGCGAATCAGTAACATAGCCGCGCCGGTCGTTCCCATCAGCGAAGCCAGTATGGTACCGATAGCCAGCAGGGCGGTATTTAGCTTAGGCGAACCGTGCAGGTTCCCTTTGACCAGAATGCCACCGGAAACGGTAAACAGCGATAGCAGCAGGATAATAAAAGGTAAATACTCTGCCAGCATAGCGTGGGTAATCACGCTGATGCTGGTGCCCATCCCGAAGCTGACGGTAAACGGAATAAGAAATAGAACCGACCATAGGGCCGTGATTTTGCCGAAATGGTGATGCCAGATAGTCGGAATAAGCAACGGGCACAGTGCAATCGAAAGCAGGATGCCAACAAACGGAATACCCCAGGCTAAATTCAGGCTGCTACCGTCAATATCCGCGGCGAAGCTGAGGGTTGGCGTAAACAGGCCGAGCGACAAGAATAGTAGTTTTAGTAATAATAACTGACGGAACATCGGGTGTTACTCCGGCTACGGACGCACTTGGTTTTTAAATCGGTGCGGTATTTGAGCAAAGATTGAGTCTCTCTGTCAAAGAAACGATAGAATTTGACCGTAATTGATGGCAATAACGCAATAGAAACATGGAATTGTTCCCGTTTCAGGCCTGTGGCGGTAAAGATATAGTGCGTGTCGGTACGCTGAAAGTGAAATTTATGATGCAGAACCGCAGGGGGGGGCAGGTGAATGTGTTCTAAAATGGGCCGCCGGACAAGAGCCATATTCCGGCGGTTTTGGTGCGGGTGAAGCTTACGCGAGACCCGGGCTAATCATTCGCTTATCAAGCTCAAACTAGCCCAGCTTACCGCATTTATTACGCCAATGACTTCTGATTGCGATACGAGCCATCTTCCAACATCATCAGCATTAGATCCGCTTGCTTACTGTGCTCCAGAACGCGCAACACGTTCGGGCCGTCTGATTTTTCAAAGAAACTCTCGGCCTCTTTCTGGCTCTTTCCGCCTTTCATTTTCCGGCTGACCAAGCGCTGTTTCAGGTCACTGACGTCACCTGCGACAAAAATGCTGTAGTCACAGTACTTAATCAGATCCTGCCAGCCAGCTTCCTGCAACAGCAACCAGTTACCTTCAATAACAACAATCGGAGCCGTGACTTTAATCGCGTCCTGTACCGGATCGTGTAAATTCCGGTCATAGGCAGGCCAGGTTGCCTGTGCGTTTTGCAGCTTTGCCAAATACTGATTCAGTAAGTCGAGATTATAGGTATCGGGAGCACCTTTACGACTGCGCAGATGATGCTCATCCAAATAGCTGTTGTAGTGGTGGAAGCCGTCCATCGGCAAACCCTGTAGATCCTGTAGTTCGGTGTCTTGTTTCGATAATATTTGCCAGAACTCGGTCAGCGTAGATTTACCAATGCCGGGAGGGGCGGCTAAAAAAACCACTAAACGCTGCTGATGCTGGCGCTGCTTTTGTTTCAGTAACTGGGTTAGCTGATGCAGCAGGGGAAGATGAATATTGTTGATATCCCTATCGGGAAATGAGGCGATATAGCTGAAGCCGTTAACATTTAATTCCACATTCATCGACAAGTTCCTTCAAGATTGTGGTCACTGAAAGTATTAGCGCTGTTTTCACCAGATTGCTGTAGCGTTCTTTACTGTAAACCGTAAAGTCAGAAAATTTCATCTTAGTGATAGCATCAATAAGCTGGGTATTTCCGGTTGCTGCATTGAGGTTATTCAGCAAGGTATAAACAATATCATGGCTAAAATCGGGAACGTTAGCTTCATTGGCCAGATAATCATTAAACTGCGTCAGGCTAAAAATATCCGCATACAGCTCTTTTCGCACTTTTCCCAGCGCATAAACTAAACGCAGGGAAATATGGATATCGTCCAGCGGACCGGCCTTGGCTAATAACGGTTTAACGGCGTATTCCTGAATATCCGGATCGTCATTAATAAATATATAAGGTAGGAAGTTTTTGAGCCCGATGAAGAGAAAGTCATTCGCTTTCTGGATAAACGCTTGCAGGTCGGTTATCTGCTCAAGCTGTTCAATGATTTCATCTTCGGTGAGTGCTACCATCCTTATCTATCAAACCTTATTCATTGTTGATATTAACTGTTGAATAGCCGAATTATATTACAGTTCCTCAAGTCCGGGTAATCAAAAGTGCTGAACCAGAGGCTATCGCCACCGGCCCAGCGTTTTCGATTTAATTACTGTGCGGGTTAACGCTTAATATTCAGTACTTACGTTAAAGTAATTTAATAGCCACCGTTCGGCTTTCTCGCTCCACACATCGTGGGTTTCGGCCAATATTTTTGCCAGTTCCGCATAGAAAGGATCGGTTTCACCCAAACGGGCAAAGTCGCTGATTGCGGTTAATGGCATCGTAATGTGGTTATAAATAAGCTTTTTACCACCGGGAATATGCGGAAGATTGAGCACGGTATCCGGAACCGCATCCAGCCCGCCAACGTGCGTTACCATAAACGATGGCTGAATCAGCCCTTTTTCAGACATATTAAGGGCTTCAATCATATCGCCGGTTGAGCCACCAGAGGTACCAACAATATGGGTGGCGGAGTAGTGAACGTGGTAAAAATTAAACGGTACTTTGAATTTTTTATCGGTCGGGCCAGCAAAGAAGTTCAGGCAGCCGTCTTCGGCCAGCAGTTCGTCACCCATCTCTATGACTTGATCAACGGCGGCAAAAACCAAGACATCGTCGTAGCCGTGCCCGTTAGTATAACCTTTCAGCGTAGCAACCGGATCGCTAAGCTGGCTAACGTTGACGTATATCAGCTCAATGCCTTTGGCTTTAGCCATTGACTCCGGCAGTAGCTGGCGGGCGCGATTCAGGCGATCTTCATCAATGTCGGTGACGACAATGCGCGCGGGTTTGATATCGCCGTTAATGGCGTAATCAATTGCGCCTAGTCCCATTGGGCCTGCGCAGGCCAACAGCGCCAAATTGCCAGCGGGCTTGATGCCCATCCGGTGTTCATACACATAGGCAGTGGTGTGATAGCTGGCGTGATAAGCGCCAATAATGCAGCACATCGGTTCTGCCAGCGAAGCGTTAGCAAAATAGTTGCTGTTGTAAGGCAATACGCAGCCGAGATCGACAGCCTGCTTAGGAATAATCATGTAAGTGGCGTTTCCGCCGAAAAACTCATAGCTATAGCCTGCCGAGTAGCCGGTAGGCAGATTCATTGCCGGCTGTAATACAAACTTTTCTCCGGCACTAAATCGGCCGTGCAGGTTTTTGCCAACTTCAATGATGATACCCGCACATTCATGGCCGGTAATCGCAGGATGCTCTGCGATGTCATCGGGCACTCGTTTATGTTCACTGCCTAACAGCGCGGCCTTGTAGGTTGATAAGCAGACGCTATCGGAGATAACTTTTACCAACAGTTCATCATCGGTAATTGGCGGCAGTTCAAATTCGCGGATCCGTACATCCTTTTTGCCGTAAATGGCCGCAACTTTCGTTTTCATCGTATGGCTCTCTGTATTAATTGAATATTAATCGTTCACCGGTTTTTGGCTACGGATAAGATCCTCAAGGAGCTGGTCAAGTTTTTGGTCTCCAAGATAGTTTTTGATTAATACCAGTGGTTTATCGGTTGTTGCCCTCGCCCGGTCTTCAAGGCTTAAATGCGTTACGATAATGTCAGCCTGAGCGGGAATATTTTCGAGGGCGAAGTGCTTCACCTCTATATTGAGTCCGGCCTGTGCCAAGCGCTTACGAAAGGTGGTTGCACCCATGGCGCTGGAACCCATTCCTGCGTCACAGGCGAAGGCGATAAAGCGAATGTCGGCTCGGTTGCTACCTTCAGACTTCATTTGCTTAACGTCGTCCTGAGAGTCCGCAAAGCGGTCTTCTTCTGACGATGGTTCAAGTTTCAAAATGATGCTGGCGACGATGAAAGATACTAACGTACCCGCAGCGACACCGGCGCAGGTTGCCAAGTATCCACCTTTTGGCGTTAAGGCCAGATAAGAGAAGATCGAACCCGGGCTTGGGCCAGCAACTAAACCGGCATCCAGCAGAGAGAAGACGAAGGTGCCCGTCATACCACCGGCAATCATGGCGATAATCATTAACGGTTTCATCAGAACGTAAGGGAAATACAGTTCGTGGATACCACCAAGGAAGTGGATGATCATCGCCCCCGGCGCTGAACGCTTACTCATCCCTTTACCGAACAGGGTGAAGGCAAGCAGCATGCCCAGTCCGGGACCAGGGTTTGATGCCACCATAAAATAGATAGACTTGCCGGTCTGAGCGGCTTCCTGCATGCCCAATGGGTAATAGATACCCTGATCGATAGCGTTGTTCAGGAATAGCACTTTGGCCGGTTCATTAATAACCGATAAAAGCGGTAGAAATCCGGTGGAAACCAACGCTTCAATGCCTACTTTCACTACTTTGTTGGCTTCAAGCACCATTGGGCCAATAATTTCGTAGGCCAGCAGGCACAGCAGCATACCGGCGATACCCAATGAGAAGTTATTGATCACCATTTCAAAGCCGGCAGGGATCTTCTTTTCCAGCATGCGGTCGATGTGTTTAATTATCCAGCCGCCTAACGGACCCATAACCATTGCGCCGATGAACATCGGAATATCTGCGCCGACGATAACGCCGATGGTGCCGATTCCGCCCATTACGCCGCCGCGTTTACCTCCGATTAAGCTACCGCCGGTATAGCCAATCATGAGCGGGAGTAGATAGGTGATCATCGGGCCAACTAGCGCGCCGAAGTGTGTACTGGGCATCCACCCGGTAGGGATAAACAGTGCGGTAATCAATCCCCATGCGATAAACGCGCCGATGTTGGGAATGACCATGGCGGTAAGAAAGCCGCCGAATGACTGGACTTTAGCTCTTATTGATATCGATGCCATAACGGTTGTCCTGTTATTTTAAGTAGTTATTCCCTGAGTGCCTGAATCCGCTGCGTTCAATCACGTTGGGAGACATAATTTTGAGTTTTAATAACGTTTTACTATCTCTTGTAATTCACTGACGGAGGTTGCGTTGATTAATTGTTCTATGCACTCTTCTTCACACAGCATTTCGCTCAGAGCCTGAATGGCGTAGATATGAGAGTCTGCGTCTTTTGCGGCAAGGCCAATAAGTAGGTAAACCGGTTCGTTGTCATGACCGAAGTCCACGCCGTCTTTGATTAGCGTCATGGAGAGCGCCGTTTGTTTTACGCCTTCTTCAGGACGGGCATGGGGCATGGCAATACCGGGAGCCAAAATGTAATAAGGCCCGGAGTTACTGGTTGAGTCTTTAATGGCCTGAGAGTAACGAGGTTCAACGTATTGGTTTCTGATCATGCTCTCGGTTGTTAGGTCAATAGCATGCTGCCAATCGGACGCTGACTGATGAATTGAAAAGGAATCCGGAGTGAAAAAATTAATAAGCGTCGTCATGGTTAATCCTTTTCTATTCATGGCAATGGCCGAACAATGGCCACCTTTATTTCTACATGGGGCACTGATTAATTAAATTGAATCAGCCGCCATAATTGAGAGGGAGAATAGGAGGGTTATTATTTATTAGCAATATAGGAGGATATAAGCTCAATTTCATGAGCGAGATCTCGGATTTTTTAAATAATGAGAAAATGTGAATTGATATCACAAAATTTCTCGCATTATTTATTAATGTTTTAAAAGTCAATAGAGTTTTTTTGATATATTTCACAGATAAAAAATTAATTTAATTTTTTATTTTTGTGATTAATATCTGATTTCATCGGTTGATAAAATTAATTTTTATAAACTAGATGTGGCCGTCGTCTTCACCATGCTTTAATTACCGTAAGCCACTTATGGTAAGCCATTCTTGAATAGAATTAAACACATCAGCATTTAATAATTCACCAAGCCCAAGAATAACCTCTCGGTAAATTAGTTTGCTGCCTTAGTTTTATAATTCTAGTTTTACTGATGTCGTAGCTGTTGATTAAATTGGCGGCATTGATAGCGTATCAATGCCGTTATTTAGCAACCGGTTATTGCGGTGGCGTTTGATTTTGCTTTTCAGCATTAATTTGCCGCTGTTTATTTTCAGTTTCGGCCGCCTGTTTGCGTTGCTTACTTTTGTGCAAATAGAATGCGATAGCAACTACTGCAACAATAGTAACAATCTGAGGAATGCTGATACCGGCCATGGGTTATATCCTTGTTAGTCAAACTTTATGCTTATCATCGGGGGCTGAAGCCCCCGATGTATGAGATTTTAATACTTCAGTCTGTTACCGACGATAGCTTTTCTGAGCGGTATTGACCTTCTTCAGATAGTTACGTGACTCGCCGGACGGATGCTTGGTGGTCAGCGTCTCATAAACATCGCCCGGTGACATACCGTTAATGACGCCCGGCGCTTTATTTCTGTCGCTGGAGAAGACTTTAAGTACGCTACCGGCTCCGCCGTTGTACGCCGTAATTACCGCATACCGCCGCGAAGTAGGGTTCGATATTCCGCCTAAATAAGAATTCTGCAGTATTGCCAGATAAGCGGTGCCGGTATCAATATTACTCTCTGCATCAAATAGATAGCTACGGCTTGGTACGCCAGATTTCCCCTGAGATTTGAACACGTCTTTACCCGCAGTATGCTGCATAACCTGCATCAGGCCCATGGCGTCGGAACGGCTGACCGCATATGGGTTGAAACTGGATTCAGTTTGCATAATTGCCAGAATCAGAGACTCTTCCACTTTATATTTTTGCGCGGCCTTACGCACCAGCGGCAAATATTTGTGGGCGCGTCGATCTAAGTGATTTGGCACTAACGGAATTTCAACCGACCAGATAACTTTGAGGCCAGCGGTGCGTTTTTTCAATTTAGCCTGTAGCAGGTAGTCGGCAAAGTGGCTGGCGCGCCATTCCCAACGGATGGTATTGCCATCCTGATCCATGACCTGCCCGTACAGGAAGGGCTCTTTGCTGATTTGGATATCATTGGCATCAGAATAGAGGTCAGTGGTTTGCGGGTCTTCACCCATCAGTAACGTATTGATGATTGCCTGACGCAGGCTGGCCTGGGGATTTTCTGCGGCAAGGGTTTCGACAGTAATCGTACCGGCGTCAAAGTTAATGTGACTGCGGGTGCGATATTGGTCGGTATATTTCACGTAGTCTTTGGGCCCGGCGATTAACACCTCATGCATGCCCCAAATGTTTTCGACGTTATGGGCAAACTGGCCCATTAGAATGTCAAACGCATTAGTGTCTTTAGCGTAAAGATCGCTGTCATCGGACGATTTTTTTCCGCCGCCGCATGAGAACAGGAGCGGCGTGATTAATAATATCGCACAGAGTTTTTTTATGTTAACTGTCATGATGTAGCTTCAATTATTTAGAGTATAAGGGTTAGTTGTTTAGCGGCGTATATCCTTCGATATGGACTTCTTTCCCTTCAAACAGGAAATTGACCATCTCTTGCTCAAGAAGTTTACGATGCTCAGGATCCATCATATTTAATTTCTTTTCGTTGATGAGCATCGTCTGCTTGGTCATCCATAACGCCCAGGCTTCTTTTGATATTTCATTGAAGATACGTTTACCTATTTCGCCGGGATAAAGCTGGAAGTCCTGCCCGTCGGACTCTTTTTGCAGGTAAGTACAAAAAATGGTTCTGCTCATGCTTAATCCTCGTTTTGATATCTAAGCTGATTTAATAATCGTTCGACCGGCGTAGCTAATCCGACTGATGGCGGCTGGCTCAGGTTGTACCAAAGCCCTTTGCCTTCGTCCATCAGGGTGCTGGCGGGCAGCGAATCGAGTAGCATCGGAACGATGTCCAGATGAAAATGACTAAAAGTATGACGGAACGCGATTTGCTGCTTTAGATCGCGCAGGGACATACCGTGGTTTTTCAGCCAGAGCGCCATTGATTCAGTGTCGCTAAACTGTGGGAAGCAATACAGCCCACCCCATAGCCCGGCGTCCGGTCGTTGTTCTAGCCAGACTCTATCATTGTTCTTCCATAACAGAAACCATGCGTTTCTTACCGGTATTTGCTGTTTTGGCTTCTTGCCCGGATAACTGGCCCAGCTCTGGTTTGCATAGGCGATACAGCCCATATTCAGCGGGCATAGCTCACATTTGGGCCGCGAACGGGTACAGACCATTGCCCCTAAGTCCATCATTGCCTGATTAAACTGGGCTACGCCTTTTGCCGGGGTAACGTCGGTGCTGATTGTCCACAGCCGTTTTTCAACATCTTTCTTACCCGGCCAGCCTTCAACGGCATAACAGCGGGAAATAACCCGCTTCACGTTGCCATCGAGAATAGGATAATGCTGGTTTTGAGATAAAGATAACACCGCCCCGGCGGTAGATCGGCCAATGCCGGGCAGCGCGTTAACGGTTTCAAAATCAGTCGGGAATATGCCTTGGTGTTCGTCCGCTATTTTCTTTGCGGTTTTATGCAGGTTACGGGCTCTGGCGTAGTAGCCTAACCCTGTCCAGAGATGCAGCACTTCATCGGTCGGTGCGGCAGCGAGATCGGAGATAGTTGGGAATTTTTCGATAAAGCGTTGGAAATAGGGGATCACGGTTGTCACCTGTGTCTGTTGTAACATAACTTCAGACAGCCAGACATGATAAGGCGTTTTTTCAATTTGCCAGGGAAGCGTTTTTCGACCGAATTGTTGATACCAATTCAGAACTGCCTGTGCAAATGACTGCGCTTGCATCATAAAGTGTGATATTTCCAGCATGATAAAAAGATGGCGTGATTCCAGCACAGACAGGCAGCAGAGTAAACTGTAACTTGCCCTGACAGGCTATCTTTCTGTCATTAAGGCACAGAATCATTAACTTTGGCAGAATTTGGGCGAGTTTGTCGGGATGATTGTTTAAGTACGGGAGCAATATAAGGTATTATGCCGCCGATATATCGTTATAGACCATATACACCGACTACATAGAAAAACAGAACCTTTATGATGAATGACGTAATTTCGCCAGAGTTTGATGAAAACGGCCGCGCGCTGCGCCGTATACGCAGCTTTGTTCGCCGTCAGGGGCGTTTGACCAAAGGGCAACAGTTTGCGCTGGACAACTTTTGGCCAGTAATGGGCGTAGAATTTCAGCCTGAGCCATTAAACTTATCGCTACTGTTTAGCCGAGAGGCACCGGTAACGCTGGAAATTGGTTTTGGTATGGGAATGTCTCTGGTTAAAATGGCAGAAACTAACCCGGGGCAGAATTTTCTTGGTATTGAGGTTCATAGCCCGGGCGTGGGTGCCTGTTTGTCTTCTGCCCATGAGGCTAACGTAGCCAATTTACGGCTAATGTGTCACGATGCGGTCGAAGTTCTGGAGAAAATGATTCCTGATGCTTCTCTGGACATGGTTCAGCTATTTTTCCCTGACCCGTGGCATAAAGCTCGGCACCATAAACGCCGTATTCTTCAAACGCGGTTTGCCGGGTTGGTATTACAGAAATTAAAAGTGGGTGGCGTTTTTCATATGGCTACCGACTGGCAGAACTATGCTGAACATATGCTGGAGGTTATGAACGCGATTGCAGCGTATCGTAATTTGTCTGCTGATGGTACTTATGTGCCGCGCCCTGATTCTCGTCCGCTCACTAAATTTGAGCTGCGCGGTCAGCGTTTAGGGCACGGCGTTTGGGATTTGATGTTTGAGAGGATTGAATAATGGCACAACAACGTAGTCGTCGTTTACGTAAAAAGATGCGTCTTGATGAATTTCAGGAAATCGGCTTTATGGTGAGCTGGGAGTTTCCTGAAGGAACTACCGTTGAGAAAGTTGATGCAGCCATTGATCGCTTTATCAGTGAAGTTTTTGAAGCCCACGACCTGTCTTTTGAAGGTGGTGGTTATTTGCAGTGGGATGGCCTTGTTTGCCTGCAGAAAATCGGTAAATGTACTGAAGAACATCGCGCCGTTGTCAGCAAGTGGTTAGAATCTAACGGAATGAACAATGTTAAATCTAGCGAATTAATGGATATTAATTACTTCGATTAATCGCGGTTGTGATGTTCAGTCTGAAAAGAGAAACGCCCGTTTTTATGGGCGTTTTTGTTTTCGATTAGTTTTATTCAGTCGGCTTTTACGTAAATTCCGTTCGTATTGAGTTCATTTGAGTATTAGCTATGCCAGATAATCATCCTGTTCCGAAGCGTTGTTTTCAGATGAAATTTACACGCCAGTCAAATCAAACTACTTTGTCATGTCAGACCTTGAGCCGTTGGTCCCACATTTAAATGAACGCTCAAAGTGAGCCGGTGTCTATAACTGGTGAAATACGACCGACGCATTAATCATTGAGGAAGAGTTATGTTACGAAAAACCGGTGCAGCCTTAGCTATGCTAATGGCGATGCAGGCTAACGCGGCTTACAACTGTAATGTAGAGCCAAAAGATGACATTTTTATTAGTCCACAGACCGTGAAAATAGCGGGTGCCAGCGGTGAATTGGTTATTGCTAAAAATGGTGATGTAACCCGCAATGGTAAAGCTCTGACGCTATCGTCTACTGCACGTCAACAGGCGGTAAGCTATCAGGAAAATATCCGTACTACGCTGCCTTATGTTAATGATGGCGTTCGCTCCCGTCTGACCGTTGCACAGAGTTCACTGGACGGCATTATCGTTAAGCAGTTAGGCACAGAGAGTAACGTACGCAAGCGCCTGACTACGCTCAGTAGCGATTTGACCAAAGAGATGGAAAAAGTGCTGGAGCCTCGAGCAGAAGGTTTAGCTTTCCACCATCAGGCTATTACTCAGGTTGAGGCTAATGGCCGTACTCTGCTGAACAGCACCCTTGGTGGCGTTCTTCAAGACAGCATCAATGAGCTGGGCGCTAAGCAGCTTGCCGGTGTCGCTAAGTCTGATAATCCACTACAGGCTCTGTTAGGTAATCTGGGTGGCCTACAGCAAGATATTCAGAATGAGTGGAAGAAACAAGAGAAGGATTTTGATCGGTTCGGTAACGAAGCTTGTGGAAAAGTTACCCTGCTGGAACAACAGCGCACTGATTTACTCAAGGCGTTGCCGTAATATATCAACGTTATTTACATTTTAATTAAGCCCTCAAAATTGAGGGCTTAATTAATTGGTGAAAGCCCGGTCACCGCGCTTAAATGATTATAGAAACAGCTCCAGCAAGGAGTTCAGGAATAATTTACCTTTTTCAGTCAGTTGCCACCGTTCTGCGGTTTCCAACAGATAGCCATTTTCCTGTGCGCTAATAATTTTATCCCGAATCACGCTTTCATCTAGCCCGGTCAGGCGGGTGAAGTCTGACCGAGGCATGGCTTCTAGCAGGCGGAAACGGTTCATAAAAAATTCAAACGGGCGTTCATCAGCGTCAACGTCGTACTGTTTGTCCAGATAATCACCGGTCATATAGCCGCGAGGATGCCGGGTTTTAACCGTGCGCAGAATTCGGCCGTTGGTGAAGCTGAGCTTTCCGTGAGCGCCGCAGCCGATGCCCAGATAGTCACCGAATCGCCAATAGTTGAGGTTGTGCTGGCACTGATAGCCGGGTTTAGCATAGGCCGAGGTCTCATACTGCTGATAGCCAGCTTCACTGAGTAAGGCGTGGCCGCGCAGATAGATATCCCACAGTGCATCGTCGTCAGGCAGCACCGGAGGCCGGGAGCCGAATAGCGTATTAGGCTCAATGGTTAACTGGTACCACGACAGGTGCGGTGGACTAAGCGCAATAGCCTGACGCAGATCGTCAAGGGCTTCGTCCGGTGACTGGTCAGGCAGGCCGTGCATCAGGTCGAGGTTAAAGCTGCGTAGGTTCAGGTTTTGAGCAAGTTCAGCGGCGCGTTTGGCCTCAAGAGGCCCGTGTATTCTTCCTAAGCGCTCCAGCTTAGTGGGGCTAAAGCTCTGAACGCCGATAGATATCCGGTTGACTCCGGCCTTTTGGTAGGCGCTAAAGCGCTCAGCTTCAACCGTACCGGGGTTCGCTTCCATCGTAATCTCGGCATCAATAGCCAAGGTTAACCGGCTACGAACGCCGTCGAGTAAGCGCTGCATGGCTTGTGCGCTTAACAGGCTTGGCGTTCCGCCGCCGATAAAAATGGTGCTAACCGGCCTGCCGCTGGTGAGGGTAACATCAGCGTCCAGATCGGACAGCAGATGATCCACATACTCTATATCCGGAATTCCGCCTTTCAGCGCATGGGAATTGAAGTCGCAGTACGGGCATTTCTGCACGCACCACGGAATATGAATATAAAGGCTCAGCGGCGGTAAATTAAGCATTGCGTAACGCGTCCAGCAGCATATTTAGCGCCTGTCCCCGATGAGAGATCTGGCTTTTTTGCTCGCGGCTGAGTTCAGCGGCGGTACAGTTTAATTCAGGAATGTAAAATATGGGGTCATAGCCAAACCCACCTTCGCCGACCGGGCTAAACAGCACTTCACCGTGCCAGCTACCGTGAAACACTAACGGAATAGGGTCGTCAGCGTGGCGCATATAGACTAATACGCAGTGGAACTGAGCCTGACGTTTTCCTTCCGGAACCTCTTTCAGCGTGTCGAGTAGTTTCTCAAGATTGTCTTTATCACTGGCATCAAGGCCGGCATAACGGGCGGAATAGATACCCGGAGCACCGCCTAAGCAGTCAACGGCAATGCCTGAGTCGTCCGCGATGGCCGGTAAACCGGTAACCTGCGCGGCATGACGCGCTTTGATAATGGCATTCTCAATAAAGGTTAATCCGGTTTCATCGGCTGAATCTACGCCGAGATCGGTTTGAGCCACTACGTCAAAGCCGAAATCTGCCAATAGGTTTGCCAACTCACGAACTTTACCGGGGTTGCCGGTTGCCAGAACAAGTTTTTGCATTAGTTAGGAAGTCCATCGGTTGATTAAAATTAGATGATGTAATGCTGATGGCACATAGCATAACTCAAAGTTTTCCGGCTGATGAGTTTATCTGGCATTGAAGGGCTTATTGCGCTATTTTTTGTCGCCAAAATTGCGGCAGGAGTGCCTGTAAAAACTCATTTGGCCAATTAGTTTGAGGTGAATGAAACATTATCTTTTGAATTGATATGCTTTGTTACATGTCTGCTATGATTTCTAATATGCTTCTTAATATAAAAGTGTTTGATGATAAATAAACATAGCGTCATAAAGGTATTGAAGTGGATAGCCAGTATTTTTGTCATCCTGTTGGTTATTTTAGCTATCTTGTGGGGGTGGTTTCGTAACCATTCCGATCGGCTGTGGAATATTGTGAGTCAGGAATGTATACCTCAGGCGCTTCCAGCCAACCCTTCTTGCCTAAAGGTCGTTCTTACACCTGATGCTCAACGAGGGTATTTGGTATTTAAAGATCGTCGGGGGCCACTGCATTTTTTACTGATGCCAACGACACCGATCGGGGGCATTGAAAGCGATACCTTACTGGATGCAACGACCACTGACTATTTTCAAAAAGCCTGGCAGGAGCGCACCTTTATCGCTCAGAAATCAGAACAGCCGGTACCACGAGACATTGTTTCTTTAACCGTTAACTCATCCTACGGTCGAAGTCAGGATCAGCTTCATATTCATATTTCGTGTATTAAGCCGGAAGTAAAAGCCCACTTGGAAGCCCAGTTAGGTAGGTTTAGTGAGCGCTGGACGCCGGTGGAATACGGTATTAATAATCATGAATATATTGCCCGGACTTTAACCGACTCGCAGTTTCAGCAGATGAGCCCGTTCCTGCGTTTAGCGCA
This sequence comes from Budvicia diplopodorum, assembly GCF_009800925.1. Taxonomy (GTDB): domain Bacteria; phylum Pseudomonadota; class Gammaproteobacteria; order Enterobacterales; family Enterobacteriaceae; genus Budvicia; species Budvicia diplopodorum. The sequence goes on along the minus strand of NZ_WOYF01000004.1, from coordinate 75,672 downwards.
GGAGGTACCCGGGGCAGATAAGCAGATGGGAATGTACGGTCTGGCGTTAGTCGCCTATACCAGCAAAAATCGTGTTCCGATGTATCTGCTATTGGCTAATAAGTTCGATCTTCTGGCGTTGGATTTTGGGTATACCGGCGATATTCAGGACTATCAGTGTGATTTATTGAAGACCGCGGACAAGCTGTGATTCACGTTTTCGCGAGTTTGCCATATTGGCTAACTCGATAAGCTTTGCTGTTCAATGATGGCCGCCACTTCCGGCGGAACTTGCTGAGGATGATGTATTTTTACCTGCTTATGTCGGCCTAGCTCACCTTTTTCAATCTCCACCATTCCCTTGGCTACCTTGAACCGTTTCGCGAGAAACTTGATCAGATGAGCGTTAGCCTGACCATCGACCGGCGGAGCGGTGATGGCCACCTTTAACTCTTCTCCGTGCAGGCCGACAATCTGATCCCGACTGGCTTTTGGCTGAATATACAGGCGTAAAACCATGGCGTCGGGCAACTGCTCTACGGCACTCATCCCAGAAGCAGAGCCATCACGTCGGCTTTCAGATAATCCAACGCATACAGCATCATAATGATTATCATGGCTGACAGGTCAATACCGCCCATGGAGGGTAAAATGCGGCGAATGGGGGCCATTAGTGGCTCAGTTAGCTGAATTAATAGCTGATCGACCGGATTACGGCCTTGGCTTATCCAGCTCATCAGGGCGCGGATAATAATTACCCAGAACAGCAGTTTCCCTGCGGCAGTCAGCAGCCCTATCAGCGCTAAAGGGATAAATATAGGCAAGAAAACGAATTGGCCGTTGGTGAGTACGATAGTTAGTACATACTTCAGCAAAGTTAATACATAGGCCAATAGTAATGGAGACGTGTCGACTGGGCCGATGGCAGGAATTACTCTGCGCAGCGGGCCAATCACCGGTTGGGTTACTTTGACAACAAACTGTGAGAACGGATTATAGAAATCAGCCCTGACCCACTGCATCCACACCCGCAGCAGCAATACGGATACGTAAAGATCGAGCACGGTAAAAATTACAAAAGATAAAAATTGCATGTTCAATCCTTGGCTATTGTCTGTTTGATGATCGCATTAGATCAATGCATTCATCATTAAATCTGGGGGCTAGCATATAGTAAATCAAGGAAAAATGGCAATGAAGCCGTTAACTCATTGCCAGATCTGTATTTTAAAGCGATTTTTCCATTTCAATCGCGCGTTTGATCGCTGCCTGCATGGCCGACGCCACCGTTTCTGACAGGCCATTTTCATTAAATACGCGTAGCGCTTCGGCCGTTGTTCCGCCTTTAGAGGTAACCTGCTGGCGCAAAGTATCGATTTCAATTTGTGGGTTAGCTTCAACCATATGAGCCGCGCCCAGCGCTGCCTGTTGTACCAATAACCGTGCGGTTTCAGGGCTAAAGCCAAGGCGTTCAGCTTCCTGTTGAATGGCTTCCATAAACAGGAAGAAATAGGCCGGAGCGCTGCCTGCAGCCGCAATAACGCTATTTATACCACTTTCGTCATTCACCCAGCATATTTTACCCACCGATTCCATCAAAGTTGCGGTAAAGGTTTTGTCTTCCGGCGTGACGTTGGCTGGTGCATAGAGCCCGCTCATACCCAAGCCGATCAGCGATGGGGTATTGGGCATAATGCGGATAATATCCACTTTCCCCAGCATCTGATAAAAACGCTCTACGTTTATTCCGGCGGCGATAGATAGAATAAGCTTCCCGCCCAGCGCGACCTGCTGGCTAATCGGGGTGCAAACCTCGGCCATCATTTGGGGCTTAACCGCGAATACCACGACGTCCGCCTGTCGGGCGCTTTCAACGTTATCGTTACTGCAGTTCACCGCATATTGGCGGTGTAGTTCACTTTCTTTGCTTATCGACGGGGAACAGGCGGTGATGAGCCCGGCAGGGTATCCGCCGTTCACTAATCCGGCAATGATAGCTTTAGCCATATTACCGGCACCGATAAACGCAATTTTACGATGTTGCATAGGGGCCTTACCTTATAAATGTAGTCTGATTAAGCGTAATCTCTGGCACCAAAAATAGCGCTACCAATGCGAACCATGGTGCTGCCAGCCCGGATAGCGGTGCTCATATCATCGGTCATGCCCATTGATAACGTATCGACCTGAGGGTAAATGGATTTAAGCTGCTCATAGGCCAGCGTCATCTGATGGAATACCGCTTCCTGACGCTCTGAATCCGACTCCGGTGCCGGAATAGTCATCAGGCCTCGTAGCATTAAATTCGGTAACGAGTGAATTTGCTCTGCCAGCAGCGGCAATTCGGCCAGCGTAATGCCTGACTTGCTTTGTTCATCGCTGATATTAATTTGAATTAGCACGTTTAACGCTGGCATACCGACAGGGCGCTGGTCACTCAGTCGTTGGGCAATTTTTTGCCGGTCTAACGTATGCATCCAGTGAAAATACTCGGCAACCGGTCGGCTTTTATTGGACTGGAGCGGCCCAATAAAATGCCACTCTAGCCGATCTGCAAAGGGGGTATCGGCAAAGTGCTGAATTTTATCTATACCTTCCTGTACATAGTTTTCGCCAAACAGGCGCTGACCGGCGTCAATAGCTTCCTGAATGGCTATCACAGGTTTGGTTTTACTCACTGCAAGTAGTTGAATCTCTTTTGGATCGCGATCGCATTGTTGTGCGGTTAATGCAATCTGACGCCTTACTGTATCAAGATTTTGTTGGATAGTTGTCATGAGTCTATTCAGGGAGTCGGTTATGAAGATGTGCGAATTAGTGGCCCTTAGTGTAAAGCAAAATGCATCCGATCTGCACCTTTCTGCCGGTCATTTACCCATGTTGCGCGTTAACGGTGATTTACGGGCCTGTGGCGACCATAAATTGGACAGCCAGTGGTTAAACGATTGGCTTTTACTTTGGCTCAGTGCCGATCAGCAGCAACAGTTTAGTGCCAGAGGGCAGCTGGATTGCGCAATTACATTAAACGGCGGCGTGCGGCTTAGGGCCAATTTCTTTCAGCAACGTTCAGGAATATCGGTCGCTTTGCGCTTTATTCAAACGGTTATTCCGGACGTCAGCACCTTAGGTATTCCCACCGCGCTTATTGATATTAGCGACCGCGATGACGGGCTGGTTATTATTGCGGGGGCGACTGGAAGCGGAAAATCAACCACGCTGGCGTCGCTGATTGCCGGTATTAATCAACGGGCGAGTCGGCATATTATTACGCTCGAAGATCCGATTGAGTTTATTCATCAGAGCCATACCAGCCTCATACAGCAGCGTGAAATTGGGGTGCATGCAGAGTCTTTTTCTTTAGGGCTTAGGGCCGCTCTGCGACAGGATCCAGATATCATTTTATTAGGCGAATTACGCGATGCCGAAACTATCCGCCTGGCTTTAACCGCCGCTGAGACAGGGCATCTGGTTTTTGCAACGTTGCACACCCGTTCGGCTATTCAGCTAATGGAACGTATCATTGACGTTTTTCCGGCAGAAGAAAAACGGTTTGTCAGCACCCAGTTAGCCAATTCCCTTCAGGCCGTGGTTTGCCAACGATTGTTGCCAGACGTACAGGGTTCGCGGGTGGCTGCGTATGAAGTACTGATCAATACGCCCGCAGTTAGCAATATGATCCGTGAAAACAAAACTCATCAACTGCAAAGCATACTACAGACAGGTTCAGCGGTAGGGATGCAAACCATGGAGCAGAGTATTCGCCAGTTGATAAGTCAGGGAAGGGTTGCTGAATGCCACTATTCCTCATTACCCTAACTGTTTCTCAAACCAGCTTTCTAAAATGATCGTCGCAGAAGCCGCGTCTACGCTACCTTTGTCCAGCGCGCGAAAGCCACCTCGGTCAAACAGGTCTGCTCTAGCTTCAACCGTACTTAATCGTTCATCGTGGAGCGCAATCTGAACGCCAAAACGGCCGTGTAAACGATTAGCAAATTTACGCGCCTGTGCGGTAACCGGCTGCTCAGTGCCGTCCATATTGAGCGGTAAGCCAACCACCACCAAATCTGGTAGCCACTCTTTAAGCAGCTTCTCTACCTGTTGCCAGTCGGGATTACCCTCTTTGGCTTTGAACGAGGTCAACGGACGGGCGGTTCCGGTAACTTCCTGACCGATAGCGACACCAATGCTTTTGGTACCAAAGTCAAATCCTAACACGGTACGATTAGCCATTAGGCGTGGCCTACCTGAGTGGTAATGGTATGGATATCAATACCCAGCTTTTGGGCGGCGGCCTGCCAGCGATCGACAATTGGCGTGTGGAATAGTATTTCGCTGTCGGCCTCAACCGTTAACCAACTGTTTTCTAATAGTTCGTGTTCGAGCTGCCCGGCTTCCCAGCCAGAATAGCCTAATGCAACCAGCGCTTCCGGTGGCTGAGAGGCCGTGCCCAACGTTTCTAATACATCTTTAGAGGTGGTAATCATGACGCTTTCAGCAATTTGTATGCTGGACGAAAATTTTTGTAGCGGGGTATGCAAAATAAACCCGCGATCTTCAGCCAGTGGGCCACCGTCAAATACCGGCCGAGCCAGATGCACATTGGATACTTTCGGCGTCGGTTCAATATGGAGCTTAGCGAGAACTTCTTCTACCGTCAGCTGTTCCAGCGGTTTATTGATAACCACGCCCATCGTGCCGTTTTCATTGTGTTCGCAGATATATACGACCGAACGGCTGAAATACGGGTCTTCCAGAGACGGCATAGCAATAAGGAAATGGTTTTGTAGATTCATCATGTTTTAAACCAGCTGGCTGAATAAATTTAAGGGCATGGGGAATTTATGGTTGACGATTATATCAAGATAAGCGCGGTAGCGCTCAGCTATTAGCCCACGGGGGAATGAGCGGTTGCTACCGCTAAACGGTCCGGCCGCCGGTAAGACGGCCAGACTGACTGTCGCTGGCTATTTTGCCAGACGACGTTCAATCGAATCCATTAGCATGCCGGTGATAGAAACGTCGGGGAATGCCGCTTCGATTTCTTTCACGCAGGTCGGGCTGGTTACGTTGATTTCCGTCAGTTTGTCACCGATGATGTCCAAGCCTACGAAGATCAAACCTTTTTCTTTTAGAGTTGGAGCCACGCTACGGGCAATTTTCCAGTCGCTTTCGCTTAGCGGACGGGCTTCACCACGCCCGCCTGCTGCCAGATTGCCTCGGGTCTCTCCCTGTTTAGGGATCCGGGCTAAGCAATAAGGTACCGGCTCGCCGTCGACCACTAACACGCGCTTATCGCCTTCGGCAATTTGCGGAACAAAGTTTTGCACCATGCAATAGCGGGTGCCCAGCTCCGTCAGGGTCTCAATAATGACCGACAGGTTCGGGTCGTTTGGCTTGACGCGGAAAATGGATGAACCACCCATGCCATCGAGCGGCTTAAGAATAATATCGCCGTGTTCGGCGTAGAATTTACGAATATGCTCCGCGCTGCGTGACACCAGAGTGGACGGCGTTAACTCAGGGAACCAGGCGGTGAACAGCTTTTCGTTACAGTCACGCAGGCTCTGCGGTTTATTAACGATGAGTGTCCCTTTGACTTCCGCGCGTTCCAGAATATAGGTTGCATAGATATACTCGGTATCAAACGGCGGGTCTTTGCGCATCAGGATAACGTCCAGATCCTGCAGGGCAATGTCCTGTTCGCCGTGGAAATCATACCAATGCTGTTTATCCGCCTGCACCGATAAAGTACGGGTACGGGCGCGGGCTTCGCCGGTGTGGAGATACAGATCGTTCATTTCCATATAGTGCAGTTCATAGCCGCGTTTTTGGGCTTCCTGCAGCATAGCAAAACTGGTGTCTTTCTTAATGTTGATGGATGAAATCGGGTCCATCACAATGCCGAGCTTGATCATGTCTATCTCCTTTATCCCAGATCGCCGAAGCGAATCTGTAGGGCAGCAATTGCGGTAAGCGCTGCAGTTTCGGTACGAAGAACCCTAGGGCCAAGTAGGATATCGGTAAAGCCATGGCGGGCCGTCATATCAATTTCTTCCTGTGAAAGCCCGCCTTCGGGGCCAATCAGCAGGCGAATATCTTTAATCGGCATCGACAGTGTGTTAATGCTCTGGCTGGCCCGGGGATGTAGATTCAATTTCAAACCTTCGTCAGGCTCAGCGCACCACTCTTCTAGCCGGATAGCCGGGCGAATTAGCGGTATTTGGTTGCGCCCGCACTGTTCACAGGCGGCAATGGCTATTTTTTGCCATTGCTGAACTTTTTTCTCAAGCCTTTCGCGATCGAGCTTAACGCCGCAGCGCTCTGAAACCAGCGGCGTAATAATATTGACTCCCAGCTCGATTGATTTTTGGATGGTGAATTCCATCTTTTCTCCGCGGGAAATAACCTGCCCGAGGTGAAGGTTAAGCGGAGATTCCCGGTCATCAACCTGTTGGTCAGCGATCTGAACCCGTACCTGCTTTTTATCAACCAGAGTAATTTCAGCGCTAAATACCTGATTACTGCCGTCAAATAGCAAAACTTTATTCCCCGGTTGCATACGCAGAACCCGGCCGACGTGATTGGCCGCATCGTCACTCAGGGCGATATTGTCAGGAACGCTGAGCGGTTGAGGGTGATAAATGCGTGGAATTCGCATAGTTTTATTCAGTCTTCCAGTCTCTTCCTGAGCCAACAGGATATATCAAAAAAGCGTTTCTCTGGCCGGTTATGTCCTTCGCGCTCGATGCGTTAGCCGCAGCGTCAGTGAATGGGGAATAGCCAGAGAACCATGATTAGTGGAACCATAATTGAGCTTCACAAGCTTAATCGTGTCGTCGCTTCTCTTCAACCCTGAGGCACTTTTGACGGCAAGAAATATTTGGAAACAGCGAGTTAATCGAGTTGATTGGGATCTGGCTGAAGCAATTGCCGACACTTACGACAGCGGTATTCGCTCTCTTGGCGGGCGATTTTGTTGTGGCGTCGAACGGTTAGTAAGTGAGTCTGACAATGACAACGATAGGTAAAGGTTTTGCCCTGAACGGAGACTACGCTAAAGGCGTGAGTACGGCTTGGGGAAACGCCAAGCACCGTTTCCATCATCCATTGCCATTCCTGCCCGTGTGGGGATACGCGGCCAAACTGTTTATAAACCAGCAGGTGGGCTAATTCGTGGGGCACTACTTCGTCAATAAACCGTTGGCCATTTTCCGTGAGAAGCACGGCATTCAGTCTAATTTCCCAGGCTGAAAGATGGGCCGTTCCGGCAGTGGTTCCACGTTGCTGATAGCTGACTTTAGGTTCGGGATAGTCGACTTTCAGGTAGGCGTTAGCCAACGCCAGATAGTGGCGCAAACAGCGCATAACGGTTTGTTGAGTAGCAATGGGGATACGAAGTGTAGTCATGGCGGCTAGCATAGCGGGGTGGTTATCGTTGAGCAATATAAAGTAAGCAATAAAAAGTGAACAATAAAAAACGGCGGGGCCTTGTAGCCACCGCCGTTGTTGAATGTTGCTAATATGGGTTTTATTTCAGACCGGCAGCTTCACGCAGTTGGGCCGCTTTATCGGTTTTTTCCCACGGGAAGTGCTCACGGCCAAAGTGGCCATAGGCCGCGGTTTCTTGGTAGATCGGTTTAATCAGATCTAACATTTGAATCAGGCCGTAAGGGCGTAAATCAAAGAACTCGCGAACTAAATTGGTCAGACGGTCGTGTGAAATTTTCTCAGTGCCGAACGTTTCCAGCATGATTGAGGTTGGTTCCGCGATGCCGATAGCGTAAGAAACCTGAATTTCACAGCGGTCTGCTAAACCAGCCGCCACAATGTTTTTGGCAACGTAGCGGGCAGCATAGGCCGCTGAACGATCGACTTTTGACGGGTCTTTGCCAGAGAATGCGCCGCCACCGTGGCGCGCTGCGCCGCCGTAGGTATCAACGATAATCTTACGCCCGGTTAAACCACAGTCACCCATTGGCCCACCGATAACAAAACGGCCGGTCGGGTTAATAAAGTATTTGGTACCGGATGACAACCATTCAGCCGGTAATACCGGTTTAATGATGTGTTCCATTACCGCTTCCTGAAGGTCTTTCTGGCCGATGCTTTCTGCATGCTGGGTTGATAACACAACCGCATCGATACCGATGATTTTGCCGTCTTGGTACTTAAAGGTTACCTGACTTTTCGCATCAGGACGCAGCCATGGCAGCGTGCCGTTTTTACGCACCAGAGCCTGACGCTCCATTAGACGGTGTGCATAGGTAATCGGTGCGGGCATTAATACGTCGGTTTCGTTAGTCGCATAGCCGAACATGATGCCCTGATCGCCAGCGCCTTGCTCCAGCGGATCGCTACGGTCAACGCCCTGATTGATATCGCGGGACTGTTTACCGATGGCGCTCAGTACGGCACACGAGTTGGCATCGAAACCCATATCGGAATGGGTATAGCCGATGTCACACACGGTACGGCGGGTTAGTTCTTCAATATCAACCCAGGCTGAGGTAGTAATTTCGCCACCGACTAAAACCATACCGGTTTTAATATAGGTTTCACACGCCACGCGGGCTTTAGGATCTTGCTCTAGAATCGCATCAAGGACTGCATCAGATATTTGATCGGCGATTTTATCAGGATGCCCTTCGGATACGGATTCGGAAGTAAACAGGTGTTGGGCCATTTCTTCTTTTACCTCTAAAGACAGTTTGAAAAACGGTGCCGCGTTGTCACTCTGGCGGCACCGTTTTTAGCATCGGTGATAGAACCAAAAGAGAACGCGCATGCAGATTAAAGCCATTCACAGAATATGTGGGTTAATCGATATAGACGGATTAACATCTAGATGGCTATTCTAAGGAGTCACCGAGATGATTACCAGCGGTTTTTTAATTTGCAATGATGAAGTTTGGTCTAAGTGAATGTACTTTAAGGAAAATTTGTGTAGTAATGGCGTGATTTGCCGTTTTACCGTGCTCAATCGCCGCCGTTCGGGCAGAAAAATAGCGCGCAAACAGAAAGTGAACCTGAACGGCTGTTTACATTCAGTCCGGGGTTAACTAGTTTATTAATCAGCTAATTACTATTTATTTTCTGATTTCCTCGCATTTTTGTCTTAAATAAAGATTCCTTTGGCCCGAATTATAATCGTGGCATCTTCCAGACGGCTTTAAAATGGTGTTATTGATTTTTATTTACTGATTTAATTATGTTTTTTATAATCCGATAATCAAACTATCAGAGTGACATATTTCTATACAAAAATATCAGCTTCGATGGGCCGATAGGGTTATTAACAATATGAAATAGCAATATTATCGTCTATCCTTATTCGGCTAAAGAGTTATGGTCCAAGAAGGACATAATTCAGATAAAGGTTAAGTAATTCGGGAGTTTTACTTGTTCTGTCGCCCCGGGGCGAATTATCTCGCTTTAAGATTTAAGAGGTTTTGTTGGTATGACAAACGGTTCCGCAAGCAAAATGATGCGTACGTATAACGTCGCTCACTGGGGCAGTGGCTATTATGGTGTAAATGATTTAGGCCATATTACTGTTTGTCCAGATCCTGATATTCCCGATGCTCGGGTGGATCTGGCTACTTTGGTTGAAGGAATGCAGAGCAAAGGGCAACGTTTGCCGTCACTGTTTTGTTTTCCACAAATACTGCAGCACCGTTTGCGTTCTATTAACGCAGCGTTTAAGCGTGCCCGTGAGTCGTTTGGCTACGAGGGCAACTATTTCTTGGTTTATCCGATTAAAGTTAATCAACACCGTCGGGTAATTGAAGCATTGGTTAATTCCGGTGAACCCCTTGGTCTGGAAGCGGGCTCTAAAGCCGAGCTAATGGCAGTTCTTGGGCACGCCTGTTTTACCCGTTCAGTGATCGTGTGTAATGGCTATAAAGATCGGGAATATATTCGTCTGGCTTTGATTGGCGAAAAGTTGGGCCATAAGGTTTATCTGGTCATCGAAAAGATGTCAGAAATTAAGATGGTGTTGGAAGAGGCTAAGCGTCTTGACGTGATCCCTCGGCTTGGCGTGCGTGCGCGTTTGGCCTCTCAGGGGTCAGGCAAGTGGCAGGCCAGCGGCGGCGAAAAATCCAAGTTTGGTTTATCGGCTACGCAGGTACTGACGCTGGTTGAGATTTTACGTAAAGAACAGTGCCTTGATAGCCTGCAGCTATTACATTTCCATTTAGGCTCTCAGTTGTCCAATATTCGCGATATTGCCACCGGCGTGCGTGAATCTGCCCGCTTCTACGTTGAGCTGCATAAGCTGGGCGTGAATATTCAGTGCTTTGACGTCGGCGGCGGACTGGGCGTTGATTATGAAGGAACCCGCTCTCAGTCAGATTGTTCAGTAAACTATGGTCTGAATGAGTACGCGAATAACGTTATTTGGGGAATTGGTGATGCCTGTAATGAACACGGGCTGCCTCACCCAACGGTGATTACCGAGTCTGGTCGTGCGGTTACCGCGCACCATACCGTGCTGGTTTCTAACGTGATTGGCGTTGAGCGTAATGAATTTAGCGAGCCTGCGCAGCCAGAAGAAGATGCTCCCAGAGCGCTGACCAGCCTGTGGGATACCTGGCTGGAAATGCAGGAACCAGAGAACCGTCGTTCATTACGGGAATGGTTGCATGACAGTCAGTTAGATCTCAATGACGTGCATACTCAATATGCTCACGGCATGTTAGATTTACCGCATCGTGCGGCGGCAGAGCAGCTATTCCTGACGATTTGTCACCAAATCCAGCAGCAGCTTGACCCGAGTAATCGCGCCCACCGGCCGATTATTGATGAACTGCATGAGCGTATGGCCGATAAGCTGTACGTGAACTTCTCTTTGTTCCAGTCGATGCCGGACGCATGGGGTATCGATCAGCTATTTCCCGTACTGCCATTGAGCGGCCTGGATAAAGACCCAGAGCGTCGCGCCGTGTTGTTGGATATTACCTGTGACTCTGACGGAACCATTGACCACTATATTGACGGCGACGGTATGGCGACAACCATGCCAATGCCGCCTTATGATGCAGAAAATCCGCCGCTGTTAGGCTTCTTTATGGTAGGTGCCTATCAGGAAATTCTGGGTAATATGCACAATCTGTTCGGCGATACGGCATCGGTAGACGTGTTTGTGTTTGCCGATGGTACCGTTGAGGTTGAGCAGTCAGAAGAAGGCAATTCAGTGGCAGAAATGTTGGAGTATGTGCAGCTGAATCCGGAAACGCTGATGGCTCGCTATCGGGAGCAAATCAAGGCGGCTAATCTGAGTGATGAACTGGAAGTGCAGTTCCTGCAAGAGTTTGAAGCCGGGCTATATGGCTATACTTATCTTGAAGATGAGTAACTAAGGCCGAAGTGGATGGATATTGAGCTGCGTATCCATCCATTAATTTTTAGATAAATATGATGCTATAGTTTCTAATCTCTTTTTCGTTGGGCGCACGATGCTGACGTGGAGAGATTTTTTTCATCGGCTCTTGGCTTAATTCTAAAAGCAGGAGTTTAACGCCGACATTTTGAGGAATGCTATGATTAGCTCGCTTGGCAATAAGCCTGATAATTCACTGGTCTCCAATGCTTTTGGTTTCTTACGTTTCCCGCTTGATTTTCAACCGTATAACGGTGACGCAGAGTGGGTAATTACCGGTGTTCCTTTTGATATGGCAACCTCCGGTCGTTCAGGCGCCCGCCATGGGCCAGCCGCTATTCGTCAGGTTTCTACCAATCTGGCTTGGGAATCAAGCCGTTGGCCGTGGAATTTTAAGCTGCGCGATAAACTGAAGGTTGTTGACTGCGGCGACGTGGTATTCAACTTTGGTGACGCTCAGGATATGAGTGAGCAGCTTCAGGCTCACGCTGAACGGGTTCTGGCCGCCGGTAAACGTATGCTAACTTTTGGCGGTGACCACTTTGTTACTCTGCCATTATTGCGGGCTCACGCGAAACATTTTGGCAAAATGGCGCTGGTTCATTTTGATGCCCATACGGATACTTACGGTAATGGCAGCAAATTTGACCATGGCACTATGTTCTTCCATGCGCCAAATGAAGGTCTAATTGACCCTGAGCGTTCAGTACAAATTGGTATTCGCACTGAGCACGATACGGATAACGGTTTCACCGTGTTAGATGCGGGTCAGGTTAACGATCGCAGCGTTGATGATGTATTAGCCCAGATTAAGAACATCGTCGGTGATATGCCGGTATACCTGACCTTTGATATTGACTGTCTGGATCCTGCGTTTGCGCCGGGAACGGGAACGCCGGTATGCGGCGGTTTAACCTCCGATCGGGCGATGAAAATTCTGCGCGGTTTGCAGCCGTTGAATATTGTTGGTATGGACGTGGTTGAAGTGGCTCCGTCTTACGATCATGCAGAGATTACCGCGCTTGCTGCGGCCAGCGTTGCGCTGGATATGCTGTATATGCAGGCTGCCAAGAAGTAATTTGAGCCTATGGTTAACCATGTAAAATGCCGGTCAGGTTTGCCTGACCGGCATTTTTGTATCTGTTATTCAATTGAATTAACGGATGAAGCTATTTTTGAGTCCGGGACTGAAGCAAAACCCAGTCGGCATAGGCATTAATCACCGTTTGCATAAACGATTGTGTCTTCTCAGTCAGTTTTCCACCGTCATCAAAAATGGTTCCTGCATTGCTAATATAGGTTTCAGGCTGCTGCATGCAAGGAACGTTCAGAAATACCAACGATTGACGTAAATGGTGGTTAGCACCGAACCCTCCGATAGCGCCGGGCGATGCACTGACTACGGCTCCGGGTTTGCCTGACCACGCGCTTTGGCCATAAGGGCGAGAACCAACGTCGAGGGCATTTTTCAGCGCTGCAGGCACTGAGCGGTTATATTCAGGCGTAATAAACAGTACGGCGTCAGAGGCTTTAATTTTTTCACGAAACGTTTGGTAGGCGGCCGGAGGCGTTACGTCAATATCTTCACTGTAAAGCGGTAAATCACCAATCTCTACAATCTCTAGTTTGATTGAAGGAGGGGCAAGATTGGCCAGCGCCAACGCTATCTTACGGTTAATTGACTCTTTGCGTAGGCTTCCGACTAATACTGCCACGTGCTTTACTTGACTCATAAGATTAGCTCCTTAGCGTAATTGATTGTTTATTCAATAGAGTAATGACCTGATTGGAATCTAAGCGTTTTACCGTTGCTGTGAATTTTTTAAAGCAGACAGCTAAACGATAGTTGAGAATCATCATGTTGACAAAGCGAGCCAGCATTAATTGATAAAGCAGAATAGTTAGCCCGATCGGGCTAGCTTAATTCTAATGGGTATTCTGTGGCGGGTATCTTGCTACTGTTTTTACAGCAATAAAAAAATCCGAGGGAGTTAATCGCCTCGGATTTTAATTTGTTGGCATTAAATATGAATGACTAATTCATATTTCACCGTATCTTCAGCGGTAATTATTTACCCGTTGCGATACGAGTTCTGATTGCATCAGCACGCTCTTTTGAGCCTGGGTGTGAACCCAGCAGAGAACTACCTGCACCGCCGTCTAACTTAGCAAATTTATCAAATGCAGTTGCCAGACCGGCCGTGTTGATTTTTTTCTTAGTCAGGTAATCGAAAGAATAGTTATCCGCTTCAGATTCTTGAGATTGAGAGAATTGAGCGTTAACCAGTTGATTTGCGAAACCTAGAACCTGAGTATCGTTCAGCACGGCTGCAGTTTTACCGCCGTATTGAAGTGCTGCTTGAGTTGCAAATTCTGCTGCATAAGCCACTTGGAATGCTTTCTTAGTGTGGCCTAATTCTACGTGACCAATTTCGTGGCCCAGAACGCCTTCAACTTCGTTATCAGTCATCAGATCCATCAGACCGCTATACACACGGATACAGCCGTTAGCCATTGCCCATGCGTTGATATCATCAGTCAGGTAGACTTTATAGTTAAGAGGAGTTCCGTTAATGTTATTACCTAACGCTTTAGAGATTTTGTTCAGGCGTTTAGTATATTTACTGTTTTTTCCTGCGATCTTATTAGTCGCATCCATCTCTTTACATGATTGATCTGTCAGAGATTTCATGTCTGCATCACTAACGGTTACAGCGGATAGCAGCGAATCACCAATACTTCCGTTTTGACAGCCTGCTAACATTGCTGCAGATGCAACGGTTAACGCAATTAAAGTAGAGCGAATTTTCATAAAACTATCTTCCTATGATTGTGATATATAAATCGTCGAGACTGGTCCTGTCCAGTGCTAGGATCATACCAATAAAGACTTAATTTGTCATAGGCAAATCACTGAGAGTACCTGATAAAATGTGATTATGCTCACGTACGTGTAATCACATTTTGTTGCTCAGATCATAATGTTATATCAGGGTTGCTGTTTTGATGCTGGCTTGAGAAGATACGGTAGTTTTGTTTCAAGTTGATAACCCAACTTTACCCTACAATGGAGTTAAGAATGCCCTCTCATAAAGAACTCGCGAACGCTATCCGTGCGCTAAGTATGGATGCGGTGCAAAAGGCCAAGTCCGGCCATCCCGGAGCCCCGATGGGCATGGCTGACATTGCTGAAGTCCTGTGGCGGGATTTCCTCAACCACAGCCCGACTAACCCGCACTGGGCTAACCGTGACCGTTTTGTTCTCTCGAACGGCCATGGTTCTATGCTGATTTATAGCTTGCTGCATCTTACCGGTTATGACTTGTCTATCGATGACTTAAAACAGTTCCGCCAGTTACATTCTCGCACACCGGGCCACCCGGAATACGGCTATGCACCGGGCGTAGAAACCACTACCGGTCCGCTGGGGCAGGGCATCTGTAACGCCGTGGGCATGGCGATTGCCGAGCGCACGCTGGCTGCCCAGTTCAACCGCAAAGATCATGACATTGTTGACCACTTCACCTACACCTTTATGGGCGACGGCTGCATGATGGAAGGGGTTTCTCACGAAGCCTGCTCGCTGGCCGGTACTCTGAAGCTGGGTAAACTGATTGCTTTTTATGATGACAACGGTATCTCCATCGACGGTCACGTTGAAGGCTGGTTTAATGATGACACCGCTAAGCGCTTTGAAGCCTACGGCTGGCACGTTATTCCTGCTATTGACGGCCATAATTCTGACGCTATCCGCGCGGCGGTTGAACAGGCTAAAAAAGAGACCGGCAAACCTTCTCTGTTGATGTGCAAAACCGTTATCGGCTTCGGTTCGCCGAACAAAGCCGGCAGCCATGAGAGCCACGGTGCGCCGTTAGGCGATGCTGAAATTGCCGCCACCCGTGAAGCGCTGGGCTGGAAATATGAGCCTTTTGTTATTCCGCAGGATATCTATGCCGCGTGGGATGCCAAAGTCGCCGGTCAGGCGAAAGAACAGGCGTGGAATGCCCAGTTCGCTGCCTATCAGGCCGCTTATCCTGAATTGGCCGCTGAGCTTAAGCGCCGGGTCAACGGTGAATTACCGGCTGACTGGGGCTTTGAATCGCAGAAGTTTATTGAGAACCTGCAGGCCAATCCGGCGAATATCGCTAGCCGTAAGGCATCACAAAATGCGTTGGAAGCCTTTGGTAAATGCCTGCCTGAATTCCTTGGCGGTTCAGCGGACTTAGCGCCGAGTAACCTAACTATCTGGTCCGGCTCTAAATCGATTGTGGATGACTTAGCCGGTAACTACATTCACTACGGCGTGCGCGAGTTCGGCATGTCGGCGATTATGAACGGTATTGCGCTGCACGGCGGGTTCCTGCCGTACGGAGCCACCTTCCTGATGTTTATGGAGTATGCCCGCAACGCCGTACGCATGGCTGCGCTGATGAAAATCCGCAACGTGTTTGTTTATACCCATGACTCCATCGGTTTGGGCGAAGACGGCCCGACGCACCAGCCGGTAGAGCAAATTGCCAGTCTGCGCCTGACCCCGAATATGAGTACCTGGCGTCCGTGCGATCAGGTTGAATCTGCGGTAGCGTGGAAGCATGCCATTGAGCGTAATGACGGTCCTTGTGCGTTAATCTTCTCCCGTCAAAACCTGACCCAGCAGCCGCGTACGCCAGAGCAACTGGCTAACATCGCCCGCGGTGGTTATGTGTTGAAAGACAGCGCAGGCACACCGGAGCTAATTCTGATTGCCACCGGTTCAGAAGTGGGCTTAGCGGTCGATGCCGCAGACAAACTGACCGCTGAAGGCCGCAAGGTTCGGGTGGTATCAATGCCATCGACTGAAACCTTTGACCGTCAGGACCAGAGCTATCGCGAATCCGTTCTGCCGTCAGGCATTCAGGCCCGCGTAGCGATTGAAGCCGGTATTGCCGATTTCTGGTTCAAGTACGTTGGTCTGAACGGCCGTATCGTCGGTATGCACAGTTTCGGTGAATCGGCTCCGGCAGAACAGCTGTTTGAAGAGTTTGGCTTTACGGTAGATAACGTACTGACGCACGCACGAGCGCTGTTGAAGTAAGCCGTAAGTCGGAAAGACTGAAAAGCCCCGGCGGTTCATACCGTCGGGGCTTTTTTAATTGAACGGCATATTATCAGTAGTAATATTCTGAATATTTCCGTAATCTTTAATCTCATGCTGAAGCGTTTCAGTGTTTGTTGCGCACAGAGTGAAACTATCAGGCCAATACCGGAAAGAGGGCAGCCTGATGAATCGATAGGGATATCACAGACCGGCTTATGGATAACGTTTAGCATAGGGCAGATAATCTCAACTATACTTTTCGTGTTATCATTCATCACATAGTTTTATCCGGTTGTTAAATATTTTAAACGATGGTGTCAGGTTGAGTTTTAGCTTTGACTTACGCCGTGCGCAGAAAGTGATTTTTGTTAAGCAGTAGCCGCATTTTATAAGATTTAGCCGGATTTAGTTGGAACACATGGGCTGCGCTACCTAAGCCGCTCGCCTTGTGTCTCATGGCTGTTCCGGTAATTTTGAGAGAATTAACAAGAGGATTCACAATGTCTGTAATTAAGATGTCCGATTTAGATTTAGCCGGTAAACGTGTATTGATCCGTGCGGATCTCAATGTGCCCGTAAAAGATGGCAAAGTAACTTCTGATGCGCGTATCCGTGCCTCTCTTCCAACCATCGAATTGGCCTTAAAGCAAGGCGCTCGCGTGATGGTAACTTCACACTTAGGTCGTCCAACTGAGGGTGAGTACAACGAAGAGTTTTCTTTATTACCAGTTGTTAACTATCTGAAAGATGCTATCAAATCCCCCGTGCGCTTAGCTAAAGACTATTTAGACGGTGTTGATATCGCGCAGGGTGAGTTAGTTGTTTTAGAAAACGTTCGCTTCAATAAAGGCGAGAAAAAAGACGAAGAGACGTTATCTAAAAAATATGCCGCTTTATGTGATGTGTTCGTTATGGATGCATTCGGTACCGCCCACCGCGCTCAGGCTTCAACTCATGGCGTAGGTAAATTTGCCCCTATCGCCTGTGCTGGTCCGTTGCTGTCTGCTGAATTAGAAGCGTTAGGCAAAGCGCTGGGTAATCCGGCTCGCCCAATGGTTGCTATCGTTGGTGGTTCTAAAGTTTCAACTAAGCTAACCGTATTGGCTTCATTATCTAAAATTGCTGACCAGCTGGTAGTTGGCGGCGGTATTGCGAATACCTTTATTGCGGCGCAGGGCCATAACGTTGGTAAATCGCTGTACGAAGCCGATTTGATTCCTGAAGCAAAAAGACTGATGGAAACCTGTCATATTCCGGTTCCTACCGATGTTCGCGTAGCCACTGAGTTTTCTGAAACTGCGCCTGCAACCCTGAAATCTGTTGCTGATATCAAAGACGGTGAGCAGGTTCTGGACTTAGGCGACGATTCTGCCGAAGAGTTGGCGGCGATCTTAAGAAATGCGAAAACCATTCTATGGAACGGTCCGGTAGGCGTGTTTGAATTCCCTAACTTCCGTAAAGGTACCGAAGTGATTGCTCAGGCGATCGCTGACAGCGATGCGTTCTCGATTGCCGGCGGTGGTGACACTTTAGCCGCCATCGACTTATTCGGTATTGAAGATAAAATTTCTTATATTTCAACCGGCGGTGGTGCGTTCCTTGAGTTCGTTGAAGGAAAACAGTTACCGGCCGTAGTGATGCTCGAAGAGCGTGCAAAAGGTTAATGTCATTAACGGCGGGAGGCTTTACGGTCTCCCGTTTTTTCTATGACAGATCGAAGAATGACGATTCTTTCCCACTCAATAGTTAATGAAAATAGGACTAGCCGCATGTCTAAAATTTTTGATTTCGTAAAACCAGGCGTGATTACTGGTGATGATGTTCAGAAAGTATTCCAAATTGCTAAAGAGAATAGCTTTGCATTACCGGCTGTAAACTGCGTAGGTACTGATTCAATTAATGCTGTGATTGAAGCGGCTGCAAAAGTTCGTGCGCCGGTTATCATTCAGTTCTCTAACGGTGGCGCTCAGTTTATTGCCGGTAAAGGTATGAAGCTGGAAGGCCAAAGCGCTGCTATTATCGGTGCTATCTCTGGTGCGAAACACGTTCATTTAGTCGCTGAGCACTACGGTGTGCCCGTTATTCTGCATACTGACCACTGCGCTAAGAAGTTACTACCATGGTTAGACGGCTTACTGGAAGCGGGTGAAAAGCATTTCGCTGAAACCGGTAAACCGCTGTTCTCTTCTCACATGATTGACCTGTCTGAAGAGTCACTGGAAGAGAATATCGAGATTTGTAGCCAGTATCATAAGCGTATGTCTAAAATCGGCATGACGTTAGAGATTGAACTGGGTTGCACCGGCGGTGAAGAAGACGGCGTAGATAACAGCCATTTAGATAACTCAGCGCTGTACACTCAGCCAGAAGACGTTGATTACGCTTACGAGAAACTGAACGCTATCAGCCCGCGTTTCACCATTGCCGCTTCGTTTGGTAACGTTCACGGCGTGTATAAGCCGGGTAACGTTCAACTGACGCCAAAAATTCTGCGCAACTCTCAGGATTTCGTGTGTAAGAAACACAATCTGCCGCACAATGCGCTGAACTTCGTGTTCCACGGTGGTTCAGGTTCTACCGCTGAAGAAATTAAAGAAGCCGTGGGCTATGGCGTAGTTAAAATGAATATCGACACCGATACCCAATGGGCAACGTGGGAAGGCATTCTTAGCTACTACAACAAGAACAAAGACTATCTGCAGGGCCAACTGGGTAACCCAGAAGGTGCTGACAAGCCGAACAAGAAATATTATGACCCGCGTGCATGGCTACGTTCGGCTCAGGCCACCATGATTGCTCGCTTAGAAAAAGCCTTTAAAGAACTGAACTGCGAAAACGTACTGTAATTATTTAACGTTACCGGCTCGTTTAAACTAAAACCCCCGGCAGGGAAACCGCCGGGGGTTTTTTATAGGTCAATGCTTATAGGTCAATGCGTTACTGACTAATTTAGCCACGCCTTGAGCGGTTAGAAGCTATCCTGCTGTAGATAGCTCCATGCGTACTGGGCATAAAGCTCCGCCCCTTTAATCATGGCATCTTCATCAATATTAAAACAGCCGTGGTGGTGAGCCCAATCCGTTCCTTTTTCTACATTGCGCGAACCCAATAAAGCATAGCAGCCGGGAATATTTTCCATATAGAAACTGAAGTCTTCACCGCCGGTCGTTGGTTTCTCCGCAAACAGGCTGTCATCGCCAAAGGCAGCGCGAACGACAGACTGAGCCAATAGGGCGCTGCGTTCTTCATTGATCACCGGCAACGTGCCATAAATATACTCAACCTTGGCCGTTGCGCCGTACATGGCGGCCGTGTGGTCGGCATAGCGCTCGATAGCGGCTTTGATTCTTTCGCGGTTCTCAACGTTGAAAGTTCGCACGGTGCCGTCCAGTACTGCATTTTCTGCAATCACGTTAAAGCGGGTTCCGACGTCTATTTTACCGATGGTGACTACGGCAGGTTCCAGCGGTGAGGTTTCACGGGAAACGATCGATTGTAGGTTCATCACAAATGAAGAGGCCACTACCGCGGCATCAACGCAGGCTTCCGGCATAGAGCCATGTCCGCCACGGCCTTTAAATGCGATCTTGAGTAAGTCGGTAGCGGCAAAAGCCGACCCAACGTTACATGAGATTTTTCCCGTCGGAGAGATAGACCAGATATGCATGCCAAATACGTTGTCGACGCCTTCAATCGCACCCTGTTTCACCATCTCGATGGCACCCTGAGCAATCTCTTCTGCCGGTTGGAATATCAGACGTACGTTACCGCGCAGCTCGGCTCTATGTTCATACAGGGTTTTTGCCGCCGCGAGCAGCATCGCCGTATGGGCATCGTGGCCACAGGCGTGCATTTTTCCCGGAGTTTGTGATTTATAGCTTAGCGTATCATTAAGCTCGAGCACCGGCAGAGCATCCATATCTGCGCGTAACGCCACGGTTTTACCGGTTTTTCCACCTTTAATCTCGGCGATGACGCCGGTCGGTTTAGTCAGTTTAAACGAGATACCAATGGCTTGTAGCGCTTGGGCAACTTTCTGAGTGGTTCGTACTTCTTCCCAAGGTAGTTCAGGGTGCGCATGTAAATCACGGCGAAACGCAATCATCTCTTGCTGATGATTTTTTATCGATGCCGCAATATTTGGGTTAATCATACTGAGTTGCCTCTGTTATTTCTTTTACCGTATGAAAAATGACGTCTACGCCTTTCTGAATTTGTTGATAGTCAGTCCATTCGTCAGGATGGTGGCTGAGCCCGTTGCGGCTAGGTACAAACACCAGACCGACGTCGCAGATACCGGCAAAAATCATCGCATCGTGCCCGGCTCCGCTGACCATGGTTTTGCTGCTTAAGCCTAGCCGATCGCTATGCCTTTTCAGTGACTGATGCAGGCTTGGATCAAGCGGCGTTGGCTGTACATACAACGGTTGTTCTATATGGTAGATGATACCGTCGCCCGCGTTTTGCTGAATACAGCTTTTAGTCTGTTCAATGACCTGATTTAGCCTGTCGGCGCTCTTGGAGCGAATGTCGACCGTAAAGACAACTTTATTCGGAATGACGTTGGCACCGTTAGGAAAAACCTGCAGTTTTCCGACGGTGGCAACCGTTGCCCCACCTGCCTGACGGGCAAAGTCACCAATCTGGCTAACCATTCGGCTGGTAGCAACCAGCGCATCTTGGCGGCTATCCATTGGCGTGGTGCCCGCATGGCCTGCTTTGCCGGTAATTGTGACGATCAGTTGGCTGATACCCACAATGGTATCTACCAGCCCAACGTCAGTATTGGATTGTTCAAGTACAGGGCCTTGTTCGATATGCAGCTCAATGAACGCCTTAATTGATTGCGGTGAACGAATAACGCTATTGACGCCCTCGGGATGAAAACCTGATTCGGTCATGCGGGCGGCGGCGGATATCCCTTCACTGTCGTACAGCGTATCGAGTTCATTGGCGGTAATTTTACCGGCAATAGCACAGGAAGCCAGCAGCCCTCGGCCGAAGCTAGCGCCTTCTTCTTCGACCAGCGCAACGACTTCCAGCGGATAACGCGGCGTGAGCCTATGTTCGTGAAACAGCGTGGCGATTTCTAATCCCATCACTACGCCCGCGGGGCCATCAAATGCTCCGCCGTGAGGCACTGAGTCAAAGTGTGAGCCAATCATCACCGACGGCAACGTTGGCTCTTTTCCCACTAGTTTGCCAAAGATATTGCCAATGGCGTCTTCCCGCACCGTCAGGCCTGCCGCCAACATCTGGGCCTTGATGTATTCGCGCGCCTGTTTACCCTGAGCGCTATAGCTCATTCGGGTTGTGCCTTGGCCGGGGGTTGCCGTAAAAGTGGCTATCTGCTCAATGTGTTGCTGAATTCTGCCCGTATTTGCGTGTATCATTTTTTATCCTGCAACTGGCGTAATGTATCCCACCATAATGCCAGCCATAACCACGGATACCATAGTGACGGAAATAAATCCTCCGACTAGCATTGGCCCTAACATATGGTTAGTTAATATCTGGCGCTCTTTTTCATTCTTGGTCAGTGCCGTAATGGCTTCATTGGTAATGATGTAATCCGCCGGAAAGCCATACAGGGCGGTTAGTGAAATAGCAAAAGCCATTTCCATACTAACGCCCAGCATTTTTCCAACAATCCATGAAATGATAAACATACCAATAATGGCGGTACCAATCAGGATAACCATTGGAAACAGTAAGCGCATTAACATCTCTGGCGTAGCTTTATTCAGCGTATCAAAGATGAATAGCATCAGGGCCATAACGGCAAAGCCAAACCCATTCGCTTTTTGCAATGGCTGCTTTTCCAGAAAACCAAAAGAGGCGGCGGCAACGCCAAACAATAGGCAAAGTACAAACGGACTGATGCTGACGAACGGTGCGGCCGCCATTGAAGCGCTATAGGCCAGATAGGAAATTAGCGCGAGCCGCACAAATTTGAAGTAACTGGTATTGTAGTGGGTCGGAATAACGCTGAATAGCCGCGGCATTTTATCTTCGGCAACAATAGTGGTCGGCTGGTGTGCGTCGTCGGCTGGCGTTATATCATCATTCTGCCATTCTCCTGCCCGGTACTTTTTCAGCACTCTTTTGCCTTCACGCTGCAACATGATGGCGGTTAATGAATAACCGGCAAATCCCTGCATCACGTAAATCAAGATAGCAAAAACGGACAGGTCAACTAGCCCTGCCTCTGCGGCACCTTTTGACATAATAATCGACGAAACGATACCACCGACTAACGGCGGAATAGTGACAATTGCCGTATTGCGGTCAAACATCAGCATACAAACGATAAATACCGCAGCGGTAATGCCAGCGATACCGGACAGTGATATGACAATGGTTTTCCACTGTCTGACTAGCTCTTTTAGAGAAAGCAGCGTGCCCATATTGGTAATGAGCAAATACATCACCATGATGGCAACCGGCGTTGTAATTCCGGCAACGTTGACAATGTCTTTTGGAAAAAACGTCCAATACCCAATGAGAAATAGTACGGCGCAAACGAAAACTGATGGGATCCACGCCTTGGTTTTAACGGAGATAACGTCTCCGATATATAGAATTGATATAACTAACAGCAGAGCTAACATCTGTGACATTGGGTACTTCCATATTTATCTATGCCAGACTAACGGTTGTTTTAGCGTTTAAACCTAATAGTTTGTCTGATTTTGGTTAATGATATTTGAAGTTGTCTAAAAAATGATTATTTAATAGAAGGTTAAACTACGTTGAATTGTTTATTGCTGTCAATAGCTGTACTCATAGCTATTTATCCGAACGGTATGATTAATAAACAATATTAGGATTCTGGAATATAAACCGCGTTTATTTTTTGAGCGTTAATGCATTTCTATCAGGCTGATATTTTTATCATGTATGGCGATTACTCATTAAAGTAATAACGATAATTTTTGGCATGAATTGATATTATTGACTAATATTATAGATTTTATTGATACAATGTGTTGGTTGTCGCTCATCAATTAACGTTTTGTTTTATGTGCTTGAATTGAATGTGGGGGGCGTATTATGAATAACACCGCTATTGAACATCACTTTACGCAGTTTGAAACCTGGCTGTCGGCAAATAAAAACTTTCTCATTGATTCAGTTATCAATTTAGCTGTCGCTTTGGCGATCCTCGTTATTGGTTTTATTCTCGCGCGTAACGTCGCCAGAATCGCTATCAGAGTGATGGATGCGCGTTCAATCGATGCTACCGTCAGCCGTTTTATTTCAGCGCTGGTGCGCTATGCGGTGATTACTTTCACCATTATTGCCGCACTAGGACACGTCGGGGTGCAAACGGCATCGGTGATTGCCGTGCTGGGTGCCGCCGGTTTAGCCGTTGGTCTGGCACTGCAAGGGTCATTGGCTAACTTTGCCGCCGGGGTGATTCTTGTCACTTTTCGTCCGTTTCGGGTCGGGGAGTTTATTACCTTCGGCGCCGTTAGCGGTACCATTACCAGCATTCAGATCTTTTCAACAACCATGACGACTGCCGACGGTAAAATGGTGGTGGTGCCCAACGGTAAGGTTATTGCCGGTGAAATTATTAACTTCTCTCGCGAGCCTCATCGCCGGTTGGATATGATTATCAACGTTGGCCATGATTCTGATATCGATCGGGTGAAGGTGACGTTGAACGACGTGATTAATAAAGAGCCGCGTATTGTAAAGCCGTTAGGTATTACCGTACGTTTGCATGAAATGGCCGCATCTTCTCTCAGCTTTACGGTGAGAGTGTGGGTAAAAAACGGTGATTTCAGCGAAGTGAATTTTGATTTGCTGGAAAATTTTAAACGGGCTCTGGATGCTGGCCAAATTAAGCTTTCGTAAGCGTAAATGGATGTGCTAAGTATTTGAATCACCAGCGTAGCCTTTCTTCGTCGGCCGTGATCAATATTATTAGCGCTGTCTAATGACCAATTAGAATTATCCATTTCTCACTGCCTGCGGCGTACGGTAGGCTATCGGACCAATAAGCTCAGGTTGATGTGAGGAATAACGTGCTGCTAACGTATTTTCAAGGGATAGTGATGGGAATGGCGATGATCCTGCCCATCGGGCCGCAAAATGCGTTTGTGCTATCGCAGGGGATCCGGCGCCAGCATGCGGTCATGGTTGCCGGGCTGTGTGCCGTCAGTGACGCGATTCTGATTTCGCTGGGCGTTTTCGGCGGCGGTGCTTTGCTGGCTCAGTCTCCTCTATTGCTACAGATCGTGACATGGGGTGGGGTGTTTTTTCTAATCTGGTACGGATGGGGGGCGTTCAGCGCTGCGCTGGGGAAGGGAAGTGCACAGATTAATCTGGATGCCACGACGTCTCACAGTCGTTATCGGATTATGGTTAC
The DNA here is from genome assembly GCF_009800925.1 of Budvicia diplopodorum. Classification (GTDB taxonomy): domain Bacteria; phylum Pseudomonadota; class Gammaproteobacteria; order Enterobacterales; family Enterobacteriaceae; genus Budvicia; species Budvicia diplopodorum. The sequence continues at coordinate 50,859 of NZ_WOYF01000004.1, read as the reverse complement.
CGTGCTGGCCGTAACGTGGCTGAATCCACACGTTTACCTTGATACGGTAGTGGTCTTAGGCAGCTTGGGAGAGCAGTTTGGGGCGTTACGCCTATGGTTTGTAATGGGCGCGGTATCGGCATCCGTCATTTGGTTTTTTTCGCTGGCGCTGTTGTCATCGTGGTTGGCTCCATGGTTACAAAAAAGTCAGGCTCAGCGGGGAATTAATTTCGCCGTTGGATCGGTCATGTGGTTGATTGCTTTTCAACTGGCAAAACATGCTCTGCTGGAACAGTAAAATAATGCATTGATGAGAGAATAGTTTATCGCTGCGGGATACTTTTACTTTTCGCGCTGTCTGAAAATATTGCGCAGGTGGGCGCATCAATGACCAATCAATTCAAGGATAAGTGATGAAATTAAAAACTTTGGCTATAGCGGCGATGGTTGCTATGTTACCGCTGACTACGATGGCCGCTGAATTACCTGACGGTCCGCACATTGTGACCACCGGTACTAGCTCTATTAACGTTGTTCCTGATATGGCAACGCTGATGATTGACGTGTCGGTAACTAACAAAGAGGCGGCCGAAGCTAAAAAGCAGAATGATGAACGCGTTGCTAAATATATGGACCTGCTTGAAAAGAACGGTATCGCTAAAGCAGATATTGCCGCCGCGAATATTCAGACCCGTCTGGACTATAGCTACAGCAGCGGCATTATCAGCAGTAAAGCGGCGAAAGAGTATGTCGCTACTCGTCAGGTAAAAGTTACGGTTCGCAATCTGGATAAGCTGAATACACTGCTAGACGGTGCGCTGTCTAGCGGGCTGAATGAAATTCGTGATATTCATTTGGGCGTTGTTAAAGATGACGCGTTCCGGGCTGAAGCGCGTAAAAAGGCAGTTGATGACGCGATCGCTCAGGCTAAAGATTTAGCCAAAGATTTTGGCGTAACGTTAGGCTCGGTCTACAGCATTAGCTATCGTGCACCGAACTCAGAACCTGCTCCGATGATGCGTACCTATAAAGCAGAGTCAGATTCATCAACCAGCGCCGACCAGACCTATCAACAGCAAAGTATCAGCTTTGACGATCGGGTTGACGTGGTGTTTGATATCAAACCATAAGCCGCTTAGATTTGCCTTAATACCTGGCGCCCGTAGCTTAGCAGGGCGTCAGTCACCCCTCGCATAATCTTACTTTCCGGCGAGAAGCGGTGCCAGTAGAGCATCCGGCGTTGACAAAGCCCCGGCGTTAAGTCCATTAATTCTCCGTTAGCCAACTCTTTTTCTATCTGCAAATGCGGAATCATACAGCAGGTGGTTCCCTGCTTAGCCAGCTGTACAAACGCTTCTGATGAGCTGACGATATGGCACGGAACGCTGCCCGGCGGTAAATCGAAATTTTGCTGTAAGAAAGCCTGATGCATATCGTCCAGATGGTCAAATGCGACCGCTGGCGCTTTCAGTAGCGCAGGGCGGGTTACGCCATTTGGGAAATAACGGGCGGCAAAGTCCGGAGAGGCAACAAAAATGTAGTCCAGTGCGCCAAGCTGATCGACCAGACAACGCGGTAGCGCCTGAGGCTGAATACTCACTGCGCCAACCACTTCTCCCAAACGTAATCGCTCTTGGGTGCGGGTTTCATCCTCGACCTGTAGGTTAAGCCGAATCGGGGAGTCGGATAATACTGGCTTTAGCGCAGGTAATAACCAGGTCGCCAGACTGTCAGCATTGACCGCAAGGGATAGCTGGAGCGGCGAGTCTGCACTGCCTTCATCGCTGAGCCATTCATCTTCTAATAGCTCAACCTGATGCAACAGCGCTAACAGTTTCTGCCCTTGTTCCGTTGGCCGGGGTGGTACCGTGCGGATGAGCAGCGGCTGACCATAAAGGTATTCTAACTGTTTGATCCGCTGAGATACGGCTGATTGGGTGATGCAAAGCTTTTGGGCCGCGCGTTCAAAGCCGCGTTCACGGATGACGGCATCCAGCGCCTGAAGCACGCGATAGTCTGGGCGTTTCATTCCTATGTATTCTCCGTTTGTGTATGGCCGTTTTTATTATTTTATTCAGCGGCATGGTTACACTATGCCATATTTTTATTCTTGTCGTATCTTTCCGATCGGTTTAACTGTATCCACGGTCAGGTTGCTTTATAATAGCCCCACTTTTGACAGCATAGGTAGACACCCCATGACGCAGGATGAACTGAAAAAGGCCGTAGGCTGGGCCGCGCTAAAATATGTGCGCCCGGGCACCATTGTTGGCGTAGGTACTGGCTCAACGGCGGCCCATTTTATTGACGCACTCGGTTCAATAAAACACCAGATTGAAGGCGCGGTATCCAGCTCCAATGATTCAACGGCTAAGCTTAAGCAGTTAGGTATTCAGGTTTTTGACTGCAACGACGTAGACTCTCTAGACATTTACGTTGATGGCGCTGATGAAATCAACGGCCATATGCAAATGATCAAAGGCGGCGGCGCGGCGTTAACCCGTGAGAAAATTATTGCCGCTATCGCCCGTAAGTTTATCTGTATTGCTGACGGCTCTAAGCAGGTTGATATTCTGGGCGCATTTCCGCTACCGGTTGAAGTTATTCCCATGGCCCGTTCTTATGTTGCCCGCGAGCTGGTTAAGCTTGGCGGCACGCCGGAATATCGTCAGGGTGTAGTGACAGACAACGGTAATATCATTCTGGACGTGCGTAACTTAAACATTATGAATGCCGTTGAGATGGAAAATAAAATCAATAATATTGCCGGTGTAGTCACCGTTGGGCTTTTTGCTAATCGTAAGGCTGACGTTGCGCTGATTGGCACCCCTGACGGCGTTAAAGTCATTGAATAACTAAAAAACTATATTAAAACAGTCAATTAGCCTTTTAGTTACACCCTATAACGGCGTCTAACAGGCTAATTTCCTCTTGCTCTGAACCTGATTGTTCAAAATAATTTGTAGCTAAATTAAATATTTTTAATTTGGTGATATATATCACATTTTCGACTCATGCAACATAAAGCCGCTACTCTGTTGTGGCTAAACCAGAATAAACCACCTAATTTGAAATATTCACATATTCCTTCTGCTGGCGCATAGGCAATCGGTTGTATTGCCGTAACTTCTATATTTGCTATGTTGGCTGGACAGGGTTCAAATAATAATCACGGGGCAGGGTTCAGCAAATGGTAAAGGTATCATTAGAAAAAGAGAGAATTAAGTTTCTGCTTGTTGAAGGTGTTCATCAAAGTACGGTTGAAAACCTTAAGGCGGCTGGCTATAGCAACATCGAATACCATAAAGGTGCTCTGGACGATGCGGCGCTGAAAGACGCTATTCGCGACGCCCATTTTGTGGGGATCCGTTCCCGTACTCACTTATCTGCCGACGTGCTGGCTGCGGCTGAAAAGCTGGTGGCTATCGGCTGTTTTTGTATTGGTACTAATCAGGTCGATCTTCACGCGGCGGCAAAACGCGGTATACCGGTGTTTAATGCGCCGTTTTCTAATACCCGTTCAGTTGCAGAGATGGTTCTAGGGGAAATTCTGTTGCTCCTTCGCCGGATCCCTGAGGCTAATGCTAAAGCTCACCGCGGTGAGTGGAGCAAAATTGCCGTAGGCGCTTATGAAGCCAGAGGTAAAAATCTTGGCATCATCGGTTACGGTCATATTGGAACTCAGTTAGGCATTCTGGCTGAATCCATTGGTATGAACGTAATGTTTTACGATATCGAAAACAAATTACCGCTCGGCAATGCTAATCAGGTTCGTCACCTGTCCGATCTGCTAAATATGAGCGATGTAGTGACATTGCACGTACCAGAAACGGCCAGCACCAAGAATCTGATGGGTGAAAAAGAGCTGGCTATGATGAAGCCCGGTTCAATTTTGATCAATGCTTCCCGCGGTACCGTGGTTGATATTCCCGCTCTGTGCGGCGTGCTCGAGCGCGAACACTTGGCCGGTGCGGCGATTGACGTGTTCCCGACAGAGCCAGCCTCTAATCAAGACCCGTTTGTTTCTCCGTTGAGCGCGTTTGATAATGTGCTGCTTACGCCGCATATTGGCGGTTCAACTCAGGAAGCGCAGGCGAACATTGGTACTGAAGTGGCCGGTAAACTGGCGAAATATTCAGATAACGGCTCTACGCTGTCTGCGGTTAACTTCCCAGAGGTTTCACTGCCAGCACCGGCTGAAAACGTCAGCCGATTACTGCATATTCACGAAAATCGTCCCGGCGTCATGAACCAGATCAACCATATTTTCGCCGAAGAAGGTATCAACATTGCGGCGCAGTTCCTGCAAACCAATATTGATATTGGCTATGTGGTTATCGATGTGGAAACTGACCGCGCGGATGAAGCGCTGGAGCACATGAAGTCGATTCACGGAACTATTCGCGCCAGACTATTGTTCTGATTCTGTTTCGTGCGCGGATTAAAAAAGCGGCCTATGGCTGCTTGAGGTTACTGACAAAGTGGTTTAATTATACTTCAGCGTAAGTTTCGTCCGCAAAAAGAGTGTCGAAATATTATCTTTTTCTAGCGGCCGAGGGGCGACGATTTTGAGAGCAGAGAGCTCCGGGCCTAGAATCCCTAGGGGCGCTCCGGCAGCTAAAGCTGCTACGACCCCAACGGAATTCTCTCCCTACGTTTGAGCCTTTTTAGACCAAAACTTTGCATCTGGGGTTAGTCATCCATCTGAAGCGGCCTATGGCCGCTTTTACTTTTTAAACGAATCGCCAACTTGCTCGGCAAAACTATCACTTCTACTACCATTTCCATGTCTGTGATGGCGTAATAATCTCCGGTAGCGGAATGTCCCAACTTTGGCGAGGAAGCCTTTCAACCTGCTGGCAATCGTGAGCGATACCGATAGGGTATGTCTGATTACGCTGCCAGTGCTTTAACGTGCGGTCATAGTAACCGCCGCCCATTCCTAAGCGGTGACCTTCAGCGTCAAACGCCACCATTGGTGTAATAATGACGTCCAGTTCTGCCGTTGGTAGTACGTTGTTGACGTTGAGCTTAGGCTCCATCAGGCCAAACGGATGAGCCTTCATTGCCGTTTGTGGGGTATAACGTAGAAAGAGTAAATTACCCCGGCTGAACGGGTGCAATACTGGAAGATAGACGGATTTTTGCTGCTGCCAAAGGGCTTCAATGATGGGCTGGGTATTTATTTCGCCGTCAAAAGAGATAAACAGCGAGATATGCTGAGCCGCCTGAATTTTCGGATGTTGAAGCAGCTGATTCATCACGTTATCAACGGCAGAATGTTGCTGCTGTGGCGTGAGCTGATTACGTAACCGACGAATGTGTTTTCGGATTTCTTGGGGGGAATGTAGTTCAGACGCCATGTCGGATAACCGGATATGCCATGAAACCGAGCAGAAAGGAGATCTCCGAGGTGCCGTCGCGGACTGTAACCCTTGAACCCTTGGTTCAAGGTGAACGCGAATCTACTGCCATCAGGCTTCCCGGACGGACCGGGCATGCTCACAGGCTGTAGGGCTCCACATTCTTTTGGTTTGAAATATCGGCTCAGGGGACTGGCCCGATAACGCACACCTCAGAGAATTTGGTTCAGAAACCCTCACGTGGACGATTTCTGGAATTCATACTGCTGCCGGACTATTACTACTAACGACTATACATCATCCATCGTCGATTGTAGGGAAATTATTCGAACTTTGCACCCTGACGCTGTGAGATTATGCTCTGTTCGACTAATGCCTGTTCGATTGTATTTTGCAACATCCGAATCCGCTGTTCCATATTGTTAGCATAGTCGTTGGTCTTGGTTTTTTCTTGCGCCAGCTCATAGCAGATATTGAGAGCGGCAATAAATACCAGTTGCTCTGTATTAGTGACTCTAGTCCTAACTTTTAGATCTTGCAAACGCTGGCTGAGATCTTCAGCGGCCTTATTGAGCGCTTGCTGTTGCTCTGGCGGACAATTCACGCGTAACGATCTGCCGAAAATTTCTAAATCTACCGGTTGTGCTGACATATCACCTTCCTGCCGAATTCCGACTGCAATTGTTACACTCACTTATGGCATGCGTCATGGCAAACCCTGAGGGCTCCAATCAATATAAAAACGAACGAATGCGCCTAAGCATATTTTTTCCAACGGGCGGAGAAACCGGCCCAAAGTGGAACTATTATATCAAACTATTGGCCAACTGTTGACTGACTCTGGCGGCCTGAAATCATACAACGCAATCAATTGCTTTGCCTTCAGATGCCGAAAGTTAAAAACGTCAAACCAGCTTAAGATGTGTGCCTTTTATGGCATCAGATCTGCTCTTGGTGGTAGCATAGCATGAACTTATCTTATCAACGATGGTGAATCACGCATGATGACCGAGAACCCACTTCCTTCTTATTTATCTTTGCATACCGCTCTGGTGCAAAACAGCGTTGGCATGACCGCCGCTGAAATGCACGGGCTGATTAGCGGTATGGTTTGTGGCGGTAGCCATGACAGTAGCTGGACTGTGTTACTCCATGATTTAACTAACGAAGGCATTGCCTTTAGCCAAACGCTGGCCGTTCCGGTACAACAGCTGTATGAGCAAACTAAACGGGCGTTGGAAGAAGATGGTTTTAGCTTCCAGATGCTGCTGCCTGATGATAATGCGCCGCTGTTTGAGCGGGTAGATGCGCTGTCCGGCTGGGTCAACCATTTCCTGCTTGGTTTGGGCGTATTGCAACCCAAGTTAGCTCAGGTTAAAGATGAAGTGGGCGAAGCCATTGACGATCTGCGTAACATTGGGCAACTCGGTTACGATGAAGAAGAAGATCCGGAAGAATTGGAACAATCGCTGGAAGAGGTGAGTGAATATGTACGCATGGCGGCCATGCTGTGCCACAGCGAGTTTTCTCCGCTGAACGCCACCGCGCCAGAAAACGTTAAGCCTACGCTTCACTGATTTTGGCGTAATTGGCCAACCAAGTGGGTTTATGTTGCAATAAGCTGAATGCCGGAAAGGATAGATATCATGGTGACATTACAAGAGTACCAGCGTCGCCGTCAGGCTTTGCTGGCTAAAATGGTTTCAGGCAGTGCGGCAATTATTTTTGCCTCACCTGAGCAAACCCGTAGTGCTGATTCAGAATATCCGTTTCGCCAGAACAGCGACTTTTGGTATTTCACCGGGTTTAACGAGCCGGAAGCGGCCTTGATCCTGATTAAAAGCAATGAAAACCACAGTCACAGCGTATTGTTCAACCGGGTACGGGATTTACTCGCTGAAACGTGGTTTGGTCGCCGTCTGGGGCAGGAGGCTGCGCCTCAAAAGCTAGGCATCGATCGCGCTTTGCCCTATGACGATATCAACCAACCGTTACATCTGCTATTTAACGGTCTTGACGTGGTGTACCACGCGCAGGGCCAGTATGACTACGCAGACAGTATTGTCTTTTCTGCGCTGGAAAAATTGCGTAACGGTTCGCGCCAGAATTTACGGGCTCCGGCCACCATAACCGACTGGCGGCCATGGCTGCATGAAATGCGGTTATTCAAGTCGGCCGAAGAAATTGCCGTTATGCGCAAAGCCGGGCAGATTAGCGCGCTGGCCCATACCCGCGCGATGGAGAAATGTCGCCCAGGTATGTATGAGTACCATTTGGAAGCGGAAATTCATCATGAGTTTACCCGCCACGGTGCGCGTTATCCGGCCTATAACACCATTGTCGGCAGCGGTGAAAACGGCTGCATTTTGCACTATACCGAAAATGAGTCAGTGCTCAAGGACGGTGATTTAGTGCTGATCGACGCCGGGTGTGAATACCAAGGCTATGCCGGTGATATTACCCGTACCTTTCCGGTCAACGGCAAATTTAGCCCGGCCCAGCGCACTATCTACGATATCGTTTTAGCCTCTCAGTACAAAGCTATCTCATTGCTAACCGCTGGTAACAGCATTCGTGATGCCAATGAGCAGGTGATTCGCGTGATGTTACACGGGTTGCTGGATGCTGGCGTACTCAAAGGGGAGATTGAGCAACTTATCGCAGATAAGGTTCATCAACGCTTTTATATGCACGGTTTAGGCCATTGGCTAGGCTTGGATGTTCATGATGTCGGCGACTACGGCTCATCGACTCGCGATCGTTTATTAGAGCCGGGCATGGTATTAACCGTTGAACCCGGTTTGTATATCGCACCTGATGCCGATGTTCCCGCGCAGTTCCGGGGTATTGGCATTCGTATTGAAGATAATATTCTAATTACGGAACACGGCAGTGAGATTTTTACCGCTGACGTGATTAAAAATCCGGATGATATTGAAGCGTTAATGGCAGGGACTCATTGATGAATTCAGTAATTATTGTTGGTGGCGGAATGGCGGGAGCCACGCTGGCTTTAGCGCTTTCGACGCTGAGTGGCGGAACGATCAAAATCGATCTGATTGAGGAAGTATTACCGGAGTCGACCCAGCACCCGGGGTTTGATTCTCGGGCGATAGCCTTAGCGCAGGGAACCTGCCAACAGCTGGAGCGGGTTGGTATTTGGTCAGCGCTGTCAGACGGTGCAACGGCGATTGATACGGTTCAGGTCAGTGAGCGTGGGCATACCGGCATGGTGACTCTACAGGCTTCAGACTATTTACTGCCGGCTTTAGGACAGGTCGTTGAGCTACACCACGTCGGAAACCGGCTGTTTTCACTGCTCAAACAGGCACCCAATATCACCGTACATTGCCCCGCGAAGGTGGTTGAAGTCACCCGCGATATGGATAGTACCAGCGTGACGTTAAGTAGCGGTGAAACGCTGTCAGCCTCGTTACTGGTGGCTGCCGATGGTTCATTTTCTGCCATTGCTTCTACGCTGGGAATGACATGGGCGCAGAATGATTATCAACAGATTGCCGTGATTACTAACGTCACCACGCAGCTGGCCCATAATGGCAAAGCCTTTGAGCGTTTTACGCCTAACGGACCGGTTGCTCTGTTGCCCATGTCAAAAGGCCGTATGTCGCTGGTATGGTGTATGGATCAAGGTTCTCAGGCACGGGCCATGGCATGGGATGATAAAACCTTTGCCAAAGAGCTACAGCAGGTGTTCGGTTGGCGCTTAGGCGCGATTGAATCGGTTGGGAAACGCTATAGCTATCCGCTGCGTTTATGCACTGCCAGACAGCCGGTCAGCCACCGTTTGGCGCTGGTAGGAAATGCATCTCAGACCCTGCATCCTATAGCCGGGCAGGGTTTTAATCTCGGCCTGCGTGACGTAATGTCTCTGGCTGAAACCTTAGCCAATGCCGCTAAAAAGCGGGAAGATCTAGGCAGCTATGAAGTGTTACACGGCTTTAGCCAGCGTCGTCAGGCCGATCAAAAAGCCACTATTGGTTTAACCGATGGTCTCATTCATCTGTTTGCCAATCATTACGCACCGTTAATCGTGGCAAGAAACCTTGGGTTAATCGCAATGGATTGCTGTGAGTTACTCCGGTTGCCACTTGCACACAGAACCCTTGGTTGGGTGAAACGATAAGGTAATTATTCATGCATGCTTATGACGTAGTTATTGCCGGCGGTGGAATGGTCGGGCTGGCGTTAGCCTGCGGATTGCAGGGGAACGGCTTGCGTATCGCAGTGGTTGAACCTCAACAGCCGGACGATCGCCTGCCGGTTAATCCCGCCCTGAGAGTCTCGGCCATTAACGCGGCCAGCGAGCGTTTTCTCGACTATCTCGGCGTATGGAAAGGCATTACCGCGCTGCGCACCAGCCCTTATTCATCAATGGACGTGTGGGACAGAGATAGCTTTGGCAACATTGCTTTTCGCGCCAGTGATTATGGTTACAGTCATCTAGGCCACATCGTTGAGAATGCGGTGATCCAAAAGGCACTGTGGCAGAAAGCGGCTTCCAGCCCGGATATCACCTTATTAGCACCGGCAAAGCTTAAGCAGGTTATGAGAGGCGAGAATGAAGCCTTCGTGACCCTTGAAGATGGCCGGATGCTGAGCGCTCGACTGGTTGTCGGTGCCGACGGCGCTGATTCATGGCTACGTCACCATGCCGATATTCCGCTGGCCTTCCGCGACTACGGCCACCACGCGTTGGTCGCTACGATCCGTACTGATGAACCGCATAACGGCTGCGCCAGACAGGTTTTCCACGGTGATGGTATTTTAGCCTTCCTGCCGCTATGGCAGCCTGATTTATGCTCTATCGTTTGGTCTCTTTCGCCGGAAAAAGCCGAGCAGATGCAGCATCTGGACGACGCCCAGTTTAACTACCAGCTAGCCATTGCGTTTGATAATCGCCTTGGGCGATGCAGCGTTGAAAGCGAGCGGGCAGTGTTTCCACTCACCGCCCGCTATGCCCGCAGCTTTGCCGCTCATCGCTTGGCGCTGGTTGGCGATGCTGCACACACCATTCATCCGTTAGCCGGACAGGGCGTTAATTTGGGCTTTATGGATGCCGCCGGTCTGGTCTCTGAGATCAAGCGCCTGCAAAAAGCAGGCAAAGATATTGGCAACTATCTTTATCTGCGCCGCTACGAGCGCAGCCGTAAGCAAAGTGCCGCCGTGATGCTGGCCGCGATGCAGGGCTTTAGAGAGGCGTTTGATGGCGATAACCCGGCGAAGAAACTGCTGCGCGATATTGGCCTAAAGCTGGCCGATACGCTGCCGGGCGTGAAGCCACATTTGGTGCATCAGGCGATGGGGTTAGGGGATTTACCTGAATGGCTGAGGGCGAAGGTCTAGGTGAAAATTCGGTTTCCAGATTCCAGACTGTTGACAAGCCACCCCGTCATCCCGACGAAAGTCGGAACGCGTAGCCGCGGGCGAAGCAAACATTCGCATAGCGAATGGCCCGAAGGGTGAGCGCAGCGAATCATCCAGATTTTAGCTAATAAAAAACCCCGTTGGTGAGACGGGGTTTTTTATTTTTTGCCCTCAGTGACGGGCAGTCATCTGAGCAGCAATGCATGGCAATACAACCTAACGAATAGAGTCTAACTCGCTTACGCTAACTCATCAAGACATGGGCGGAGTATTTTAAACCACTGCCCGATTCCAGACTGTTGACAAGCCACCTCGTCATCCCGACGAAAGTCGGAACGCGTAGCCGCAGGCGAAGCAAACATTCGCATAGCGAATGGCCCGAAGGGTGAGCGCAGCGAATCATCCGGGTTTTAGCTAACAAATTAACGTTTGGCTTCGGCTTGAGCGTAGATTTTGTCTATATCAATTTTTCAGGCTATCAATAAACTCCACGCCCGTCGGTGTGCGTACAAAACGCGGCATCCTCAGTTCATCCGAAAAATAGCAAACTAACTCGAATAACAGCCCGTTAAGCGTTTCTTCCATTTCCGGCAGAAAAGTACGCCCGGCTAAAAGCTGTGAAAGCGCAAGGCTGTAGCTGCAAAGCAACTCGGTTTCGGGTTCAAATACCGGAACCGAGGTGGGGATGCTGTCCACGGTAAAACGTTCAATCAGATGGGGTGGAATGGGTTCATTAAGTTTGGGCTGTAGCCGCTCAAGCATGGAACTTAGCTGGCCGCAGAGTGCTAGCCTTTCTGACGGGTTATGACTATCTAACAGGTTTTCGACTAAGCGTTCGCAGTACTCGGCCTGTTCGATGAAATCGGTAGTGGTGTCGTAAGACAGGGCAAATGGGGAATCTTCTGAAGCATGAGTTTGGGTTGGGGTAGTAGCCATTAGGGCAGCCTCTGGTATGTGAATTTATATTCCACCACCGAAGAGACCAATCTTTTGGGTGGTGAACTGAACGGGATTGGTCTTACCGGCCATACCGGACACCGGCGCGTCTTTCGACGCCCCCGCCCAGCCCACCATAGATGTGTAGCCGAACGCACGACACAAAAAAGACGCTAATGCGTCATATGTCGCAGGTATGATATTCAGGAGACCAATCCCGGCACCTGATTTTGCAGGTGCGAGGATACGATAACGCTGGTGGGGGGAAACGGCAAGAGGATTTGATTGAGTTCGTATCTATCGGGGGATATTAGAAGGGCAGCTCGTCATTTTCGTGGGTAAATGATGGTTCTCATTCTATATTTGGCAGAATTTTTCCCAAGCAGCAATCTCGCCGTTGGATAAATCGGAAATGTTAGTGCGCGCGACCAAATGCTTCGCAAGCCCTGACATTCCAGACATGCCGCGTGCAGCCGAAGCACCACTACCCAAAATAATAACGGGAGCCTTACTATAGAAATCCTGTGCTTGTTTTTGGTAGTTGAATTCGGACATATTAATTTTCCCTGCATTCCGTTTGTATATGCCCTTTTTATGGATGAAGCAATGTGATGCATTATAAAGAGCTAGTTGTTTGTATTACGTTGTCAGTTGTTGTATCAGTAAACGCATAATTAATTACTTTGCCGTCTTTAATTAATACTTCTAGTGCTTTTCTCTTTGTGTCAACCTTTGGCTTTGCAGAGAACATTCTTACAGCAGCTGTTGATTCCACTTTCTCATAAATCCATTTAACTTCATTACCACTGACTACTTCTTTTTTTACTGGTTGTCCAAATAATGAGGCTAATTGACCTTCGGTTGTTTCACCTTTAACTATTTTAGATATTTGGTTATGATCAAAATCCTTTCCGGCCTGAACTGTGCTGCGATATACGCATCCAGATATGGCAGAAACACATGCGACAACAAGTAATAATTTTTTCATTATAAGTTCCCAGTTGATATTATTTTATTCAGCTTAACAATATATGATTGCAATAAACACCTGACAAATCTACCAGTTAGCCAATCCCCCCATTCACCTCCACCCAACTAACCCAAAACCAAAACCCATTTCTGTGCAGAAATCCGCAGTTTAAGAATCAAAACTGCTGCATGATAGCTATTGTTCACATATTGCGATAATAATTAACAATTACGCTAACTTATCAATATATGGGCGGAATATTTTAAACGGCTGCCCGATAAGTACCCGCTTTCAGCGATAAAGGCCGTTCACGACATTAGCGTATTTCAAGAGGATATATGACTAAACAGACCCCTCTATACCATCGGCACGTTGCCTGCGGAGCCAGAATGGTCGATTTCCACGGCTGGATGATGCCTCTCAACTACGGCTCTCAAATCGATGAACACCATGCGGTGCGCCAGCATGCCGGTATGTTCGACGTTTCCCATATGACTATCGTTGATTTACACGGTGCCCGCACCCGCGAGTTTTTGCGCTATTTGCTGGCTAACGATGTAGCAAAATTAACCCAGCCGGGTAAGGCGCTGTACAGCGCGATGCTTAACGCTTCGGCGGGCGTGATTGACGACCTGATTGTCTATTTTCTGGCGGAAGACTATTTTCGCGTGATTGTTAATTCCGCAACCCGTGAAAAAGATTTAGCTTGGATGGTGGAACACGCTCGGCCATTCTCGGTTGAGCTGCACGTTCGCGACGATCTGGGCCTGATCGCCGTTCAGGGGCCCGAGGCCAAAGATAAAGTTGCTGCGCTGCTGGATGACAAACAGCTCCAGGCTGTTAACGGTATGAAGCCGTTTTTTGGCGTTCAGGCAGGCTCCCTGTTTATTGCCACCACCGGCTATACCGGTGAGGCCGGTTACGAAATGATGCTACCCGCCGAACGGCTTGATGATTATTGGCAGAAGTTAATGGCTCAGGGCGTTAAGCCTTGTGGTCTGGGGGCCAGAGATACGCTTCGTTTGGAAGCCGGTATGAATTTATACGGTCAGGAGATGGACGGCGGCGTTTCGCCGTTGGCTGCCAATATGGGCTGGACCATCGCTTGGGAGCCCGCCGATCGCAATTTTATCGGTCGGGATAAGCTTGAAGCGCAGCGCAAAGCCGGAACTGAAAAGCTGGTGGGGTTAGTGATGAGCGAAAAAGGCGTACTGCGTAATGAACTGCCGGTCAGGTTCAACGATGGGGCTGGCAATGATTATGAAGGGGTGATTACCAGCGGCTCTTTCTCTCCGACGTTAGGCGTTAGCATCGCGCTTGCCCGGGTTCCTGCCGAAATTGGCGATCGGGCTATTGTACCGATTCGTAACCGTGAAGTGCCGGTTCGGGTGGTTAAACCGGGGTTTGTGCGCTTTGGTAAGTCGTTAATATAGCTAGGTGACTGCTTCGATTGCTCGGGGCCTGAATAAAATCTGCATTGAACTGCCATAAATTGAACTGCTAAAAATTGAACAGCCATAAGAAGAATGGAGAACCACATGAGTAATGTACCTACCGATCTGAAATTTGCGACCTCTCACGAATGGGTCCGCCCTGAAGGCAATGGAATTTATAGCGTGGGTATTACTGACCATGCGCAGCATTTGTTGGGCGATATGGTGTTTGTCGAGCTGCCAGAGATTGGCGCACGGGTTTCTGTCGGCGAAGAGTGTGCCGTGGCTGAATCAGTTAAGGCCGCTTCTGATATTTACGCACCGATTAGCGGTGAAATTGTTGCGGTTAATGAACCTCTGGGCGATTCACCCGAGCTGGTGAATAACGCGCCTTATGATGATGGCTGGCTGTTCCGGATTAAAGCCAGTGATGAGCGTGAGCTGTTAGCGTTGCTTGATGCAGCAGCCTATGCAGCAACGTTTGAAGAAGATTAATGAATAAGCGCCATGCTAACAACGTAGTTTAATTTGATTGCAGAGTAAGTTTCGTCCGCAAAAAGAAAGTTGGAATATTTACTTCTTCTGGCGGCCGAAGGGCGACGTTTTTGAGTGTAAAGGGCTCCGGGCCTAGAATCCCTAGGGGCGCTCCGGCAGCTAAAGCTGCTACGACCCCAACAGAATTCTCTCCCTCCGTTTGGGTTTCTCAAAACAATAAATATCAAACTTTAGAGTTTGTCAGCAATCTAGTTTTGTTTGGACCTTTTATCCGCGGTGACAATATTTTTGGTATCAGGATGATGCATATTCGGCACGGTGGTTTTATCGAACGAATTCAGGAATAGTCCTATGACTCAAACGATTAAACAGCTTGAACATGGTGGATCCTTTATTGAGCGCCATATTGGCCCTTCGGCCGAAGAGCGGCAGCAGATGCTGGACGTGGTCGGCGTAAAAACGCTGAATCAGCTTACTGAAATGATTGTTCCCAATGAGATCCAGCTACCTTATCCACCGGCAATCGGCGAGGCGCAAACGGAGCATCAGGCGTTGGCCGAGCTGAAATCTATCGCTTCACAAAACCAGCGCTATAAATCGTATATTGGCATGGGCTATAGCGCGGTGCTGACTCCGCCGGTTATTTTGCGCAACATGCTGGAAAATCCCGGCTGGTATACCGCCTATACGCCCTACCAGCCAGAAGTGTCCCAAGGGCGCTTAGAAGCCTTACTCAACTTCCAGCAAATGACTCAGGATTTGACCGGGCTGGATCTGGCATCGGCATCGCTGCTGGATGAAGCTACCGCTGCGGCCGAAGCGATGGCAATGGCGAAAAGAGCCAGTAAGATAAAACAGGCTAACCGCTTCTTTGTTGCCGATGATGTCCATCCTCAAACTATTGACGTAGTTAAAACCCGGGCTGAAACCTTTGGTTTTGAGGTGGTGATAGGAAAAGCCGAACGGGCATTAGAGCATCCTGACCTGTTTGGTATTTTGGTCCAGCTATCGGGAACGACCGGCGAGCTGCATGATTACAGCCAGTTGCTTAATCAGCTGAGATCCCGCGGCGTGATTACCAGCGTCGCCGCCGATATTATGTCGCTGGTGCTGTTGGAATCTCCGGTAGCGATGGGTGCCGATGTGGTATTCGGTTCTTCTCAACGCTTTGGCGTTCCTATGGGCTACGGTGGTCCGCACGCGGCGTTCTTTGCCTGCCGGGATGAATTTAAGCGCTCAATGCCGGGGCGAATTATCGGGGTTTCTAAAGACGCAGCCGGCAATACGGCGTTGCGGATGGCGATGCAAACCCGTGAGCAGCATATACGCCGCGAAAAGGCTAATTCCAATATTTGTACCTCTCAGGTTCTGCTGGCCAATATTGCCGGTTTGTATGCGGTATATCACGGCCCGGTCGGGCTAACGCGAATTGCTCAGCGCATTCACCGGCTGACGGATATTCTGGCTGCCGGTTTACAGCAACAGGGCTTGGCGCTGCGCCACAACGCTTGGTTTGATACCCTGTGCGTTGAAGTGAGTGATAAGCCAGCGGTGATCGCTCGTGCATTAAGCTTTGGCGTGAATCTGCGTGCCGATCTCGACGGCGCGGTAGGCATCACGCTGGATGAAACCACCACCGTTGACCATCTCAAGGTGCTGTTTGATATTTTGTTAGCTAACGGGGTGGTAATTGATATCGATGCGCTGGATCGCCAGTGCATGGCACAAAGCACAAGTATTCCCCCCAGTCTGCGGCGTAAGACGCCGATCTTGACCCATCCGGTGTTTAACCGTTATCACAGTGAAACCGAAATGATGCGCTATATGCATCGTTTGGAGCGCAAAGATCTGGCGCTGAATCAGGCGATGATCCCGCTGGGTTCTTGCACTATGAAGCTGAATTCAGCCGCTGAGATGATCCCGATTACCTGGCCGGAGTTTGCTGAACTCCATCCGTTCTGCCCGCCGGAACAGGCTGCGGGTTACCATATTCTGATTGCTCAACTGTCTCAATGGCTGGCGCAAATCACCGGTTACGATGCGATATGTATGCAGCCGAACTCCGGCGCGCAGGGTGAATATGCCGGTTTGCTGACCATTCGTCGTTATCATGAAAGCTCCGGGCAGGAGGAACGCCACATTTGTTTGATTCCAAGCTCGGCTCACGGAACTAACCCGGCGTCTGCTCAAATGGCCGGTATGACTGTGGTGGTGGTGGCCTGCGACAAGCAGGGCAATATCGATCTGGCCGATTTACGCGATAAAGCTCGGCAGGCCGGGGGTAAGCTATCGTGCATTATGGTGACCTATCCTTCCACTCACGGCATGTATGAAGAGGGTATCCGGGAGGTGTGTGCCATTGTTCATCAGTATGGCGGGCAGGTTTATCTGGACGGTGCAAACATGAATGCTCAGGTTGGAATTACCACGCCGGGCTATATCGGTGCCGACGTTTCCCATCTGAATTTACATAAAACCTTTAGTATCCCCCACGGCGGCGGCGGCCCGGGTATGGGGCCTATCGGCGTGAAAGCGCATTTGGCTCCCTTTATGCCGGGGCACAGCGTAGTACGGATTGATGGCGTAACTACCCGGCTGGGCGCGGTATCCGCAGCGCCTTTTGGCAGCGCGTCTATTTTGCCAATCAGTTGGATGTATATTCATATGCTGGGTGCCGAAGGGCTGAAAATGGCCAGTCAGGTGGCGATTCTAAACGCTAACTATATTGCCCGGCGCTTAGCGCCGTCTTATCCGGTGCTCTATTCTGACGGTAATGGTCTGGTGGCTCACGAATGTATTCTCGATATCCGCCCGCTAAAAGAAGAGAGTGGTATCACTGAAATGGATATCGCTAAGCGATTAATTGACTATGGCTTCCACGCGCCAACCATGTCATTTCCGGTGGCGGGCACGTTGATGGTTGAACCGACCGAATCTGAAAGTAAGGCGGAACTCGATCGCTTTATCGAAGCGATGTTAGCCATTCGCAATGAGATCCGACGGGTGCAGGCCGGAGAATGGCCTCTGGATGATAACCCGCTAGTCAATGCCCCTCACGTTCAGAGCGAGCTGGTTCAAGAGTGGTTGCACCCTTATAGCCGCGATTTGGCCGTATTTCCGTCACAGGCAGTGCTGCACAATAAGTACTGGCCAACGGTGAAACGGTTAGACGACGCTTACGGCGACCGTAATTTATTCTGCTCCTGCGTGCCGATGGATGCTTATCAATAATTGATATATTGCGTTTAGCTTAAGCCTCCGTTATTACGGGGGCTTATACGCGATCAAAAATGCCGCCCTTCGGCCGCTAGATAATGGCCATATTCCAATCTTGTTTTTGCGGACGAAACGTACTTAATAGCTAAATTGAACGGTTTCTTATGGCTGGCCCATATTCGAAAGACCACACTTTTCGCCGATAGAATCCCGGTTCCACTATAAAAATTCAGCAATAATCCTCTCGTTTGAAGGCTAAAACTGAATAACCATACCCAAGGCTTTGGGGTTAATGTTATATTCCTGCCATATAAGTCGTGACTTTTCTAATACTGTTCTTCTTGTGTCGTTGCCGCTGTGGGGAAACTCAGGTTTTCCTTTCTTTTCCCGTTGGGCAACTAAACTTGTGATGCAGTAAGACCGGGCCGCTCTTATATACAAAAAATGACGTGCGATAACGCACGCGCTAAAAGCAAACAACAAGCAAACATGCAACATCACTATCATTAAGAGAGTTCGGTATGGAAACGTTTGAAAGTCTGGTCGATCAGGTTAACAGCCTGCTCTGGGACCACGTATTGATATTTTTACTTTGTGGTACGGGAATCTACTTTACCATTCGTTTAGGGTTTATCCAGATTCGCCACTTTGGTAGCGGTCTGAAAGCGCTGTTTGGCGGAATGTCCCTGAAGGGTGATAAGGCAGATAAAAGCGGCATGAGCTCGTTTCAGGCCGT
The DNA here is from genome assembly GCF_009800925.1 of Budvicia diplopodorum. GTDB lineage: Bacteria > Pseudomonadota > Gammaproteobacteria > Enterobacterales > Enterobacteriaceae > Budvicia > Budvicia diplopodorum. The sequence continues at coordinate 32,346 of NZ_WOYF01000004.1, read as the reverse complement.
AGCGACTGCGATTGCCGGTCAGGTTGGAACCGGTAATCTGGCCGGACCGGCAACGGCGATTCTGGCCGGTGGCCCGGGCGCTATCTTCTGGATGTGGGTTTCTTCTTTTCTCGGCATGTCGACAATCTATGCTGAAGCCATTCTGGCCCAAAAGTTTAAGACTAAAGATAAAAACGGTCAGACCGTCGGCGGACCGGCTTATTACATTGAGCAAGGCCTGAAGTGTAAATGGTTAGCCTGCATGTTCGCCGTGTTTATCATTTTCGCTCTCGGGTTTATCGGCAATATGGTTCAGTCGAACGCTATTGCATCAGCTTTCAACAGCTCTTTGGGCGTTCCTAACTGGGTGATGGGCGTGGTATTAGCCGTTGTTACCGGGGTTGTGATCGTCGGCGGCATTCGCAGTATTGCTTCATTTAGCGAAAAAGTCGTTCCGGTAATGGCAATTTTCTACTTAATTGGCGCATTTACCATTCTGGCTATGAATTTTAACTATGTATGGCCAGCCTTCGAGTCGATCTTTATTGCGGCATTTAATCCTCAGGCGGTCGTTGGCGGTGGTGTTGGTATTGGTATTCAGCAGGCAATGCGTTTTGGTATCGCTCGCGGCCTGTTTGCCAACGAAGCCGGGATGGGCTCGACTCCTCATGCCCACGCGGTTGCCCGCGTTATCAGACCCGAGCAGCAAGGCTTTATTGCCATGATGGGCGTATTTGTGGTGTGCGTTATCGTGACCGTTACCGCGCTGGTCATTATTACTTCCGGCATGAGAGAGTGGGATAACAGTGGTCGGGTCGGTGAATCCTTTCTGAGTATCTTCACCGGTCAGGGAATTACCGTTACGCAGCAGGCTTATACCTACCTATTTGGTCATTTCGGCAGCATATTTATTTCAATGTCGCTGTTCTTTTTTGCCTTCACCACCATCATCGGCTGGTATTACTATGCCGAATCTAACGTTCGTTATCTGTTTAACTCGGCCTCTGCGGTTCGGGTTTATCAGGCCATCGCGATCTGTTTTATTTTTGCCGCTTCGCTGTTTAAAGTTGAGCTGGTGTGGAAAATGGCCGATATGTTTAACGGGCTGATGGTCTTGCCAAACTTGGCTGCGCTGCTGCTGCTTTCGCCGATCGTGATTAAGCTCGGGAAAATGGCGGGTTATGGTAGCGGTGTGCCTGATGCGGAGTTAGAGGCCGGGCGCTAGCTCAACGCGTACCATCCTATATGCATCTGACCCCGGCCTGACCGGGGTTTTTTTTCAGTTATAAAAATTTCAGCTTACATGTGTACACTGAAAAAAATCTCAGCTAATCTACTATCGTTGGTTCACATGACTTAGGTGGACACTATGGCTATCAGATATAAGAAGGTTGAGGGCATGTCTGCATTACCAAAACAGGGCTACTCCGTAGCAGAAGAAATTGCTAACAGTATCAGCCACGGTATCGGCTTCATTCTCGGTATCGTTGGGCTGGTATTATTGTTAACTCAGGCCGCCAGCAACGGTGCCGGTTCTCTGGCCATTACCAGCTATAGCCTGTATGGCGGTAGCATTATTCTTTTATTCCTCGCCTCTACGCTGTATCACGCAATACCCAATCAGGCTGCCAAACGTCGGTTAAAAGTGTTTGACCACTGCGCCATTTATTTGCTGATTGCCGGTACCTATACGCCATTCTTGCTGGTTGGCCTTGGATCGCCGTTGGCGAAAGGGCTGATGATTGTCATCTGGAGTCTGGCTCTGATGGGCGTTATTTTTAAGCTGGCGTTTACCCATCGCTTCAAAGTGGTATCTTTGGTGACCTATTTGGGAATGGGCTGGCTGTCTTTGATCGTGATTTATCAAATGGTGATTAAGCTGTCAGTGGGTGCCGTCGGGCTGTTAGCCGCCGGTGGGGTTATCTATAGTCTGGGGGTTATCTTCTATGTCAACAAGCGCATTCCGTATAACCATGCCATTTGGCACGGCTTTGTGCTTGGCGGTAGCGTATGCCACTTTCTGGCCATCTATTTGTATATTGAATAACGGATATATCCGCTCGAGGCCTTAGCTTCGTCCGCTTACCGTTAGCGAACGAAGCTTGAGCTAGCAAAACTAAGGCTTAGCTAAAATCTTAGATCTCATCGAGGGTGTAAGGTAACGGTTGGATCCTCAGACTACTGGTGGCATCGTCCCTGACCCGTAAAACAGAATCGGCCTCAAGATCGTTATTTAATATCGCCTCAACCCAAATAGTGTTTTCCGTTAGCTGTACCGACGCTAACACGGTGCCGGTACGCCGCCAGTTCTCTCCTAACTGAAGCTCTAACTCCTCTCCGGCAGCGGGTAGATGAAGCGCCTTTCCGGACAGCCAGTACATCGCTCGCCTATTGGCTCCACGATACTTAGCTCTGGCAATCATCTCTTGCCCGGCGTAGCAGCCCTTAGTAAAGCTGATGGCATCTAACGCCTGCAGGTTAGCCGCCTGTGGAATGAGTTGACCGCTGGTTGCGGCATCAATAACCGGAATTCCGGCTTCAATATCCAGCGCCAACCACTGGCGGCTGTCGTTCAGTGCCGCTTTACCTAATAGGCTGGTGTATATGCGGTTAGCTTCATCCTGAACCGTTACGATTAAAAATCGTTCTGTGGGTAAAGCGATATGAAGAAGGCAGGTTTCTCCATGCTGAACCGTCGTGGTGTTTGCATCAGGCAAAGAGGGGAAGAGCGGAGCCAGCGCGGCTCTGGCACCGCGGCCGGCAACGCCGAGTAACAGCGCGTCGTTTTTACGTTCAATATTAACTTTAGAAAAAACGGCATATTTTTTTATTTCACTGAGCTGGCTGTCACACAGGCTGGCGCGTTGTATATAGGCTAAATTGTCACCCCATTGAAACAGGCGAAGAGCGCTCCACATTTTTCCTTTAGCTTCACAGTGGGCGGCCATTTGGTGGCGTTCCGGCTGAAGGGTATTAACGTCGCAGCTTAGCTGACCTTGCAAATACTTGCGGTTATCTTCTCCGCTCAGCGTGACCAGCGCCCAGTCATCGAGGGATATCAATGTGACCGGTAAGTCAGATGAAGGGCTTGCTAACTGAGACGGTAATGGGGATTTATAAGCCATGGGTACTCCAACATACATAAATAAAATAGTACAGGGTTCAGTCGCGATCGTTCGATCAACTGTCAGGCGCAGTTCGCAAAGACGATGACATACTACATAGTTTACTGAACAATGTGGGAGTGCAATATAAGATTCATCGTGTTTTGATAGTCAAAGTCAGGTGAACCTCTATATTTGGGATAAGAACCGCACGATCCCGCTGAGAATTACGCGCCTGCCTACCTTTAATTCAACGATAACGCGCATATTAGATATATTTTAGCTAACGGTACCGAGCATTTCAGAATAATTGGGTTAAGTTTTATCTATTGCCTTTCCAAAGTCTGCGCCAAATTGTTACTCTAGACTCCCCGCCAACTGATAGGAGCAAGTACCGCATGGATATCAATAATAAAAACCGCGTTCATTGGGCCTGTCGCCGTGGCATGCGTGAGCTGGATATCGCCTTCATGCCGTTTTTTGAAACGGACTATGACAGCCTGTCTGATGAAGATAAGCAGCAGTTCGTGCGCCTATTAGAATGTGACGACCCTCAGTTGTATCGCTGGCTGATGAATCAGGCAGTACCTGAAGATGCCGGGCTGTTTCGTATGATTAAAATAATACAGGAACGCAATGCAGAACGTCGTTCTCTGGCATAGCCACCTTCGGGTTTCATGGAAAACTCAGTGCCTGTCACTCGTGATACACGGCGCTTTAATTCTATTGGTTTTATTATCACCCTGGCCGCAGGGATCTTGGCCGCTTTGGCTGCTTTTAGTGACGCTGGTGATTTTTGACAGTTTGCGTAGCCAGCGTCAGATCCGCCGGATACAGGGAGAGATTGCTCTACTGAATAATTTTCATATTCAGTGGCGCCGCGATGAGTGGGCTATCAAAGGAAAACCCATGGTTTTTAATCGTGGGATCCTACTGAAGCTAATGTCGACTACCACTAAGCGTCGTCAGCGTATGTGGTTGGCAATCGATAGCATGGATGCTGAAGCGTGGAGAAGCTTACGTTTTCATTTACTACAGAAAAATAATTCGTAGTATCAGTAGGGTAAATTGTTTAATTTGGTTTCAGCGTAAGTTTCGTCCGCAAAAAGAACGTCGAAATATTATCTCTTTCTAGCGGCCGATGGGCGGTGTTTTTGAGTGTACCGGGCTCCGGGCCTAGGATTAGCTATTTTTAAGACCAAATAGTTAACCGTTGGGTTTGTCAGCCGTCTCAGGCATGTTCAATGTGCCTCTCACCTTAATGGATATATGGGTAACGTTATGTCGTTAATTTGGCTGGTTGAAGACGAAGCAAGCATCGCCGATACGCTTATTTACACGTTAGAAACCGATGGGTTTGACGTAACGTGGTTTGAGCGCGGCGAACCCGTATTGGCGGCGCTCAATCAGACTCGCCCTGCGTTAGCTATCCTAGACGTCGGCCTGCCCGATATAAACGGTTTTGATTTATGCCGCCGCATGTTGGCGAAGTCTGCCGATTTACCGCTAATCTTTCTGACCGCCCGCAGCGAAGAGTTAGATCGCATCGTTGGGTTAGAAATCGGTGCAGATGACTACATCGCCAAACCGTTTTCACCGCGGGAAGTCAGTGCCAGAGTCCGAACTATTCTGCGTCGTTTAGAAAAGCAAAAACGCCTAGTCCCAACCTTTGGCGCTTTTGGGCTAGATGAAGAAGGGGCAACCATTAAATTCCACGGTCAAACCTTGCAGCTGACTCGCTATGAGTTTCTGCTGTTAAAAACGCTAATTAAATCCCCCGGACGGGTTTTCTCCCGTCAGCAGCTGATGGACTTAGTCTGGCAGTATGCCGAAGAGAGCTTAGACAGAACGGTTGATACCCATATAAAAACCCTTCGGGCTAAGCTACGGTCAATCAGTGACGACGCTAATCCAATCCAGACCCATCGTGGGCTTGGCTATAGCCTGAGCCTTGGCGAATGAAGATTGGTTTTCGGCTGTTGTTTGGCTTTTGTTTGATAGTCGGGGTTGCTGGCTACTTCATCATGAACATTTTTATGCAGGAAGTTAAACCCGGCGTCCGGCGGGCAACCGAAGGTATGCTGGTTGATACTGCCCATATTCTGGCTCAGATTGCTGAACAGGACCTGCGTAATAACAACCTGTCGCGCGGTTATATTTCTCAGGCTTTCTCTGATATTAACAGCGCTCCGCTGGGTGCCAAAATAGACAATATCGAAAAGAACCGGCTGGAATATCGGGTTTATATTACCAACGCTAAAGGGATTGTGATTTTTGACTCCAGCGGTGAGGCCGTTGGCCAAGATTACTCGAGCTGGAATGATGTATACCTGACGCTAAGGGGTAAGTACGGCGCTCGTAGTACCCGAACTCATCCTGATGATGACAGCAGTTCGGTGATGTACGTGGCCGCACCGATAAAGTCTAACGGCAAAATTATTGGCTCTCTGACCGTCTCTAAACCGAATCAGACGATGCAACCGGTTATTAGCCGTGGTGAACGGCGTATCGAAATCGCCGCGGTGATTCTGTTGGGAATTACGCTGTTAATTGGTGCGGTGTTCTTATGGTGGATTAACCGGTCGCTTTCCCGGCTGGTGAGCTATGCCAGCGAAGTCGCCGAGGGTAAAAACGTTGCTTTACCCAAAATGGACAGTCCTGAACTGGTCAGTTTAGCCAACGCCCTTGAAAGTATGCGCATTAAGCTAGAAGGGAAGGACTACATTGAACACTACGTTCATACTCTAACCCATGAATTAAAAAGCCCGCTGGCTGCCATTCGCGGTGCGGCTGAGATACTGCAGGAAATGCCGCCTCAGCCGGTAGCGTTGCGTTTTATCAATAACATAAAACAGCAGAATGACCGCTTACAGCTATTGGTCGATCGCATGCTACAGCAGGCTCAGGTTGAGAGCCGGGTGCGCCAAGAGCTTTCACCGGTAGATTTATCGGAAGTATTAAACAGCGTTATTGAATCTAAAGAGGTTCAGATAACCCAGTGCAAAATTACTCTGACTAGCCAAATTGACGCCCCTGCGATTGTGCGTGGCGATAAGCTATTGCTTGAACAGGCGTTTAGTAACCTGCTGGATAATGCATTAGATTTTACCCCCGAACAGGGTGAGATAACGGTGATCGGCGAAGCGATTGAAAATCACTACCGTATTATCGTTGCCGATAACGGGCCCGGGCTGCCGGACTACGCGCTAGATAAGGTTTTCGACCGCTTCTATTCGCTTCCTCGCCCCAATAAAGCGAAAAGTACCGGACTAGGCTTGAGCTTTGTGTATGAGGTCGCTCAGATTCATCAAGGGTCTATTAGTTTAATTAACGGCGAACAGGGGGGAGCTAAGGCGATCTTTGTTCTACCGCTAAAGGGCAGCTATCTAAAGTCCGGATCTTAAACCTACTATTTTTCTGTTAGCTTCACGCCGCCTTCACACGGCAACATCATCCGTTCACTCGATCTGATTATTCTATCGTCAATCATATCAATGGAGCGTGTGGCGATGTTCAAATCAACGTTATTCTGGAAGGTTTTTATTTTATTGGGGTTCTCGGTTCTGATGATGATCCCCATTAGTCTGGTGCTGAATTTAATCGATTCCCGACATGATTATCAGCAAAGCGTTATTCAGCGGGTTGAGGATGGAACCAGCGGGGCGCAAACCATTATTGGTCCGATCTTGGTTTTACCCTATGTTGACTCAACCAACGGTAACGTGACTCGAGGCCAGCGCTATATTCTACCCGATAGCTTACATATTGATGCCAACGTGAGCGTTGAACCGCGTAAGATTGGTATTTATCAGACTCAGGTCTATCAGGGGGATACGCATTTTAAAGCGTCTTTTGATACCCTTGACTATCAGAATAACGGAGTCCGGGTTTACCAGAAACCCTATTTCATTTTGGCATTATCCGATTCCCGAGGCATTACCAGCGCTCCAGAACTGAAGATTAATCAGCAAATGGTTTCGTTTGAAGCGGGAACCGGTTCTGAAAATTTTCCGCAGGGAATGCATGCCGATATTCCTGATAGCCTGTTAGGGCTAAACCAACCGGTAGCCGTTGAGTTTGAACTGTCGCTGCAAGGCACGGCTAAGCTGAACTTTATGCCGGTGGGCCGCACAACGGAACTGTCGATGAGCAGTAACTGGCCGGATCCTAATTTCTCAGGTAGGTTTTTACCGAAAAAACGCAGCATTAATGAAAACGGCTTTACCGCAAGCTGGCAAAGCAGCTGGCTCTCTAACAATATTAATAACAACTTTGAACAGTACAGCTTTAGAGATATGAATAGAGAGAATTCAAGGTACTCAGAATACTCTTCTGCGTCTTCGGATATGCCGACCTTCAGTACCAGCTTTATTGAAACCGTCGATCACTATCAGTTAAATACGCGTACCGTGAAGTATGCCGTACTGTTTATCAGCCTGACCTTTGTGGCTTTCTTCCTGTTTGAAATGCTGAAGTCACTGTCAATTCACCCAATGCAATACCTGTTAGTCGCCGCCGCATTGATGGTGTTCTATATTATTCTGCTGGCCTTCTCTGAGCGTATTGGATTTGCCTGGGCCTACTGTATTGCCGCCATAAGCTGTAGTGGACTCATCGGATTTTACTTAACGGCGGTGTTAAAAGGGATTTTACGCGGAGTCGTTTTTGCCGTGGGATTACTGGCGCTATACGGCGTGCTGTATGTGCTGCTACAGTCTGATGATAATGCACTGTTGCTGGGCTCTGTTCTCCTGTTTGCCGTACTGACCGTGATTATGACATTGACCCGTCGTTTCGACTGGTACAAAGTGGCTGCACCAAAGCCAACTGGTTCAGAGAGTTTTTCTTCGACAGAAGTTGAAAATAGCTCAAGTTCCTCGTCAGCTCGTGACGTTGGGGCATCTGGTGATGAATCAGTGGATGGCCGTGATGACGATAGTCTGGAACGGCCCAAGTACCGGCTGTGGAAGTAGTCTGAGGTAGTGCCAGATAGGGATATCATTTGAATTTCGCTTTATCTGCGGTTTTCATCTGTCGACAGCATGATGGGGTGAAGACTAAGAATGATATTGCTGATATTCATATACTCTCCTTGTTCCCCCATTCTAAGATGGGGGACGTTGTTTTATTTGTTGATGCGGCCAATCATTTTGGTGAAGTTAAGCCAGCGTCCACCTTCTGCTTCCATCATCCCACGATCGCGAATGGCGTAGGGGTGATCGCATGCCAGCCACTCTTGCCAGGCCTGTTCGCAGCACTCGCTCTCGGTACATAACTCCATTTGCAAAAACGCGCTTTGTTGCCAGAGCTGTCGCCACCAGTCGACGGTAAAGAAGTTTATTTCTGACTGCCAGTAAGGCGCTAATTCCGCAGGGACACCATCGCTAAACGGCGTTTTTAATCCGGGCACGACGATAGCTACGCGGCCGCCGGGTTTGATAATCGGTGCGAGATAGCTATCGAAAAATGACGAACTGGCGCCAAAGTAGTGGTACGCATCAATATTGATCAGCGCGTCGAAGCTGTTTTCAGGGAACGGCTTCAGACGTGGTAGGTCGAGAACATTCATATGCAATGGCGTTATCTGACCGAGCAATCCTCTTTCCCTGAAGCGGTTCGCATTATCTTCAGAGGCGATCCACAAATCCATCGCCACCACTTCTACACCAAATTCTTCTGCAAGATAGATGGATGTCAGGCCCATGCCGCAGCTTAAATCTAGTACCCGCATGCCGGGTTTTAACGATAGAGAAGTACAGACTTCTTCCGCCAGTAGCAGAGCGTTCGGGCCCATCATGTTGGCGTTAATATATTCACGGGAAAACAATGTGTTCATGGTACTCTCCTTAGCGATTGTCTAACTGGGCGCGAACGTTGTTTAGCCCGGTGGTATTAATGCGGTAGGGCTGACCTTTGGTAGATTTGATCAGTTTTTTGGTTTTGAGCTTTTTGAAAACGGCGAGCGTACAGTCGCTGAGCAGCAACCCTTCGCGGGTGTAGCACTCAACGGCCGTGATACGGCCAGATGCATCGCGTAGGTGAGCAATGCGTCCACCTTTGGCGAGAACGTGTAAAGTACGTTGTTCCTGACGGGATAAATTCATACTGAAAAACCTGTTAATCATCATGTGCAAAACGTGCAAACACGGGGTGTTCACATTCGATTTCAGCGCATTGATAACCAGTCCGGCCCGAGAAGGTCGGCAAGCTGATTATCTGATGATTACATTCTCCAGCATCAAAGCCTCGGTATGAGTTGAAAGGGATTTACGAAAGGAATAATAACACGGGTTTTTGGTGTGGAAATGATTTAGCCCGGAAAGTGTGATCTTATACATTAAGTAAGAAATTTTACAGCAACTCCTGCATCTCTAATAAAATCTGCTCACACCACGCCTCAATTCGCTGCTCGCTAAGGTCGTACTGGAGCACTTCGTCTAACGCCAGGCCAACAAACTGAGAACCGTCTGCGGTAACGGCTTTAAGACTGGTAAAGGTATAGCCTTCAATGGGCCAGAAACCGACAAATTTTACCCCGAGCGGCTTAATGCGATCGTGCAACATACCCAGCGCATCTAAGAACCATTCGCTATAGCCGTCCTGATCCCCCATGCCATAGAGGGCGACGATTTTATCCTTCAGATTGAGCGTTAGCAGCGAATCCCAAACGTTTTCCCAGTCTTCCTGTAGCTCACCAAAATCCCAAGTTGGAATGCCCAATATCAGCACTGGATACGCTTCCATTAAGGCGACGGAGTCATCTTTGATATTGTGTAAAACAACTAACTCTTCACCAAGAGTATCGCGGATTTTTTCTGCCGCCATTTCGGTATAGCAGGTGCTGGAACCATAAAATAGGCCGATTTTCATGGTATATGTCGCTTTGTCGCTGAGGGTAAATTTGCCGGTAAGTATATCAGATGAAGCGGGCATCGTGGCACTACGAGCTCAAAACGTCGCCCTTCGGCCGCTAGAGAAAGATAATATTTTGCGTAATTTTTCACAGATTCTCTGACATGATTATGTTTTTTAAGCGGCTTAAAGTAAGCTCTTTTGGCTAGCCTATTTCTGAATATTTGTTCTTGATATTAAAGGGATCCCCTATATGAAGTTGAAATGTGCCATTCTCGATGATTACCAGAACGCCGCTTTATCCCTTACCGATTGGTCTGGGCTTCAGGATCGGGTTGATGTTCGCTCTCTTTCTCAACACTATAGCGAACAAAATCAGCTGGTTGAGCAAATCAAAGACAGTGAAATTGTCATTATTATGCGTGAACGTACGCCCTTTACCGCTGAACTGTTGGCTAAATTACCCAAACTAAAACTGCTAATTACTTCCGGTATGAGAAATGCGTCTATTGATCTAAAAGCGGCAACGGCTCAGGGCGTTACCGTTTGCGGTACCGCCAGCGGTTCAGAAGCGCCAATGGAGCTAACGTGGGCATTGTTACTCGGTTTAGCTCGTCAGATCGTGCCAGAAAATAATGCACTGCGTGCTAACGGGCCTTGGCAAAGTACGGTCGGCGTTACGCTGCACGGTAAGCGCCTTGGTTTACTTGGCTTGGGTAAAATTGGTCGTAAGGTTGCCCGCGTTGCTCAGGCATTCGGCATGGACGTTTTAGCATGGAGCCCGAATTTAACTCAGGAAGCCGCTGATGAATCCGGCGTGACCTTAGCGAGCTCTAAGCAAGCTTTGCTAGAAAGCAGTGACTTCGTGTCTATCCATTTAGTCTTGGGCGATCGTTCCCGCGGGCTGATTGGTGCAGCAGAGTTTGAGCAGATGAAGCCAAATGCTTACTTAATCAATACCTCAAGGGCGGCCATTGTCGATCGTTCAGCCCTGATCGACTCGCTTCAGCGCGGCCGTATTGCCGGTGCGGGGCTTGACGTATTTGACGTTGAACCGTTGCCGGAAGATGACATTTTCCGCACCTTGCCCAATGTGTTAGCTACGCCGCACTTAGGCTATGTAGCAGATACCAACTATCAGGGCTACTTTCGTGAAGCCGTAGAAGATATCGAGGCTTTCATTTCAGGCAGCCCGGTTCGCCGCTTGGGCTAAAAAAAGGTATTATTAAAGTCAATTAGCAAAACCTTATCCGTTGCCCGTGGAGGGCTTGTGTCGCAAGATAATTTTGCCGTGATAGAACAGTTTCTTGATGCGCTTTGGCTGGAACGGAATCTGGCTGAAAATACGCTGGCTTCCTATCGTTTAGATCTAAAATCGCTGGTGGACTGGCTAGCGGCTCACAATTTGAATCTTGAAAATGCTCAGGCTATCGATTTGCAGTCTTTTCTGGCCGAACGGCTCGACGGTGGCTATAAGGCCACCAGTTCGGCTCGATTGCTCAGCGCCATGCGCAGGATGTTTCAGTATTTGTACCGTGAAAAGATCCGCACTGACGATCCGTCGGCGCTGCTATCTTCACCTAAGCTACCTCAGCGATTGCCCAAGGACCTGACGGAAAAGCAGGTAGAAAACCTGCTGCAAACGCCGTCCGTTGAAGACCCTCTGGAGCTTCGCGACAAAGCGATGCTGGAAGTGTTATATGCGACCGGATTGCGGGTTTCGGAACTGATCGGTTTAACCATGAGCGACGTTAGCCTACGTCAGGGCGTGGTCCGGGCGATAGGTAAGGGTGATAAAGAGCGGCTGGTACCATTGGGCGAAGAGGCGGTTTACTGGCTAGAGCAATATATCGAACACGGTCGGCCTTGGCTGTTGAATGGTGGTACACTTGACGTCCTGTTTCCGAGTAAGCGTAGCCAAAAAATGACTCGCCAGACTTTCTGGCACCGGATCAAACATTATGCTTTACTGGCAGGCATTGATAGCGAAGCGCTTTCGCCCCACGTACTGCGTCATGCATTTGCTACACATTTATTGAACCATGGGGCCGACCTGCGTGTCGTACAAATGCTATTAGGCCATAGCGACTTGTCTACCACTCAGATATACACCCATGTGGCGACAGAACGACTGAAACAATTACATCAACAACATCATCCGCGAGCCTGACCGATGGTGTTTAGGTTTACGATAGATGGACTAACACTCCAAAGGAAACATAATGAAAAAAGGTTTATTGCTGTTGACGCTGATGCTGGGTGCTGCCACCTCTTTTGCTCATGCGGACGACGCTGCCATCAAGCAAGCGCTGCAACAAAAAATTGGCGCGACGCAAATTGATATTCAGCCGTCACCGATTGCAGGGCTGCAAACTGTATTAACCGAAGGCGGTGTTCTGTACGTCTCCAGCGATGGTAAACACATTCTTCAGGGGCCGCTGTACGATATTAGCGGGCCAATGCCGGTTAACGCCACGACAGAGCTGCTGGCGCCAATTCTGACTAAGCGTCTGGATGCGTTAAAAGATGAAATGATTGTGTATAAAGCACCTCAGGAAAAGTACTCAGTGACCGTGTTCACCGATGTGACCTGCGGCTATTGTTCTAAGCTGCACAAAGAAATGAAAGGCTATAATGATTTAGGCATTACGGTTCGCTATCTGGCATTCCCTCGCCAAGGGCCGAATTCTGACGCTGAAAAGACAATGACCTCAATCTGGTGTGCGCCTAACCGTATGGAAGCCTTTGACGCCGTGATGTCTGATAAATCGGTTAAACCTGCTACCTGTAGCATTAACCTGAAGCGCCACTATGAGTTAGGTACGCTGTTCGGTATTCAGGGAACTCCGGCGATCGTCGTTGACGGTGCAACGGTTCTTTCTGGTTATAGTGCGCCAAGCGATTTGAAAGCGACGTTAGACGCTTACGCCGCTCATAAAGCTACCGGTATGACTAAGTAGGTTTTACTAGGTAGGTTACTAAGTAATAACCGTTTATCACCGGTGGACAGGCTCTAGGTTTGTCCACCGGTTCTGCTTTCCCTGTATGACTATTTAGCACTCTCTCCCACTATGAATAAAACCCAATTACGTCGTCGTCCTTCGGTAGACAGTAGCCATTTGCCCGAAACCTTATCCCCTTTGTTGCGTAGCCTTTACGCATCTCGCGGAGTAACGGATGCCGGTCAGCTTGAACGAGGGGCTAAAGGCCTGCTCGGGTACCAACAGCTCAATGGTATTGCACAAGGCGTTGAACTGCTGGTGTCTGCGCTGGCTGAAAATAAAAATATCGTGATTGTGGGTGATTTTGACGCTGACGGAGCAACCAGTACTGCACTGGTCCTATTGGCTTTACGCAGTATGGGATTCAAGCGGGTCAGCTACCTGATACCCAATCGTTTAGACGGTTATGGTTTAAGTCCTGAAGTGGTTGAACAAGCGGCAACGCTGGGGGCTGAACTGATTGTCACGGTGGATAATGGCATATCGTCCCATGCCGGTGTCGATGCGGCGCAGGCTAAAGGTATGCAGGTGCTGGTGACTGACCACCATTTACCGGGCGAAACGCTGCCAAACGCCGAGGCGATTATTAATCCTAATCTCAATGGCTGTGATTTTCCCTCTAAGTCGCTGGCCGGCGTGGGCGTTGCGTTCTATCTGATGCTGGCCTTAAGGGCTCGTTTGCGCCAGAACCAATGGTTTGAACAGCAGGCTATCGCTGAGCCGAATCTGGCTGAACATCTTGATTTAGTCGCCTTAGGAACGGTAGCAGACGTGGTTCCTCTGGATGCCAATAACCGAATTCTGGTTCATCAAGGGCTTAACCGTATCCGAGCCGGGCAGTGCCGGGCCGGGATACGCGCATTATTAGAAATATCTAACCGCGATGCTAAACAGTTAACGGCAAACGATCTTGGTTTTTCTCTCGGGCCCCGGCTGAACGCTGCCGGGCGCTTAGACGATATGTCTATCGGCGTTGCTTTACTGCTGTGTGAAGATATCGGACAGGCCCGCGCGCTAGCCAGCGATCTGGATGCGCTGAACCATACTCGCCGCGAGATTGAGCAGGGGATGCAGGCCGAAGCGCTGGTGCTGTGTGAACAGCTGGAAAAAAGTGAGGCCGAATTGCCCTACGGCTTAGCCATTTATCATCCGGAATGGCATCAGGGCGTTGTGGGTATTTTAGCTTCGCGAATTAAAGAGCGTTTCTATCGGCCAGTTATTGCCTTTGCTCCGGCCGGTGATGGCATTTTAAAAGGGTCCGGCCGCTCTATTGCCGGGCTGCATTTGCGTGATGCACTGGAACGTATAGATACCTTAAACCCCGGGCTAATACTACGTTTTGGTGGCCACGCTATGGCTGCCGGATTGTCTATTGAAGCGGCGCGGTTTGATGAGTTCCAGCTACGTTTTGGTGAGCTGATTGGTGAATGGCTAGACTCTTCTGCGTTGGAAGGCGTTGTCTGGTCTGACGGTGAGCTAGAAAATGCGATGTTAACGCTGGATACGGCAGAACAGCTGCGCAACGGTGGCCCGTGGGGGCAGTCGTTTCCTGAACCGGTGTTTGACGGTAGCTTTAAAATTCTGCAACAGCGTTTAGTCGGCGAACGTCACCTTAAACTGATGGTAGAACCCGTCGGCGGTGGCGCGATGATTGACGGCATTGCGTTTAATATTGATACCACTCAGTGGCCGGATGCCAGCATTAAACAGGCTACTATCGCGTATAAGCTCGATATCAATGAGTTCCGCGGTAACCGCAGCGTTCAGCTCATGATTCAGCATATTTGGGCTAACTAGCCGTTGGTAGCTGACCCGGTGATGATAATGGCTTAGCGGCCAGTGCGTGCCAAAACCATTATCATCGCGATCTCGCAGGTCGATTATTTTAGTTCCTGAACCTGTCGATTTAGCTGCCATGACAGTAAATCAGTAAATGACTGCCAGCGCTTAAAGGTCTGCGCCTGTTCTGCATCCATTGGCTGAGGTGCTGCCAGTAACAATCCTTCTTTATCTGCCCAAGGGCGGAATTCGCCTTTCCCGACTAAGGTATAACCTCCGCGCTGAGTAATCACCACGTCAGGGTTATAGCCCTGACACCAGTTCGCGTCAGGCACTTCGGCCAGTAAATCGCAGCCGGTTCGGTAATATGGCGTTTCCGACAGGCTAAGTTGATACAGCGTTGGCCAGATATCTTTATGGCTACCAACCCGGGCTGCATCAAAGTGGCTGTTTTGACGGTAAGCGGCTGGAACGTAAAGGTAAAAAGGCACCGCGTGGCTAAGCGCCAGCTCTGCTGCATCCGGATAGCCAATGCCGCGAATGTTATGGTCGCCGGTTACGGCAATAATGGTGCGTTCACCTACCGGGCGGGATTTCACCCAACTGATGAATTGGCCTAACCGATCGTTGGCATAGCGCAGGGTATGGAATATCTCTTCAAGCTTTTTACCGCTGGCAAGGTTACTCAGCCCCTGCTTTTCTGCGTCAGACAGTTTGATATCGGTTTTCACATAGCTATCCGGCGTTTTATACGGAGGGTGATGGGTTGTCGACATTGACACGATCAGCACGTGTTCACCGTCTTTTTCTGCCTGCGCTAATCGCTCTTCGATATAGCGGAACATAAACTCATCCGGTACGCCCCACGTGCCCAGTTTGGCTTCCGGATAGCGTTTTTTTAATCCGTTTTGTTCAACAAACTCGCTGATACCCAAGTGGGGTAAGAACTGATTGAGGTTACGCCAAGAGCCGTTACCGGACGTGACAAAAATAATTTTATAGCCATTAGCCAGATAGGGTTTAAACATATTGCTGGCAAAATCTAGGCTCTGAGCGCTGGACTGAGTGATGTTATTGTTCGGACTGCGGACAAAAAAACGGCTCAGGCTATCAATGGTTCCATCCCCTTCCGAGATAAAACGCGCAAAGCGCCAGTCTGTTTGCCAGTGCGGCTTTAGGGCTCCGAAGAGATCGCGATCCGGCCGGTCATATCTTTCAAGGTAATAACCCATACTTTCCATTACGGCAAAAACAACGTTAGGCGGTGACTGTTTGGCAACCGGATTGGTTTGGGTTTTAGCTATAAAGGGTTCAAGACCGGCGGGCGTTGGTTTAGCAAAAAACTGGCTGAGTAGCTGGGTACCCTGTTTGTCAGTGGCTGGCGGGAAATTGCTGTATTCCTGATGGGCTTTAAACGCCCATGACAGCGCCATTGGGCCATTAGGCGTCAGCATGTTCAGCATTTTAACTTCTGAAATTTGTGAATCTGACTGCCTGAGTGGAAAGGTGCCTAGCGAGCCGCGCATGCCAATAAAGCACATTGTCAGAATCACCAGCGTTGAAATTGCAGAAACCGTTATGCGACTGCGTCGCTCGATTTTAGCATTTAGCCTGTGCTGCCAACGGCGATAAATCCAGAATGCGGCGGTAGTGAACAGCAGCAGGCAAAGCACACCGCGGATGATCGGATAGTCACTCCACATGGTTTTCAGTACGGCGACGGTGTCATCTTCTACCAGACTAAAAACAAAAATGTCGATCGCCCGCTCATAGGTCGCGTAATAAAAAATATTCCCCACGGTTAGCGCGGTAACGACGGTACTTAAAACGGTTGCCAGCCAAGGCCAAAAGCGCTGCCAAAGCGTGAAGTTGTTGCTATTAAAGGCTAGCAGGCCGGCAATCAGCAAGCAGGGAGCAAACAGCAGGCTGGCAATTCGAATATCGAACAGCCCGCCAACCCAAAACATGCGTTTTACATCGGTCAATAAGCCAGCCAGCGACTCTACGCTGCCATTATCGCAAAGGAGATATATTCTTCCTGCCATTTGCGTTACGACGGCCAGAACCCATGGGAGTAACAGGGCTACAAACGCTTGTTTAAACCGATAAAACCACATAATGCCTTCTTTCAATAAAGCGAAAACGCCTAATATTAAGGGGGCGAAGCTAACTCCTGATGAGGAATCGTATTATTGTTAACCGTTTTGGAATTGTCTGATACATATTGCATTTCTGCATGGGATAGCCGAATAAAGTGTTCTACGGCTTTTGCTATCTCTTCCATTGGAATGTTATTCACGTTTGTAGGATCGGATAAACAGACCGCGCTATCTGACAGAGGGCCCCAGCGTTCAAGTATTGTAACTGCATAAAGAGCAATGAGCTTTTTGTTTAAGCAGGCAGCAAAGTGACACGTTCCCCCATCTCCGACCAGTACGACATCTGCACTGTTGAGTAATGATAAAAAGCTATTTAAGTCAGGCGTCTCATAGATATGGGAGTCCATATCAAGAGACTGATGTAACTCTATTGCTCGATTCTTATCTTGGCCGAGGTAGGAGATAATAACGCTAAATGGAACGTTTTTATAAACACCGTTGGCTAAGCTAGCCAGCGTAGAGACCGCAAGCGAACAGGCTGCTCTATTATTGGATACGGATAAGAACAGATAAGGCGATGACTGCGTCAGCTTTTCATTCGTGTGTTTATCAAGTTGAATTTTTGGATAAAGATCGGAAGGTAGAGATTTAATTTCAGGGTTAAGTATTCTTAAACAATTAAGCGCCTGATGCCCTTGCTTAAATTGTTCTTGAGGTCTTGGCTGATTAATAAATCGAGAGTGCCAGCTTTTTTCATCGACAATAGCAAACCTATGCCTGCCACCTAGTAACGCTAAAAACAGATTATTGAGTTTCATTGGTGATGTTTTGACAGAAATAACCATATCAAAATTTTCTGAACGGTATTTTAATGCAGTTTTAATCAGCGCCAGATACTTATTCCCTCCGTCAATAACGACCGTTTTCATATGGCGAAAGAAGAACGGTACAAGGGAATGGTTACGTTTATCAACAAACAGCGTTATCTCTGCGTTTGGATAACAATTTTCGAGATGCTTAATCAGAGGGACGGTACAGATAAAATCACCGAATCCATTCCTTCTTATGACTGCAATTTTTTTTATGTTTTCTGAGTTCATTACCAGTCCATAGTAAATTTAAATATTCATTAAAATCGTGATAACGCCTTTTTTATTTATTGCTTACAGACCAAGATATCAACGCTTAAGTTCTATACAAATATACTCGCATCTAATTATCCTCAATGTCTGTAGCTATCTCAATAATTAATTCCTCTTTTATTGCGCCCGTTGTTATCGCGTTTAGCTATTTGTATAAATCTTACCTATAACGGCCAATATGAACGCAAAAACCGCATCAACACGCTATATTCTGCGGGCCGGATCCGCTAGAATCACCGGCCTGTGACTAAATTTTGTCAACCTATAACGACGTAACGGTAAACGCGAAATCATGTTTGAAATAAATCCGGTAAAAAACCAGATTCAGGACCTGTCTGAACGGACTGCGGTTCTGAGGGGGTATCTTTGACTATGATGCCAAGAAAGAACGCTTAGAAGAAGTAAACGCCGAGCTTGAACAGCCTGATGTCTGGAATGAGCCAGAGCGCGCTCAGGCCCTTGGTAAAGAACGTTCTTCCCTTGAAGCCATTGTAGAAACTATCGATCAGATGGAACAAGGTTTAGACGACGTTTCCGGTCTGCTTGAGCTTGCCGTCGAAGAAGAAGACGAAGACACCTTCAATGAAACCGTTGAAGAGCTGAAAGGGCTTGAAGCCAAGCTGGCTCAGCTGGAATTCCGTCGTATGTTCTCCGGCGAGTACGATAGCGCAGATTGCTATATTGATATCCAGGCGGGTTCGGGCGGAACTGAAGCTCAGGATTGGGCCAGCATGTTAGTTCGTATGTATCTGCGCTGGGCGGAAGATAAAGGCTTCAAAACCGAGATGATTGAAGAATCTGACGGTGATGTAGCCGGTACTAAGTCCGCCACCATCAAAGTGATGGGCGATTACGCGTTTGGCTGGTTACGTACCGAAACCGGCGTTCATCGTCTGGTGCGTAAAAGCCCGTTTGATTCAGGTGGCCGTCGCCACACGTCATTTAGCTCTGCCTTTGTTTATCCTGAAGTGGATGAGGATATTGATATTGATATCAATCCGGCAGACCTGCGCATTGACGTTTACCGCGCTTCCGGTGCGGGTGGGCAGCACGTTAATAAAACTGAATCCGCCGTGCGTATTACCCATATGCCAACCAATATTGTCGTTCAGTGCCAGAACGATCGCTCTCAGCATAAAAATAAAGATCAGGCCATGCGGCAGCTGAAAGCCAAGCTGTATGAGTATGAGATGCAAAAGAAAAATGCTGATAAACAGGTATTGGAAGACAACAAGTCTGACATCGGCTGGGGCAGTCAGATTCGCTCTTACGTACTGGATGACTCTCGGATTAAAGATTTACGTACCGGCGTTGAAACCCGGAATACTCAGGCCGTATTAGACGGCGATCTGGATAAATTTATTGAAGCAAGCTTAAAAGCTGGGCTATAAAAAGGGTAAAGCAGAAATGTCTGAGCAACCGAAAGAACATGATTTAATTGAATCGGCAGCGGAGTTGAACAATGAGCTACAGGCTCGTCGTGAAAAATTAGTCGCGCTGCGTGAGCAAGGTAATCCTTTCCCGAACGATTTTCGTCGGGATGTCACCTCTGACAAACTGCACGGTCAGTACGGTGAGAAAGATAACGAAGAGCTTGAGGCTTTAGGGCTTGAAGTTGCGATCGCCGGTCGGATGATGACCCGTCGTATTATGGGTAAGGCCTCATTTGCCACGCTGCAAGACGTTGGTGGCCGCATCCAGATTTACGTTTCCCGTGATGATTTACCGCAAGACGCTTATAACGAGCAGTTTAAAAAATGGGATCTCGGCGACATCATCTCTGCCCGCGGTCGCCTGTTTAAGACTAAAACCGGTGAATTATCGGTTCACTGTCATGAAGTTCGTCTATTAACCAAAGCCATGCGCCCGCTGCCGGATAAATTCCACGGCCTAGCCGATCAGGAAACCCGCTATCGCCAGCGTTATTTAGATCTGATCACCAACGATGACTCTCGCCGTACGTTTGTTATCCGTTCTAAAATTATGGCCGCTATTCGTAACTTTATGGATCAGCGTGACTTTATGGAAGTCGAAACGCCGATGATGCAGGTCATTCCCGGCGGCGCTGCGGCTCGTCCGTTTGTAACTCATCATAATGCGTTAGATATTGATATGTATCTGCGTATTGCTCCAGAGCTTTATTTAAAGCGTTTGGTTGTTGGCGGTTTTGAGCGCGTATTTGAGATTAACCGTAACTTTCGTAACGAAGGCGTTTCTCCGCGTCACAATCCTGAATTTACCATGATCGAACTTTATATGGCCTATGCCGACTATAGAGATCTGATCGCGCTGACAGAAGATCTGTTCCGTACCCTGACTCAAGACGTTCTGGGTTCATCGACCGTGGTATACGGTGAGCAGACCTTTGATTTTGGTAAGCCTTTTACCAAAATGACCATGAAAGAAGCTATCTGTCACTACCGCCCGGAAACTAACGTTGCGGATTTAGACGATATGGATAAGGCGAAAGCGATTGCCCAGTCGATTGGTATTAAAATCGAGAAGAGCTGGGGCTTAGGCCGTATTCAGTGCGAAATTTTTGAAGAGACCGCTGAGAGCCACTTGATTCAGCCAACCTTTATTACTGAATATCCGGCAGAGGTTTCACCGCTGGCTCGCCGTAATGATGATAATCCGTTTATCACCGACCGCTTTGAGTTCTTTATTGGCGGGCGCGAAATTGGCAACGGCTTCTCTGAGCTGAATGATGCTGAAGATCAGGCTGAGCGCTTTAATGAACAGGTGAATCAGAAAGAGGCCGGTGATGATGAAGCGATGTTCTATGACGAAGATTACATTACCGCTCTGGAACACGGTTTACCGCCGACTGCCGGTTTGGGCATTGGTATTGACCGCATGGTGATGCTGTTTACTAACAGCCATACTATCCGCGATGTGATCCTGTTCCCGGCGATGCGCCCGGTTAAATAGGTCGTTGCTGAGATATAAAAAGGGGCAGTGATAAAATCACCGCCCCTTTTTTTAATCGTTAGGCCTATTGGCTTTTTCTATTTTGATAGCAAGTAATGGGCAGCTGTCATAGCTGTCGGACAGAATTGATAATATTATAAATGATTGTTATTTATATTTAGCGTTGCTAAATATAATTTTAATGATTAGTTAAATATTATTTAAGGTCAGGCTTCCTCTATATTTAATATCGGAAAATAATTAATTACTAATAGTTGTAATAGCCTATGTTTATGATAGGTTTTTACTATCTGCAATATAATTTCAGACTGCTATACTCAATGCAGTCAAAGAATGGCGTTAACGCTAAATAGCAATGAGGACATACACAATGAGTACAGTTAAATCATTAAAAAGCAAACAGTCTAAATTAGCATTTACCCGTAATGATGTAGATGAAAGCGTAAAGCTTTCTTCCATTAAAGCGCTGAATTATATGGTAGCTCAGTTTGCCGATTTAGCGTTGATTACCAAGCAAGCCCACTGGAATATGAAGGGCACCAATTTTATCAGCGTACATGAAATGATCGATGGCTTCCGTACCGCACTGTTAATCCATCAGGATACTTTTGCAGAACGCGTTGTTCAGTTTGGCGGTACCGCAATGGGTACGCTACAGGCTGTTGCAGTGACGACCACACTGAAGGCTTATCCAACCGATATATACAGCGTTCAGGATCATTTAGTCGCTCTGGCCGATCGCTATGCGGTAGTGGCTAACGAGTTGCGTAAAGCTATCGTTGAAGCAGAAGATGACGACGTTGCAGACATGTTTACCGCCGCGTCCCGTGACCTAGATAAATTCTTATGGTTTATTGAAGCCCAGTTAGCCTGATATTTATTTTTAAAATAGAATCAAAGCCCTCCGGTAGCAATATCGGGGGGCTTTTTTATTAGCAATGATAATTAGCGTTATTATTCTTCACGAAATGAATCAAATGCTAATTAAAATGATATTTATTAATTTTGAATCCTGCGCTATTTGTATTAGTAATATTCCTGCGTTTTATTTGCGGACCACACTTACAGCCAACTAAATTAGTGGTCGCATCTTTCTATGGCGGCCTTTTTTTATGTCTGAAGATTAGGTTTTTGGCTGACCGAACTATGCTTAGCAGGTAGTTAAGCTACTTTTGCTGGCGTAGCGATAGTAGCAAAAGCCAAAGGAGACCTCCGAATGAATTCCATCGGTAATCCCCTACTATGGGGCAGTTTTGCCGTTATCGTTGTTGTTATGCTGCTTATCGATCTGCTTGGTCAGGGAAAAAAGCAGGGCGGGGCAATGTCATTTCGTCAGGCGGCCGTTTGGTCGGCCGTGTGGATTAGCCTATCTCTATTGTTTAACTTAGGCCTATGGTGGTATCTCAACGGTAGCGTTGGATCAGAGGTTGCAGACGCTCAGGCCTTGGCCTTCCTTACCGGCTATTTGATCGAAAAAGCGTTGGCTGTAGACAATGTGTTTGTCTGGCTGATGCTGTTTAGCTATTTCTCTGTGCCGGTCGTCCTGCAGCGTCGGGTTTTGGTTTATGGCGTATTAGGCGCAGTTGTTCTGCGTGCGTTGATGATTTTCGGCGGTAGTTGGCTGATTGTTGAGTTTGAGTGGGTATTGTACGTGTTCGGCGCATTCTTACTCTTTACCGGTCTGAAAATGGCGTTGGTCAAGGATGATGAGCGCGACATCGGCGATAGGCCGCTTATTAAGTGGATCCGTGGTCATATTCGTATCACGGACCGTATGGACGGTGAGCGCTTTTTCGTTCGCCAGAATGGTCTGTTGTTCGCGACTCCGCTGTTTTTAGTATTGATACTGGTCGAAGTCAGCGATGTGATTTTTGCCGTTGACAGTATTCCCGCCATCTTTGCCGTTACTACCGATCCATTTATCGTTCTGACCTCTAACCTGTTTGCTATTTTAGGGCTCAGGGCGATGTATTTCTTACTGGTCAACGTGGCCGATCGTTTCTCCCTGCTCAAATATGGTCTGGCGGTGATCCTGATCTTCATTGGTATTAAAATGCTGATTGTCGATTTCTATCATATTCCGGTGGCTATCTCACTGGGTACGGTGGGCAGCATTTTAGCCATTACGCTGGGGATTAATCTCTGGGTTAACCATCAGGCGGACAAGAAGGCCGGGAAGGCGTGATTTTTACCGTACTTACCCAGTAAAAAAGCCATGAGGTTTTAACGCCTCATGGCTTTTTTGTCTCTGCTATTGCCTGAATTACTGGCGATAGGCGCGACGAACCTGATGGATGATGTTGGTAAAGGCTTCGGCTTCATCCTGATCTTCATGTTCTGAAATCAGTTTTTCCATTCTCAGGATAACTTTACCCGAATCAGCCTGACCCATGGCTTTCAGCATCAGCGTCATTATAGCTTTAAGGCAAGTGATCTCTTTCGCCATTTCTTCCTGCGTAGAGGACGTTGAGAAATCGATATTGTTCATAGTGTGTCCTGTCGGTATCTATGAGATTAAATTTGATAATATGGTAGCAAAGTATTTATCAATAAGAGAGCCTCTCTTCACTTAAAAATGTTGAAAGTCGCTTAAACAAGATAGATAATCATTCTCATTATTGTTTTGTGAGCGCATTATTTTATGTCATCAGCCCTTAAGGCATTAAAAAAACTGCGTAAAAAAGCGCTTAAGCACGAAAGCAAAAATAAGACTGGCGATCGTGCTTTGCAGCAACTTTCTCGCCCCGCCGTTTTACCCATTCACCACCATCTCCCTGCTAAGCCAGTGGCCAATGACTCCGTATGGCGAGAGCTGTCTCAGGACGTTTTCAGCTCAATCCTGGGGGAGGTTTCTAAGCCATTAAGGCCCCTGCTTGATTGGTTTAATCATTCCGGTAGTACGGGTTTGGTTAGTAACAGAGTTCAGGCTAAATCCAATAGTTCAACGTCACGGCCGTTTTCCGGCAGCGTGCGCATTGCAACTCAACCCGTTCAGACTGCGGCAGCTTTGCATTTGCCGTTTAAATCGCCACCCTGTGAGCGTTGCCCGGCCAAAATGGGCGGCGTTTGTCAGTGTGCTGCCAAGCGATTTGGCACACGATCGTTAAAGTAGATCAACAAAGCCCCGGCTTTTTGGCCGGGGCTTTGTTGTGGCTTAGCCACGCTAACCGCATTAACTAGACTAATTAAATTAACTACAGCATCTTGCGAATCACGTAGTGCAGGATTCCGCCATTCTGGTAGTAGGTCAGTTCATTGCCGGTATCAATACGGCAAAGCGCATTAATGATTTCATGATGGCCATCGGCATAGGTGATAGTGACCGGAATATGTTGCCCCGGCTTAATATAGGCCAGCCCGGTAACGGAAATTTGCTCATCGCCGGTCAGCTCTAGCACTTTGCGGTTGCTACCCGCCGGGAACTCCAGCGGTAGAATTCCCATACCGATCAGGTTTGAACGATGGATGCGTTCGAATGATTCAGCAATCACCACTCTTACCCCCAACAGCATGGGGCCTTTTGCCGCCCAGTCGCGGCTGGAGCCGGATCCATACTCTTTACCCACGATTACCGCCAGCGGAACGGCATCCTGCTGGTAGCGCATCGCCGCATCGTAAATCGGTAAAATATCCTGAGATGGAATATGGCGGGTGATACCGCCTTCCATGCCGGATACCATTTCGTTACGAATGCGGATATTGGCGAAGGTACCCCGCATCATGACTTCATGATTTCCCCGGCGGGAGCCGTAAGAGTTGAAGTCTTGCTGATCGATACCGCGGCTGCTCAGATAAAGCCCAGCCGGGCTGCCCGCTTTGATATTACCGGCCGGAGATATGTGGTCAGTGGTCACTGAGTCACCAAGAATGGCCAGAATACGCGCGCCGTGGATATCCTGAACCGCATCAGGTTCCGCCTCCATGGTAGTAAAGAACGGAGGGTGGCGGATATAGGTCGAGTCCTCCTCCCAGCGATAGGTTTGCGACTCGTCCACTCTGATAGATTGCCACTCTTTATCGCCGTTAAACACTTCGGCGTACTCTTTATGGAACATATCTGCGTTAACGCCCTCTACCGCTTTGGCAATTTCCTGAGCGGAAGGCCAGATATCTTTCAGGAAAACCGGCGCCCCGGTTCGATCGTGGCCCAGCGGATCCAGAGTCAGGTCGGTTCGCATATTACCGGCCAGTGCGTAAGCGACCACTAACGGCGGAGAAGCCAGCCAGTTGGTTTTTATCAGCGGATGAATACGGCCTTCAAAGTTTCGGTTGCCTGACAGCACGGCTCCTACGGTTAAATCCCCTTGCTTAATCGCCGCTTCAATCGGAGCCAACAGTGGCCCGGAGTTACCGATGCAGGTTGTACAACCGTAGCCGACCAGATTAAAGCCAAGCGCTTCAAGGTAAGGTGTCAAACCGGCTGCGTCTAAATAGTCTGTAACGACTTTAGAACCCGGTGCCAGAGACGATTTGACCCACGGCTGGCGCTGTAAGCCTTTCTCAACGGCCTTTTTAGCCAGCAGGCCAGCGGCAATCATCACGCTCGGGTTGGAGGTGTTGGTACAAGAGGTGATGGCGGCAATGGCAACCATACCCTGTCGCAGAATGAGCGGCTTTCCATCCAGAAGCAGGGGAACGCTATCGGTATAAGGCTGAGTTGAGGTGATATCCAAACTAATCGCGTCCTCAAAGGCCTGTTTAACTTTGGATAAAGTCACCCTGTCCTGAGGGCGTTTAGGCCCGGCCAGGCTGGCTCCCACTGAAGAAAGATCGAGAGAAAGTGAACTGGTAAATACCGGTTCATCGCCGGGATCTCGCCACAAACCCTGCGCTTTGCAGTAGGCTTCGACTAGGTCAATCTGCTCCTGACTGCGGCCGGTCAGCGCCATATAGCGCAAGGTCTCTTCATCGACCGGGAAGAAACCGCAGGTAGCGCCGAATTCCGGCGACATATTGGCAATCGTTGCCCGATCGGCCAGCGGTAAGCGGGCCAGACCGTCACCATAAAACTCAACAAATTTTCCCACCACGCCGTGTTCACGCAGCATTTGAGTTACCGTCAGTACCAAGTCGGTGGCGGTAATGCCTTCGTTAAGCTGGCCGGTAAGCTTAAACCCGACGACGTCGGGGATTAGCATCGATACCGGCTGCCCCAGCATTGCGGCTTCGGCTTCAATACCGCCGACGCCCCAGCCGAGAATGCCTAAGCCGTTAATCATGGTGGTATGAGAGTCAGTACCTACTAACGTATCGGGATAGACCCAGTTTTGGCCATCTTTCTCTTCATGCCATACGGTTTGGCCTAAGTATTCCAGATTCACCTGATGACAAATGCCGGTGCCGGGTGGCACCACGCGAAAACGGCTGAAGGCTTTTTGTCCCCAGCGCAGAAAGGCGTAACGCTCGTGGTTGCGTTCCATTTCTAAGCTTACGTTTTCGCCAAAAGCTTTAGCGCTGGCATAGTTATCTACGGTGACCGAGTGGTCGATAACCAAGTCGGCCGGCGATAGCGGGTTAACCTTAGAGGCATCGCCACCCAACCGCAGGACCGCCTCCCGCATGGCGGCCAGATCGACAATCGCGGGTACGCCGGTGAAGTCCTGCATCAGTACCCGCGTCGGGCGGTAGGCAATTTCCCGATCCGCATGGCCGGATTTCAGCCAATCAACCAACGCGGTGAGATCGGATTCCTGAACCGTATCGCCGTCAATAAAACGCAGTAGGTTTTCCAGCAGAACCTTTAGTGATTTCGGCAAGCGTCGAATATCGCCCAGCTGTTCTGAGGCTTTAGGCAGGCTGTAGTAGTGAAATTCTTTATGTGACACAGTCAGTCGGGCAAGGCTCTGTTCACGTAGATTTGATGACATAGCTCCTCCGTTGATTATTCCAAATTTCCGGTATCCGCCGGATTATTTATATTGTCCTATTTAAAGATAACACAAAATATTGACAACAATTTGTTAACATTTGTAAAGGCAGGATATTCAGGCCGGAGATAATCAAAGTTGTGATGTAATCGGTTTTTCCGGCGCTAACGCGCTGTTTTTTTTCGCCCTGACGGTTAAACCACATAATAAAACTTCGGCATAGATCAACTCGGTTATCACTAATGGTAGTATAATGGTATTCCTTTGGCTGAGCGCTTGCACCCTAGCTCTGTGACACATTTTCTCCGGTGGCCTGACTAACATGAATGATGCCCATTCCACACTGATTCAACAGCTATGTACCCGATTTTCGCAGACCAACGACAATACTCCGCTATACGTGAAGTTTGCCGAAACGGTCAAACAGGCAGTGCGTATCGGCGTGTTGCATCAGGGAAATGTGCTGCCCGGCGAACGTGAATTAAGCCAGCAAACCGGCGTTTCGCGCATTACCGTACGAAAAGCGATGGAGTTACTCGATCGGGAAGGGGTAGTGATTCGCTCTCAGGGCTACGGCACTCAAATCAGCGATAGGTTTGAGTATTCCCTCAAAGAAGCCAAAGGCTTTTCACAGCAGGTGGTTCTGAGAGGCAAGAAGCCCGATACGCTGTGGGTAAATAAAAGCGTGGTGAGGTGCTCCGAAGAGGTAGCGGCTCAGCTTAAAATCCCGACAAACAGCGACGTATTTATGCTAAAGCGGATCCGTTACGTAGACAATCAGCCGGTTTCGATTGAAGAATCTTACGTACCGGTTGCGTTGATTAAAGATGCGGACGATATTGGCCTGTCGCTGTATGACTATTTTCGCAGCCAGAATATTTTTCCCCAGCGTACTAAAAGTAAAGTCAGCGCCCGTATGCCGGATGCTGACTTTCAGTCGCACATTAAGCTAGAAGACTCCGTGCCGGTACTGGTGATAAAACAGGTCGCCTTTGACCATCAGAACATTCCGGTCGAGTACAGCATTAATCAGTGCCGGAGCGATATGTACGTGTTCGTATCGGAAGAGTAACCGTTGTTTTAACCTGCCAACGGTTTATCCGAGATTAGTACTGTGCTAAATACCCGATCAGCTGCCGTTGGTACGGCGCGCAATCTCCGCCTCTGTGGCTAACAACGTACGATGCCACGGCATTTCCCAGAGTAACCGCATCGGCCAGCGGCCAGCCGGAAGCCAGCCCCGCCAGCACGCCGCCCGCGTGGCTGTCGCCAGCGCCGATGGTGTCTACCACGGTGGCTGAGAACGGCGCTACCCAGCCTGAAGTCAGGCCGTCATGATAATAAGCGCCTTCTTTATCTACCCGAATAATTAACGGGCTGGCATAGCGTTGGAACCAGTCTTCAGCCAGCATTTCGGTATTCAGCTTTGCGTCAGGCGAGCCTGATAGGGTTGAAACGATATACTCCGCTTCCTGACGATTCAGAGAAACTATCGGCCTGCGGGCCATCAGGCGCGAAAGCTGTGCTGCCGATAGATCTGAAATTCGTGGGCCAAAGTCGATAAATATCTCAATGCTTTGTGGCAGCGATTCCATCCATGAGATCAGCACTTCACCGCCGGACGATGAGAGCTGATAGCCGGAAAGATAAACCAGCGTATTGGGCTGAAGGCTGAGGCTATCCAGCGTTTGGCGATCCCATTGGTTTTCTACTCCGCTGATCGACAGGAAGGTACGCTCTCCGTCGGGCTCAACCAGCGCCAGGCACCAGCCGTTATCGCCTTTATCGGTTTCAATGGCCGATACAATGCCATTTTCTGCCAACGTTTTCCTGATGATATCCGCCCAAATTCCCTGACCCATCGGCAGGGCGTTGAGGGATTCCATACCCAAGCGGTGCAGAGCGATGGCAATATTTAGCGCACAGCCGCCGATATTAACGCCCTGCTGGTGAAGCTCTATATCGCTGCCGCGATGAGGCAGCGAGTAGGCATCGGCGATTACGTCGATAACTGCGGCGCCGACCACGCAGACCGGGCGACGGTTAGCCAGTGAGGGCAGTTTGCTAATCAGTTCAGTCGTTGTCATAGGCCGTTTCCTTCCGTTCCCGCAGTTTTACAAATGACCTGCTGTAATGGGTGAAATCAAGCTGATTAACCCGATCCAACTGCTGTTTTAGCTGGCTGTCGATACCGTCAATACCCCGTAGCGCTCCGCAGATAGCGGTCGCCATTGCGCCGATAGTATCGGTATCTCCGCCTAGGTTAGCGCAAAGTATCGCACAGCGGTTGGGGTCGGTTCCGGCCAGTTCAACCATGGCGATAGCGGCAGGAACCGATTCAATGGTGCTGGTTCCGGCACCGATCAGCTGGTAAATTTGCTCCATGCCCTGTTCTGTACCCGTAGCGTTTCTGGCGGTATGAAGCGCCAGCTCTATGCGGGCAGCCATCGAGGCGCTGAAGGTGGTTACGTGCTTTTCCTGAGCGGCTTTTGCAACGGCCGGTAGCTGATCGCAAATCTGTTCCCAGCCTATGCCGTCAATCGCTTTTGATATCGCCCAGGCGATAGCAACGGCTCCGGCGATGGCAACGTCTGATTTGTGCGTTGGGCTGGAGGCTAGGGCAACCTGAGCAATAAAATCATCCAGCGAACGGGTTGGCAGCAGGCAGCCCAACGGCGAAACCCGCATTGCCGCACCGTTAGTGACGCCGTTGTTTTCCAGCTCGGAGATGGGGGTTCCTTGCTTAATGGCGTTCAGCGCAATTTTTGACGTCGGGCCAAGCACATTTTTGTTGAACGCGTCGAAGCCTTCGGCCCAGCTCATAATATTACGGCCAATAACTTGCGGTTCAATTTCACCGTCGCACTCAATGATGGCATCGGCCAGCGCCAGTGCCATTGAGGTATCGTCGGTAAATTCAGCGGTGTTAAAGTAGCAGGCCGCATTATTTTCTTTCGGCCCCGGTAGAAAACGGTCTATCCAGCCAAAGTATGATTTGACCCGAGAACGGGGCCATAGCTCTGATGGCATTCCCATCGCATCGCCTAAAGTCTGGCCATAGAAAGCGCCTAAAATACGGTTCTCTTTGTTCATCATAAATCCTTAGTTACTGACCGGCTACTGCGCCTCTGGCTGCCAGATAACGGCAGCTCAGGGCGGATAAATAGGTAGTGCAATGGGTTAATCAGGCTTCAACCGGCTTAACGCTGTCTTTTGGCACTTCAATTTCTTTGATCTCACCGTCAGACTCTTTAAACATCAGTATAAAGATGATGGTAATCACCACAATCATCGCCGCGCCGAACCCCCACATGCCGGCCCAGTTAAAGGTCTGGCCGTTGACAGGCTCCGGGTTAGCAAACATCTGTTCCATCATCTCGCCGCCAAGCCGATAGCCCAACAGGCTACCAAAGCCCTGACAGCAAAGGGTGATGAGGCCTTGAGCCGCGGTTCTCATATGGATTGGCGTTTTTTTATCGACATAGATATAGGCGGTAACGTAATAGAAATCGTAGCTAACGCCGTGTAATAAAATGCCTAAGAACAGCAGGCCATAGGTGAAGATATGATCTGCTCCGCCGTAAATAAAGAACCCGTAACGGATAGCGGCAGTCACTAAGCCCAGTAGCAATACCTTTTTAATACCAAAACGCTTGGTGAAGAAGGGTAAGGCCAGCATAAAGAAAATTTCAGAGAACTGTCCCAGCGTCATCCAGCCGGTAGCGTTTTTCATACCCACTTCGGTCAGATACCCATTGGCAAAGATGTAATAGAACGCTAGCGGCATAGCAAACAGGAATGAACAAACGAAAAACACCAGGAAGTTACGGTCTTTCAACAGTACGATGGCGTCGAGGCCCAGCATCACTTTTACGCTCATTTTACCGGTGCCTTTCGGCGGTGTATTTGGCAGCATAAGAGCAAATACGCCCAGCAGCGCAGAGCTGCCAGCGGTAATTAGCAGCGGTAAATTGGTGGCAGAAATATCGCTGAAGCCCAGCATGGTTGGTAAGAAACCGCAGGCAATTCCGGAAGCAATCCAGCCAATGGTTCCCATTACCCGAATACGAGGAAAGTCGCGCTCGACGTCTCCTACGTTAGAGAATGCGATGCTGTTGGTTAATGCAATGGTTGGCATATAGGTTAGGGCATAGGCTAGCAGCAGTGGGAAGAAGGTACTGAACTGAGTCTGCTGAGCTGCGAGGAACATTAAAACGGCTCCGGCAAACATCAGCACCGCCAGCACTTTTTGAGCGGCAAAGAACCGGTCAGTAATCGATCCCACCAAAATCGGGGAGACGATCGCGGCAATGGCGGTACAGGCGTAAGACCAGGCTATTTGAGACGGGGTAAATCCGCTTCCGCTCAGGAAGAGCCATAGTGGAACAAACCAGGCTCCCCATATAAACCATTCAATGAACATCATGAATGAGAGTTTTGCTGTTGTTTTATTCATGTTTCATTCCTTTCATGATAGTGGTAAAGGGGTGTTAAGGTACGAGATGACAATACCACTTAATAATACCTTTGCAATACCACTCGGTGAGTTCTTTGAGCTGGTTAACATTGTTTAAAGCCAGAGAGCGGCCAATAGCGCAAAATTAGGATGCCGCCAACTCTTTAACTGAAATCTCAATACTGGCCTCGCTTGAGGATTTGACAGATTTAATTCACTTTTTCAGTCATACTCTTTCCGTTATTATCGCTAACCAGTAATAAGAATAAGAAATAAGTTTATTTAATTGATAAAGTTGCTGCATGAATGAAAAATGGATACTGCAATTTTTCGAACAACAGTTTTATTCCCTGTTTCAGATAAGAAGGATACTCACTAGTGATATTACGTTGTTTATTCGCACTTTCTCTCTGTTTTTGTGCCAGCCTGTCTTTTGCCCAAACGGATTGGAAAGAGATTAACTTCTTGCCTCAGTACGCTGGCGCTTTGCGTTCGGCCAACGGTTTCAGCGGAATGATTGTTGCGACGTCTAATTCTGAATGGAACGAAAATTGGACCATATCGCCTGACAGCGTGCCCGATTTGTATCTTTCTAACAGCGTGGGCACCGGTGAAAATATTTACGTGCTGGTCTTCTTTTCAAATCCGACGTTGAATGAAAATAAGGCGGCGGATATCGCCTGTGATTTGCAGCTTATTAGGCCCGATGGCAGTGAGTCGTTTAGTAAGAAAGACGTGGTTTGTTTTAAGGGCCTGACGGTCGGTGGTGTAACGGATTTCTCTATGGTTATCCCAGTTATTGACTTTACCAGTGAAGAGAGCGATCTGAAAGGTATCTGGCGGGTTAAAATGACCCTGAAAGATAAGCTCGGTAAGCAGCGTTTGCCGCTGGTGGCAAGCTTTACTAATGAATAAACGTTTAGCGCTGAGAGTCTAGCCAGACGATAACTCAAGACATTTACGCCGGAATAAAATTAAACGGCGTAGTCAAAAAAACACCTCCAACGACGGTAATGCCAGTCAGTTAAGCAACTGACTGGCTTTTTTGTTCCTAGCTTTGCCATATTTATGCGGCCTTTCCTTCACCACTCTCGGAAAGGCCCTTTCTCTTCGTACCGGCAGCTTCACCATTTTT
>NZ_WOYF01000045.1 GCF_009800925.1 Budvicia diplopodorum | reverse complement strand
CACTTTGTGATTCATGACTGGGGTGAAGTCGTAACAAGGTAACCGTAGGGGAACCTGCGGTTGGATCACCTCCTTACCAAGCGATACCAGTTCGAGTGCAGTGTCCACACAGATTGTCTGATGAAATTAATGAGCAAACGCACCTGTTGATGTCACCGGGAAACCGGTACTGATACGAAACGATAGCCTGAAAAGCCTGTCGCTATTTTCGTGTCCCCATCGTCTAGAGGCCTAGGACACCGCCCTTTCACGGCGGTAACAGGGGTTCGAATCCCCTTGGGGACGCCAATCCGATAATGAGTGAAAGACATTATCACCGGTTCTTGATGAACCACTCAATAACTTAAAGATGACTTTAACAAGTCGTGTTTAAGATATTTGCTCTTTAACAATCCGGAACAAGCTGAAATTTGAAAGCTTAAACACGCTGTGAGAATGACTTCGGTCAGACACTGACACAGCCTGTCTTAAGCAGTCTCTCAATTTTTTGCAATCACCTTTGTGGTCTTGAATAGCGGTTCGTCGCCGGTGTTTATCAAAAGACACCTTGGGGTTGTGAGGTTAAGTGACTAAGCGTACACGGTGGATGCCTAGGCAGTCAGAGGCGATGAAGGGCGTGCTAATCT
>NZ_WOYF01000044.1 GCF_009800925.1 Budvicia diplopodorum | reverse complement strand
CACTTTGTGATTCATGACTGGGGTGAAGTCGTAACAAGGTAACCGTAGGGGAACCTGCGGTTGGATCACCTCCTTACCAAGCGATACCAGTTCGAGTGCAGTGTCCACACAGATTGTCTGATGAAATGAAAAGAGAGCAATAAGCATTAAGGTTCACTTAACGCTTAAGCACCTTATTGGGTCTGTAGCTCAGGTGGTTAGAGCGCACCCCTGATAAGGGTGAGGTCGGTGGTTCAAGTCCACTCAGACCCACCAATTCTACTTATCCTTGTGACTTTTGATTGCTGCGTGACTCATGTGCTTGCACACTGCGTTACTCGCATCAAAATCCCCGACGGCTAAGCGAATTGGTCGAGTAAAACAATAAATAAGGTGTGTTGTTCTTTATGGGGCTATAGCTCAGCTGGGAGAGCGCCTGCCTTGCACGCAGGAGGTCAGCGGTTCGATCCCGCTTAGCTCCACCATAAAGAAGACCTGCTTCCTACTTAATATTTCAGAGTATACCGGTTGCGGTGTGCTGTGAAATATTTGCTCTTTAACAATCCGGAACAAGCTGAAATTTGAAAGCTTAAACACGCTGTGAGAATGACTTCGGTCAGACACTGACACAGCCTGTCTTAAGCAGTCTCTCAATTTTTTGCAATCACCCTTGTGGTCTTGAATAGCGGTTCGTCGCCGGTGTTTATCAAAAGACACCTTGGGGTTGTGAGGTTAAGTGACTAAGCGTACACGGTGGATGCCTAGGCAGTCAGAGGCGATGAAGGGCGTGCTAATCT
>NZ_WOYF01000043.1 GCF_009800925.1 Budvicia diplopodorum | reverse complement strand
GCCGGTAACGACTTAGCCATCAAAGGCTCGGACGTGATTGCGAAAAAAGATATCAGCCTCACCGGCAAGAACGTGTCGGTGGAATCGGTTGAGAACCAAACCAGCATCAAAGACGTGTACGAGCGCACCCAAACCGGTATGACGGTGGCGCTTTCCGGCGCGGTCGGTAGCGCATTGAATGCGGCGGTAACGCAGGCCAAACAGGCGCAGGACGCCAACGACAGCAAGATTGAAGCCTTACAGCAAATCAAAGCGGCCCTGTCGGTGGCTCAGGCCATACAGGCCGGAATGATGAAGCCGGATGGCAACGACGGCTATGTGGGCGTCAGCATCTCCGGCGGTACGCAGGTCACCAAGTCAGAAACCAACACTGAAATCCGTGCGGCGCAGGGCTCGACGCTGGCCGCCGGTAATAACCTGTCTATCACTGCCACCGGCTCCGGCAAGAAAGGCGCCGACGGCGATATCGTGATTAAGGGCAGCGCCATCAATGCGGGCCACGACATCACGCTGGATGCCAACCGCGATGTGACGGTTATCGCGGCCGCCAATACCCAAAAAACCGACAGCGAAAGCCAAAGTTACGGCGGTAATGCCGGGGTCAGCGTGGGCTGGGGCGGGGGTAAGAACGGTATCCGCGTCTTTGCCGATGCCAACTTCTCACAGAGCAATATGAATGCCGACGGCCTCTACTGGACCGAAAGCACCCTCGATGCGGGTAATAAACTCAGCATCATCAGCGGGCGCGATACCAGCCTGATTGGCGCACAGGCCAAAGGCGACAGCGTGTTGATGGACGTCGGCCGCGACCTGACCGTCAGGTCGCTACAGGATACCGACGACTACAGCTACGAAAGTTT
>NZ_WOYF01000042.1 GCF_009800925.1 Budvicia diplopodorum | reverse complement strand
TGTCTAAAGAAAAATTTGAACGTACAAAACCGCACGTAAACGTCGGTACTATCGGCCACGTTGACCACGGTAAAACAACTCTGACTGCTGCTATCACTACCGTATTGGCTAAAACCTACGGCGGTAACGCTCGTGCATTCGATCAAATCGATAATGCACCAGAAGAAAAAGCACGCGGTATCACCATCAATACTTCACACGTTGAGTATGACACCCCGGCACGCCACTACGCACACGTAGACTGCCCAGGACACGCCGACTATGTGAAGAACATGATCACCGGTGCTGCCCAAATGGACGGCGCGATCCTGGTTGTAGCAGCGACTGATGGCCCTATGCCACAAACTCGTGAGCACATCCTGTTAGGTCGTCAGGTTGGCGTTCCTTTCATCATCGTGTTCCTGAACAAGTGTGACATGGTTGATGATGAAGAACTGTTAGAATTAGTTGAAATGGAAGTGCGCGAGCTTCTGTCTCAGTACGATTTCCCAGGCGATGATACGCCAGTTATTCGTGGTTCTGCGCTGAAAGCGTTAGAAGGCGAAGCCGAGTGGGAAGCAAAAATCATCGAATTAGCCGGTTATCTGGATAGCTATATTCCAGAGCCAGAGCGTGCAATTGACCGTCCGTTCCTGCTGCCAATCGAAGACGTATTCTCTATTTCAGGCCGTGGTACAGTAGTAACTGGTCGTGTAGAGCGCGGTATCGTGAAAGTAGGCGAAGCGGTTGAGATCGTTGGTATCAAAGATACCGTACAGACTACCTGTACCGGCGTTGAAATGTTCCGTAAATTACTGGACGAAGGCCGTGCGGGCGAGAACGTTGGTGTTCTGCTGCGTGGTACTAAGCGTGAAGATATCGAACGTGGTCAGGTTCTTGCGAAACCAGGTTCAATCAATCCGCATACCCAATTCGTATCAGAAGTTTATATTCTGAGCAAAGATGAAGGTGGCCGTCATACGCCATTCTTCAAAGGCTACCGTCCACAGTTCTACTTCCGTACAACTGACGTGACCGGTACCATCGAACTGCCAGAAGGCGTAGAGATGGTAATGCCAGGTGACAACATTCAGATGACAGTAACGCTGATTGCCCCAATCGCGATGGACGAAGGCTTACGCTTCGCTATTCGTGAAGG
>NZ_WOYF01000041.1 GCF_009800925.1 Budvicia diplopodorum | reverse complement strand
CAGTTTGCCGTTGACGTTGCCGCCCTCGGCGGTATGTATGCCAACAGCATTCGGCTGATTGGTACCGAAGACGGCGTCGGCGTACACAATGCCGGTACCATCGGCACGCAGGCGGGGTCGGTGGTGGTCACCGCCGACGGGCGAATTGAAAACGGCGGCACCATCAGCAGCGCCCAAAACCTGCATATCACCACAAAGCAAAGCCTGACTAACAGCGGCACGCTGTACGGCAAAAACGAGGTTCAGGTCACCGCGCAGGGCAATATTGTCAATCAGGCGGGCGGGCAACTGGGGGGGAACGGTCATCTTAGCGTCACCACGCAGGGCAGCCTGACCAATCAGGGCACCATGGTCGCCGACGGTCACACCACGGTCACCAGCCGCGGTAGTATGAATAACAGCGGCACCGTCTCGGGCGGGCAAGGCCTGACCCTGTCGGCCAGCAGCATCGATAACAGCGGCACGTTACAAAGCAAGGGCAGCACCACCATCAGTACTCCCGGTTATGTGAATAACACCGCGGGCTCTAAAATCATCAGCACCGGCTTTTTGACCCTCAACAGCGGCGACTGGCTGACTAACTACGGTACCCTGTATTCCGCAGACGGCGCGGCGCTCAGCAGCACCAACGCGCTGTTTAACGGCGGCGCTATCCAGAGCGGACTGGGGCTGTCGCTGGCCGCAAGCCATATTACCAACAGTGGTGCGATTTACGGCGGCGGCAACACGCAGCTGCTGAGCCGGAGCGCGATGGTGAATACCGGCACTCTCGGCGCTGACGGCGACCTCACCCTGACGATGCCCGGCGAGTTTTCCAGCAGCAATACCCTGCATGCGCGGGGCCACGTCTGGCTGAATGCCGGTGGCAACGTGACGAATACCGCCACGCTGGCCGCCGACCGCGGGCTAACGCTGACCACACAGGGTAACCTGTTCAACAGCGGAACGCTTTACGGTAAAGAGGCCATGAGGCTGACGGTTAACGGGTCGGTCACCAACGGCGGCACGTTGGGCAGCGGCGGTGAACTGACGCTGACCACCGGTGGCAGCCTGCTCAATAACGGCACCCTGTATAGTCAGGGTGCCGGTAAATACCGGATTAACGGCAGCTTCACCAATCACGGCCTGCTGCGCAGTGAAGA
>NZ_WOYF01000040.1 GCF_009800925.1 Budvicia diplopodorum | reverse complement strand
TAATGCCAGTCAGTTAAGCAACTGACTGGCTTTTTTGTTCCTAGCTTTGCCATATTTATGCGGCCTTTCCTTCACCACTCTAGGAAAGGCCCTTTCTCTTCGTACCGGCAGCTTCACCATTTTTCCCATACTCTCCAGATCCCGCATCAACTCAGGGATACGGCCCGGTGACGCACCCTGTAACGTCATCAGCATCCGCATCACCATCCCACAGGATTCTGAGAAGCTCAGCTGATTCGGCCAGTAACCCTTCAGGCTGCACGCCATCTTTATCATCTGATAACGCACCAGATTGTACGCCAGCAGCACGCCCCACAGTTCCTGCTCCACCAGATCCGGCTTTTTACTCCGCAGCGTCAGCCTACTCAGCTGCATTGTCTGCTTGATTTCCCTGTAACCCAGTTCGATTTCCCACCGATGGCTGTACAGGTCCACCATCTCTCCACCCGGATAGCGCATTGCGTCCGTCATCGACGTCAGCAGATGGTACACTTTTCCTTTCCGGGTGAAGGTCAACAACCGGGCTGTCATTTCCTCTTCCAGTTCCGGCCATTTTTTCCGCGCCTGCGGGCTGGTTTTCAGTGTGACCAGATGGTCGCCTTTACCCAGCTTCCGTATTTCTTGGTACTGAGCGCCTTTCTTCAGGGGGATCATCCAGTGACGATGCTTTCCTGCCTGATGCCAGGCATTCAGTAACCCCAGAGAGTAATAGCCTTTATCCAGTAGGGTCAGGGTGTTATCACCTGTCTGGTTTATCAACTGTTCTGCCAGCGTGCATTCACTTTCTTTCATCGTTCCAAAGACGGCGGCCGTTAACAAGTGGCTGGTCAGTTCCATCTGGCAGACCATTTTTACCTGAGGATAAAGGCCGGGCTGCCCGGCATAGGTCTGGCGCGGGAAGGCGGCGTCGTTCTCGGGCGTATCGGGTGTTCGCCAGACCACACCATCGACGGCGAGCAGGGTCAGACCACACCAGTGGGGATGGGTGACAGAGCTATGCCATAACTGCGCCGTTTGCAAGAACACGCGACGGACAGCCTCACTACCCAGCCGTTGACGTGCCTGAATAACAGCACTGGGGGCGACGAAGGGACGGTCACCCGGCAGCATGATATCCAGCCGGTTAACGATTTGATGAAGCGGCTCTTTACGTTCAAGAGCCATGCCAACGATGCACCAGACCATCATTTCCAGGGGCAGGCGGCGTTTACGCAGGGTGACTGTGCCGGACTCGGCAAGACAACGAGAGATGAGCT